>JAAYYU010000392.1 GCA_012515235.1 Candidatus Anammoximicrobium sp.
GCCGTGACCGGCAGTCGACGCCCCGTCTTTTTCCGGAAGCCGTTAAGAGCGATAGCGGTACATGGCGATTCGCTCGGTGTGCGGACGCCTGGTTTCGACCGGCGGACGAGTCTCACCAAAGGCGCGCAACGCCGCCGCAGCCAGGAAGCCGACGGCAAAGCCCCCGATGTGCGCCCACCAAGCCACGCCGGTCGCCTGGAGCGAAGTGATGGACCCCAGGCCCTGAAAGAACTGGAGAGCGAACCAGATGCCCAGAAAAATCGGGGCGGGCAAGACGACGATCTGTATGATGACGATGATCGGGATCAACGACACCACTTGGGCCCGCGGATACAGCAGGCAGTAGGCCCCCATCACGCTGGCGATCGCTCCGCTGGCCCCGATGGTGGGCACCTGCGAAGACGGATCGGACAACAAATGGGCGCCGCTGGCCGCAACGCCGCTGAGCAAATAGAACAGCAGGTACCCGACGTGCCCGATCCGGTCCTCGACGTTATCGCCGAAGATGAACAGGAACCACATATTGCCGAGGAAGTGCATCCAGCCGCCGTGAAGGAAGATACACGTCAGCAGGGTCAGCCAGGGATGGACCGGCGCGGCGGCCAATTCGCGGGACCGCTCGACGACTTGCACCACCCGCCCCGAGCGATCGACAACGGCCACTCGCTCCGAGCGTTCGATCCGTTCGTCCGGCTGCACGACCCGTGCCGGGATCATCCCCAGCCGCTCGACCAGTTCCGCATCGCCGTCCGCTTGATCGGCCAGTTGCGCTAAGAAAACAAGAGTGCAAGCGGCAATCATCGCATAATTGATCACCGGCGCCGTCCGCGAAGGAATGTTGTCTCGCAAAGGGATCATGCGGTGTGTCCCGAATTGTGCGTCGACGGCGCAGGCCAGACAATCATCGCCAAGACTCGGCGGCCTCTGCCGGTGCGCCTTTGTCTGCGGACGGCGCAAGGCGTCCGGGGTCAGGGTTGATGGCGATCACGGCGGGTCGAGTTCCAGCGTCAAGGTGTTCTTGCCCGGCTTGACTTCGAACTTCAGATCGCTGGTTTCGGCGCTTCCGTACCTGGCGTGAATCAGGGATTTCGGCGGCTGGCCGATTCCCTTCATCATGTCCTCATAGCTTCGCGTTTCCGCCGTGGTCGCACCGACGACCACCACCGTGTACTGTCCCGGTTTGGCGCCGTCGGCGTCTTCGAGCGTGCCCATCGCAAAGGAGCCGTCTTCCTGAATCCTGCCGTTGGCGCCGGCCGGGCCGCCTGTGAAGATGACCCGCCCGCGGGCCAGCGGGGTGCCGTCCTTCAGTTTCGCGGTTCCCTGTACCTGACACAGTTCCCCGCCGCCACAACCGGCAAGACAGACGAAAACGAGGGCTAACGCACAGGCTTCCAGGGTTCGTACGAGCATGCTGAGGGATCCCCTGAGTTCGATGACCAAAACTTATGGCACCATCACCGCTTCACCGTCCGCGCGGCGCGTGAGGCATTCCAGCAGTTGCTGATCAATGTCCACGCTGATCGACGTGATCGATCCGTCCACCAGCGCGAAATTGCACGCGGCCGGGTGCCAACTCCCCAAGGCGCTTTCGCCGGCAAGTCGAATGTCGGCGGAGTAGTCGTTCAAGCCCCTGGCGAGCGGACGGCCCTTGGTCGGTCCCGTCCACCAATACTCGCCATAGCCGTAGTCATGGTTAGGCCCCGGGCCGATGTAGAAGGGCGTGCAGTCACGGCCGTTGGAGGTCTGATTGCCGCACGCGAACAGCCCGTCTTTGGACAGGTGTTTTTCGCCCACCAAGAAGGTGTTCGACGTGCCGTCCACGATGGTCTCCAGGCCTGCCGTGCGCCACTTCTTGACGAGGAAATTGACGGTGTCCACTTCGGTCGCCACAGCGCCGATCAGCGCTTGCTGGAACGTTCCCAAATTGCTGGACCACGCAAAGTATTCGGTGTTGCCCGTATTCGTGGACCAGGTGGGGATGGCATAGTCCGAAGGCTGCTGGCCCCGGGCATTTTTGGCGCTCTTGCTGTGCCGCGAAGGACACAAGTACGCCGGAACGCTGCACGTGTCGAGTTTGGTTGCTTGCCAATTCGGCGGCGCCGTGCTGTTCACGTAACCGAAAGGCGCTTGCATGTCGAACAGGTCATACACCCCCTGGGCTTCCAGGAACGGCAAAATGAACGCGAAGTACGTTCCGTAGTACCTGTTGCTTGCCGTATAGTTGATCGCCAGCGGGGGCAATTGCCGGTACGTGTCGTGAAAGTTCTGGGTGGCGAGGGCAATCTGTTTCAGGTTATTGATACACTCCGTGCGCCGCGCAGCTTCCCGCGCAGCCTGGATGGCGGGCAACAGAAGCGCCACCAGAATTCCGATAATCGCGATGACCACTAACAGTTCGACCAGGGTAAAGGCGCGTTTGCGTTTGGTCCTGAACATGGGGACGCCTCCTCGACTGACGGGTAACTGACGGGTAAGAGTCTAAAGATCATCTGACAGGATCAAAGAACCACACGGGCAGTCGGCGACAGCTCCCCGCTGATCCATTCTTATTGACAAATGCTTTTCGTCCCCGCATGTTACCCCCTTTCGCCGCCGATTGCAACCGCCTCGCCCGTCGCTTTGGGGTCGGTGCTGGGGTCAGGCTTACAGAATTCAATTTTCGCCGATGGTCACGTCAACCAGATTGCACGACTCTGCTCGGCGAAAATTGAATTCTGTAAGCCTGACCCCAACTCAATTTTCGCCGATGGTCACGTCAACCAGATTGCACGACTCTGCTCGGCGAAAATTGAATTCTGTAAGCCTGACCCCAACTGACCCCAACTGGCTCGGCCGTACCTCTAGCGGAAGGCATGGTCACGATTGAGGA
>JAAYYU010000393.1 GCA_012515235.1 Candidatus Anammoximicrobium sp.
CCCCCTGAACTGCTACCGGAACGGAGATCAGAAGAGGCCACCGGTACTTCGCCCCCATGCCACCGAAGCAACAATCCACCGTTTACCCCGATTGTTTGTCCATCAATTACCTCCCTTGCGCTCATCCAGCAGGAAATCCGCGCAGCGGGTGGTATGGGATGCATTGTCCTAAGGGGCGCCTTGGACAGGCCGCATCAAGATGTCTATCCGTCGAGGCAAACGAACCCTGGAGGAACACGTGATGTCGCTACAGTTCAGGTACAGACTCATTAAGAAAGTACTGACCACTGCAAGACCGCGTGCGATCGCGCACTTGACGCGAAACTACGTGGTTCAGGGACTTCAGGTACTTCGTCAAAACCTGACGGGGAGACTCTACCCGACAGCCATGCACTTAGAAATCACGACATATTGTCGGTTTGATTGCCAGGGCTGTTACATTACAAGCGACGAGCGGCGAGACGAGTCCATCATGCCAGATGACGTTGCAGAGCGAGCAATACAGTGGGGGAAACGCCACGGCGTCGGGATTTTTACGTTGATTGGCGGTGAGCCACTGACAACGGCGACCTTGCCCTTAATCAAGAAGATCGTGGCGAAACACTCGTCGGTCGCATTTTTTTGTTGTTCCAATGCGGCGATCTTCAGCACCGCGCCTGATGCCGTTGCGGGCATACTGGAACTCGATAACCTCAGCATAGTTGTGAGCTTAGACGGCTTCGCTGAGACGAATGACGCACTTCGTGGTCACGGATCCTTCCAAAGAACGATGCGCGCCGCGCGTACGCTACGTGAGCAACGGTGTTTCTTCGGGGTGCTCGTGACGCTGCGGCGGTGTAATTTGGCCGAAGCGACATCGCCGGAGTTTGTGTCATTCCTATCTGACAGCGGGTTTCACTACTTGGGGTACTCGATCTCGGAGGGAATTGATGCGAGTCTACTTCAGGATGTGCTAACGCGGGCGGCAAGGCTGATGGGACAGTTTCCGATTTTCCTGTACTGCACGGATGTGGGCCCCATGGATCTGCCGTCGGGGGCGTACAGACACCGAATAGTCTACGTGTCACGAGACGGCAGAATCCTCAATGACCGAAGGGAACGAATTGTCATCACAGACATAGAAGGCACTGACGGCGGGGCCGAAACGGTGGTTGAGTGCGAGCCGTGGAAGAGAAGGTTTACGAAGGGATGGCGACCACGTCCTTGCCGGCCGGGTGTGCCGGATCGTTTCTAGGCGGAAGCGAAGTTGCGACGTTTGTTGCGCGGTCGCCTCTGCAATTCCCGGCCGCACCACGGCAGCACGGATGTTCCGGTGCCCACGCCGGGCGCCGCACCCACGATCAGCGATCGTAAATCGTCAGTATCTCCACGGGCCACTGGACCAACGGCCTACAACCCCTTGCGGTAGCAGGCCGAATCTAGCTACAAGCGGTTGTGGTCGCATTCCTTAACCTAGTGCCATTCGTCACATCCACGTGAGCACTTTCGGTCGGGAGCGGCGCCGCCCAGTCGCGCCATCAATCTGACGACACCTCGGAAGGGTCTACTCGCAGTCCTTCTGTGCGTCGATGTACGCGGCGAAGCGAGGCACCGACGTTCCGTAGACACGGCGAACGCGCCCGCTCCAAAATCCCTTCCAGTGTCGCAAGGCTTTGGCAAAAAGCAGGTTATGACCTGCCGCCGGCGGCCGCGACTGCACCGAGATGCGCACAACGGCGGAGCGTTTCATCGAAGAATTCACGGGCGATACGGGCCGCGGAACTGGCCGGGGCATGCTGGGTAAATCAGGACGGCATCCGTGACGGATCGCTCGAACTGGGCCAAATCTGGGATCACCGTGTCAAAAGTCTTTGGGCCGAAGTGCGCACGCAGCTGGCTCAGGTAGCTCTGTTGGTATGCCCGTCGCCGCTTGAAGCGGGACACGAGGTAGCCGAGCAGTTGCAGGCGGCGGTTGAATCGGCTTCGCACATAGTCAATCGCGGCCGTGACTTGCATGATGCCTTGGGCACCCCAGTCGGCGGCTTCCAGCGGGACGATCACGAAGTCGCTGGCACACAAGGCCGCGAACGACGTGAGCGAGAGCCGGGGTGGGCAGTCGAACACGATCAGGTCGTACCGATCCCGCAATTCGTTGACGGGTTCGACGAACGAGCGATGCAGGTCCGCCTGCTCCCAGGCGCGCTGGTCGGACAGGTCGAACCGTACCACGGCCGAACTGGCGGGGATGATGTCGATGGTTGGATACTGGGTTCGACGAATCAGGCTATGCACGTCGGCATCGGTCGATGGGTCAAGGAGGCGTTCCACGCCGGGCGTCTTCTCGCCGTCGCGAAGGAAGGAATTGGTCAGGTTTCCCTGCGGATCGGTGTCGATGGCCAGCAACCGCTTGCCGCGCTCGTGCGAAACTGACGCAAGCAACCAAGTGGTGTGGGTCTTCCCCACGCCACCTTTCAGGTTGAGCACCGTCAGCACCGTGGCGTGAGAGGACGAAGAGGCAGTCATCGGACCAGAGCGTACCATCCTTGCACCGTGTCGCAAAACGCAACTCGACCCTTATCCGCCGCTGGATCACCCGGCGGACCAGTCGCCGAATCGAGGGACGGACTGCAGGAGCAGCCCGGACGGAAGAAAACAACACAGGAGAAAGCAGATGGCGGCAGGCCGGCGCAGGCGGGGCGAAGGTTGCCAGGGTTCGCCGGCCGATCGCCGAGCGGTCGCCTCCCATGGCGGTCGGCGACAAGGAACAGGCGTGCGGAGCACGACCGACAATTCGGCTTGGGAAAGCCGCAAACGCCATGCTACCAGGGACAACGCGTCGCGGACCTGCGGCCGCGACCCCCGGGCTGAC
>JAAYYU010000394.1 GCA_012515235.1 Candidatus Anammoximicrobium sp.
CCCCCTGAACTGCTACCGGAACGGAGATCAGAAGAGGCCACCGGTACTTCGCCCCCATGCCACCGAAGCAACAATCCACCGTTTACCCCGATTGTTTGTCCATCAATTACCTCCCTTGCGCTCAGGCGTTGACCCATACACCGTTTATGAACACATGTGCTCTTGTGGGTGGTGCCTCGATGACTTGGCCGTATGGCGTTGCATCCAAAACACGATGCTCCCTGAATCGCAGGAACATCGACTTCGCTTTCTCGATAGCGTCGTCGGAAACGCCGGTGAGAATGAAGTCCGTGCCGCGGGCCGCCGGATCGCCGGGTTCGTGCAAAATGTGAAGCGTTTTGACAGCGTCGAAGTCGTGCTTGGACGCTTTGGTCAACGTGAAGGAGCCGTGTGAAGAGCGGATGGACACCTTGACTTGATGGCGATAGAGAGTTGCAAGGGCGTCTTTCAGCCCGACGCCAAACTTGCCGATGACACCGTCGGCTCCACTCTTTTCCGCATTCTCGTTCTGCGTGAAATGTTCGATCTGGATTCCTCTGCCGTAGTCGCGGATATGCCAACGTCCCCATTGATCTTTCGATATGTCAATCGGCGGTGTGCTGCTGAGCCGGCATTCGTCAAGAGCATTGGCAATGATCTCACGAACGCCGTGTTCAACGCCCCAGTGCTCAAGAAATGTCTCGATATTGAGGTCGAACAGTCCCCCGCGCGTCGCCGGGGCGGCCTCTGCCGGCTTCTCGGCCAGCATCTCGGCGACGTCGCCAGGATCGCCCATCGGCAAATTCGGCAACCGCTTCCGAATGTTGTCCCACATCGTCCGCAGATCCTGCGCGTTGTCGATGGCGAACTGTCGCCCGTACTGCTCGACGACACGCTCGACGAACGCCTGGAACTCGTAGCGTCCCAGCTTGATCGTGGCCTTCATCAGATCGAGGACGGCGACGATCATGTCTTTGTTCAGGCCCAGCGCGCCGGGCTGGCTTCCCCTGGACACCTTTCTCAGACGGTCCACGGCCTCGCCAATTTCCTTCCGGGCCTCTTCCGCCTTGGCCTGCGCCGCGGTCTTGGGCTTGGGCTTCTTCCGGCCCGTGGACTTCGCGGCGGGGGCGGGCGTGGTCCTCTCTGGCCGCCCCCTGGTCTGATAGAACCACTGAATAGCCATGCGAGTGCCCTACCTCCTTGCCAGGCCCGGCCGGAGGCGGCCGTCGAAGGCAGAAAACGGCCGCCTACGGCTCGATTTCAGCCCGCCGAGGAGCGACCCCAGCGAGCACCCGGCGATTGCCAGAATACTCCCAGCGGTGGGCGAATGCAACGGAGTGGCCAAGAAACCCCGTTCAGCCCCTCGCGCGCCCGCGCCCGATCGTCGCCGAGCGGCGGAAATGCCCGAACGCGCCCATCCCCCAGCCTTTTTAGTCAGACGATGGGCCTACGAGTCCGACCTGTCCTGGAGCATCTCGGCGAGCAACCCCCGAATCTCCTCGATGGCCATCTTCTCACGCCGTACTAGCTCTTGCTCGTCCTGCTGCACGGCTAGGTTCTTGGCCACAACGTCGATGTATTTCGCATACGATCGAATCGACGTCTCAAGCCATCCAAGGGCAGCCCATGACGGCGCTGGGGAACGGGCTCGATCGAGGTGAACCCGAGTCGCCCCGGACGGCTTCTCTTCCACGACGCGCAGCCGATTGCTCTGAACCCAGGCCAATTCAGCCTGCAAGGAAGCGTTGTCAGCCAACTCGGGCCACGACGCCGGAATGTCGCCGAGACCCTGGACGCGGACGTTGACGGCCGCCGCTTCTGCCCCGGCCAGCGGCGGATACGCTTTCTCCATCGCGTCCCACGCGGCTTCGGATGCTTCGTCGCGCTTCATCCCCTTCGCGCGGGAGTCGCCCAACGCCGCGTCCTTGTATTTGCTGGCTTCGGCCCAGCGTCCTTCAGCCCTCAGCCTCTCAGTCAACTCGATCTTCGATTCGTTCATGGCAGAACGCTCCTTTACCTATTTTGACAGCCAATTTGGCCTTCCGTTCCAGACGTATAATCGTTGGGACTCCGCGCCCCCCCCGGCAGGGTCCGGTTCGTTTTCTGGTGACCGCGCCCGGGGCCCCATTCGCCGCCCCGACCGCGGGTTGCCCCGTGTTCCGGTCGATCCTGTCGGCATGGCCTCTGAGTCGCACAAGGCCCTTGGAAGGCAAGGACGGGCGGTCGCCCCCTGCGTCGCGTCCTGTTCGTCGCCACGCCCGCGGGTTGCCCTGGACGGTCCAGAGAGCCACCCGAAGCCCCGGAATGCCGTCAGCGTCGCCCCTTGAGCGTCGGCACCGCCTCCTATCCCCCGCGCTCATCGGTCAGCCCTCCGCACCGTCCCGCCGTCAGCAGTTCGGCGATCCGGCGGCGGCGTTCCCGGCGGCCAGTAAACGGAAGGCTTGCCGAGTCGAGTAGCCGGCTTCCTTCGCGGCCTCGCAACAGAGCTACCACGGGCCAGCGCCACGGCGAGCGCGTCCCGCCGTCGCGCTTTTCGTGTCATTTCCTGCCGTCCTTCTGGAGTAGTTCGGCGAGCCGGTCCCGGTCCCCCGGTGCCAGAGCCGAGATAGCGGCGGCGAGCGTCGCCAGCGCATCGGCCGATGGCGTCCCGTCGGTCCCTTCGCTCTTGCCTTCCTCGTCCGTGTCGAGGTCCCCGGCGTTGCGGTTTTCGCCTTCGCCGGTGCAAGCAGCGGTGCAAGCCGGCGCGGCCGTTTCCGTAACGTCTTGGCCCGTCAACACGTTAGAACGGCGTGCTTGTAGGTTCGGGACCAAGAGGTCGCTGGTTCGAATCCAGTCACCCCGACTCAGTAAGCCTTTGAAGGAAAAAGACTTGCGAAAAGTCATCCAAGGGCTTACAATTAACAACCGACCCGCAGGACACTGAATGGGACACTGAATTGCGTCCTGCGGGCCGGCCCCTCACGGGTTTTCTGTGGTAGTCCTCTAACTCCATGGGAGACCCGAAATGGCTCGTAAGTCTTCTGGAAAGCCGTGGCTCCACGGCGCCTCGGGGTGGTGGTGCGCCACCATCGGCGGTAAACGTAAAAAGCTGGACAAGGACTACAAGGTCGCTTGCCGCAAACTGAAAGCTCGCGTCACCCAGGCCAAACGAGGAGATGCTTCGGGCAGAGAATGGCTCGACGCGAGTTTCAGCGAATTGGCCGACGAATACCTCGATCACATCAAGGCCACGAAGAAGCCGGCCAGCTACGTGGCCTTTCGGTACGGGATTCTTCGTGCCCTGCGGATTCTGGGAACGAAACTCCGCGTGTGCGAGTGCCGCAAGTTCCACTTGGCCAGGATCGAGCAGGAAATGACCAAGCGCCACTACAGTCCGACCACGATCAAGGACACGATTACTACGGTCCAGCAGGTCTTCAACTGGGCGGTGGAGCAGGAGTTGCTCGACAGCAGTCCGGTTCCGAAATATCGGAAACCGCGGGCACGCCGCCGGACGCGGATCATCTCGCCCTCCGAATTCAAGGCACTTCTCCGGGGCAGCGACCGCCCGTTCCGGCGATTCCTGATCGCGCTTCGCCTTACCGGCTGCCGGCCTGGCGAACTGCGGAGCCTCATTTGGGAATGGGTCGATCTGGAGCGTGGACTGTGGATCATTCCCGAACACAAGACAATCACCCGCCAGCGCGAACCGCGTCCGCGGAT
This sequence comes from Candidatus Anammoximicrobium sp., assembly GCA_012515235.1. Taxonomy (GTDB): domain Bacteria; phylum Planctomycetota; class Planctomycetia; order Pirellulales; family Pirellulaceae; genus Anammoximicrobium. The sequence goes on from JAAYYU010000394.1 coordinate 3,682, forward strand.
TATTCCCCTTCCTCGGACCGTCCTGATGATGTGTCGCTGGCTCGCTCGAAAGCCGCACAAGCCCGCGGATCACGTCTTCCTCAACCAGCATGGCCGGCCCTACACCAAGGACTGTCTGGTGACCAAGATGGACCGGATTCGTGAGCGGGCGAAGCTGGGGACCAAAGGCGGGGAGCGAGTCGTCCTGTACAGCGCCCGGCACACGTACGGAACCGACGGGGTCGGGAAAGTCAGCGACATCGAACTCGCCGAGTTGATGGGTCACACGGAGGCCCGCATGACACACCGGTATGTTCATCTTAAGGTTGAGCATCTTCAGGACATTCAGCGTCGGGTTCAGGGTGAGCGTTGAGTTCTGGGAAGTGCTTTAGTCTCGGGGGCGTGCCGTTGCGACGAATCGGCCTCCGACGAGGAGAATCGCAATCGGTCGGCGCAATAGCCCACTCCTGCTCCTTTTGCAGGATGCTTGCCATCGGGATTTTCACAGTGGCGCCGTATCGGCCGACAGCGGGGATCCGGAACGTTCCTGGAATTCGGCCGCTTTCGATGAGCACCCGCACCCGGGCCACGCTGACGCCCCAGCGCCGAGCCAATTGGCCCGATGTCAGGGCTTCGAGTTGGGTTTGCTGTCGGGGCATTCAAGACGTTTTCATGGTCAGGGGGCTCCCTGCACGGGCAGCGGGAACAGTAAAGTGAAGGCCGATGGCGTGCGAACAACCATTCGGTCTCACGGCAAAACAAACGTTCACGTTGTGGGACGCACGGGGCTGCGGCCGGTTGGGCCTGACAGCACGGCGCGTTCGGCGTTGGTGACTGTCAGATCGAAATACGGACGACCGTCGGATTCGAACTTGCTGAAGCCGGAAACAAGGGACCAAATCTCCTCCCTTGACAGGCCGAGCCGCAGCAAGTCGCAGACGATGGCAAAGTCGCGGCGGC
>JAAYYU010000395.1 GCA_012515235.1 Candidatus Anammoximicrobium sp.
GATCAAAGTAACCGAGGAACAGATAAGAGCACTGAATCTCAAACGTCACGAATTCCACGGCGAATGGAACTATACCCTATCGCCGAGAAAGTAAAACTTGTTCAAGTTATTTCTGCGCGGTCGCTTCGGCGCGGATCGAGTACTCGTTCCAGTCGTCGCGACGGATCAGCTTCTGTTGCTCCTCCTTGGTCGGGCCGGCCAGGAGTTTGTGCCGCCGCTCGTCGTACAAGCAGCCCCAGTAGTGTTGGCCCATGTCGGCCTGATAGCCGATCATCTCGTTGGAGCCCGGAACGCGCTCGCTGCGGAACTGCACACCGGCGTTGACGTTCTCGCCGCGCAGGCGGAACTTCAACCGCAGCTCGAAATCGCGGTACACCTTGGTGGTGCAGAGGTATTCGTTCCGCGGCACCGGCTTGTCCAGTTGCCCGCCCACGATCGCCGCGTCCTGGATTCGGAACGCCTGCAAGTTGCCCTCCCAGCCGGCAAAGGACGTGCCGTCGAAGAGGGGAGACAGTGGCACCGCGGTCCCAGGGTCAGCCCCGAAGACAGGCACCGAAACCACAATCCAGACAACAAGAGTGGCAGCAGTTCGCATGGCAAGGACCTCCGATTGTTTCATCCATCGTAGCAGGCGGTCCCAGCGTCGGGTAGATGCTGCTCCAACTGACGGCCATGCCGGTCGCCAAGCCGCACTCTCCCAGGCAGCTTTTGGTCTCCAGCCCCCGCTGCCGGAAGGCATCGACGCTCTTGGTGTAGAGTTGCGGCACGTAGAAGTCCAGGTAGCGTGCCGCCCGAATTGATGGACATGCTCCGAACGCTGCTGTGCGCCGACATCAAGACGATCAGCGACGACTGGAAGCTTAAACGCGGCTGGTTTCGCGGTGGCGGGGGCGTGCCGCACACCAATCAATGGGTGCTGCCCACCGAGGGGCTGATCCGTGCCTGCCTGGTGCTGGGCAAGGACCGGTTTCCGGCGGAGTATGAACTCGGCGTGGCCAATCTGCTGCGTGCGCTGGACGTCCAAGGCAAGCAGGGCGAGTTCAACGAGGGCATCGGCTACGCCATGTTCACCGTTAGTTCTCGGAGAGACCGGCCTACGTGTCCCGCTCCGTCTTCCGCTTCGGCTCGAAACACGCCCGGCTCCGCTCCGCTGCGCACGAGCCTGTTTTGGCCTGCGCGAAAGAGTCCGCTATTGATTGGACTGGCTCTACTTGCTCGATGCATCCACCGAACTTGAGGCCACGCGGAACCCGAGGAAGTTGTGCCGGCCACTGGGCGCGAAGCCGAGCCGGGCCGCCGACCGGCAGCGTCTTGGATGGTAGGACCAACCGCCGCCGCGAAGCACGCGCTGCCAACCCGTCGGCCCCTCCGCTCGATCATGCACCGGCGTAGCGAGATACGAGTTGTAGCAGTCCGCACACCACTCCCACACGTTCCCATTCATGTCGTGCAACCCAAACGCGTTTGCTTTCTTTCGACCAACAGGTTGCGTGGTCCCGTCCGAATTCTCAAGGAACCAAGCGTAATCCTTCAACTCCGCCTCATCGTCTCCAAACGACCACTTGGTCCGGCTGCCCGCCCGGCACGCGTACTCCCACTCCGCCTCGGTCGGCAACCGATACGTCCGGCCTTCCTTCTCGCTCAACTTGCCGCAAAACGCCGCGGCCTCCTCCCACGACACGGTGTCCACCGGCCGTTGCGGATCGCCCTTAAAATGGCTCGGATTCTGGCCCATCAACCGTTCGTACTGCTGCTGCGTCACCTCCATCACGCCAAGATAGAACGGCTTGGTGAGCCGCACCAAATGCTCCGGATTTTCATTGTCAAAGGCGTCGGAATCACCCTCTGGCGACCCCATCAAGAATTCGCCCGCCCGGATCAGTTTGAGCCTCATGCCGATCGAGGTCTCGAGTTCCGGTGGCGGTCCGGCCGCGGACCTCTGCAGTTGGCTCTCTTCGGCCCGCCCACTCTCGGCCAAGCTGTCGATTTGTTCGCGTAGGCGGGCATTCTCTGCGCCGTTCATGGGACGCACGCCGAACGAAAATGGTGCGGGTCTCTGTCCTGACGCCTTGGCCGCTAGTTCCGTTTTCTCCAGTTCGGGCTGGGCGGATTCCGGTTTGGCCGGTCCCTTTCCTGCCTTCGGCTCTGCGGGCGCCTTCGCGGGCTTGGCTTGACGAATTGCGGGAGTATCGGACTTCGCCGGTTCCGCGTCCGGCTTCGCTTCCGGAGTCCGCTCGGCACCCAACGACTGTCCGCTGGACGGTTTGAGGCGGCCGGCTTGCGGTACGTCGTCGACGTCACGGCCTGAGAATAAGCTCCAAAGCGAGACGACCAGTAGTCCGAGCAGAATCCCGCCTCCCCCCGCCCAGCCAACGGCCGACATCTGGGTGCGCGGCTTCTGCGGCAGCCGTGAAGGGCCGACACGTATGGGACGGCGCAAAGGGTCCGTCACGACCGGAGCCGGAACTGGCGTCCCAGCGCCGCTTGCCGGCATTTCCGAGCGCGTCTCAACCGACGCGCCCGCGGGCGGCGAGGGGCTCACGAACGCGGGCACGACTTGCGGCACCGGCGGCTCCCGTAGCGCAATCTGTTCCCGCAGCTTCCGGTCGTATTCCGCCTTTTTGTCGGGATTCAGCAGGCACACCTTGGCCGCCGCGAGTTCGTTCAGGATCCGCTGAGAGATGTCCTGGTGCGGCCCCAGGGCGTAGCGGCGCACGTGAGCGATCTGACGCTCCGCCGCGTCGGCGATCACCTCCGGATCGGCTTCGAACCGCTCGATTGCCAGCAGCCGGTAGTGATCCGCCGGCTGATGCTTCGGCGGAATTCCCAGCCAGCGGTGATAGGGATCGAAATCGGTACTCATGCAACCAATAACACCTCACCCATCGACCTCACGTCAGGGTGCGGTTATTCTCGTTGGAACGGCTTCGTCCTGCAAGACGACCGGGGCAGTTCCCGCACTTGACTGGCGTCGCCCTTCCCGGTGTGGCACGGCTCACTTTGTCAGCCGTGCCGGAAGCGAGGACGAAGCTGACGCTGAGACGACCTCCCCGCTTGGCCGTTGTCCGAAGAACCACTCACCACTGCCGCAGCAAGGCATCGTAGTCTGCGTGTGAGCCGATCCAAAACCAGAAGATGTCGTTCCCGCGACGGATTCCTACGGCTCGATAGTCGAGGCCCACGCGGGCGGAAAAGATGGGGCGCGTCGGATGGGCCCGCCGAAAACGCAAGCTTGGATGATGCGGGTCCTGCCGGAACAAGGCATAGGCAGCGCGTGCCTGCGCGCGAACGTTCACCGGCAAGACGCGGTAGAGCGTCAGAAACTGTGATGTCAGGAAGGAATTCACAGTTCGTCCACGTTGAGTTGTGAACAGCGTCCGGCATCGGCCTCGGCCAATGCCTCATCCGCCATCCGCGCCAACAGGGCGACCGACGCGGGGCGAGAAAACAAATCATCCCAGCGTCGTTCCGACTCGATTTCTCGCAGCAGAATCGCTGCCAGCGCATCCTGATCTTCTTCAGGCAGTTGCGAGGCTCGAGCCACTGCTTGCTCCATTAACTGCGTCAAAGCCCGTCCTCCCTCCTCGATCGTCACGCCAAATGACCAACGTGCCTTTGGTCTTGTCAATTTACGAGTTGCGACCGCTCATGTCAAACCACCCGCTTCGGCTCGAAACAGGCTCGCTTTCCTGGTCGGCCGCCGTTGCGGCACTGGCGACGCCTGCCGCCCGAACGAAATCAGGGCCGCAACGGTCGGTTGCGCTCGCCCATTTCAAAAAGGGTGCGCACCTCCTCCGGCTCCAGGACTCGGTCAAAGATGGCGATTTCATCGATACAGCCAGCGAACGTCGCCATGGGGCTGCCGAGGAACGCTGGTCTGGAGCCCGTATTCAAGGGTCTTCTGGAACGCGGCAGCGTGTTGAGAACCAACTGGGCATCGTAATAGTAGAGGATGTTCTTTCCATCATAGGCGACGGCATGGTGATGCCACTCGGTGTCGACTGGGACATTCGTGGAAAGATCGTGTCCCGTGCCCCATCCGTAGAAATACCATTTGCCCCTGACGGTGGCGATGCCGAAACGTCCTTCCACGCGGCCAGGACCGTAGTAAGCGACGCCCTGGAAAGATCGGGCAACGCCCTTCGGGTGGGCACGAATCCAAGCTGCGAAAGTTCGTGGTGCCGCCCCACTCGGATAATCCCCGGTGATGCCGATTCGCTCGCCGTCGTCAAGACTGAGTGCGTCTCCAATCTTCCCAGGCACGATCTGCCCGGCGCTGAGTATCGCGACCTGCCCGTTGCCACGGATGTCCCTGATCTCGGTCTTGCCGTCCTTGGAGGTCAGCGTGTTCGGCTCGAACGTGAGGACCAATTTGGCGCCGGTCGGCATTGGCTGATGATCTTCCGACAAGGAAGACGAAGCCCCGCTCCCCCCGACGATTTGCGCGTCGTCGGACGTCAGGCCGCCACCTGCCGGTTTGGGTTCTGCGCCGGCCTCGACTGGAGCATTCGAGATCGCGGGTACAACTTCCGACCGCGGTGTTTCGGCGTGCTTGCTCGCCGTGCCGGTGTCCGATCTTGGCCGCGACAGAAATAGCGACAGCAGAAGCGTTAGCAGCACCGCGGCCGCCCCCAGCGCAGCACACACCCGCCAAGGCCGCCTTTCCCGGTGTATCTGCTTCTGATGTCGGGCCGAGACGATCGGCTCGGCAGGGACGACTGCCAATTCGGTTGTGTCGCTTGATACCGGCGGAGCGTCGACGGCACGGTGGCCGCTGCCGTCCGCGTATTCCGCAGCGCCGCAAGTTCGGATATGTCGCCGGAGTTCTTCATCGTAGGCGGCCTTCTCCGTCGGCTCCGACAGGCACGCCCTGGCGGCGGCGATTTCGTTCAGGGTTTTCTGCGACAGGTCCGAGTGCGGACCAAGCTGGTACGTGCGGACGTAAGCGATCTGCCGATAAAACGCAGCCTCGATCACGTCCAGGTCGGACTCGAACAGGTCCAGCCCCAGCAGTCGGTAATGATTCGGCGGCTGATCCTTCGGCGGAATGCCGAGCCATTTGTGATAGGGGTCGAAATCTTCGCTCATGGCTCGTCCGTTTCTGTACCAACTCGCAAAATCCGATGAACTTCCGTGTGCGGCTTCTTCACTGCTCTTGTTTCGAGGAACCAGTCAGCGTCCCCCGCGTGATTCCCTCCCCGCCGTCTCCTCCGCGGCAGAAGCCCCCGCCCCCCGTTCCGCCTCGAACCGCCGGCCGGACGTCCGCGGGCGAAGTCGGCATCGCCAAGTTTAGAAGAACGGAACCGCCGGATCCGCCGCCGCCTCCACCGCTTTCATCTTCTCCCTGTTTGTTGACGGCGTCTTGACCGTCCGCCCCGTTTGCGCTGAGAGAGCCCGCCAGAACGAGCGAGTGAGCCGCGATGAAAACGATTCCGCCACCGGCTCCGCCGGCGCCACCCGAGGACGTGCCGGGGCCGTCGTCATCCGATCCGCCCGACCCGCCCCCTGAGCCCAGCATCAGACGAGACAAATCGGCAGTCCCGTAAGTCGCGCCGCCCACTCCAAAGCCGTTCGTCCCGGTCCCGTTCAGTCCCGGAGAACCGTAGCCGCCCCCACCACCGCCGCAGCCCCAGTCGGCAAATGCCGCGCCCTCTCCGTGAAATGCATAATTCCCAGCGCCGCCCCCGCCGCCCTTGGCATCGCGGTTTCCTTGGATTCCCAGTCCCAGCGGAGACTCGCCCTGCCTTCCATCCGCGTGACTGCCGTTCATGGTCGCCGTTCCCCCTCGAAAACCGAGGCAGTCCGCGTGAATCGAGCCGCCGCTCTTGACGTGTACCACACCGCTGGCTCGAAATGCGACGATCCCGCCGGCCACCCCATTCCAAGCACTGGCAGTAAGCGTGCCACCGGCCTCGACCGCGACATCGGTAAAGTTGGGAACGCGCTGAATGGATACGCTGTGACTCGCGTCGTAGCCGTTCCCTCTTGAAGGACACCGGACCGAAGAACGTCGAGCGACTGCGCATGAACATCCCGGAACTGCTCGCCGTGGCGGAGCAGGTCTCTCGTCGCCAGCCCGCGGGTCTGGCGGCCTACAAGCCTGCCAACAGCCATCCGGAAAAGGAACCCCGCGTGTTCGACTTCGTCGGCATGTTGGGTATACCCCTGGTTCCCTGCCACGAGTTCCCGGCGGAGGTTCCGGCGGCCTTCTTCTCCATCCACGCCATCAAGGATGCCGAACTTCCGACCCGCCTGGCGAAGTTCATCGCATCGGGCAGGCCAGTCCTACTGACGGACGGACTGAAGGAAGAACTTGCCGGAAAGCTGGATCTGTCGCCCGGCAACGTCCATGTCTTGGCCGTCCGGGGCGAGCCGAAGCGGCTCTTGGACTTGCCGCAGCAGGAACTGGACAGGCTCCGTGCCCCGCTGCTGCGTCCCCTGGGCCACAACCTTCGCGCCCCGAACCGCATGGGCTTCTACCCGTTTGCGGATGGAAGCTGGGTGATCGAGAACTTCCATGATGAGCCGGCGACCGTAGAGCTGAACGGCGAGTCCCGGCAAGTCGCACCACGCGGTTGGATCATGCACTGGAAGTGATCGGCCCAAACGGGTAGCAAGCGAGATCGCGAATAGTCCTTGACGGAGTACAACCGATGCGAACTTCCATGATTAAGGAGAATGCCTCATGCGCAAGCCCTTTCTCAGCATGGCGACGATGCTCGTCGCCAGCATCCTGGTGCCCGGCGTGTCTCCGGCCGCCGAGCTGCCGCGTCAAGCTGCGGAGCCAAAGACACTGAACGTTCTGTTCATCGGCAACAGCTTCACCGCCTGCCACAACTTGGCGCAGGTCGTCAAGGCGATGGCCGAGGCCGGCGATCCGAACCTGCGCTTCGAGGTGACGACGGTCCTCTACGGCGGACGACGGCTGGTGGATCACTGGCGGCTGGGCACCCAGAACTTCGTGCGGATTTCGGAGCTGACGGCCGCGGAAGAGCAGGCCACCGTCAAGTCCTTGGAACAGATGGTCACCCAGGACCCCAACGATAGATACGCTCCTTCTGCGCTGGCCCGCCACCGGGACCTGAGCAAGTCCCTGGAGAGTCGACGCAAGAAATGGGACTTCGTCGTGCTTCAGTCGTACCGCGACGACCTGGAGGGCGACAAGTCGCTGTACGCCCAGTACGCACCGAAGTTCGCCGAGCTAATCAAGGCCCAGGGCGGACGGGCAGTCCTGTACGAAACGACGCCCACCACCCAGAACAGCAAGCCGCTGACGGCTCCGCCCGAGGCGGCCGTGGTCACCGCGAAAGCCAAGAGCATCGCAGCCTTGGCCAAGCGGATCGACGCCCTTGTTGTGCCCATGTCGATGGTGGCCCTGCGCTGCCAGACGGTCCGGCCGGACCTGACGCTGCGGTACGTCAACGACGGCCACCTAAACCAAACGATGGGTTATCTCACCGCATGCACGCTCTATGCCGCCCTGTTCAACCGCAGCCCCGAGGGTCTTCCCGTCGATACCGTGAACGACAAGATGCGTTCGCGGGACGGCAAGCCAGCCCAAGACCCTGACGGAGGGCCGCTCAAGCGAACCTTCTCCGCCCAGGATCGCGACGATCTGCAACGGATCGCCTGGGAAGGCCTCCAGCAGTTCCAACAACTCGCCGCGTCCGCTGGTCCTCGCTAACCTCCGGTGGCCCAGGAAACAGGGAGATTGGCTGTGATTTCCAAGATACTGCATTGCGGCTTGGTTCTCGGTATTGCGGTAGGCGTCACGATGCGCTGGGCCCGCTCGCCGGAGCCTGACTCGCATGCAGCCGTCGCGGTGACGGTCATGGACGACCTGCGGCAGCACGCCGACTATCTGGGCCAGTTCGCCAAGGCCCGGGTGCCGGTGCTGTGGCGTCCGCTGCACGAGATCGAGGGCGGCTGGTTCTGGTGGTCGGACACCAAGACGCCAGAGAACACGGCCAAGTTGTGGCGGATGATGTTCGATAACCATGAAGGACACTGACAAAATGACCTGCCTGCTTCGCCACTGTCTGCTGTGGGCCGCCGCCATCGCCTCCACGGCGGCAAGCCACGCCGCGGAATCGTATCGCGATCCGGCTCGGCCGGTGGATGAGCGCGTCCGCGATCTGCTCGGGCGGATGTCGCTGGAAGAGAAGATCGGCCAGCTCACGCAGAAAGGGGCGGACCACATCGAGATGCAGGACGGCACGGCCGACGAAGCCTCGCTGCAGAAGCTTTTTGGGGACCGGAGTATCGGCGTCTTGTGCGTAAAGTTCGGAGACGACCTGTTCGAAAGCGCGCGGCGGTTGTCGGCTGGGCAGAAGTACCTCCGGGAGCAGACGCGACTCGGGATTCCGGCGTTGACGGTCAACGAAGGACTGCACGGCGTGCTGGCGCGGGGCGCAACGATCTATCCGCAATTCATCGCCCTGGGATGCACCTGGAATCCGCAGCTCGCAGAACGCATGGGTGCGCAGATTTCCCGCGAGGCGACGGCGGCCGGCGTCAATCATCTGCTCACGCCAATGGTCGAAGTCATCCGCGATCCGCGGTGGGGCCGCGTCGAGGAATGCATCGGCGAAAGTCCGTTCCTCGTGGCCCGCATGTGTTCGGCCTACACGCTCGGCATTCAGGGCGATCTGCGCACCAACAGGCTCGCGCCCGGCAAGGCCCTGGCGATGCTCAAGACCTTTGCCGGCTACAGTGCGCCCGTCAACGGCATCAACATCGGGCCCTGTATTCTGGGCGAGCGCGAGCTGCGGACGTACTACCTGCCGCCCGTCGAGGCCGTCATCCGGGAGACCGGCGTGCTGTCGGTCATGCCGTCTTACAACGAGGTGGACGGCGTACCGTCGCACGCCAGCCGCTGGCTGCTGGAGGACGTCCTGCGCGGCGAGATGGGATTCCGCGGTTACACCTACTCGGACTGGGGTGGTGTGATCATGAATTTCAATCTGCACCACGTCGCCGGGAGCCAGGCGGAAGCCGGCGCGATGGCGCTTACCGCGGGCGTGGATCTGGAGGCGCCGGGTCCAGCCTGTTTCAGTCACCTCGCCGGTCTGGTCCGAGTTGGCCAGCTCAAGGAATCGGAAATCGACAGGGCGGCGTCCCGTATCTTGCGTGTCAAGTTCCTCGCCGGCCTGTTTGATGGGCGCCCCGATGCCGCCCTGGAAGACCTGCCAAAGATCGCCCGCTGTGCCGACCACGTCGCGCTGTCCCGGCAGATCGCCGAGGAGTCCATCGTCCTGCTCAAGAACGACCGCGGGCTACTGCCGCTCGATCCGGCGAAGATCAAGTCGCTGGCCGTCGTCGGCCCCAATGCCGATCAGGTCCAATTCGGCGACTACTGCTGGAGCAAGAACAACCGCGACGGCGTGACCGTCCTGCGCGGCCTGCGCCAGCGGTTGGGCGACAAAGCCGTCATCCATTACGCCAAAGGCTGCGACCTAGCCGGGCAAGCCACCCATGGTTTTGCCGCGGCCGTCGAGGCGGCGAAGCAAAGCGACGTCGCTGTCGTCGTCCTGGGCGACACCAGCATGATTCTGAGCGGCGTCGGCTGGGAAGATTCGACGCTGCCGGCCTCCGGCACCGTTGGCGAAGGGTATGACGTGACGGACCCAGCCCCGCCGGGCGTGCAGCAGGATCTGGTGCGCGCCGTGCTGGCGGCGGGCAAACCCGTCGTCGTCGTGTTCCTCAACGGCCGGCCCTACAGCGCGGCGTGGATGAAACAGCAGGTTCCGGTGATTATCGAAGCATTCTATCCGGGCGAGCAGCAGGGCTACGCCGTGGCCGACGTCCTGCTCGGCCGCGTGAATCCGTCGGGCCGCCTTTCCATGACCGTCCCCCAGAGCGCCGGCCATATTCCCACGGTCCACGACTATAAGCCGAGCGGGCGCGGATACCAACCGCTTCGTCCAGGTCGGCAAGCATGGAAGGAACACTGGCCTCATCGACGCGGCGGAAACGATAAGCTCGGGTCCACTCCCCGTTGCCCCGCACCCAGCCGGGGCAGAGACCGGTGTAGCCACGAACGGCGTCAATGTCGATGAACTGATCCGCAAGCATCGTTTGAGAGATGAAGTGGGGACGGTCCTCGGTCACTTCTCCATGCTCGCCAACCGGCTCGCAGTTACGACGCCACTTACCGGCCTTGACCACCTCGTAGCGAAAATGCTCGGCCATGACGGGTTCCCTTAGCTTGTGAGTGGAACTCCCGTATTGTAGTCCAAATCACCAAATCGGATGTCAGCACTCAACGCCAGTTTGTAGTTGGCGTCGCCGAAAACCCAGTCATCCAGGGCCTTCTTCACCGCGGATTCCGCTTGCGTCGCAAAGTCCGGGGCGACGGTTTCCTTGACCGGTGGCTCTGGTTTGACTTCCGGAGTCAAGCCATCACAACCAGCCAAGGCCAACAGGCCGACCAACAAGACTGCTTTCTTCATAGCCGTTCCCTTCACGCGAATGGTATCCGAGAAGACGGGAGTTCAACCCGTCCAACCGCGACGAAGCGGACTAACGCCGTCGTCTTCCATCATGGATACCCGAAGCAACTGACCGACGTGGGTCAGTGGCTGGTCAGCTTTGCTGGATTTTCAGAGCGGCCTGGAGTTTCTCGATGATCCGTTCACGTAGCTCGGCCGGCTTGACGACCTTGGCCCGTCCCGCCCAGGACAGGACCCAGTTGGTGATCTCTTCAAGCCCGTCGACACGAAAGGTCAGGGTGACGCCACCGTCCTTTTCCGGTTTGGCTTTCTGGGTGTGGTGCCAGACGGTTTCCACAACGACCTTGGCTGCCTCCGGGGTGAACCGGATTTCCACGTCGTAGGTCTTGTAGCCCCGGAAGACGGCCCAGGCATTGCCGAAGTATGCCTTGATGTCGAAGTCGTCCGGAACATCCGCCGGTTGGTCCAGCATCCGCAAGGTCTTGAACCGGGCCAGTCGGTAGGTTCTGGGTTGGTCCAGTTCATCCTGCCGGCCGACGACATACCAGGCGTTTTTGATCAGGCAGAGCCGGTACGGGTGAAGCCGAATTCGAGCCGGCTCGGGCTCGTAGGGGCTTTCGTACAGGCCAGTGACTTGCCGCCCTTCCAGGAGGGCAAACTGGATCGTCTTGATGGTTTCCCGATGCTTGCTGTGGTCTGCCAACTTCAGGTCCAGAACGGAGATCAATTCAGCGGCATCGGCCAGGATTTCCTTGATGCCTTCCGGGGAACTCACCTGGAGCTTCCTCGTCGTCGGGGCTGCACCGGTGCCAACATCCAAACCCGCCGATTTTGTCAGTGCCGTTGCCAGGGCTTGGCCAAGAGCTTCCTCTTCCGTCAGTCCAAACACCGGGAACCGATAATCCGGCCGGACCCGGTAGCATTGGTCGGACTCGTCAAAGAAGAAAGGCACGCCCGCGAATTCCAACACGTCCAGGTCTCGATAAACTGTTCGCTCGGAGCATTCCAGCTCATCGGCGATTGCTTTCGCGTTCCACCGCCCTCGGCTCTGAATCAACTCCAAGACCTTGAGAACCCGAGCCATTCGCTCGTGCTGCCTCACCCGTCGATCCCGTTCCGGACGCTTCCGAACGGCCCCCATTCGTTCAGCCACATCCTTCGACGCGGCTGTTCCGGGCTGTGCCTTGGAGCTCTTCGCCGGCGTGCGTTTCTTTCCCATCGTGATTCCCTTCAGGTCCTCGGCCGGACCGTGTTCAGCACATCATCGAATTGTGGTCGGTAATGTGCCTTGAGGCAGGCTGCCTGGTAAATGGCCATTAGCGTCCATCGCCGGGCAATCGTTCCACCTGCAGCGTGACCGCCCCACTGATTGCGGTGCGCACGCGGATCTCGCGCTGCGTTGCGACGCGCAACGCGTCAACGGGCCTGTATTGCACTTCCACCCGACCAGCGTACGGACTGTAGAGCGTAAAGTCCACTGCGACATCCGCCGGCCAGCAGGGCAGCACGATCAGTTCGTCCGGGTAGTCCTGCAACAGCATCTCGAGCACGGGGATGACGCCGGTGCCCATCCCCTGCCGACTGGGACTTTCGGGGATCCCGGGACGCTGCGGGTTCTCTGGGGCCGTCTCGCGCGCCAGTCCGCAGGGCAGGACATAGGTCCAATCGAAATGCCGATCGTGCCACTGCCCGACCTCATCCTGCAGTCCGAGACAGGCCGCGAATGCTACGTCCAGATTCCAGCCGTCGCGATGGTGCTGCCAGAGGCGTTCACGGTACGAGCGCATGGCACAGTCCCGCTGAGCGGTGTCTCGCAAGAACAGCTTCGCGGGCCAGATGGCATACAGTTCGGTCTGCTGCGCGTTCAACTGGTAGTGCAGTTTGCCGCCGGACCACGGCAGTTTGTACACCTCGCAGCCGCTCATGTCCGCCGCCGGCACTAATTGATCGCCGGGAAGAATCTCCGGCTTCACGTCCGCGCCCTGATACCGGAACTTCCCCAGCGGGACCTTCGGCAGGCTCGCCAGCATCTGCTCCCACTGTTCGACAACTTCTTTCTCCCAACCCTGGGCGCGAGCCACGGTGAGCAACCGCGGCAGGGCATCGTGCAGCGCGCACACCATCTCCGACGGGTCGCGCACACCCTGCCACGTCTCTCCCCGGCATTGCACGGGGCGATCATCATGCGACCCTGGTCGCGCTGGGGATGCCTCGCGCGGGCCGGGAAGGCAAGGGTCCGGTCCGAGATCGCGCAGGGCTCGCCATCGCTCTTGAGGGCCAAGCCGAAAACACGTCCACCCAGCCAGCCCTTATTGTCCCCGGGAACGTCCGCGCCGGTACCGCTGTTCTCGGACTTGTCGGGGGCCACGGCGTTCGCCGGGTTCTCGTGCCAGAAGCAAACTCCGCAGGTCTCGTCCGAGTTCACAGCGGCAGACGCGTCTTGCTCCAGGCGTATCGTCATCGCCCCAGCAGTCCGCCGTCCGTCGTGAATGTCGATACGGATCGCCTTGAGTCGTTTGAGCGGATACTGCACGTAGCCGGGTGGCTCATGCTGGCTGATCATCACCAGGGCATCGCCGAGCGCCGCGCTGGCGCGGTACCAGAAGCTCAGCTTCAGCCGGTCGCCGCGCTTGACGCGCGCGAACAGGTCGGGGGCTTGGTGGACCCACCGCGCGTAGACGTCGCCGGTCCGACAGGTGACCTTGGCGGCGATCTGGCCGGAGTGAGGCCGTTCCTTGGATCGCTCAAAGACAGGCTTTCCAACGTTTTGAGTGCCGACCCACGTACCGCAGCCGGCATCCGGCTGCTTCTCGAACCCCGGGTCGCCCACCAGGTTGACCGGTGTCTCCGAGGCTACTGCATATCCTGCCGGCAGTATCGAAGCGAGCATCAGCAGAACTGTTCTCATTTGCATTCTCCATCCAGATCAACGCGCGGCCATGACGGTCGTTGTGAGGTCGGCGCTCGACGCGCTCTGCACCGCGCGTACGACGACGCAGGTGTGAAGGAAGTCCCAGCCATTGTCTTTCTTTCCGAGGCAGACGGTGTTGTCCGGCAGCTTTTCCTGAGTGACAGTCAGCGGCACGGAACTGGCCAGTGCCAGCGTACCTTCGTGCCACACGACCTGCCAGTTGCCGCCCTTGCCGCTGATCTTGGCCGACTGGTCGGTGCCGAGGTGCCAGCGGAACAGCATGACAGCCGGCTTGTCGGCCGGTGCCTCCACCTGGTCTTCCACCACCAACTGGGACTGGTCCCATCCGACTCGCCTCCGCCACTGCTTCAGTCCGGGATAGCACGCGGTGCCGTCCACCGTCAGGTCCCCGCCGCTGGCGTCGAGACGGCTGACGGTCATCGGCGGGGTGCCTTTTTCGGCTTGTGGCCTTCCAGTTCCAGCACGTTATGCCCAACGACGGTGGAGTACAGGGTGTGAATCGCGGGGTTGTCGTAGCCGGGCGTGCCGGCTTCGATCAGCAGCGGCTTGCCGCCGACAATGTAGTTCACGTGGCCGCGATCGAAATGGTCATGACCGTCCAGCGGGTGGCCGCCCCCGACGCCCCTCCCACCGCCGACAAAACGTTGTCTCCCACCAGGAAGGAATCCGCGGCCTGCGGCAAGGACTCCGTGACCGGGGCGAAGCCGGTGGAGGCGGCCGATGGCAGCGGGGCGTCGGCCAAGACGACAGCCAGCAACTGGCGTGCTTCCAGATTCTCAAAATGAGGTTTGCGGGTCGAGTGTCGGTGTTTTCGGTTGCGTGCGATCATGAGCGGCTCCTTTCGGTGTTCGGATTTCGCGATTCTGCCCCGTCGGAATCGACGCCGGGTGGTTCAACGCAAAGCGGACGCTCTTCTTGCGCCGGTTCGAAGAATTTTTTTCAAACCTTCGCCGCCGGACACAAACGCGATCTTGGCCCGTTCAGCACGGTTCGAGAACAGAGGGCGGCCGAAAACGCCGCCCGCACGTGTGATAGCAACACGAGCCCAAGCGTTCTTGAGGAACGCCGTGGTTTTCAGCAGCAAAGCGCAGCGGATGCGTGGCGGTCAGCGGCAGGTCCGGTTCTGCTGCGAGTCGACTCCCCTGACCATCCGGGGTGCGACGATTGCCCGATTTGTCGTTTTTCCGCGAGTGCGTCCGACACTTCCGCTCTACAGTTCCTCGCCAAACTCCTCAAGCCATTCACCCCAGACGCGGTCCCCGATTTCGTGCCACTCGGCCGCAGACGACTCGGCGTCACGAACTTCCAACTTCCGTGTCCGCGCCGGCGACGTGCTGCGGTCAGCCGGCGTCCATAACACCGTCATCGCGTCAGACGACAAACGGCCGGATGCCGCGTCAGCAACCGGACTTTTCGTAACCGCCGGGCTTCTTCCCTCGTGCGTCGGCAAACCCTCGCCTTCACCGCCGGCCGCCATCGCCGCCGCCGGCTGGCCGTTGATCCAGTTGATCACCATCAGCACGTCGAGGGCGGTCAACAGGTCATCGCCCGAAACGTCGTACCAGTGAGGCGGGCAGTTGAGGGCCGACGGCGGGACGGGCAGTAGGCCGCTGGTTTGCGAGTTAATCAAGTTGATCGCCAGCAACACGTCCAGCGCCACCGCCTCGCCGC
>JAAYYU010000396.1 GCA_012515235.1 Candidatus Anammoximicrobium sp.
CCCCCTGAACTGCTACCGGAACGGAGATCAGAAGAGGCCACCGGTACTTCGCCCCCATGCCACCGAAGCAACAATCCACCGTTTACCCCGATTGTTTGTCCATCAATTACCTCCCTTGCGCTCACTGACAAGCCTTCAACGCAGCTTCATGCCAGCATAAGTACCTCGGCTCGCGATACACCCGCTGTACGTTGTTGCGGTCGAAATACTTGGTCTTGAGTTCGGCACCTTGCAAGCCTCTCACAACAAGTATCCGGTTCAGTGTGTCGATCAGCGCGCGGATGCGAGATGGAGGGCGGCATATCGTGTCAAGTCGCTTCCCAACGTCGACAAGGTCCGAGATGAGAGCGTCCACTGTCGCTTCGTCGAAATCCTCCTCATATCTCATTTGTGCGAGGGCAACTGTCTGGAATGCGCTTCGGAGTTCGGCCGAAACCCTGCATGCCTCCGGCCAGTCGAAAGGCAACTGCTCGGTTGGTTGGGCAACCGTGACGACTCCCATTGTGGCGTCCCGGCGCTGCAGAGCATCACGATCCGCAGCTGACAGGTCTAGTCCGCGCCCTCGTAACGCGTCCAAGTTATCGGCATAAGCGATGGCCCTTTCTGCCCACTGAGACTGCCGATCAATCAGGAGCAACAACTGCAAAGGGTCGTCGTTGTCGGGGCCGCTGGGACATGCCAACCAGCCTTCTGCGAACCCAATCAACATTGACAGTTCGTTCAAGAGCGTGCGGAAGTCGAGGCCCCATTTCTTTCCCGTGAAATCCTCCAGTTCTTTGCCAAGCGATTGGGGTAGTGAGTCGAGCGTGCCGTGGGCTTCCGTGTAGTTGGCAACAAGGGCCTTTAACTCTGCCATCAAGGCGTCAAGTAAGTAGGGCCACCCCCATTTCCTTGCTCTGTAGTCTTCGGCTAGATTCGGGGGAACCGGCGGGAAGAGACAGGGCGAATTCGGATCGGGAACATGGCCGGGCCAGTCCTGGTCGTAGGGACGATGGCAATGATGCTGGCGGAAATGTTGATGAGTAGACTGGCTCAGACTCTGCAGGCTATAGAGAGAATCCCGCAGACCAGAAAGAGCGCCGCGAAGCCGTGAAACCGCAGGGTGATAATTCCCGTCTGCCATGATGCCCGCCTTTTTATCGACTCAGGCCGGCCTTGGGCGTCGTGGAGAAAGGCAGGTAACGCCACGTCCGCCCGCAGCCGCTTGACCGTCAGGTTTGCAACCCCGCCGGCCGTCCCGATGTCAGATCTTACACTTCAACGCCGCGGGGCGCCAATCACTTCACCACGCTTTCCCGTTGAAGCCGCGCGACGTACTGCAACGCAACATCCTTGGTTGTCGTCGGGTGTACTGCCACCAACGCTACAACGGCACCGCGCGGCTGGCTTTCGGTTTCACCGCCGTCAATCTGCTGAATCACCGCCGCGTACCGCCATCCCTGCGCGCCCTTTTGCACGATTTCCGCCGCAAGATCGGCCTTCAGATACCCGACTTGTTCGCCATTCTGCCGCAGTAGCGCAACCGCATTCGGATCAACCGGGTTGTCCTTCTCGTGCTTGACCCGTAGCCGTTCGCCGACGGAACACCGGGAGATGATTTCTTGTCGGCTTGTGCCGTCTCGGTTGTTGTGGGCGACTCCGGCAACTGCGGTGCGAAAGTGCTGTACAGCTTGAAGCCCCTGTTCGGCCGCTTGCGTGTCTGCCAATGTCGCCGAATGGTCGATGCCGATGCCTCGTTCCCGAAGCCTGATGATTGCGGCGAGTCGCTCTAACTCTTCTGCGGGCGTGTCCAAAGGGAGCGATTTGTCGTCCCCGTAGATCCTAACAAAATTAAGGTTGTGGAGGCGATCGCTTTCGTCCTTCGTCAGATCGTCGGGAACGTCGAACCCCATTTTTCGTAAGTACTCGACGCTGCTGGGCGTCGCCAAATGCTTCGGCCGGGTTGGGAACAATTCGCGCCAGCATGTTCGGCAAATCGCCTGCCCCTGTTCCGTCACTTTCAGAACGCGCGGTTCCTTCCCACATCGCTCACACTTGTCCTTGGCATGGCTTGGCCCCGCATCAGCGGGCCGTCCCGATGTCTCAAATTGTACGTTGCTCGGCCTGAGAAATCGGTAGGTAACTCGACCGCGTTGCCGTAGGGACGCTCTGGTTTCGGGTTCTAGCACGGCCGTGAACTCAACCACGTTTCCTCGATCAAGATCAAGCTCGAATAACGTGTGACTGGAGTTCGCCCAGATGTAATCCCCTAGCCGCCGGCGGGGCTCGGTAACGAACACATCTTTGAACACGTACAGTATTTCCGGTCTGCCGATGCTGTCCGGGATACAAGCCTTCCGTGCAAAAACGCATTCAAAGCGGAGTCTCTTGCCGACAACGTCCTCAACCGTGCCCTCCACCGCCTGACGCGGGACACCAAACTTCTCGCCGCAACGGCTGCAGACCCAGTTTGCGAAATTCCCCTTTCCCGTATTGCTCTCGCCGCAGTTTGGACAGTCAACGTCAAACATTTTCGCGCGACTCCCGTCACTGGATTGTCTGCCCTGTTGCTTCCCCGTCAAGTTTCCGCCCCGCCGGCCGTCCCACTGTTCAAATTGTACCATCCGGCCGAATGGTTTGCGCGGGGGCTTTCGCGTTGCCCCTTGGACAACTACGCTGATAGGCTGTGTTGGGTCACCGCTGGATGACATTTCCACTTGGACATCGAGACGGAGAAACGCACCCATGCGAATTGAGTTTGAATCCGGCAAAGTGAAGGACGATCCGAGAGTTCGGGATCTCGACCGCATCAAGCACGAGGAATACACCATCTTGTCCGTGAGCAGGGACCGGTACATTCAGTGCTGCAAAATGGATGACCCCCGCTGGGGTTACGTGCTCGAATACCAGGATGGTTCGACGGACGATCATTATGGAGCCCTAGGTGGACCAATCGGGGTGGATCGTATCCTTGTTGCGTTCACGAAGTACTTGACGGGGGATGCTTCCTGGCAGCAGGATTTCACCTGGGGAAAGATGAAGGACACGGGCCACGGGTACTGGTCCAAGCCAGAGTCTGTTGGCCCGCCGCTGTGGACGGCGATGCGTGATAAGGAGTTCGAGTGGTTCCTGAAGGACGTATTCGAGGGTCTCGGGTATCAGGTCGAAACGACAAAGGCCAGTGGCGACCAAGGTGTTGATCTGATTGTCTCAGGGGACAACCGTAGGATTGCCGTCCAGGCAAAGGGGTACGCCAATAAGGTCGGGAACGATGCCGTTCAGCAAGTGTACGCTGGAATGAAGTACTACAATTGCGGCGAATGTGCCGTCATCACAAACAACCGATTCTCCAGCGCTGCGAGAGACCTGGCAAAGCGCGTAAAGTGCATTTTGATCGACCGGGACGGCGTGGAGAACTTCGTAGCAGGGCGGCATCCTTGGGCAATGTCTATCAGGGCCGATGCCCCTCCAACACTTCCTGGCGTAGGGCAATCCACCAAGCCGGTCGTCAAGACGGAGTGGGTTTCCGCCGAGGTCGGTGGCCTGGCCGGCAACGTAGGGCAATCCACAAAGCCGGTCGTCAAGACGGAGTCGCCGCCATCCCGGCCGTCAGACGGGGCGCAGGGGTGTTTGGTTCTGGTAGCCGTTCTTGCCGTCGCGTCCCTTGTGGGCGTCGTATTCTTATAGCGACTTTGTCTGCTGTGTCCCCCTGTTTCGCAAGTTCGCACCGCGTCGCGTGTTTGGTCGCGTCCCGTTCCGGCCCCCCCGCCACAGAACCCGCCCGGCTGCCAGCGGTCCGGATGTGCCCGCACTTCCAATGGGGCTGGCTTTGGGCGTCGTGAAGAAAGGCAGGTAACGCCACGTCCGCCCGCAGCCGCTTGACCGCCAGGCTGCAGACCCGCCGGCCGTCCCGATGTCACCTCATCATTTAGACTCGCCCCAGACGGCAACCTCTTCGCCTTCCTTCGGGCTCCAAACGGAACCGTCCTCCATCTTCACCTCGGTCAGAACGATCTTCACCTTAGCCGTGTTTTCACGGAAATGAAGATCCCAGCGGCTCGTTTCTTCTGCTGCGGTCGGACTAGGCTGGCCTCGCACTCGCTGCAATCGTTGGGCTTTCGCTGCTTCGGCCCTCGTCAGTTCCTTTTTCCTCGGAATCGTGGTCTGAGAGATGATCCGCTGACAGTTGTCGTCGCGTCCCAATCCGAGCCCCCTCACGGGGTCGTCGAAGCGGTCGAAGCAGTAGACATCGGCCCTATAGGCCATAACGTTCTGGTCTGAATTATTCTTTACCGACAGCACAATTCTGGGCTCGTTCAGGACGTTGTGCTCAATGCTTGCGCGAACAAGCTCGAGGGGGCACCTCTGCGGGTCCATCTCCTCCTCTTTGTCCGCAGATCGTGCCGCTGCTCTGGCGGACATCCAACGACCAGGGTCTTTGGTTGTCTCCTTTGAAAGCATGACCAATTGGACGGTCTGAGGAATCCAAGAGCGTTTGCCTGCGGTCGTGCTCGCGTGTCCCATGCGCAGCAGTTCGACGGGGTATCTGTCGCCGATCTTCGCTTCTTCAAACCACTTCTTCATCGAATCAACGTCATTCATCACCTTGCCGCCAATGCTGAGGATGATGTCATACGACTTGATCCCAGCTAGCCCCGCAGAACTCCTTGAATTGACCTCAAAAACAAGCATTCCTTCAGCAATCGGCGGCACTGGAAGGCCGGCTTTGGCCATCGCTGTTTTCGCTTCCTGTCCGATTTCCGCCGCTTTCAATCCCAGGCTGATTTCTTCACTCTCCGCCTTGGTATTCATCGGCGATCGCTCGTCCAAGAATCTTTGATCAACGTCCGATAGTTTTTCCCGTGGCACGGCGATCACGGTGCCGTCGGTTTTTTGCAGGCGTACTTCCTTCCCCACGATCTCCAACAACGCCGCTTCGGTTCTGAATCTTCCGCTCGCGTCGGTCCACGTTCGCATTGTCGCACGCTCCGGCGAAGTTCCTTGCCCCCCGCCTTCCGCACCGGGCGGAACATCCGCCGCAGGTGCCATCGTCGGTTGCGCAGCCTGCAGGCAAACAAGGAATGCGACAAAGACAACGACGATTCTTCGACTTTGGCAAAATCGGGAATTCGCTGCCCCGCCGGGGGCGTTATCGTCCACTTTGCACGCGGTCTGACAACTGGGGCATGAAAAGGCGATGGTCATGGATGGTCCCTCCGCGGTCAAGAATTCGCTTGTCGATCCGAACATCCAGACTATCCAGTGTCGCCCCGCCTAGGCCGCCCGTCAATCACGCGCCGCGTCCCAAAAGTCGTTTTCGTGGACGATGAGAAGCTTGCAGCCCTGCTTGCGGTAGTCAATCGCCATCTCGACTTTTCGCCCGTAACAGGCGAATGCCCAGCATGGATTTCCGTCAGCACCGACAACCAAGAAGTCCGCTGCGTTCGGTTTCGTTATTCTGTTGAAAAACGCGCACGGGCGGGCCAAGGTCGTTTCCCCGTCGGCCGAAAGTTGGCGACCGCCCCCGCCTGCCCAGCCATGCGAAAATCGGACAAAGAATTCCGCCATCGCGTTACTTCCGCCGCAGGGCTGGCGGGCCAACCGTTGTTTTTTCACCCTGCCCCTTTCACCGTATCCTTGTTCCTGCCTTTGGTTTTCGTGCTGTCATCGGTGGAATTTCTGCAAAAGGCACTTTAGCCGTCCGAGATGAAATCCCGTCAGAAAATCTCCGGGGTCGATATTCCATCATTCGCCGTTGCGTGGGGGGCCTACCCCGCCCGCCGGCCGTTCGCTTTCGATTCGCAGTCCGGGCAGGTCCCGTTCACCGCCGGCGTGCCGTCAGACAGTTCGGCCTTGGCCCACTTCCGCCCGTGCCGTACTCGCCCGCAGCGTTCGCAGACAACACGGACCGCCAGCCGCTGCCGATGCCACATTTCCAGCCGCCGCCGGTTCTCCGTTTCAAGCAGTCGGTTTTCCTCTAGCCGTGTCATCGGGCCGGGGGGCGTCGTGCTGATTTCGGGTTCGACGTGGGCACACCGCCGCAGGGCTGCCATCATCTCATCGACGTACCGCAGCAACCCGCCATCCCCGAACCGCCGCTGCAGGTCCGTCAGGTAGTCGAGCAGACACCGGGCGCTGTCCGTAATTGTCCAGTCGATAACCTGCAGCGTTCGTTCGATGTCATCATCCGAGAACTCGGGCCGGGGCTGTCGCCGTCGTGCCCATCCCACCAGCTCGGCCGCATCGTATCCGCCGCCGGGCGTCCTGGGGATGTCCGGGGCATCCCGCAGGGACCGGGCCGATTTGAAGCCAACCAGCCAAGCCGCCGCAGTCTGCCGCAGGTTCCGCATCATCCTGACTTGTTCGTCCGCCGTCGCCGTCAGTTCCGTTTCGTTCGTGTTCATCGTGTCAGCTCCTCGGGGGAGGGGAAGCAACGTACTACCCCGGAAAAAAGTAGCCCGTGTGTAAAAATGCCGGAATGCGGGTCGGGAAACCTGCAGCCACCCCCGCCCGGAAGGACCCGCCGAGGGGCCAGGTCCTTTCCGCGATCGCCTGCAGGTCGTGTCCGGGTCATTCTGGGGCGATGGCGAAAGGCCCGAAATCGCCCTTCTTAGCCGGGCTGTTCTCATTCTACGGCAACCGCCGTCGCCTCAACTAGCCGGTGCGTTCGCGTACACGCGCGGGGGCGGACTCCGGCGAAACCGCTCTCCCGCCTGCCTCTCGCGTATCCCCCGGGGTTATCCCCTCCCGCTCCCCTTCGTGACGTTTGCCCAGTAGAAGGGCCACACGACCGGCGATGTGCTCGGCAAGATACCGCTCGTAAGGTCCCAGTCGCAGCCGGCGCCGTGCCGCCCGGAAGTCGTTTACGATGTCGCTTTTACCGGTTTTCGGCGTCATCGAATCCTCGGAATCCAATTCTGGGCTATCCCGTGCGTCGGCATCTGGACTCTACCCCTGATGAAACAACCACAAAGCCGATTCATCTGGACCCTAGCCCTTTTGACATGGACCCCGAACCGCAAGCCGTTTTCTTGATCGCGTTCGAGGCGGATAATCGTACCGTATGGGACCCAAGACCGGGGGTGGTCCGGTTCGATTTCTGGCCGGTCCGTCGTCGTCCCCCGGATCGCGTCCTGTTCGTCGCCAGGGGCTGCAGGGCTTCCGAGTCCCGCAGCCATCGCCGCGTTCGCCCTGGGGCAGCGCAGGCGGCTTCTCATCGGTCTTGCCCCGTGATCAGGTCGATGCGATGCCGGCCGGCCGAACCATCGCCACGTCGCCGGTTTTGAGTAGGCCAAGCCGCCGTAGCTCGCTTTTCACGCGATTCGTGAAGCCGGGCTCCGCAGCTTCCCGTTCCGCCAACCAGCGTTCAGATTCTTGCAGGCTGGCGAGTGCAGCCAGGTTCCCCGGGTTGTCGTCAACAATGCTCCGCGCCAACGCGATGCAGAACAGCCGCGTACAGTCCGGGCCGGCTTGGGCAAGTAGCCGGTTGACGTGCGCCATCTTACGTTCGATCCGTTGCCGTTCTCGCCGCTCGGCAACCCGTTCAAGCCGTCGCAATCGGTGCGTGATGTTCATGTTTCCGCTTCGAGAAGGCTTTCCAGCCGGGCCAGGCGCTCTTCAACGTCCCACGGGACCGCCGGGCCAAGTGTTCGGTCAAGGATCAGCTTTGCCGCTGCAATGTCGCCGTCAGTCGCCGCCGTCACCACCGCCTTGACGATGCGCCGCAGTTCCGCCGGCGTTACAGACCGCATCAGTTCCGCCCGCAGCCGCTGGGCTCGTTTGGCGTTCGGGTTGCCCTTGGCAAATCGGTTGCCCTTGGCGAATTGCCCGCCGGGGCCGCGCCCGTCGCCGTTAGTCGCCGTTTCTGACGGTTGCTTGCTCATCGGGCTTACCTCCGTGTTCCGTGTCCCGCCTTCCGATCCGATGCCAACAGTCTACCACGGGCCAGGGGAAACCCCCTGACCCATCTGCCCGCCAGCCGGGACCCGAGGCCATCGGTCGCTCTCACGGCTTCCCGCCGGCCGCCTTGACCATCGCCAGGATGCCCGCCTTGATTGCATCGGGCAGGGCCGGCCAAGCGTCGATCAGGGCCTGCAGGTCTTGCGGGATTTCGGCCGCAACTGCTGGCGATTTGCTGGCAGGTAGGCCACGAACCCCTTTTTCCCTTGCATTTTCGGGGTTCGCCATTAGACTTTTAATCCGTAGGCCCTGGGTTCGAGCCCCAGCAACCTCACTTCCGCCAAGTTCCGCAGCTTCCTGCCGCGTGCCGCTTAAAGCGTTGAACGTCAACAGGTTGCGTTGACCGTCGACGCTTCG
>JAAYYU010000038.1 GCA_012515235.1 Candidatus Anammoximicrobium sp.
GCCGGAAGTGGTCGAGAACATGCGGACCTGGCCGCACAGCGGTTTCAGCGTGGACCAGTCGGTGTTTCTGCCGGCCGGCGACCGCGCCGGGATCGAACGCCTGGTCGGGTACATGACCCGCTGCCCGTTCAGTTTGTCACGACTGGTCAAGGTCAGCGAAACCGGGCAGGTGATCTACAAGGCGGAGAAGGGCGCCTGGCGAGGGTGAACCGAATGTCGTAGCCCCCGCCCGCCTCGTAGACCGGCGCGGTTTGTTGGGTGAGCGGTTTGCCTTCGCCATCGGCCAGTGCGACCGCTCCGTCCTTGCCGCTCACGCTGAGCCGGGCCAGCTTGGTCGCCACCACGTGAACGCCGCCCGTTTCCGAGTGCTCGAAGGCCACGTCGGCAAACGCGGCGTTGAGCACACTGTA
This sequence comes from Candidatus Anammoximicrobium sp., assembly GCA_012515235.1. GTDB lineage: Bacteria > Planctomycetota > Planctomycetia > Pirellulales > Pirellulaceae > Anammoximicrobium. The sequence continues at coordinate 411 of JAAYYU010000038.1, forward strand.
GCGATTCAAGGCGGATTCGGTCCACTGCCGAGTCTTGCTGTGTCGAACGCGGAACAGACGCTCGCCCAGCACATCGACGCGGACACAGCCGCCCTGCTCCAACTCGAAGACCAGGTTCCGCTTCACCAACGGCGCGGAATCCGGCCAGCCTGCGGGCTGCTTGGAGTCCGGTGACGGGGCGTCGCCCGCCAGCGCGGCGGCGGTGACGAACAGACAGTGAGCGTGTTCATGGGCGACAACTCCTTGCCGGCCGACCAGTTCGTCAAGCCGTGGTTTTCTCCGCGAAGGGTCAGGGGGCGCGATTACCAAGCATACACGTGGACGGCGCACGGGGCAAAATCATCCTCCCATACGCCGGCCTTCGCCGCAAGCCGCCGGTCTTCGAACAGCGAATCAGGGCGGGCGTGTTTCCGTGGCCGGGCGGGGCTGCTATGCTGGGAGCCACCAACGGCCCAGCACATGATAACGCTGCCTTGCTGCGGGACGAAGGGACCTTGGTAGAATCGAGACATCACGAAGTCTGCCTCGATCTTCAGGGCGTGTTCACCCCCGACTCCGAGACCGGTTCGTATTGCCGTCGAGCCGTCTATGACCCAGCCCACCTCGTCCCCGCGCTCAATATCGAGAAAACGGACTGCGGCCAGCAGGTGCTTCAGCGGCAGCCCGCCAGACATTGACGGCGCTGGACGGTCCCACGTTCGTCAGCGAAAGAATCGTCGCGTTCGCCGCTGAACGCCCCAATGCCACGGCGGCCAGCGCGTGTCGTTGCCGAGTGACGCCCTGTGCCGTCCCGGTGCCAAGACAGAAACGTCCGAGGACGGCCGGCGAAGCAGAATGGAAGCGTGGTCTTCCGAGATGGCCACTTTGTCACGTCCCTGCCTTTCGGGCGGCCACGAAGTGCGGCCGGTGCCGCCTGGGATGCTTTGATGGCGTCGTCTTATTGGTCCTGACGCCTTTTCCGCCTGCACTTCTTGGGCAGCGAATCTTCTCGTCTTCACCCTGCGCAAATCCATCAGCCCTCGCGAGACAATGGAAGGCCAACAACTCCTCACTTGTCCTCTTCGTCCAGCTTGCCTTTGATCTTGACGAGATTGCGGCATCTCGGGCAGCTAACCGTCCTGCCCATCAGGCGTGCTTTTGCTCGAAGTCGCGCGCCACACGTACAGGTTACGGTGATATGGCCTTCCGGAGAAACTGTTTTTGGATTCAATCGAGAATCGTGGCTACTTTGTTTTTTTGCCGATCGACTTTCGACTTCCTTGACAAGCGAGTCAAAGAACTTGTCCTCATCCAATTCGTCCATTTGTGAATTTGGCCCTTCTGCCTCGCGATGCACGGGGGTTGGGCGAAGCAGGATCTGTCCAGTTCGCCACCAATGCGCGGCGTCTGCGGCTGCGACCGAAAGGTCTAGCTTTCGAAGACGAGCACCTTGTTCGCACACCAAAACGCCCCCGAGACGACGATAGAACCCCACGACTCTGATGCCACCGGCGCCCAACTGTCGTGCGCGGAGATCGAATTCCTGTTTCGCAGCACGCCTCGCGTCCTCGAGACGCGGATATTTACGTCGAAAACGGACCGTCTCCGCGTCCACGTACAAGTAGCCTTGTCCGTGACGGATTACCACGTCCGGGCAGGGACAAGAGTTATCCGAGCAGAGTCCATCACCCTCCGGTGGCGGGTCGGCGTCCACGTATCGGGGCCCTGCCGCCGGAACGCCGCGGATTGGCTGGCCTTCTTTCTTGCCGCTCGCGATATCACCCCCTTCTCCAGGGGCCGAACACGGCATGCCACGCGAGACATTGAATTCCTCGGCGACGCGGTCCACCTCTTCGAATTTGAATTTCCAGCATGAATCGTCACGGATTCCGCGGATCTCGCCACGCAGCCGCATGTCGTTCAGCTCGCCAACGGAAACCCCAAGCATCTCCGCTGCCTCCCCGAGTTCAAGGTATTTCGGCTGTTCTGTCAAGTTGAACGCGCCGGTCGAAATTCTCGGTTCGTCGCCTACGAAGTCTTGCTGATATGCGGCTGCAACATACTGCGAGAAGTCTGCCGGCGACAAGCCCCAAGATGCGGCATATAGAATTGCGGCCGCCTGATCACCTGAGGCAACCAGCGCATAGAATCTCTGCAACTGTGATGGAGTTACCATGTGCTTGCCCGGGAAGATGAAAAGGACATGAACAATACCGCCTGGCCCGTTGATTGCGCGAAGCTTGTTTTGTACAGACCTGATCGATTCCAAACACACGTCATTCGGACACTCATTTCCGTGCCATTGTCAAGCATTCACACGGTACGGAAAAGGGGACGCGAGTCGGTTTTCGATCTGGAGGACAGACACCCACACGGAACAAAGTCATCCAACATGCCGTGCCCTTGGCCGTTCGGGGGCCGCTTGAGGACGGTTTACGCGTTCGGATTCCTTCTCGCCCGAGCGTTGTGCCTTTCGAGATGCGATTCGATGGTATGGCAGAGTTCGTCGAGCTCCTCAAGAAGATCCTGGTCCTCTACGTCCTCATTTATCGAAATCGAGAGATTGCCCGCGACTTGCTCCCACCAGTACGCGGTGTCGCGGACCTCCACGCGGCCTTGCCTGTTGGAGGAATCCCGCAACTGCCGCTCGATATCCTCGAACGGATATCCGTATTTCAGGATCAATTCCCGTTCCCTGCTCGTCAGTTTGATTGTCAAAGCGTCTACCATGGTTCTTTCCTTCTCGAATCACTCATGCTGATTGATATCACGTCCACGCCGTCTTCATCGCTGCTGTCGCTCCTTCGCGTTTTTCCGGTCGAGGTGCCGGTGGCTTCTGACATAGGCTCCGATCGTGCCGACGGTGTCGACCCACAACTCCGGCTTGGCCTGCAAGTACTCACACAAGGCGGCGATGTTGCCAGTTGGGCGAGGCCGTCGCGGTCCACGCCGAGGGCCTGGACCATGGCCAGGTCGCAGAACGCGGGATTGTTCAAGTATTCGCCTCGGTAGCCCCGGCCGACGAGGAAGTGCCGCGCCACGACGGGCACGTAACTGGCCCGATTCTCGCCCCGGCCCACGAAGTCGAGGCCGCAGGGATAGGCATAGCTGACTGGCGTGACGCCCAGCATCTGGCGCAGGCTCCGGTTGGCTTCCAGCAACTCGGCCTCGATCTTCTCCAGGGTGTAGTTCTCCAGCGCCCTTTCGCCGGGGCCGATCCAGGGAAAATTCCCGCTGCACGGGTGGTGGACCGAGTGGTTGCCGATTTCGTGACCGTCGGCGGCGACCGCGCGCCACAGATCCTGTTTCTTCTTGACGTTTGTGAGACTGACGAAGTACGTTGCGCGGATCCCGTGCTGTTTGAACAGGGCGGCGCTGCGATGGTCGACTTGGCTCTCGCGTGCATCGTCGAAGGAGATGGACAACGCGCCTCGCACGCCTTTGGGCCAAGAGAAACTGGCGGCCGGAAAGGGCTGGGCCTTCGAGTTTGCGGGATTGTCCACCGCACACGTATCGCAGCCCGCGGGACGGTGCCGCGGATCGGCCGCGGATGGACCAACTCGCTCCGTCTCTGGGCCGCCGGCGTCATCGCCGCCCAGGGCTGGACTCGCGAACAAGAGCAACAACGCGCAAACACACGAAATGGATTTCACGGGCAAAGCCTCCTGGAAGCAAACGGTGATTGGGCCGGGCGACGTCCATTTTGGAACATGCGACGTGAGCCCGCCAGACCCGAGTCTTGTGACCGCGCCGCGCCGTGTCAATGCCCCGCTCTTTCTGGCTGGTCAAGACCGGGCCTTTCTCGAAGAACTACTTCAGTCGAATTTCGACAATCGCCACGTCACCCGCAGGAATCACCAGCTCGAGGCGGTCCTGAGCCGGCAGTTCCTTGCCTCGCCAGAGTTCGCGTGCGGAGGCGATCGCTCCCATTCGAACCCGCAGCCCGCCCCGCCAGTCGGCAAACAGGTCGTTGTTCAACAGACCTACCAGCAACCGCTTGGGATCGCCCTGGTAGCAGCAGGTATGGATATTCAGGCCTGCCGGCTCGATTTCCACCGGGTTGAAGGAATCGAAGTAGCGGCTCAGCACCGCCCGAACGCCGCGCAGGAGCTGATAGGGAGGCTCCATGTTGACGATCTCTGGATCGCTCGGTAGACGAAGGGCAAAAGGAACGGATCGTTCCGCGGGCGGGCGTCGAAATCCAACCCTTCCACGTGCGTTACACGCTCTGCCCCGCGGAACTTCTGGACTCGAAGACGGCGAAGCAGGCCGCGATCGACCGCTGGGCCGCCGGGAACGCGATCTTGGACACGCCCTGGTGCTGTCGCTTCGGCAGTTGGCCGGCGGGTTGGAGTTCCGGGTCAACGGTTCCGACATCGGCACCATCAAGAAAGCGGCCCGCGCGGTTTCGATCGCCAGCAACGTGCGGTTGGAGAAGACCCGGGGGACGGCTTTGCCCTATCGAACGTTGGGGCGCTACGCGGTCCGGCAGATCGCTGACCCCGAGAAAGGGATGTGTGTCGAGCTTGAACTGGTCGAGCCGAACTTGGCGCTTCCCACGGTTTTCCATGAATACGCGGTGCTGAAGCTGAAGCGGCCCGTGACGCTTGCCGGCAAGCCGAATTCCTTGGGCCTATGGGTCAAGGGCAACTCGGGATGGGGTCAGGTTTACTGGGTGCTCGAAGACGCTCGAGGGCAACTCCGCATTACAGTATGTACCAACTTCTGACTTTGGGTGTCTCTCCATGTCGCAGCTTGACATTACCCCGACGTCTAGCTAGGACGTCATGAAAAAAAACCTTGTGGGACAAGGGGTTAGTCATCGTCTGCAACGATTGTCAGCGGAGGGCACGGGAGTCGAACCCGCAACCGGCACAGCCGGCATCTGATTTCGAATCGCGGGTTTTGTACGCCTAAATAATTTCTGTGTAACGGTTTACGTCGTTTATAATGAGTCGCTTGCACTGGGGCTTGCACTAACTTTTCGGCGGATCAAAAACCCGCCAAAATAGGCAGCTTGATTCTGTCCTACGACCAGGAATGGGAGCGTCGGAACGAGGCGATTCGCTGGAGTTTCAGCCGCAACGAGAAATGATGCCGGCGGTGCTGTGCCTGAGGGGTTACCCGCGCTCGGTCCGTTCGGCTAGAATTGGCTGTGTGGAGTCCTGTAGGACGATTGGGAGGTAGGCGGATAAGCACCGTCTATTTCGATTTCGCGCAGGTGTGCCACCAGGTGAAGACAGGGCCAATCGAGCGGCGGCAGGATCTGGCCGAGGAATCCGGGGGGCACTCGCCCGGAGATAGGCGAGCGAAGCACAGGACACAAGGAGATTCACTGATGAACCAAGTCATACACGGAACGGTGCGAGGCAAGACAATCGAGCTGTCTCGTTCGCTCGGTATCGCCGATGGTCAGGAGGTCGAACTCACACTCCGGATATTTCCCGGAGACGGGGCTGCACAGCCTTTTGGCGAAGGTCTTCGACAGTCTGCCGGCCCCCTCCCTGACGACTCTGAACGAGACGATGAGCTTCTTGCCCAAATCCAAGCCATGCGTCGATCCGCCACATCGAGAGAGGTCGCTGAATGAGTTACCTGCTCGACACGAACATCGTATCCGCCCACCTGCGCCGTCCAGCCGGGCTGACGCATCGTTTCATTCAGCACTCCGGTCGTTTGTCGATACCGACTCTGGTGCTGGCTGAACTTTACGCTTGGGCTTACGGGCGGGATAACCCGACACCGCTGCTCGAAAAGATCCGCCGACTGCTCGATGACGTCGAATTACTGGGGTTTGACCAAGATACTGCTGAGCGGTTCGGAATCATCCAGACGCAATTGCTGCGCCGGGGGATCACGGTGAACCCAGTAGACCTGATGATTGCCTCTGTCGCGTTGGTGCATGACCTGACTGTGGTAACGCACAATACCAAGGACTTTCAGAACATCCCCGGCCTGCGGCTGGAGGATTGGTGGCCCTCCTGAGCTACATGACGTCCACAGCTCTTGTCCGGTTTCAGCAGTGCGCCGCTCGAGCCGGGGCCAAGAAGAATCGGTATGACCGAACGACAACCACGTCGCACGACTCGTGAACTGACGGCCGTCGAGCAGTTACGTCTGGAGCGATTGCGTGAACAAGTCGCGGCCGAGTTGCCCGATATGACCGCACGGGACCAGTTGCGGAAAGAGGCCCGCACGGAAGCCACGCTCAGCGGCGATCTGCGCCGCGCCATCCACGCCAGCCCCATGTCCCTGTCCTCGATTGCGAAAGAAACGCGAATGGATCCAATCATGTTGGACGAATTCTTGACTGGTGAACGCACGTTGCGATCGGATGTCATGGATCGGCTTGCGGGGGTCTTGGACTACGATCTGAGGCCGGTTCGCGCCGGTGCGTAGCCGTCAACGGCCCAAAATAGCGGGCGGGTTTTTCTGACAAGGCCTTTCTGGATTGTGGGGAAACAATGACGACCGTAGAAGAAACACCAGAAGTAATGACCAGCGAGGAATTGGCCGAGTTTCTCCGAGTGCCGGAAGCGACGGTGCGACGCTATGCGTCGCGGTTCGGCATCCCGGGCCGCCAGATCGACAGGGAGTGGCGTTTCTCGCGAACAGCCGTTCAGGACTGGCTTCGGGGCCGGTCCGGCAAGGAGATCCTACTGAGCCAGGCTGGAGTTCTCGAAGATGACCAGGAAGACCTTCGCGAATTGCGGAACTCCATATATCGCGGCCGTGGCCGCCCCGAAACCGAGGAGAACGGGTGAACATGTGCCTGCTCGACTCAGATAATTCCGCTGCAGGAACCGACCATGCCCAACGTGAAAATCAGCCTGGATATCTGGAATGACCTCGTAGCAATTGCGCGGAAACAAAAGCGCGAGCCGGCAGCCTTGGCCCAAGACGTCCTGCAGGACTTCATTCAGCACTTCACCGCCGAGGAACTGCTGGAGCGATCCTGCGCTGCAGCGCGTCGTACGCCCTTCCGCATCGAGGAAACCGAAGGCATGGTTCGGCAGCACCGACGGTCCGGTAACCAGGCGTAGGAAGGCCGTACCGTGGTGCCTGGGGCCAGTCACTCCCCCCTCGTGGCCAACTCCAACGCCTCCAACCGCTGCCAGTTGTCGTCGTAATCAACCTGGCCGGACATGGCGCTCAGTTCACGCAGGCGACGAATCCGCAGATACTCGCGGGCCGCCTGAGTCACGGCTTGGGCGCTGTCCGGCTGGTTCGTCAGCCTGATCATCTCCGCGATCTCTTCGCTGTTCAATTCGACCGTAATGCTCATCGCTTCATTCCCCCCGGCGTCCTCGTCTGCAAATAAGGTCTTCCTCCAGCAACTATTGTTCCTATTCCTTATTCCTTATTCGAGCGCCGCACCTTGGAGAATCCCGCCTGGTCGCTGTCAGATCCGGACGCCTGGCGGACGCACTTTGACGCCGGCCGGACGGCGCAGACCGGGGAATCGGTCAGCGTCGAGTCGGCGCTGACGCTGTCGCCGGTGTGGGCGGCAATCAAGATGATCAGCGGCGATTGCTCCAAGCTGCCGCTCAAGATCTACCGGTACCGGCGCGACGGGGACGGCAAGGACGTCGATCGCCGGCACCCGGTCTGGCCGCTGATCAATCGGGACGGCAAAGCCAACGAGGAGGCGTCGGCGCTGCAGCTGTGGCGGCGATTCTACGCCTCGGCCCTGCTGTGGGAGAACGGCTACATCTGGATCGACCGGGACGATCTGGGACGGGTCAACGGGCTCTACAACCTGCCTCCGGACCGCACGGCGCCGCTGCGAGTCAAGGGCCGGCTGTGGTATGTGACGGAGACCAACGGCCGGCTCGAGCCGCTGCCGGCGGACGACGTGCTGCACCTGCAGGGGCTGTGCTGGGACAACGAGACGTGCCCGGCGCTGGTCGAAGCGGCGCGGCACGACTTCGGGGTCGCGCTGGCGGCGAGGAAGTTTACCAGCAAGTTTTTCGCCAACGGGGCCCAGCACGGGGGCGTGCTACAGGTCCCGCCCGGCGCCAGCAAAGAGGCTCGCGACAAAGTCGAAGCAGGGCTGGAGGAGAAGCAGAAGAATCTCGACAGGGCATTCAAGACGCTGGTGCTGAGGGACGGATACAAGTGGTTCAGCACGACCGTCGATCCGGACAAGGCCCAGCTGATCGAACTCGACGAGTCAAAGGTCCGCGATGTGGCCCGGTGGTTCATGCTGCAGCCGTCGCGATTGGGCGTCAAGGAAAGCGTGTCGTACAACAGCGAGGAAGCGGCCAAGCAGGATTATTACGACACGACGCTCAGCTACTGGCTGACCGCGACGGTGGCGGAGTGCAACTGCAAACTGCTGACGGAGGTGCAACGGCGGCGAGCGACCCATGTCTTCCGGTACCAGGTCAACGCGCTGCTGTGGGCGAACGCGCAAACTCGGTCTGCGATCGCAGTGTCCGGCATCCAGTCCGGGCGGTTCAGTCCCGACGAGACGCGCGACTGGGAGGGCATGAACCCTCGGCCGGACGGGCAGGGCGGCCGCTACTGGCAGCCGCTGAATACCGAAGCGGTCGATCCGGACGCGGCCACGGTGGACACGGACCCGGACCCGGACACGGA
>JAAYYU010000397.1 GCA_012515235.1 Candidatus Anammoximicrobium sp.
CGAGGATCGATCGGCACGAGCTGATCGCGCGTCGCGGCGTGGCCTGCGACCGCGTGGTCGATACCCAGGTGCCGCAGGATTCGGTCTATGCGCTGACCGCCGACGGGGAAAGCCGATACACGGATACGGACGCCGAGTTGTTCGGCCTGGAGCCCGATGAAGTGCTGCTGGTCCGAGCGGCGTACGAGACGTTGCTCCATGCTGACCGCGCCGACTCCTTGCGACGTCAGCACCAGCGGCTCTCTGCGCTGGTGCGGCTGGCTTTTGAATCGGACCGGCGGTGCCAACGGCTGGACGTGGAAGGAGACTCGAAATGACGCCTTTGAAGATCGCCATGCTGTCGCTGACCCACGGCCACACGCGCAAGTACTACCAGACGCTGCGCGATTCGCCCAAGCTGGATTGGGTGGCCGCGTGTGCCGAGAACGAAGCGGTCGAAGGTCTGTTCCGGAAGACGAACCCGGACGTGCCCTGCTACCGCGACGAGCAGGAGATGTTCGACCGGCACCCGGACATCGAAGCGGTCGTGCTGGCCTCGGCCAACAGCCGGCACCTGGACCAGGTGCAAGCCTGCGCGGAACGCGGCATTCACATCCTGTCGATGAAGATCCCCAGCTTCGACATGGGCGAATACGACCGGATGATCGAACTGGTCGAGCGGGCCGGCGTCGTCTGCCAGATCGAACTGGAGCTGCATTACAACCCGGTGGTCCACCGCGTGAAGAAGCTGCTCGGCGAGGGCGCGATTGGCCCGGTTCGCGCGATGGCTGCTACGAACATCACACTCTCGCCGGTGTGGGCGTTTCCTTGGCAGGGCGTGCCCGAATTGAGCTACGGACGGCGCGTGCCTCTCGCGCCCGGCAATCCCCGGTTCCGCGGCGGCGCGCTGTGCGATCACCCGCACATCTTCGACCTGATCCGCTGGCTGACCGGCGCCGATTTCCAAACGATTTTCGCCGAGCAAGCGCCGAACCTGCGGACCGACCTGGAGGTCGAGGACCTAATGCTGGTCAACGGCAAGATGACCGATGGCACGACGTTCCTGCTGGACCCCTCCTGGTCGCGGCTGGAAGAGCGTCTGACCGTGCCGGGGCCGGGTTGGGAGGTCTTTCCCAAGCGGATGGAGGTCAACCTGGCGTTGCACGGCGAGCGCGGGACGCTGCTGGTCGACTGCTTCGGTCCCAACGTCTACCACAACGGCGCGCCCCGCGACCGGTACACCGTGCAGTACACGTACTTCGACGAGTGGATCGGCCTGGTCGACGAGTTCGTCGATTGCGTGCGGAACGGCAAGACCCCTCAGATCAACCTCCGCTGGCACCGCCGGACGATCGAGGCGATGAACGCCTGCTACGAGAGTCTGGAAAAGGGGCAGCCGGTGACGTTGTGAACGATCTCGCCTGAGTTCGGCCGTAAACAGGACGGAGCGTGCCGCCCACATCATCAGGAAACGGTGCCATGAGACAGAACCTCGCTAGACTTGCTGTTTCGTCTGTTCTGCTGACCTTTGTTGCGGTGGGCATGTCGTTGGCAGAGAGTGGACCGCAGCCTGCTTGCCCGTTGGTGCCGGTCCCCAAGTCGTACTGCGACCACGGCCGGACGTGGCAGCTGCTCGATCTGGAGCAAACGGCCATCGCGATTGGTCCGCAGGCCACCGAACCGGAACGCTACGCGGCCGAACGGCTGCAAGCGCACGTCGAGCGGCGGTTCAAGCGGCGGATTCCGATCCTTGCCGAAGCGGCCCTGCCCGACGCGGTGCGGCAGGTCTTTCTGCTGGGCCAGCGGAGCACCAATCCCTGGCTCGACCGGCTCTGCCGCCAGCAGAAGATCGAGTCGGGGGTCCCGCCGGCTGCAGGTGCGGATTCCGGCACACGGAGTGTGCCGCCTGCGACGGAAGACGGTTTCGCGATCGAGTGCTGCGAGGACCAGGGCCGGCAGGTGGTGATCGTCGGCGGCAGCAATCCGCGGGGCGTGATCTACGGACAGGATGCGCTGTTTGATCTGATGCGGGCCGAGGCGGGGCAGGTCGTCTGGCCCGTGGTTTCGGTCCGCGATTGGCCGAGCATCCCCTGGCGCGGCCGGCCGCACTCGGTGCTCCGCCAGCACCTGGTGCCCGGAGCGCTGGACGCCTACCTCCGCGCCCGGCTGAACTTTACCGACGTCCGCGACGACCCGAACGCGAAAGCCACCAACGTCTTTCCGGCCCGAAAGGCCTCGATGGGCTTCCCGGCCGGCGTGCCCATCGACGCCGACACGGTCAAGCGGATGGTCACCGAGTCGCATTGCCGCGGCTTGTTCGTGTACGGAACCGTCTCCAGCGGCGTGCCGCAAGACAAGCATGACAAGGTATTGGAGACGTTTGGCCAACTGAGCGATCTGGGCGTCGATGGGCTGTGGATTTCCTTTGACGACGTGGGCGGCGGCGAGGACGCGCCGGAGCTGATTGCCCGGGTGCTCGAATTCGGCCAACAGCGCGGCATGACGGGCCGCCAGATCGCCACGACGCCGCCCAGCGGCGATTACCAGAACATCGACACGCCGTTCAACCGCCGCGCTGCGCAAGTGGCCGGTTTTGCCGACGCCCAGTGGTTCTTTACCCGCGTGCCGTGCCAGGCGGACGCTGCGGCGGCCCGCGAGATCGGCCTGCGCCGCTTGCCCGGCTGGTGGCACAATCTGGTCGATTTTGGCGTCACCGGCGGGTTCCTGCACAATGGCGATGTCCTGGTCAGTCTGCGGGCCGACGACCGGCCGGCGTACGTCGAGCCTCAGCCGCTGTCGCGCGGCTGGCATGCTCCCCAGTACGACAAGTTGCGCGACGCCGACCAGCACACCGACCACGTGATGCTATGGGGCGTAGTCGGCGGCTGGCCGGAAGAATACCAGATGGCCGCGTTGGGCATCTGGGCCTGGAACCCGGCGGCCCACGACTGGGACCAGACGCGGCGAGCGATCTACCGCTATGTGTACGGTCCCGGCCAGGTGGAAACCGCCTGGACGGTCGACGACAAACTGGTGGAACTCAAATCGCTGTTTCACCTGCCGCTGTGGCGCTACGAACCAAACAAGGGCTGGCCGTGCCGGCTGAAGCAGGCCGCCGACCGGCCGCGAGCACTAGCCTTGATCGACGAGTTGGAGTCGCTCAGCCGCGATCTCTCAAAAAACTCGCCCGCCGAGTCGGCGATCGCCCCGGAGCGGTTGGAGAGCGTGTATCTGGAGCCGCTGCGGACCACGCTGGTGTACGCGCGGAAGATGACGCTGTTGGAATACCCCGAAGACTGGGCAGCCGACGTCGAGGAACGCTTGTTCGACGCGTTCGCGGAGGGGGATGCCGCGGCGGCAGAGCAAACGCTGACGCCCGCCCGAGCGCGGCTGGGTGAACAGTTGACGCGGATCGCCGAGGAACTCCAGGGCCTCAAGGCGATCGACGGGTATCGCAAGCATTGGGAAAGCCGCTTTCCGCCGCTGGAAGCCTGGAAGGGACTGGTCGACCAGCGGCGTTCTGCGATGATCGGGCGGCTGAATCGACTGCTGAAACAGGGCCCGACGGAACTCTTTCCGTACAAGGCCGCCACCGCGGACGACGTGGCCGCGCTGTTTGCCGATTGGGAACGCCCGCCGGAGGGCAAAACCCTGGCCGAGTTGACTGCCGAGGATTGGCTCCGTCCGGCGTCACGCTGGCGCGGGGCCTTCGTCGTCGGGCCCAGCGGACTGGGGGGACGTCCGAGCGTTGCCCTGGCCCATCCGGCTAGGATTCCCTCGACGCCCGGCGACTATGCCGAAGTGCGAGCCGAATTGCCGGCGCCGAAATTTGACAGCCGGCTGCTGCTGGACGCTTGCGTCGAGGACACCCGCTCGGACAACCAGTGGCGCGGGTATCGCTTCATGCAGCTGTGGGTCAACGACCAGCTGGCGTGGGAGGAGGACGTGGCTCCGGACCGCAAAGGCCGCGTCTGGGTCACGGTCGACGTCTCCGAGGCCGCGCGGGCCGCCGCTCCCTTGAAGCTCCGCTTCCGCGTGGAGGACCGACGCGGAGTGGGCAACCATCTGAGTGTCACCTTCTTGGGCCCCGTGCGGCTCCGGGAGGGCCAGGGACAGCAATGACGCTGCCTGCGCCCGCCGTGGCCTGAACGTGCGCGGCTGGCTGAGCCGCCTGTTGAGCGATCAGCAAGCACGCGACAAGAACGCCCGGACCGTGAGATGGGGGCACCCAAATCGTGACTTCATCAACGGCGAGTAAAACGTGCCGAAATCCCGTTTGGTGCCTGCGCGCAGCGGGCTGGAATTGCCCACTGCAGCAGCGCCGTGTTAAGCTGCCCGACGCTTGAAGCTCACCGCCGGATGACGACCCGTCGGCAGCTTGGGCTCATTGCATGTGCCGGAGAACGATCATGCCCAACGCTTTTGCCCTCATCGCGTTTGCCTGCTTGGCTGCGGATGCCCGCCCTGGATTAGAAGTGGACGCGCGTGGATTCGCCGCCGGGTTTGACTCCGGGGCGCTTGTGCGATTGGTGGATGCGGATGGGACGTGGTACGTGAGTCCGGCCGACAGACCGGCCGGACTGGGCGTCCATACGTTGTCGGGCGAGTTTCATGCGGGTGCCGGCGAGGGGCCGGGACGGCTGGGCGCGGATGGCCGTGCGGTCCAGCGATGCACCGGTTTTGACGGCCTGGATGGGGTGACTGCCCAGTGCAAGGTGTCGCTGGACAAAGCGGCGGGGGAGATCGTCTGTTGCCAGGCGGTGGGGGCTGGTGCACGCGGGGAAGGGAGCCCCGCGCCGAGCGTGCGTCCGGCGTCCAGAGCGGCGGGCGTGTGGGGCGTCAGTTGGTCGATCGGACGGATTCCGCTGGACTTCGCCATCCTGGTGCCCGGAAGGTCTGGGATTCGCCTCACGGCGGACAGCCCCGGACGCAGGCAACAGTTCGATTACCCGATCGGCTGGGAGGCCCAGCTGGTGATTGTCGAGGGCGACAAGCGGGGTTTCTACGTCTGGGCCGAGGATCCGCGCGGACGGTTCAAGCGGCTGGTGGTCGAGCGGCATTGCGATGGCTGGCAACTGACGCTGGTGACCATCAACTACGCGCCCTTCGATGATCTGACCGCGTGCGAGTCGGTCCCCTGGCGATTGGGCGTCTACCAGGGGGATTGGCGCGTGCCGGCGCGGCGGTACCGGGAGTGGATGGAGCAGCATTTTCAGCCGGTGCCGATCGACCAGCAGAAGCCCGCGTGGGTCGGCGATGTCCGCTGCCTGGTGATCATGGGGCTGGACCGGGAGATGCTGGCCGAGTTGCCCAAGCGGCTGGATCCCGCGCAGACGATCCTGTACGTCCCCTCGTGGCGATCGGCCGGCTACGACCGGGACTATCCGACTTACGACGCTCCGTTGGATTCGCTGGAGCCGTTTGTGAACCAGGCCCACGGGCTGGGCTTTCGCGTCATGCTGCACGTGAACTACTTCGGCGTCGACCCGAAGCATCCCTTGTACGAGCAGTTCGAACGATACCAGGTGCGCAGTCCCTGGGGCAACCACGAGCGTCAGTGGTGGCTCTGGGACCGGGCCCAACCGGAGATCCGGTTCGCGTACATCAATCCAGCGTGCCGGGCGTGGCGCGAGTCTTTTGTCAAGCACATGGCAACGCTGTGCCGCCGATACGAGATCGACGCCTTGCACCTGGACCAGACGCTGTGCATCTACAACGATCACAACGGCCTGCTGGACGGCATGTCGATGATCGACGGCAATCTCGCTTTGCATCGCGAGCTGCGCGAGGCGTTGCCGGAGGTAGCCCTCAGCGGCGAGGGATTGAACGAGGTGACCTGTCGCTACGAAGCGTTTGCCCAACGTCATGCCTGGGGCGTGAACCATGCGGACGGAACCTGGAACCGCCGGCCGCTCGCTTGCGCTCATCCGATCAGTTCCTACCTGCTGCGGCCCTATACGGTGATCAACGGCTACCTGGGCTGCGCGCCGCCCACGCACGGGCAGATGTACGCGGCTTGGAACGAGGCCTATGAACACTGGGGCGTGATCCCGACGCTGAAGCCGAATCTGGATCAGCTGCGCCGTCCCGCCGATTTTTCCCGGCAGTTCTTCGACGAAGCGGATTTCTGGCTCCGCAACCGCTTGCAGATCGACCTCGAAGCGGCGTGGCCCGCCGACGTGGCGTTTCCCTTCCGCACCGCCGACGGGCGGCGAGCCGTGCGGACGGTGGACGGCCGCTTTTGCTGCGCGAATCGCGAGGTCAGCCACACGCTTACCGGCGTGGGGCAACTGGCGACGACGGGAACGATTCCGGGTTGGCGGGCTTACGACGATCAGCGGCTGTTGGGCCTGGATCCGGAACGCTGGTATCCGTGCTTTGATGAGCCGCGCGATCCGCACGTGTTTCACGCCGCGCTGCTGCCCGACGACGTGATCTGTGAAGCGGTTGTGAGTCGCGACGAGCTGGCCGTGTTTCGTTCGCGCAGCCGGGAAACGATCGTGGCGGATCTGGTCGCGCGGATGGATAGTGCCGCGTGCGAATCACGCCCGTTTGCGGGCCTGCCCAGCCATTGGGTCGGCGCGGGCGCGGCCGAGGACGGCGGCTCGTTCCAGGACCAGGATGACGGCGTTCTCGCGGCCCATCCACCGTGGAAAGCCGTTGGAAAGAACCCGGATACGGGAGCGGCGAGCTCCGGCGGGACAGGGATCGCTTGCGCGCGCTTCCAGGTGGAACTGCCCGCGGCGCCGCAACTGGTCTTGGTCAGCCAAATCAGCCTGGCCCGCGAGGCCGCACAGCCGAACCGATCCGACGGCGTGACGTTCATCATGGCCGCCGCCGCAGGCGCGACGCGACGGGAACAGCTGTGGCATCACGCCTCGGAAGACCGGCGGCAGATCGAGTTGGACATCACGGCCCTGGCCGGTCAGACGGCCACTGTGGAACTGGCCGTGGATCCCGGTCCCAAGCGATCGGCCAGCTATGATTGGGCATGCTGGACCAGTCCGCGAATCGAACGTCGCGGTCGGCGGCCGGCCACGATCGGGTTTGCCGGTTCCGTTCCGGATGCGCTGGCCGTCGATCAGCGCGGCCTTCAGTCGCTCCGCCGCGAGGGCGCCGTGCTGATCACCGACGCGCTCCAGCCCGGCTCGGTCTTTTTGCTCCGCCAGCAACCGCCGCAGGTCACGCTGCCGCTGAATCTGGCAGATCAGCCTCGCACAGTCGTTTTCGTGGACGATTCCGGGCGAGAGTGGATTGGTCCCGAACACGCAGCCGTACGTCCCGAACGGCTGACGGTGGGCGGAGTAACCAAAGACGGCCTGTTCGCCCATCCGCCGAACCACGGGCGCACGATCGCCTACCTCCCGCTCACCTTGCCCAACCAGCCGCTGAAGCTGTCCTGCGCCATCGGCGTCCGCGACGGTTCGACCTCGGAAGGCGTGGTCTTCGCAGTCGAAGCAAACGGGGCGGAACTGGCCAGGCGGCGCATGGTCCCCGGCGCGTGGGAGACGCTGACCGTCGACCTTTCGGACCTGGCCGGCAAACCGGTTGTCCTCGGTCTGGTGACCGACTCGGACGGCACTTACAGCTGCGACTGGGCCTGTTGGGGTGAACCAGTGATTCAGGAGGCCGAGACGCACGCGGACCGGCGGTGAGGGACCGACTCCCACTGTTGGCCGTCCGGCGTGACCCCACCACCGCTGATCAGCATATGCACGTGGGGATGCTACCTGACAAAGGCACGGGCATTCAAGATCGCCAAGGAAATGCTGAATCAGCTGGCGGTGTAGCAGTCAGAAACGCTGGGGATGCCCATGATTTCGGTCTTTGGCAACAACTTCATCTCCCCGTGTTGAAATCTCGGACGATTCTATCCACTTTTTCTTGCCCCTCGTGGTTGCGGTCCGCTTTGGCGGGGGTTGGGTTGGTGCCAGTGGGTGCCGTGCGGTCTAGCTAACTGTACGGCTGAAATCGTTTGCGCGCCGTCCGTATCTTACCCGACATTCGTGACGGATGACCGGCACGCTGTACGAGCAGTTCGCCGAGTCGCGGAAGCTGGAGAAGGCCATTCGCTCGAACCTGGAGGGCTTGGGGTATGGCGGGCGCGGGCGTCGCGAATTGTGACCGCCTTGCGGCGCGTTTCATGATTTGAGATCACAGTCTGTGACTTCAAAGGCAGTCCTGAAGGATGTTTCCATGCCACAGTCTCTCGCCGCCGTGTACTTGCACTTGGTCTTCTCGACCAAAGACCGCTTCCCATTCCTGAACGACGAATCGCTCCGCCGACGGTTGCACGAGTACCTGGGCGGCGTAACGAAAACCCTGGACTGTCCGCCACTGCGCGTCGGTGGCGTGGAAGATCATGTCCATCTGTTGGTGCGATTCGGCCGAACCGTGTCCATTGCCGATTGGGTCAAGGAGGTCAAACGTGTTTCCTCGATCTGGGTTCACAAACAAGGCCAATCGCACCAGGCGTTTCATTGGCAGAACGGCTACGGAGTGTTTTCGGTCAGCCATTCCAACCGGGATTGCGTCATCGAGTACATTGATGGCCAGAACGAACACCATCGGCGGAGAACGTTTCAGGACGAACTCCGGGAGTTCTTCCGGAGACACGAAGTGGAATTTGACGAACGATCTGTGTGGGACTAAGCCCAAGGCGGTCATGACAATACCAGCGACGCACCGCCACGGTCGAACAACATCCAGACGGTCGAACAGCGAATCAACCGCAACGCGGTTTCGGCCTCCAGCCCAGGGTTGCCGCCCCGCGGCTACCCTGGGACGGGGACGCGAGGCCACCGTCGTTCCCCATCGACCCCAACGGGGTTACGGCGGCGTTACGTGCGACATCGCCCCACACGGCCGCAACCCCGTTGGGGTTGAATCCCCGCTGGTCGCCCGCGTACCCAGGGTAGGCCCTGCGGGCCACCCCTGGGCTGGCCGCCGAAGCCCCTTCGGGGCAAATCGCGGCACGGTTGCGCAAGCTGCTAGCCAGCGAGATCAAGACCCGCTCGAAAAAGAACGTCGTTCAGACCCGTTCATTTGCCGAGATGCTGAAACGCACGGTGTTGGCCTACCAGAACCGGGCGATTGCGACCTACGAGGTCATCGAGGAGCTTATCAAGCTGGCGCAGGAAATGCGGGAGGCCGTTCGGCGCGGCGAGGATTTGGGGCTGAGCGACGACGAGTTGGCCTTCTACGATGCGCTGGCCCAAAACGCGAGCGCCGTCCAAGTGATGGGCGTGGACGAGTTGAAGGTCATCGCCACGGAATTGGTGCTGAACGTGCGCAAAAGCGTCACCATCGACTGGACGATCCGCGAATCGGCCCGTGCCAAGATTCGGGTGATGGTCCGGCGCATTTTACGCCGGCACGGCTACCCGCCCGATTTGCAGGCGGAAGCGACGAAGCTGGTGTTGGAGCAGGCGGAGGCGTTGTGTGGCGAGTGGGCGGGGGAGGAGTGAAGGAAAGACGTAAGTCTTTTTGGCCGTGCGTCCGCTGAATCCAATCTGCAAGGAGGGCGAGCCGTTGGAATCATTTGGTGCCCGCCCATCGCACCAGTAACTTGCTGCCTTGTGACTGGCAAGCAGGCAAGAACCATCGGCACGTATCGAGGCAAACCCTACGCGACTTGGACGGACCCGAAAACGGGCAAGGCCCGACACGCACCGTTGAACGCGGCCGGTGACAAGATCATCCAAGAGCGGGCAGGATAGCACGCCCACGCTTACCATCGGCCGATATTCCCACGCCCGGTTGCACGACCTGACGGCGGCGCTTGATGCCCTACCCGATTTGCAGCCCCAGGACACGAAGCCCGAAACGGCGGCGGCGACGGGAACGGACGGCGGCGGTTCGAACATGGCAGCAAATTGGCAGCGCGCCGGCTGCGAAACTGCGCAAAACGCGGCGGAAAGCTGCGAACCTGACAAGGATAGCCGAAACGAGAATGAGCAACCTAACGTGTTGCCCTACGTGACTTTAAGCGATAAGCGGCGGGAAGCTGCGGAAGGTGGCGCAAGAGGCGCCGGTGGGATTCGAACCCACGAATGGCGGTTTTGCAAACCGGCAACGAACCCCGGAAAACACTGAGAAAACGGGCATTTCCGCCGATGCGGGGGCAGATGCGGGGGCAGTTGAAACGAAACGGGGGCAATTCGGCCCTGACCTGCAGGCCATAATCGACGCTTGGCCGGCCCTGCCCGAAGCGATCAAGGCGGGCATCCTGGCGATGGTCCGCGCGGCTGGCCCCCGTAGTTGAAACGGCGGGGCTTTGGCGGCATCATGGCGGCGGTGAGTCTGCGAAACGAGGGAGGGCGAAAACGTGGGGGACAAGTCTGACGTGGCGATTCCGGCAGAGCGTATCGAGCGGGCCATTCTGCTGATTCGTGGGCAAAAGGTGCTGCTGGATGCTGACCTTGCCAATCTCTATGCCGTTTCCACGAAGGCGCTGAATCAGGCGGTCAAACGGAACCTGAGCCGGTTTCCGGATGATTTCATGTTCCGCCTCACGTCCGAGGAAACGAAGGAATTGAACCGGTCACAGATTGTGACCGGTTCCCAGAAACACCGAGACCCGCGTTTTCCGCCGTTCGCCTTCACGGAACAGGGCGTGGCCATGCTTTCGAGCGTGTTGCGAAGCGAACGTGCGGTACAGGTCAACATCGCCATCATGCGGGCCTTTGTCCGGCTGCGGGAGATGATTGGCACCCATGCGGACCTGGCCCGGCGACTGGACGAACTGGAACGTCGGTTCCGGGAGCATGACGAGCAATTCGTCGTCGTGTTCGACGCCATTCGCCAGCTGATGACCCCTCCCCAAGCCAAACCGCACGAACTGGGCTACCACACGCTGGTCGAGAAGAAGTGACCGGCGATGTGCCGTTGAGGATGCGTTCGCGGTCGTGCCCGAAGCAATCAAGGCGGGCATCCTGGCGATGGTCAAGGCGGCGGGCGGTATCACGGGGCAAGACCGATGAGAAGCCGCCTACGCTGCCCCAGGACGAAAGCGGCGACGGCTGCGGGACTCGCCAGCCCTGCAGCCCCTGGCGACGAACAGGACGCGACGCAGGGGGCGACGACGGGGGCCACACATCGCGACCCGGCCGGAAATCGATCCGGCATGGTGGGGTAGGAGTGTTGGGACTCCTTGGGACGTACGTGTGGTGGGGCTGATGGATTCGTATTGCGTTTCGGGGGCCATGTCAAAATAGGAGGTTGCCGTGGGTAGACCGCGAGGGAGCAGAAATCGACTGGTTACGTTAGACTACGACGCGATCGCCGAAATGGCTGGCGGCATCACTGGCGACACGGCACGCAGATACGCCCAGCGCGGCGAATACGACGCGCGGGACATCGATTCCCTACTGGCATGGATAAACAGGCGGCGGGCGGCCCGGGGATTGGCCTTGGTCGGCTTGCCGGATGGTGGCGCCCCAGCCCATTCCGACGACACGCCCACGCCGGCGGAATCGCCCGAGGACATCAAGCCGGCGGTCCTGGCTGGCGGGCTGTTGGTCTATGACCCGGTAGCCGGCAGATATCGAGGACCCGATGGCGATGAAAGTGGATAACTGGGACATCGTGAGAGACTTCCGGGCGGCACGGGGCCGGTTGCGACTTGGCAGGTACGAGAGGTATTTGGCCGAACG
>JAAYYU010000398.1 GCA_012515235.1 Candidatus Anammoximicrobium sp.
GCGGCCGACAAGTGGGCGGCGGTCAAGGGGGAGAACCTCTTCCACCACGGCGACGCTCCCACGCTTTGCAGTTTTTACGAATCCTACTACAAGCCAGTGAGACTTTCAGACGCGGCCAGAACAACAAAAATCACCTACGAATCGGCCGTGCTGCGATGGCGGCTGGTAACGGGCGATCCGCCGCTTGAATCGATCACCGTCGAACTGCTGGCCAAGTTCCGGGAGTACCTGGTTCAGTCCCCGGGCAAGTATCTCTGGAAGCGAATGAGCCACAACACGATTGCGAAGATCCTCTTGCACATCCAAGCATTGCTCGACAAGGCCGGCCCACCCGGACCTCGAAATCGTGACGCCGCCGGCATCATCGAAAGACCGCCTTGGATTCGACGGCCGCGAACGGAACCGAAGCCGGTCCGGGTCATCGAGCCCGAGGTGCTGAACACGGTCTACGACGCGGCCGTGGGCATGGAGTCTCCAAGGATCGGCACACTGAAGCCGGCGAAGTGGTGGCGTGCGCTGATCGCCGTGACATACAATACCGGGCTTCGCCGTGGAACTCTCCAACAACTCCGATGGGAGTGGGTGGACTGGCAGGGGCGGGTGATTGCGATTCCTCCGGGGGCCATCAAGTCACGGCGAGCCCACATAACCCCGCTCAATGACGCCGCCCTGGAGCATCTTCGCTCGATTCAGGTTGCCGGGCAGGAGATGATATTCCCGTGGAATCTCACCAACAGGGGCTTTTATTATCAGTGGCACCGGCTCTTGGACCTGGCCGGCATACCGCGGAAGAATCACTTCGGCCTCCACGATCTGCGGAAGACGCTCGCAACGAATCTCTGGGGCTCGAACCCGGAGGCGGCCGTGGTCGCCCTGGGGCACCGAGACTCGACCGTGACGATGGGCCACTACCTGGACAAGACCCGGATCGTGGCCGCGGCCCTGAACGCCCTGCCCCAGCCGTCCGCCTTCACCCAACACAGCGCGAGCCAAGCATGATAACCCAAGCCCCAACCGAACCCACCGAGAAGTTCTCCCGGACGATCCGCCGGCTTGCCGAAGCGGAACATGCCGTCCAGCAAGGCCACGCCACCGCGGCCATCATGCTGATCAGATCCGCGCTGGAAGCGGCGTCGATCGACGCGTTTGGGAGCCGGCTCAACGGCCATTCCTTTCTGACGGTCGCCGCCACCCAGGCCGGCGCATCACGTCGCCTGGTGAATCGTCTCCTACGGTTGCGAGGCGAGACAAACGCGGTTGTCCATGCAGAACGCGACGGCCGGCTAGCCGACGCCCGGGAGATGCTCCGTCTCTTCCGCGTAGTCGGGTGCCGATGGATCGAACGGACGGCCGGCACCCGGTTTCATCACCGGACGCCGAAAAGGGCGACGGGCGCCCTTGCCGCAAAAGTATAGGTTTTGTAAGAAAATGCGTCAGTGACCAAAACGTGACCGAGCCAGGCCGGCTCGAGCGACGCGTCTTTCCGCGGCCGTCGACGGGGAGCTGCTCGCGCCGCCGATCGTGACTACGCAGCGGAGGACTTCGCCGCGGGCGCCGCCGATCGCCACGTCACGGTACCGCCGGCAAGTCCGGGCCGATCGTGACCACGCCGCGGCGATTCCAGGAAGTGAACCGCTTCACTTCCAAAGATCTGAGCCCCCGAGACCCCAGCCCCGGGAAGCAAAAGTGCCGTTTCGTGATTCAAGGAACCGCGGAAAACCCGCAAAATCGGCCCCGTTTTCGATATGATGGGGGTGAAGGGATTCCCCGCCATGTGCGACCAAGCCACGATCGATCAGATTCAGGACCTGCTCGGGAAGAA
>JAAYYU010000399.1 GCA_012515235.1 Candidatus Anammoximicrobium sp.
GCAAGACGCCGACCTCAATCGTTCGGTCTCGAACTCAAGGCTGCGATCGTCCCTGAACTCCCGCTTCCAACCCAACCGTGGTCAAGCGAATGAAGTCAGCGGAGTTTTGGGGCGGACTCGACAACGCAATCCACGCATCAACGAACCGTATCGCCGATACAGACGGCTTCACAGCTGGCGATAACTTGAACCGTCGCAGCAGGATGCGTCGCTTGTCGCGCGCCCGAGCAGAGGATTATGAGCCCACCGTCCCTGCCAGAACATCGGCGACAAGGATCAGTCGCATCTCATTTGCTCGTAAGATCTTACGCTTTCCTTCGGAACCCGTTCGATGACGCTCGCTGTTCCACATTCTACAGCAATATCGCCTGATTACCAGGGATTCTGTATCACGAAGCGCATCATCACGATTCAGTCCCGAAATCAGTTCGGGACGAGAACAGGCCACAGTTTACCACCAGTTCACAGACAGTCTTCCAACGGAAGCGCCTAGCGCGGCACAGCCGCAGCCGAGTGGGTGGCGAGTGAAGAGTGGCGGGTGGCAAGTGAAGAGGAACCGACTTTGCCTTCTTCCCCTTGCCACCTGCCACTCGCACTTGCCACTTAAGAATTTGCGCGAAAACACAACAAAACACGCCTTAACCATGTAAGGCATTGTCGCTAATTGAGTGACTGTTAGTACAATCGAGATTCGAGAACGGCTTCTCGTCCGTTATTCGAGATAACTTGCTCGGATGTGGCGTATTCGATAAAGCAAGAGCAGAAGGGCCATCGCGTCGGTGGACGCCCCGAAAGGACGGCCTGATTTGTCTCCGCTCCTGCGAGGATGCAGCCTTTCCGACGGCTACTTGATTGTTGGGGAGGCCCGCCATGTCCCACCGAATCGTTGCTCAGTTTTCTTCGGGGCGACTGACGAAATCAACGCGTCGCCAGTCCGCTGGGCGAAAAGGCCCGCGCCGGACGCGCCGCATTTTGCTTGAGCCACTAGAGCCACGGATCTTGCTTGACGGTTCGCCGTACGCCGCAGCGATACTGGCCGACCAGCCCGTGGCCTATTATCGCCTGGCGGAAAGTAGCGGCACGACGGCCACGGATGTTTCGGGCGGCGGCAGCGATGGGACTTATGCGAACGGGGTGAGCCTTTCGCAGTCGGGTGCCATTGTGGGCGAGGCAGATCACGCCGCGTCGTTCGATGGCGTGGACGACGCCATCAGTTTGCCGGCGGCGATTGTTGACGGTCTGTCGGACCTGAGCGTCGAATTCTGGCTGCAGACGACGAAGGCCGGGGGGCAGACGTTTCTCAGCGGTGCGAACGCGGGGAACGCCAACGAGATCTTGATCTACGCCTCCAGCAGTTCGGCGTTCGAAGTTTACACGGGCGAGTCCAACTCGACGAAGCTTGGCTGGACCACCCCAACCATCGCGGACAACGTGTGGCACCACGTGGCCGTCGTTCGCGACGCGACGGCCGCCAACGTGACGTTGTACGTCGACGGCATTTCCCGGGGCACCCAAGCCGCCCCGCTGTCGGCCCTGGACGTCGATCCGGGCGGGCTGTTCGTTGGGCAAGATCAAAACGCTGTGGGCGGCTCCTTCGACCCCAATGAGGCGTTCCGCGGCACGCTCGATGAGTTCGCGATTTTTGACACCGCCTTGTCGGCGGAGCAAGTCCTCGCGCACTACCACGCCCGCTACGCCGCCGATCCCGCGCCACCAACCATCGTTCAGGTTGATCCGCTTTCCGACGACGGCGGCTCGATCACCAAGTCCTTCAACGAGTTGACCGTCCAATTGAGCAAGGATCTGCGGCCATCGGTCGTTAATGATGCGGGCAGTTGGGAGCTGCGCCGTACCGGGGACGATGGCACATTCGGCACGGCGGACGATGCCCTGTACTCCTTGGCCCCGAACCCGAGCTATGTGACAGGCACGACGATTTCTCTGCACATCGAGGACGGTCCGTTGCCAGCGGGAACTTATCGGTTTACGGCTTCCGCAGCTTCGCTCGCTGATATCGCGGGACATGCACTGGACGGCAACAGCGACGGCGTTGGTGGGGACGACTTTGTGCTCACGTTCGATGTCTGCGACGCACCGGGACTCGTTTTGGAATCGGAAAGCAACGATACGAAACTCAGCGCGAATTCTCTGCAGTTTATCGAAAGCCCGGCAGCGGGCGGATTCCATCTTGCCAGAGCTCTTGGAATGGTAGATCCCGCCACGAGCGGAGATACGTGGAGCGACCCGGACTACTGGCGATTCGAGGCATTGGCCGGCGATCGTGTCGCCGTCGCGGTCGATTCGCCGGACAGCGATGTGGACCCGTACGTCGAACTTCGCAACGGAGCGGACGGCGTACTGACCAGCGATGACAACGCGGGTCCCGGCGCCGACGCCTACACGCAGCCGTACAGAATCCCGTCGGACGGCGTGTATTACGTGCGAGTGGGCAAGTACCAATGGTCGGACGTGGTCGGCGAGTATCAGTTACGAGTGGAGTTGGCTCGGGGGATCGACTTGGAATCGGATGCGGAGTACGCCA
>JAAYYU010000039.1 GCA_012515235.1 Candidatus Anammoximicrobium sp.
CTGCTTGCCAGCGTGGAGCCATGTTCACAACCAGCCGGCGTCCCGCCGCGTCCTCTCCGGCCACCACGCTGCTCGCCAGCGTGGAGCCATGTTCAGAACCAGCCGACGTCCCGCCGCGCCCTCTCCGGTCACCACGCTGCTGGCCAGCGTGGAGCCATGTTCACAACCAGCCGGCGTCCCGCCGCGCCGTCTCCGGCCACCACGCTGCTGGCCAGCGTGGAGCCATGTTCACAACCAGCCGGCGTCCCGCCGCGTCCTCTCCGGCCACCACGCTGCTGGCCAGCGTGGAGCCATGTTCAGAACCAGCCGACGTCCCGCCGCGCCCTCTAGCGTAGTGAACAGCGCTCCACGCCGGCAAGCGGCGTGGTGGCGAAAGCAGCGCATTGGTGGGGAAGTCCGGCTTTGGTCTTGAACAGCGCTCCACGCCGGCAAGCGGCGTGGGGACGGGGGCGACCATCGCGACGATGCTGGCGAGCAGCGTGGGGACGCGGGCGTAATTGCCCGCGTCGTCGCACCGGACGTCCCGCTGGCGAACGGCTGGGTACGCGGCTCAGCGCCGGTTCCCAGCCATGCCGGAAAGTGATTTCGCCCTCGATGTCAGCCGCGCCAACGGCCGGCTAGTTCGCCGTCGGCATTTCCAACTGCCTGGTCGTCAGCCCGATCTTCGCCAGTACGGCGTACAACACGAAGCCGACGAGGATCGCCGCCACCGGCGGGCAGGGCATCTGGAACTGGACGTTCAACAGCGGCCCAAACAGGCTGTTCCAGGCGCCGACCACAAACCCCACCGCCCACGACAGCCAACCCGCCGGATTGAAGCCCGCACGCGGCCCCGGCCACTGGCGGCCCGCCAGCAGGTAATCCGCGGTCATAGCCCCGCAGATCGGACCGAACGAAGCGCCGATGATCGTGAACACTCCGGCGGCGTCGCCGGCCTTGCCGGACAACACGAGCACGATCGAGGCGGCCGTTCCGATCCCGCAGGAGATGAACGGGTTGACCTTCGGCAACGTGTTCTTGAAACTGTTCGCCGCGATCAGGGAACTGAAACAGGCCGGCGGAAAGGCGGCGATCGCCAGCAGCAGCCAGAATAGCTTGGCGCCCTGCTCGCCCATGATGAACTTCATCAACTCGGTTGGCTTCAGAACGACTTCCTGGCCGCCCGTCACCATGCCGGCTCCGTACGCTCCGGCCACGATCAACAAGGCGATGACGCCGGTAAAGATCGTGGCTCCCGCCACTCCCCACAGCCCGCCCAACTGCACGTCTTTGGCGTTGCGGTTGCTGGACGCGACGTCGGCTCCTGCGGCACCGGCCGTGGCAAAGAAACCGACGATGTTGGCGACGGCAAACAGAAACAGTTCAAACGAACCGAGCGGTTCCGCCCCGCCAGTCACCGACCCTGGATCAAAGCTGCCCACTCCCGACGCGGTCTTGCCGGCCAGAATCAACAAGACGACCAGCGGAATCAGGGGCAGGTAGGTGGCAACGCGGGCCACATAGTGGATTCCCTTCAGGCCGACGAAGGCCGCCACCAGGGCCCAGACGACGCCGATGCCCAGATGCACGGCCGAGCCCTCCGGAAAGCCCGCCAGCCACGCCAGGAGTTTGGCCGAAAAGTAGGCATTGACCGCCAACCAGCCGAACTGCAGAACGCCCATGAAAAAGCCGGGCAGCAAAAATCCGCCGTTCACCCCGTAGGTGGACGTGCCGACGACAGCCAGAGGCAGACCTGTCTTCATGCCCATCATGCCCGGCGCCAAGTAGCTGGCAAAGTGGCACAGAAAGGCCCCCACGATCACGCCCAGCACGCCAGTCATCAAGCCGTGCGCGAGAATGCCGCCCGCGCCCGGCGCCCCGCTGGAGGGCACGCTCTCCCAGAACACAAACCACAGCATGATGCCCGCATAAGTTTGCGCGGTGCTCTTGTACCAGGGCACGCGGTTGGCCTCCGGCACCGGTTGCGCCGAGGCGACATAATCGGGAAGATTCGAAGCCATAAGGTGTCCCTCCTGCAGGTGAGCAACATGGACGCGGCATCCATCGTCGACGCCGTACGCCGCCGATGGCTGCGTCCCCAACGTGTGGGCAGAGCGAACAACGAGTATAGCCGCTGCAAGCCCGCTGTAAACGGTCGGCTGCCCGAGATTCCCGGCCGCTGCCGCTCGTCCCCCACGCGGCCGGCACCGCCGCCAGACTCACGCCAGCCGGCACGGATTGCCAGACACGTCTCGCCGCCGCGGTCGTCGGAGAACGGCGTTCATTCCCTTCAGAACGGAGTGAATTCCGTTCTGCTCAGCCGGCCGCTTCGCGCCGCGAGGCGGCTTTGCCCAAGCTCAGGTACGCCCCCACAAACAGCAGGCCCATCACCAGATCGATCACCACAAACGGCTTCCACATGCCGGGAATGCCGGCCGCGGCCCAGTGATAGCCGGCCACGCCGCAATAGGCGGCCTTGAGCAGAATTCCGTACCCGATCAGGTGCCGCTTGCCAACGGGATCCAACGCGATGGCGACGAACATCAGTCCGAAAATCAGCAGCAGCGCGGCCGGAAACTGGACGTAGCCCAAGTGATTCGGCGGGGTGACCTGACACAGCTCGAACAACGGGCCCGGCGCCGCCAGGAAGGCCAGCCCCAACAGGCCGTCATAGGCTGCTGTCAGCCAGAACAGCGGTGAGATCCATCTGGGTGAGTTCATGATTCCGCCTCCTCGGCACGTCGGGCCGGACGAAGGTACTTCCGGTTGAAGTTCTCTTTTCGCCACTGAGTCAATTCCTCGCCGTACAGCCGCACGCCCAGGTCGTGCAGACCGGCGCGCAGCTCTTCGACCGTCATCGGCTGCGGGCGATAGTTGATGTCGAACAGCGTACAGCGCTCCCATTGCCCGTCGTACAACAGTCGGCCCTCGCGCCGCAACCGGTCGTACAGCGGCGTGCCCGGAAAGGGCGTCTGGATCGTGATCTGCACGTCGAACAGTTCCGTCTCGACCGCGAACTCGTAAACCGCGTCGAACACGGCCGGCGTGTGCCCGTCCAGCCCCAGCACGAAGCAGCCGTTGACGCGGATGCCGTGCGACTGGATCCGCGCGACCGCCTCGCGGTACTCCGGCCAGCGTTTCCGTTTCCAGTCGCTCCTCAGCTCCAATCCGGCCAGCCCGTCGGCCACGGGGCTCTCCAAGCCGATCAACACTTCCGCACAGCCGCTGTCGCGCATCAAGCCCAACAGTTCCTCGTCTTCGTGGATCGACAGATCGGTCTCCGCGAACCAGCGCACGTGCCGCCCCCGCAGTTCGGACAACAACGGTTTCCAATACCGCTTGTTGACAAACGCGTTGTCGTCCGCCAATTCGATGAACGGCCGCGGCCACAAGCTGCGAATGCGGTCGATCTCGGCCAGCACCCGTTCCGCGGGCTTCTGCTTGTAGTGCGGGCTCAGCAGGATCGAACTGGCGCAGAACTCGCAATGCCACGGACAGCCGCGGCTGGCCTGAACCGTCAGCCGGTTGTACTTCGCCAGATCGAGCAACTCGAACGCCGGCAGCGGCGACTGGTCCAGCGGATACCGGCCGTTTGAGCGATAACAGGGCTGCAGCTGGCCGGCTTCCGCGTCCTGCAGGACCGCCGGCCAGACGGGCTCGCCCTCGCCGACCACCACCGCGTCCGCATGACGGGCGGCCTCGCCGGGCAACGCCGTCACGTGCAGGCCGCCCAGCACCACCGGCACGCCGAGCGCGCGATACTGGTCCGCCAGCGCATACGCCTCGGCGATCTGGGCACTGAAGCTGGAAATCGCCACCAGATCAAAGCCGTCGGGCGGCCGTTCCAGTTGGCGGATGTCCTCAACCTCGACATACACGCACTCGTGCGGCGCGGGAGTCAGCCCGGCAAGCGTCAGCAGTCCCAGGCTCGGCAGCGAAGCAATCGTCTTGCTCCGCTCGACAAACCCCGGCAAGGTCAGACCCAGCCGCAGCAACTCCGGATCGCAGGCCCGAATGCCGCTCATCGCCACCAGCCCGATTCTCATCGCAACAGCCCTTCCCAGAGAAGATCCGCCACGCCCCCGATCAGGCTCAGGACCGGGACAAAGAACAAGTGGCGAAACAGAGGCCTCCAGGCCGACAAGCCGCAGACGGTCGGCATCGTCACCGCGCCCACAATCAGCAACGTCGAGGCGATGCACGGCAGCGCAGCCAATCCAAGTTGCGTCACCGAGGCGGCCGCGGCCAGATTCAACAGCCCCGTGCCGACGAGCGAAATGTGAGTCAGCCTCAGCAGCCGACGCCGCCAGGAGTGATAGCCGCCCAGCCACTCCTCGCGGTGAAAGAACAACCCCAGCACGGTCCCGGCAAGCAACCCCGCCAGAATCGCGCACCAGCCGACATACAAGTGCAGTGCGGACATCGTTGTGCTTTCGGGTGACCGAGAACCGAACAACCGGTCACGAAAGGCTGCAATTTCAGGCTACTGCAGCCACGTTGGCGGTGCCGTCTATCGCGGCCGATCCGGAACCGGCGGCTCGCACCAAACGGAATTCCGGCACTTTTCCGCGTCGTGCATGACGTCACCGTTTCGGTGCCCATTTCCCGTTCGTTTGTTTTCGGAACGATACTCAGGGCGCTGGCTTGGCGACCTTCGGCTGCCCGTTGACGTCTAACTCAATCACCGTGGCGATCTTGTCCGGCGCTTCGGCTCCCACGGCGATCGTGGTCTGGTTGTCGCCGGGCGTCACGACCAGCGGCTTGCCGCCGGCCAGCAGTCTGGCCGAAGCTGCCGGGCCGGTCGCCAAGGGGACGACGAGCTTGCCGTCGGCGGGCCACGCGAAGACGTGCAAGTACAATCGCGTCTTGCCGCCGGGCAGTTTTTTTTGCGTGCAGCGGCCCCAGTCGAGTTTCTGGAAGGGACTGGCCGCCGTGGCGTAGATCGACTCGCCGTTGGTCTTCATCCAGGCGCCGATAGCCTGCAGTCCCCGGACGCTCTCCGGCGGCACGCTGCCGTCGGCCTTGGGGCCGATGTTCAACAGGTAATTGCCGCCCTTGCTGGCGATGTCGATCAAGTTGCGGATCAGCATCTCGTTCGCTTTCCAGTCGTGGTCGTGCTCGCTGTAGCCCCAGGTCGTGTTCATCGTCATGCACGTTTCCCAGTCCACGCCGGGCATGCCCGTGGCCGGGATGTGCTGCTCCGGGGTGATGAAATCGCCGTACTTGGGGTCGAGCCGGCTGGCGATGGCCGCGGTGCCCATCCCCGTGAAACCGGCCTCCGGGATGCGAAACAGCCGGTTGTTCATCACGATTTTCGGCTGCTTCGCCCGCACCTGGGCCATCAAGTCGAACGCCCGCCAGGCTTCCTGCCCCTGGAAATCCTGCGAGCTGTAATCCCACCACAGGATGTCCACCGGGCCGTAGTTCGACACCAGTTCGTTCACCTGGGCGTGCAGGAACTTGACGTACTTCGCGTGGTCCCGCTGGCCGTTGGGATACGGACGGCCCTTCAGCGGATGCGGCAGCTGCTTCGACAGCTCGTAAGCGTACTGGTCATGGTGCCAGTCGATCACCGAGTGGTAGAAGCCGACTCGCAAACCTTCGGCCCGGCAAGCGTCCATGATCTCCTTGAACAAGTCGCGCTTCAGCACGGAGCCCGCGTCGTAGTCGCTGACCTTCGAGTCGTGCAGCGCAAAGCCTTCGTGGTGTTTGCTGGTGAAGACCACGTACCGGCAACCCGCCTGCCTGGCCAGTTGCGCCCACGGGCGGGCAAAGCCCACCCGCGGCTGGAACAACGGGATCGCGGCCTTGGCGTACGTGTCGGTGTCGGCCTTGACGCGCTGCTGGATCCATTCCATCCCGCCGCGAGTGCCTACCGGCTTGCCCTCCCAAGTCCCGGCCAGCCCGGAGTACAGCCCCCAGTGCACGAACATGCCAAACCGCGCTTCGCGCCACCACTGCATCCGCGCGTCGCGCTGCGCTGGCGTCTCGGCCGCAGGCAGTCCGCCGCTGGTCAAGAGGACGACGAAAAACAAACCGCTGGCGACAAGTCGTGGGGTCATGGTTTCTCCTTGTGTGTTCGGCTGAAAGGATGTTGGGCGGAGCGCGTGCTGGCTGAAAGTCTGCTGGCCCAGGGCATGTTGGCTGCCAACGCGGAGGGCGTCGAATTCCCTGCGGGCCGGCCAGGGCCGTTGCACCCAGCCGTTCTTTCTATCGGCCGGGAACCGACACCGCAAGGCTGACGCCCCCGTTCAAACGCGGCGCCGCTTTTACAGCGTCCACCCCCGGCGGTATTCGCGGCGGAGGAAGGCGTCCGCTTCCGGACAGCCGACGGCCTTCAAATTGGCGGCGTCCCAGGTGAGTCTCTTGCCGACGCGCAGGGCCACGTTGCACAGCAGCGCGGCTTCGGTCAAGGCGCCGGAGTACTCGAAGTTGCAGGTCGTCGGCCCGCCGCTCTTGCAGGCTTCGGTCCACTCGCGATGATGACCGACCGAATCGGGAATGAACGGGTCGGGCCGCTGGAAATCCCGGAACCGGTCCTCCGGCAGCAACTGGTGTTTGCCGTAGTCGGCGATCAGCATCCCCTTGGCGCCCCGGAACAACACGGCGCTGCTCCATGGCGGGATGTTCTGTTCCTTGACCAGCGCCGGATACGCTCCGCCGTTGTGCCAGACCAGCGTGACCGGCGGCAGCTCGCCGCGGGCCGGGTACTCCTGCCGGGCGATGGTCCAGCGGGCGGCGCTGTCCGGATGCACCGGCCCTTGCGCCTCGACGCTGGTCGGATGGCGCAGGTCCAACGCCCAAAACGCCAGGTCGCAGTAGTGACAGAAGAAATCGCCCAACGTTCCGTTGCCGAAGTTCCACCAGCCGCGCCAGCGGCCGGGCACGTAGACCGGGTGATACGGCCGCTCGGCGGCCGGTCCCAGCCACAGGTCCCAATCCAGCGTCGGCGGCGCCGGCGGCCGGTCCGTCGGCGCGTCCGGCTGCTCGACGCCGGTAGGCGTGGGCGGACCCTTGAAGTTGGCGCCCAGCCAGACGTAGACCTCCGACACCGGTCCGATCGCGCCGGACTTGACCAATTCGACCGCCCGCCGGTAGTTGGCGCCCGCGTGAATCTGGGTGCCCATCTGCGTGACAAGCTTGTTCTCGCGCGCGACCTGGGCCATCATCCGCGCTTCGGAGACGCTGTGCGTGAGCGGTTTTTCGCAGTAGCAGTGTTTGCCCAGTTTCATCGCCATGACGCCCGCCACGGCGTGGGTGTGATCCGGCGTGCCGACCACCACGGCGTCGATCTGGCCGTGCATTTCGTCCAGCAGCTTGCAGAAATCCTTGTACCGCTTGGCCCGTGGAAACTGCGCGAACGTCTTGCCCCCGCGCTGCTCGTCCACATCGCACAGCGCCACGATGTTCTCGTGCCCGGCGCCGTTCACGTCGGCCGCGCCCCGGCCGCCGATCCCGATGCCGGCAATGTTCAGTTTTTCATTCGGCGACTTGCTCTGCGCCCGGATCGGAACGTCGGAAGTGGTCCAGACGCCGGCGGCGACGGCCGCGGTTCGCAGCAGGTCACGGCGGGAAATCAGGATGGACATCGGAAAGACTCCTTGGGGGTTGAAGAAGGACGGTTCGGAAACGGGACGGTCAGGGACCGTCGGCGGCGGCGAAATGCTCGCTGGTCCGCTGCAACAGCTCGGCCACCGGCAAATGCTGCGGGCAGCGATCTTCGCACGTGCCGCAGCGCGCGCAGGCGTCCGCGCGTTCGGATTCAGGAAGGCTCAGGTACAGATTGCGGCACAACAGCCGGCTGCTGCCCTGGAAGACCGTGGCCTGGTTGTACAGCTCGAAATTCACCGGAATGTTCACGCCGCTGGGACACGGCAGGCAGTAACCGCACTTGGTGCAGGGAATCGGCGACAGCCGCTGGTACTCGTCGCGGACCCGCGCCAGCAGTCCGCGTTCGTCGGCGGTCAGCGTGCCTGCGCCCGACCGCTCGGCGCTGGCGACGTTCTGGCGGACCTGGTCCAGCGCGTTCATCCCGCTCAGCGCCAGCGAGACCTCCGGCTTGTCCCACACCCAGCGGAGCGCCACGTCGGGCGGCCGGACGCCGGCTCCGGCGCTGTCCCAGAGGCGCTGGACGGTCGGCGGCGGGTTGGCCAGCGTGCCGCCAAACAACGGCTCCATGACGATCACGCCCAAGCCCTTGGCGGCGGCGTACTGCAGGCCCCGCGTCCCGGCCTGGACGTCCTCGCTGACAAAGTTGTACTGGATCTGGCAGCAGGACCACGGGTACGCATCGACGATCTCGACGAACGCCTCGTAGCTGTCGTGGAACGAGAAGCCGAAATGCCGGATGCGGCCCGCCGCCTGCTGCCGCTCGGCCCATTGCAGCACGCCCAAGTCGCGCAACTTGGGCCAGTACGTTTTCTGCAGGCAGTGCAACAGATAGAAGTCGATGTGATCCGTCTGTAGCCGGTCCAGTTGCTCCTGGAAGATCCGGTCGCAGTCCGCCAGCCTCTCGACGCTCCAGATCGGCAGCTTGGTGGCCAGCTGGACCTTCTGGCGATAGCCGTCGCGCAACGCCCGCCCCACGACGCCTTCGCCGGCACCGGCGTGGTAGACGTAGGCCGTGTCGACGTAATTCACGCCGTGATCGACGGCCCAGCGGATCAGCTCGATCGCGGCCGGCTCGTCCACCTCGCCTTCCCGGCCGCGCTGCGGCAGCCGCATGGCTCCGAAGCCGAGCACGGAGACCTCAACGCCGGTCCTGCCCAGGGTGCGGTACTTCATCGGTGTCTTCTCCCAGTGGCCATCGATCCAGCGTAAACGAATCCCTGCCGGGCGTCCAGCACAACGGTTCCGTGTCCGGCGGTTCCGTGTCCGGCGCGCGGCAGGAGATCGCCGCGCTGGTCGACCGCCGCCGGCGAGGCTTCACGCGCAACTCGCTCTTCCTCCGCCGCGCACGCGGCCGCGTCCACAACTGGCCGCCCGATACAGCTTGACGCAGGCCCGCTGACCGGCCGCCGCATCAAGCGGCAGTTCCGCTTGGTGGCGGCTGGTCACGACGGTTCTCCTTTTGCGGCCGATGGCCAACGACGCCCGCCCGGTTCGGAAAAGGCGGGCGTCTGATCCGGCTGAAGCTATCGGCGGCTGAAATCCTGAAGCGCGCTCTGGACTGCCAGCAAGCGGGCCAACGCGGCGTAGCCGGCCGCTGTCGGGTGGCTGGCGTCGGCGTACAGGTCGCTCTCCAGCGGCGGGGGGACGTAGTGCGGGATGCGCTGTTCCGCCAGCCAGCGGGCGACCTGATCCTTCCGCTCGGCGTAGCCGCGGAGGCCGGTTTCGGTCAGCAGGTGCTCGTTGAACGGGCCGACCAGGACGAAGACCTGGTTGCCGCGGTCGCGGAGCAACTGCACCGTGCGCTGAAAGAACTGCCACTGCACCGACTCGTCCAGCGGCACCCACTGGGGCGCAAACGGCGTGATGCCTTTGGCCGACCACGGCCGCGCGTCCGGCGGCGGCGACGGGGGCTCGTCGGGCGACGGCAGCGCGGCGGTCAACGCGCGCAGCGGATTCGAATACGGCCGTTGGAGCGTCCACGTGACCAGATCCTCGCTGTCGAAGTAGGCGATTCGCAGATGATCGGCCCAGCCGAGAAGCGGCAGGCGCCGGCCGACGATGGCCCCGACGCGCTGCGATAGCGACGCCTGGTAACACGAGATCCACGGCGAGAATTGCGGAACCAACGTCGGATGATTGAAGGTGGCTTCCTTGTCGGTCGACAGGTCGTGCCGGGGCGAACTGATCCACAGCAAATTGCAGTTGACGATCACGCGCCGGCCGCGAATCGCGCCGCCGTAGTGCTCGACCAGCCCCGCCAGGGCCGCCGGATGCACTCCGTCCACTCCCAAATTGACAAACCGCTCGCCGCCGGCCTGTTCGTTCAAGTAGTGCGACAGCGTGCCACGGGTCGACACGTAGTGCCCCCAGATCACGGAGTCGCCGATGAGCAGCGTCTGGTCGCCGCCGACTGCCGCCCGGCAGATCCGCTCGTAGTGCCAGTAGTCATTGCCCAAGCGATACGGAATCCGATACCCGGCGCCGACCTGCAGCGGTTCGATCCGCTGCCAGGCTTGCGGGATGACGTAGACCAACACCGCGACGATGGCCAAAGCCGCGCAGCACTGCCGGGGCGAGAGCCGCATCTCCGACGCGGCCCGCGACGGGTCGGCGCCGCTCGCCGCGGCAGATGGCTTGCTCAGAGTCAAATGCTCGTTGTCCATATCTGAATCAGAACTGGAAGTAAATAAACGCCTGGTCGCTGGCCGTGACCAGCGCGGCGATGTACACGATCATCCCCACGACCAGGGCCACGCGGACCAGCGGACGCTGGAAGATTCCGTGCAGCCTCGATTCCCATACGTACTGGTAGACCCAAATCGCCGCCACCAGGCCTGCCATCAGCAGCGGCATCGCCGGGTCCGCCAGTTCGCAGGAGGCGATCCGGCGGAGGATCAGCCAGGCATCGGCGACGTTCTGCGCCCGGAAAAAGACCCAGGCAAAACAGACGATCGCAAACGTCAACAGCTGTTTCGCCAGCCGAGGCACTCGGTCTTGGTAGAACGGTGTGCCTTCCAACGCCCGCGTCAACACGCGGCCGGCAGCATGGACCGCTCCCCAGATTACGAACGTCCACATCGCTCCGTGCCACAGCCCCGAGATGACCATCGTCAGGACCATGTTGCGGTACGTGTTGAACTCGCCGTGCCGGTTGCCGCCCAGCGGGATGTACACGTAATCCTTGAACCACGTGGACAGGCTGATGTGCCAACGCTGCCAAAAATCGCCCAATCCAGTGGCCAAGTAGGGATGATAGAAATTCAACATCAGCCGGATGCCCATCATCCGGCCGATGCCGCGGGCCATGTCGGTGTAGCCGCTGAAGTCGAAGTAGATTTGCCAGGCGAAGGCCACCGTAGCCAGCGCCAGCGCAGCTGCCTGGTAATCGCCCGGCGAGGCGTAAATGGGATCGACGTAGCGGGCCAGGTAGTCGGCCAAGGCAACCTTCTTGAACAGTCCCACCACGAACAGAAAGACGCCGTCGGACACGTCGTCGCGAGTGATTTGCGGCGTGCCGTGCAGTTGCGGCAACAAGTGCGACGCACGCTCGATCGGCCCGGCCACCAGCTGTGGAAAGAGGGATACGAACGTGGCGTAACGGACAAAGTTCGGCTCGAACTGGACCTTGCCCCGATAGTAGTCGATCGTGTAACTCATCGACTGGAAGACGTAAAACGAAATACCCACCGGCAGGAGATAGCTGAACGCAGGCACGGAGTAGTCGAGGCCGCAACCGTACATTAGCGAGTTGACTGCGTCGCTCAAAAACCGCACGTCCGGGTCGGCCAGCGTCCAGGGCAGGCCCAGCCACGCCGCCAGCGAGTTCAGGTTCTCGACGACAAATCGGCCGTACTTGAAAAAACCGAGCAGACTCAGGTTGTTCAGCAGGCTCAGCACCAGCCACGGCTTCTTCCACCGCGTCCGCGCCATGCCCACGACGGCCAGATAGTCCACCGTGGTCGCCCAGACGATCAGGATCAGATAGACCGGATTCCACCAGCCGTAGAACACGTACGAAGCGGTCAGCAGCCAGGGCAGCTTCAGCCGAGTCCCCTTGATCAACAGGTAGACCGGATAGAAGACGGCGAAGAAGAGGAGGAAGGTCCAGGTGTGAAAAAGCATGGGGAGCTAAGGTCGGGGGGACAGAGAACAACTTGAAGTTCAGAATCGTAGTCTTTGTTGTTCAAAGAATCCAGCCGACGAGTGAGCCGAAGAATCCCGCCGGCTCACCCCTCCCC
>JAAYYU010000040.1 GCA_012515235.1 Candidatus Anammoximicrobium sp.
AGTGGGCGTCGTTGCCCCGGTTGTCGCAGTTCAGAAGGGCAACCCGAAAGGGCTGGCGAAGTTCGACGACTTGGCCCGTCCCGGACTGCGCGTCGCCTTGAGCAACCCCGAGTACTCCACGTGCGGCGAGATGATATTCCAATTGCTCGACAAGAAAGGTCTTAAGGACGCGGTGTTGCAGAACGTCGAGAACCGTTTGACGAAGGGCCACGGCACGCTGGGAACGCTGCTGAAGACCGGGGCCGTAGACGTCGTGATCATGTGGAACGGCGTGGCCCACACCTTTGGCGACAGCGTCCAGATCGTCCCCACGCCGTACGAGTACGACACGGAAGTCCGCGTCCACGTGATCGGATTGAGCTATGCCGAACACTCCGCGGCGATGCGGCGATTCGTGGACTTCTGTAAGACCAAAGGGCCGGAGGTCTTCGCCGCGCACGGCTACACGAAGGACGCCAAATGAAATACGCCGTACTGTTGCTGGCCGCGAGCGTGCTGGGCCTGACGCTTGGCGGCGGCTGCCGCCCAGTCGATCCGTCGGCGGAGCGCCAGGCCCGGCCTCAGATGCTCTTGTTCTGCGGGGCCGGCTTGCGCCCGCCCGTAGACATACTCGTGGAAGAATTCTCGGCGGCCCAGCAGGTTAGCATGGCCGTGGATTATGCGGGAAGCGAGATGTTGCTGTCCAAGATGAAGCTCAGCGGACAGGGAGATCTCTACATGCCGGGCGACAACCGGTACGTGGATGCGGCCGCTGCGGAGGGCCTGATCGCGTCGCAGGAAAGCATCTGCTACTTCGTTCCGGTGATCCTGGTTTGCAAGGGCAATCCGAAGCAGATCCGGGGTTTGGCCGATCTGGCTCGCGAGGACGTCCGCGTAGGATTGGGCGATCCGCGGGCGTGCTCGGTGGGCGTGGTGTCCCGCGAGGTGCTGAAGAAGAACAACATGGCCTGGGAGACCATCGAGCCGTCCGTGAAGTTCCAGTCGGCGACGGTCAACGAACTGGGCATGCAGGTGCAAACAGGGGCCCTGGACGCCGTCATCGTCTGGGACGCGGTCGCCAAGCAGTACGCGCAACATGCCGACGAGGTTCCGATTCCGTTGTCGCACAACGTCGTCACGGCGGTGGATTTGGCCGTTCTTTCCTCCAGCCAACATGCCGAAGCGGCGCGGCGGTTTGTGGAATTCGCCTGCTCCAGCCGGGGCCGTGAAATCTTTCGGCAGCACGGGTACTTGGTCTCCCCTCCCACGATGCCGGAAAGCGTTGTCGAATGACCGCACCCGCCCCGGCTGCGCGCCCCGTCGGTGGTCTGACCGGCCACCTGATGCGGGCCGTGTTCCAGCTCCTGTGCCTCGCGTTTGTGGGGTTTGTGGTTTTGCTGCTGGTGGGCGACGCCTTGTATGTGGACGGCCAGGCGATCCGGACGGTTTGGACGGCGCCCTACGTCCGGAACGCGTTGTGGATGAGCACCTGGACCAGCCTCGTGACGGTGGCCATCTCGCTGGTGTTTGCCATTCCCGTGGGTTACGTTCTGAGCCGGCACTCGTTTCCGGGCCGCTCCTGGGTGGATGCCATCGTGGACTTGCCCATTGTCTTCCCGCCGCTGGTCGCCGGCCTGACGCTGCTGGTGTTCTTTACGCAGACGGGCCTCGGCCGCTGGATTGAGGACGTCGGGTTCCGCTTCGTCTTTCAACCCAAAGGGATCGTGCTCTGCCAGTTCCTGATTTCGGCGAGCTACGCCGTGCGCGCGGCCAAGGTCGGGTTCGACGGGGTTGATCGGCGGATGGAGCACGTGGCGTTGACCCTGGGGCACTCGGAATGGTCCGTGTTTCGGCGCGTGTCGCTGCCCCTGGCGCGGAACGGCATCATTGCCGGCGCGATCATGACCTGGGCCCGCGCCTTCGGGACTTTTGGCCCGCTGTTGATCTTCGTGGGCTCCTTCCGGGGGCGGACCGAGGTGCTGAGCACGACGATCTTCCTGGAGCAGTCGGTGGGGCGGTTGGACGTGGCTCTGGTGATCGCCTTGCTGCTGATCGGCATGGCGCTGCTGGCCTTGGTGGGTATCCGCTTTCTGGACCGCAACGCGTCGCTGGGACCGTAAGAGGCTCCGTCATGGTGTTCCTGGATCATCTATCGTATGCGATCGGCGGCTTTCGGTTGAACGGCCTCACGTTGCGCATCGAGCCCGGGGAATACTTCGTGCTGCTGGGGCCGCCCGGAGCGGGCAAGAGCATCCTGATGGAGTGTGCGTGTGGATTGCGGCCAGTGCAGGCGGGCCGGATTGTGATCGGCGGCGTAGATGTGACCGACCGGGAACCGCGGGCGCGAGGCATCGGCTACGTGCCCCAGGATTATGCCTTGTTCCCGCACAAGACCGTCCGCGGCAACATCGGGTTCGGCCTGATTCCCAGACGCCTGTCCGGACGCGAGTTGGCCCGCCAGGTCGAAGCCGCGGCCGAGGTCCTGGGCATCGGCCACCTGCTGGAACGGCGGATCGGCGGACTCAGCGGCGGGGAACGGCAGCGGGTGGCCATCGCCCGCGCGCTGGTGGTGCAGCCCACGGTGCTGTTGCTGGACGAGCCGGTCAGCGCCTTGGACGAATCCACGCGACGCGCGGTCTGCGGCGAATTGCGGACGCTGCACGATCGCCTGCAGCTGACGACCATTCACATCAGCCACAACCAGCAGGAGGCGTTCAGCGTGGCCGACCGGGCCGGCGTCCTGTTCGACGGGACGTTGGTCCAAGTGGACACGCTGGGCAACCTGTTGCGCAAACCGTGCGACGAGCGGGTGGCCCAGTTCATGTGCTGTGAGAACATCTTCGCGGGCCGGGCTGCGTCGCCGGAGGGATCGTCCGGCGGAAGCTGGATCGAAAGCGGCCCACTGCGGATCCAGATCCGCTGTGCGTGCCAGGGGGACGTCCGGTTTCTGGTGCGTCCCGAGAACGTGCAAATCGTGCCGGCGGAGACCGCTGGAAAGCCGCCCCATGCCGTGACCCGCGGCCGGCTGCGCCAGATCCAGGACTACGGCGCGTACTGCCGCGTGGTCGTGGATGGGGGACCGGATCTCGTAGCCTACATCTCCCCCGCGCTCGTGGCCCAGCACGACTTGCGGCCCGGCAGCGATGTCTGGGCCGTCATCCATCCCGACGCCGTGCAGCTTCTTCCGCCGCGGCAGGTCACCGGCAGGACGGGGGCTGACGGACAGGCGAACTAGCAGGTGTCCCTGATGAACGTGATCACAATCGCCCGCGAGTACGGCGCCGGGGGCGCAGAGTTGTCGCGCCTGCTGGCTCAGAGCTTGGGCTGGGAATTGCTGGACCGCGAGTTGCTGCACCAGGCGGCGGAAACGCAGCACGTGCCCGACGCCGAGCTGGAACGGATGGACGAGCGGGCGATCGCGATGGCCGACCGCTTTCAGCTGCATCCGCCGCACCAGTCGTACCTCGAGGGACTCCGGAAGGCGGTCCAGCAGGCGGCCGCCCGCGGGCGGGTGATCCTGGTGGGCCGCGGGGCGCGCCACCTGCTTGGCGAGCGGCCGGACTGCCTGCACCTGAGGCTGGCGGCGCCCCCGGCGTGGCGGGCGGAACGCATGGCCCGGCGGCAAGGCTGGCCGCTCGAGGCGGCGTTGGCCCGCTGTGCCGAAGTGGACCGCGCGCGCCGCCAGTTCACCCGCTATTTTTTCGGCCAGGCGGCGACGCAATCGGCGCAGTACGACCTGGTCGTGAACACCGGCCGCGTCGCGTTGCAGGCGCTGGCGGAGACGGTCGCCGAGCTGGTCCAAGGTGCGCTCACGGCCGATTCGCCTCCGGCCTGGGGCGGTCCTGGGGCGGCGCCGCCGCGGGTCCTGACCCTGTCGCGGGAACTTGGAGCGGGCGAGCAAGGCTTCGCGCCGCCCTTGGCTCAACGGCTGGGGCTCCGCGTGTGCGACCGCGAGATGCTGGAACAGCAGGCGATTCGGTTAGGTGTCCCGGCGGCCGAACTGGAGAAGATCGACGAGCAGCCGGCCGGCTTCTTCCAGCGGTTCCGGCCGGGCGGCATCCACCAGCGGTACTTCCAGGCCCTGGAGCAACTGACCCGCGAAATGGCCGCCCGCGGCGATGTCCTGCTGGTCGGCCGCGGCGGCGGCTGGTTCCTCCGCGGCCATCCGACGGCCTTCCACGTCCACCTGACCGCGACGCTGGCGACGCGGGTGCGGCGCGTGATGGAGTACCGCTGGGTCCGCGAAGACGTGGCGCGGAAGCTGATCGCGCACAGCGACGCGCAACGCCGCAGGTTCTGCGAGAACGGCTTCGGCGTGGACTGGTGCGATCCGCTGGAGTATCACCTGACGGTCAACAGCGGCCGTTTGGGGCCGCTGGCCGTGGATGCCGTGGTCCAGGCCGCCCAACGACATTGGAGCACGGTTGCCCCGCCGAGTTGACATCTTCGTCAGGCGGGAAGGCCGGAGACACGATCGGCAAGCTGTGCGAAGGAGATTCGCTTGAAAGACGCTTTGGACTGGATCGGCATGTGGGCCCACGCGGTCCTGACGAACAAGTTCGTCGCCCTGACGCTGGGAGGCGCCCTCGGCACGCACGCACGCTACTGGCTGAGCCGCTGGTTCAACGAGGTCAGCTGGGCCCGCGGGTTCCCGTTGGGCACCCTGGCGATCAACATCAGCGGCTCGTTCATCTTGGGCGTCGCCGCCGTGCTCATTCTGGAACGGCTCCCGCCGTCGCAGCAAGCGTGGTATCTCCTGATCGGCACCGGGTTCTGCGGCGCGTACACCACGTTTTCAACTTTCGAGTGGGAGACGTTCAAGCTGGTCCGCGACGGCAACTTTGCCTTCGCCCTGCTGAACATCGCAGGCAGCGTACTGGTCGGGTTTTTGGGAGTTGTCCTCGCCGTCGTCCTGACGGGGCTGGTCATGCCGCGGCGTTAGCGGCGGGCGATTCCCTGCTGGACACGGAATCGGCCGCGGGTAACCTGGAGCGCGTCAAGCCGCCGCGGAGGGAGGAAGCATGAAGATCGAAGCCGATGCCAAACTGGTCACGATCTACGTCAACAGCACGGACCAATACCGGGGGCAGGCGCTGTATTCGGCCATCGTGGCGCTGTGCCAAGAGCGGGGCATCGCGGGGGCCACCGTGCTGCGTTGCGTGGAGGGCTACGGCGGCAGCGGCCATCTGCACACCACGCGACTGCTGGAACTGAGCGAGAACCTGCCGGTCCGCATCGAGATCATCGACATCGCAGAACGCATCGACCCGCTGCTGGCGGCCTTGGAACCAATGCTCGGCGAGGGACTCGTGACCGTCGTCGACGTCCGTATCGCCCGGTACCTTCCCGATCCCAAGCTTTGACATCCCTCGCAACCCTGTCCCTGTCCCGTCCCGCCCGTAGACGCTCTGCTTGACCATTTCGCTGGGCGTCAATGTGTCGCCGGGAATCCCTCCGGCTCGCACGCGCTCTCAGAAGTCGGCGGCGGTTTAGACTCCGACAACGCTCCCTCGCCAGAACGACGATGACTCGCGCGATGCGCAGTGAGCTGTTTCTTCTTCCGTCTCCCCGCCGCCGTGCGATCGTAGGCCACGCTGCGTTGCTTGGAACATTCCCGGCGATGCTGCGCTTGGCAGCCAGAGGGACAACGCAAATCCCCCCGGCATGCATTCCGGGGATCCGTCAAAAAACGTAGCCCGCAGGCCACGCAGCCAACCGCGCAACCCTGCAGTTTGGGATGACGCTCCAGCACGCAATCCAGGGCCAACAGATGATTCCGAGTTACAACCCAACGGCCGGATACTCGTGGAGTATTATGACGGAAAATCGGGACTCGAAAAAGAGCTGGCTCTGGGACAATCCCGGCCCGATGAGAATGTAGGAAGACGGGAGAATGCGAACTTCCCGTTGCACGTCAAGAGCCTGCTCAAGGTCATTCGCCATCGTGACAGAGGGCCTTCGGTCGCTTATAATCCCCCGTCATGCCGGCCAACCTGACGCAACAGTACCTGAAAGCTGAAGAGGCGTATCGCCGGGCGAGTTCGCCGGAGGAGGAGTTGGAATGCCTCCAGGTGATGCTCCGTGAACTGCCCAAGCACAAAGGCACGGACAAGCTGAATGCCGAGCTGAAGCAGAAGATCAGCAGGGTCAAGAAGGATCTGGAAGCCGGCAAAGGCAAGGCGAAGAAATCCAGCGGCTTCAAGTTGCCGCGGCAAGGCGCCGGGCGGGGCGTGATCATCGGCGGGCCGAACGCCGGCAAGAGCCAGTTGCTGCGGAGCCTGACGCGGGCCACGCCCGAGGTGGCTCCCTATCCGTTCACGACCCGCGAGCCGATCCCCGGCATGATGCCCTGGGAAGATGTCTACGTCCAATTGGTCGACACGCCTCCCATCACGGCCGACGTGTTCGATCCGGTCACGCAGGCGCTGATCCGCGGGGCGGACCTGGTCGTGCTGCTGACCGATCTGGGCAGCGACGACGGCATCGATGCGTTCCAGGCGGTGTTGGATCACCTGAATTCGACGAAGACGCGGCTGGCCAGGGAGTCGTGCCTGGACGAAAACGACGTCGGGCTGTCGTACACCCGGACGCTGCTGGCGCCGAACAAGATCGACGATCCGGCGGCCGCCGAACGACTGGAGATGCTGCACGCCTTCTGCCCGCTGGACTTTCCCGAATTCTTGATCTCCGCCCAGCACGGCACCGGCTTGGAGGACCTGCGCAACGCGATCTACGCGGCCTTGGACGTGGTCCGCGTGTACACGAAACTGCCCACGCACAAAGAACCTGATTACAGTCGCCCCTTCACCGTCCGGCGCGGTGGAACGCTACTGGACGTGGCGCTGCTGATCCACAAGGACTTTGCCCAAAACCTGAGACATGCCCGTGTCTGGGGCAGCCAGGTCCACGACGGCACGATGGTGAAAGGGGACTACGTGGTGTGTGACAAAGATGTCGTCGAACTGCACGTGGGATTGCCATGACGAACGCCGAAATCGCCGCCGTCCTGGAGCAGGTTGCGGACCTGCTGGAATTCAAGAACGAGAACCCCTTTCGCGTGCGGGCCTACCGCAACGGCGCGCGGGCGATTCACGATCTGCCCGAATCCGTGGCGTCGATCGTCGCCGACAACGGGCAGCGGTTGCTGGAGATCGATGGCATCGGCAAGGCCGTCGCGGAGAAGGCGGCCACGCTGGCCCGCACCGGGCACCTGCCGCAGTTGAACGAACTGCTGGCGGAGATCCCGGCCAGCGTGCTGGCCATGATGCGGATTCCGGGAGTCGGCCCAAAGAAGGCGGCGGCCGTCTTCCACCAGTTGGGCGTGGCGACGCTGGACGACCTGAAGACGGCCTGCGAAGCCGGCCGCGTCCGCGGGCTGAAGGGGTTCGGCGCCAAGACCGAGAAGGCGATCCTGGACGGCATCGCCATCGCCGCCTCGGCGGGTCAGCGCCTGTATTGGGCCGAGGCCGACCAGATTGCCCAGGCGTTGCGCGAGCACCTGCAAGACTGCGGGAGCATCGAGCAACTGGAGTTGGCCGGCAGCTATCGCCGCGGCCGCGACACGGTGGGCGATTTGGACGTCCTGGCCGTGGCTGGCAAGCCGGAGGAAGTGATGGACCGCTTCGGCAGCTTTCCGAGCGTGGCGGATGTGTTGGGCCGTGGCGACACGAAGATGTCGGTGCGGCTGAGCAGCGGTTTTCAGATCGACTTGAGGATCGTGCCGCGCGAGTCGTTCGGGGCCGCGTTGCAGTACTTCACGGGCTCCAAAGCCC
Source organism: Candidatus Anammoximicrobium sp. (assembly GCA_012515235.1). Classification (GTDB taxonomy): domain Bacteria; phylum Planctomycetota; class Planctomycetia; order Pirellulales; family Pirellulaceae; genus Anammoximicrobium. The sequence goes on from JAAYYU010000040.1 coordinate 7,752, forward strand.
ACAACATCGTCCTCCGCGGGTTGGCCAAACAGCGGGGACTGAAGATCAACGAGTACGGCGTGTTCCGCGTCGAAGGCGATCGGGAAACGTACGTCGCCGGCGCGGCCGAGGCGGACGTGTACGCCACGCTGGACCTGCCGTGCTTTCCGCCCGAGCTGCGCGAAGCGCGGCGGGAGTTCGACTGGGCCCAGTCGGGCGGTTTGCCGGAACTGGTCTGCCTGGAAGACATCCGGGGCGATCTGCACGCGCATACCTCGGAGACGGACGGCCGCGACACGCTCGAGCAGATGGCCGAAGCCGCCCGACAACGCGGCTTGAAGTACCTGGCGATCACGGACCATTCGCAGCGCGTGACGATGGCTCACGGGCTGGATCCCAAACGCCTGCTGGCCCAGTGGGAACAGATCGATCGGTTGAATGATAAACTTGGCAAGGGATTCACCCTTCTCAAGGGCATCGAGTGCGACATTCTGGAAAAGGGCGGACTCGACCTGCCGGACGACGTGCTGGCAGGCGCCGACTGGGTCGTCGCCAGCGTCCACTATGGCCAGAAGCAGCCCCGCGAGCAAATCACCCAGCGCATCCTGGACGCCTTGGCCAATCCGTTTGTCTGCTGCATCGGCCATCCCACGGGCCGGTTGCTGAACAAACGCGAAGGGTACGAACTGGACCTGGACGCCGTTTTTGCGGCCGCGGCGCAGCACGGCAAGATGCTGGAATTGAACGCCCATCCGATGCGGCTGGACCTGGACGACGTGGCGTGTGCCGCGGCCAAGGCCCACGGCGTACCGATCGTCATTTCCACCGACGCGCACCAGACCGAGGGATTGGACGACCTGCGTTACGGCATCCTTCAAGCCCGCCGGGGCGGCTTGACCCGGGCCGACGTGGCCAATACGCTCACCTGGCCGCAACTGAAGAAGCGGCTGGCCGGACGCGCCCCGTGACTCTGAAGTTGTGCACGTCGACGGGGGGAGCCGGGCGCCTTCCACGCCGCCGGCTCGCCGCGCAGCCCGCCCCGCAGTCTGGCCGAGACCTGCCGGCGGCCAGTCGCCGCCGTGTTGGTCTCACGAGCCGCCTTGAGCCTTGCGGGGCGCGACGACAAGCACGCGGTCGATGGAAACGGCGTTGGGCTGCTTCGAATCTTTGACATAGGCCGGTCCGGTGACCTTCAGCGAGACCCAGATGTCGCGTTCGTGGTTCTGCTCGTCCGGTTTGTAGACGCGGTCCAGGGGAATGGAAAGCAACCAGGTCCAATGCGCCCACAGGCGCGTGCCGTCCGTGACGGCGAAGCGGCCGACCTTGTACCAGTGGTAGTTCTCATCCTGCGGCACGTCGGCGCCTTTCAGTGTCACCGCAGGGCCGAAGACTCGGCGCGGGCCGTCATAGACGCCGAAGCCCAGCGGCCGCGCGTGGTCCTCGGGGCCCGAGCCGGTGTATTGCAGCGCTTTGCCGCCCGCGGCATCCGGGTCGGCCGTCACGCGGGTGCGGCTGCCGGAAGCGCGGAAGGCTGGCCAAGTGAAGTCGCAGTAACTGCCCGGCGGCAAGTCGCCGAACGATTCCGGCAGCGGCAATTCCACCGCCTGCAGCCGGGCCATCTCTTCGCCCAATTGCTCCTTCAGTCGCGGGGCAGCGGTTGGGGCGGGGCACGCCGCTAGTTGCTCCAAGCGGTACCGCTCGTAACGATCGATCAGGAACTTGCGATCCAAGGGCGGTCGCTGGTCGGCCGGCAGGTTGCGCGTCAAGTCGTCCCACATGTGGCACATTCCGGCGTCGACCGGCACGCGTTCCCGGCGCACGTGCAGCAGCGCCTGGGGCTCGGTCGCGCACAGGGCCTCCGCCTCGTCCAAACGGCGCTGGCAGCCCAGGTAGAACGGCAGGGTCAGATACGGCCGGGCGTAGCATTTCATCCCCGACAGGTTCTCGTCCACCGCGGCAATGCTGTCCTCCAGGAACTTCAGATACTCGCGCATCTTCGCGCCCGCTGCGCCGTAGTAGCCCTGCATGAACGTCTGGATGAGCGGCTCGGCGGGACGGCAGGGATCCTGCATGAGTTGGTAGCCCAGCCAGCATTTGAGCGCGAAGAAGCTCGTCGTGTGGGGCGACTCGCATTCCACAAACACGTTCGACACGCCGTGCCGGTGGAACGTCTCCAGGTCCGGCTGCAGGCAGGAAACCGGCGCGTAGGGCGTGGGAAAACTGTCATTCGGCGAATACTGGATCCAGTAATCCCACTCGGCGATGTGCTGGGCCACTTTCGACCAGCCCTGCAGCCGCTCGAACTGCGACTTGTTCACGGGGTGGGTAAGCGGGTGGAACAGATCCGAATCGCGGCCCCACTCGGCGTTCAGCTCCGCGATGCGGATCATCACGTTGTCGCGGGTCTTGAGCGTCTGCGGCGGCTTCTCGGTGATCGAATAGGCAAAGGTCATGACGTACACGTCGGGGTACTCCGCTCGGATCCCGTCCGCGATGGCGTTGATAAAGTCGACGACCGGACCGCTCTCCGAGCCCTCGCGCTGACTCATCGCCTTGCAGTCCGGGCACTGGCACATCCAGTGGTTGTCGTTCTGGCTGATGTCGTACACGCGCGGCGGCGGCCGGTGGCTTTTGGCTGCGTTCTCGCGGTCCTTGGCGATGTACGCCCGCAGGTTGGCCAGCACGAGCTTCCGCACTTCGGGGTGCATCAGGCAGATTCCGCCGGGGCCGCTGCCGTCCTTGGCGCCGATCCGTTTCCCTTGCGAGTTCATCGACAGGTACTCAGGGCGATCGGCCGGAAAATTCTGTGCGTAGGCGGCAAAGGTGTGGCAACCGCCCGGCGATCCGTAGCGCTCCTCAAAGCCGTGTTGGGCGGTCAGCCCGCCGGGGCTGGGGTTGTTGGCCATGTTCCGGGCGGCAAACGCGACCTGCCGGGACGCGTCGGCCACGAACGTGGTGTAGATGCTGCGGAACCAGAAAGCCGGCTTGCCGCGGCGGTCCAGGTTTTCCAGGCGCAAAGCGTTGGTCTTTGGCACGACTTCGGTGTTGTGGTCCAACCAGTGGCAGCCGAGTTCGCGTTCCAAAAACGCGTACACCCCGTACAGCGTGCCGCGCGGCCGGCCGCCGGCGATCACCAAATCGGAGCTTACGGACCGGATCACCCATTCCTCGTGGCCAAGTTGGGCGGCGTCGATCTGGTGCTCGGCGGCGAACGCCGTCCAGCCCACGAAGATCCGGCACGGCGCGGCGACTACGTCCTTTTCCGCCACGACGGGGACCGCAGCACCGCTGATCTTGCCCAGGTACTCCGCGAGTTCTCGGGCCGCGTACGCCTCGGCCTTGGTGGCGTTCGGCGCGTGGACGACGGTGAACGCGGCCTGGCCGTCCTGGGCGAGGCCGAGTACGCCGCCATTCATCCAGCCGATCGCCAAGCCGACGAGGCATCCCCAGACCGCACCGCGGTACAGGCAGCATGTTCGCATGACCATTCTCCTCAGGGTGTTGGCACAAGCAATGGCGCGACAGGCCGGCTCTCCGCCGGCCCGAAGTTCCGCGTTGCTCAACCTCCGGTGTTGCCCGGCGTTTCCTTGGGTTTGATGAAGATCATCTCGGCGGGCGTCACCCAGCTGGATCTCAGGTCCACCCGGAACCAGCCCTCGCTGTTCTTCCTGTGAAAGCGGCACGGGGACCGTCTGCCGAATTCCTTCAGGTCGTACTGGGCCCAGGTCTTGCCCAGATCCAGGGACACGATGAATCCCGTGGCCAGCGGCGACGCCGGTGCGCAATGCGACGCCAGAATCACGCCGTCCTGGATGATCATGTTGCCCGATTCGACTTCCGGATTGAACAGCCGCGTGTGCTTGTCGGGCTTCGTGATGTCGGCCGGATCGCAGCGGAAGACGCCTCGGTCGTACGGCTTTGGTCCGTTGGAATCGCTGATCCAGTAGACTTGCCCGTCGACGAAGTTCAGGCCGCCGCACTTGTACCGCGAATTCGAGGCATCCGACACGATGACCTTCCACTGCCACCGGTCCCGGTCCGCGTCGTAGGTTCCGCGCAGCCAGTGGCACTCATGTCCCTCCGGCCGGGTGCCGTCGCCCGTGCAGGCATAGAACGCATTTTCGGCCGGGTTGTACGCCACGTCGTGAACGTGGCGGCAGATGACCGGGTTGTCCGGGTTGCCCAGCGGCGTGCCGTTCTTGCCCCCGCCCCCAGAGCCGTTGTCCTGGAAATAAGGACTCCGGCCGAAGGAATAGGCGATCTTCACCGTCTGCCCGCTGTCGGTCGAGTAGTAGATATTGACCGGCGACGCACCGCCGATCACGTTGCAGTAGTTGCCCCAGACCAGCATTTCCCTGCCGTCCACGTCCCACGTGTTGACGCCGGTAAGGCTGTGGAAGTACCAGCCGGGGTTGGCCGGGTTCTGCGGCGTATGGACGAGGTAGTCCGAGCCGTCCACGTTTTTCACCGTGATTTGCCGGTACGTCTTCAAGTTGTCCGTGCTGAGATACAGTTTGGCCAGCGCGCTGAAGAGGATGTTCCCGTTCTTCAGAATACAACTGAACACGATCTGGCGGGCGTCGGGAAACTCGCAGCGGTGCGGCCAGGTGCGGCCGTTGTCTTCGGACAGGAGCACTTTCCCGTCCGTATAGGCGAACGCCTTGTTGTCCCGTTGCGAATCCACGAACAGCCCTTCCGGCTGCGGTCGGTACCAGAAGTGATCGGTCGAAGCCCAAGGCGCGGGGGCGGCCGAGTCGGCACTCCGGCCGATCGCGGCGGGCAACAGCATTCCTCCGGCAACCGCTGCTGTCGTACCCAAGAACTGGCGGCGAGTCACAGGTCGTAGCGTCATCAATCAGCCCTTTCCAGTTGAAAAGTTTGCCGGGGCGCACAGGCGGCGGCCGCGGCGGCGACGCTCCTGCTCGCCCCAGTTCTTTCTGCGACGGAGCCGCCCCGATTCCTAGTCCGCGGACAGGCACTTCGTCGTCATCGGACACTGTGTATAGCCCATCGCCTGGAGGCACACGTCCAGGCGATAGATCGGGTCCTGCATCAGGCACACGCGGCGGTCCTGGGCCGGGAGGTTCGTCGAGTAAATCCGCAACTCGCCCGCCTGCGAGACGATCAACTCCTCGCGCCAATCGCCCACGACGTCCGCGAATCCGACCGCCGAACTTTCGACGGCGCCCACGTCCTGGTCGCTGCCGTATTTGAAAATCCGCTTGCCGCGCAGCAATTCCCGCTGGAGATCGGCGTCCCACCAGACAGTCCGCAGGCCGAAGCCCCAATCGAGATCGTCGCGCAGCAGGTTGCCGCGGCAGTCGAACAACCAGCGCACATTGGACTTCTTCTCGGCGTCGGTGTCGGACGAGTAACTTTCGATGCCCGGCACCCGGCCGTCGATGTCGGCGCACATTCCGGTGGCATGCACGTGCCGAGTCGGCAGGTCCAAGCCCCACAGGACTTTCCCCGTGCGGGCTTCGACCAGGCAACAGCCGTTCTTCTGCCGCCGCGACTCGATGCCGTAATACACCTCCAAACCGGGGCGGTCCGGATCGATGTCGCCGACGTAGTGGTGATCGGGATGCCCCAGGCCGGTGGACCAGAGTCCGACGCCGTGGTCGTCCAGGACGGCCGAGCCCAGGAAAATCTCATCGCGGCCGTCGTCGTCGATGTCGGCCGCGTGCATGCTGTGAGCGCCTTGGCCGCGGTACAGACCGCCCTCTTCCTCGTCGCTCCAACGCCACAGTTCGCGGAGCTTGCCGGCGTGGTATTCGTAGGCCCGCACCTGGATCACGTTGTACGTGCCGCGCAGGACGATCAGGCACGGCGTCTTGCCATCCAGGAACGCCACGGCCAACTGGTTCCGCGAGGCGTAGTTGTAGCTGGGAAAATCCTCGCGCGGCGGCCAGGCGACGCGGGCCTTTTCCTGGCCGGTCATGCCGTCCAGGACCAGGAGGTCTTCCGGCCCGGATTGCACGCGTCCGTCGCTGTCTCGCGGGTCCCCTTCGCCGGCCTTCAAGCAGACCTCGGCCCGGCCGTCGCCGTCCAGGTCGTACACGACCACGGGCGAATACCAGATTCCCCGCTCGATGGCCCAACCCATGTCGTAGCGCCACAAGAACGTGCCGTCTGCCAGATAGGCTTCGATCTTGTAGGTCTCGGGGCTGGCCCGCCAATACTTTTCGTAGGGATCGATGTTGGCGCTGGGCTGCTTGATCACGTAGTCGTACACTCCGTCGCCGTTCAGATCGGCGATGCCGCACTTCTGGAAAGTGTGGTCGCCGTCCAGCTTGAAGCTCACGTAACTCTGGCCGCGCTCGGCCGGCGCGGCTCCGGTTGCCGCAGACGGCTTGCCAGCGTCCGCTCCCGCCGTCGGCACCACGACGTATTCATTTCGCACGCCAGCCGCGGGGTTCTCGTCGACGAAATCGGTGGTTTGGCCGAGCGGCGCCCGATTGAGTTTCTGGGAGGCCGACCCGGCGGTGCGCCGGTACACGTCGAAGGCGATGTCTGCGGGGTCCTCTTTCAGCAGCCGCCAGCCGACGTACATGCGGCCGCCGTCCATCGGCAGCGCGATCAGGCCCCGGCCCAGCGGTTCGACGACGCGGCTCGTCGCGAACCCTTGCACTTTGGGCTTGCGGTTCGGGTCGGGCAGCGGAGTGAACTCGAGGAAATCGTAGTAGGCCGAGCCGGGACTCGTGGCGGACGCATACCGGTCATCGACCCACAGTTGAAAGCCGTCCGTGCCGATCTCCACCAGACCCAGATTGCGGGTCGCGCCCTCGATCTTCTTCCATTCCTTCCCATCCCGCGAAACGGCCAAAGGCCGCCCGACGCCGCCGATCTGGACGTAGTACTTGCCGGGCGGGATCTGGTCGCTGCCGATCCGCGTGTGCAGCGGCGGGGCGCCGGCCTCCGGCGTCTCGCGGTCGCTCAGCACGCGCGGGGACTGCACCACCACGCCGCCCGACCATTTCTTGGCCGCCTCCTTGTCGGTGGACCACAGGTTCCACTTGTCATCCGAGTACCGGTCGACCTGCCACGCTGCGGCAGGCCCGGTCACCTCTTCGGCTTCGAACCGGAGGCTCGGCTCAGCCGCTGGCGCGCCGGCCGCGCTCCAGAGACAAAACGCGGACAGCGCCGCGCCGATCATCGCCGTGCGAAAACCGACGGTCGCCCACGGGGGTCGCGTCATGAATGGCGTCATAGCAGTTTGCTCCGGGGATTGTTCGCGGGGGAAGCCTCAGGATCGCTTCATTGTTCTGAATCGATCCCCAACGAATCAAACAGGCGGGCAGGGATTCAGTCTTAGTGAACGCGGCGGCGTCAGTCCCCCGGTCCCGCCTCACCCCGTCGGCCGGCAAGAATGCAAGGGGCTGACTCCAGGAATCCCTCAGCCGCTGCATTGTGACGGAGTCCCGCCGGGCGTGTCAAGCGCGGGCAGCCGCATCCGATCCTGGAGCCTCAGCGAGTTGACGGCGGGCGGTCGCGGCACAACCGGCGGCAAAGGGTGAGAGCCGCGCCGATCCGTGTGAGCACACGGCCCGGCGGCGCTACGCAGCTCGCGGCGCGAGCTGCGCTCAGTATTGGACCTCGGTCAGCAAGTAGAAGTTGATGCCCGGGCGGTACAAACCGCGACCGGTGCGGAAGTCTAGATGCTCGCGGTAGTAGCGGTCGCCGAGATTTTCGACGCCTCCGAACAGCGCGAAATTCGGCCGCGGACGCCAAAACGCGCGGGTGTTCAGAATCGTGAAGCCCGGTGTGACCTGTTCATACAGCGACGCGGCGACGCGGTCCTGGCGATCCACCATGCGAACCTCGAACTCGACGCCCCAGCGGGGATCGGACTGGGCTTCATGCACGCGGAGTCCGACGCGGGCTTCCAAGGGCGGAATGCCGGGCAACGGCTCGTGCTTGGCGCCGTCGACAGAACTCCTCGGCACGTCCGGGTCAAAACCGAATTCCTCTCGTTGCAGCGAGCCGAGTCGCGACGGGTCCGTCCGGCTGAGGTCGTCGCCCTGGACGTAACTCATCCAGGCAAACCCCGTCAGCCAGCTGCAGAAATCCTGGTCGGCCAGCAGTTCAAAGCCCGCCAGCGTGGCCAAGTCCGTGTTGACGTACGCCGCTTGCTGAAGCGTCTGGCCGGGCTCAAACGGGCTGCCAAACGGCGGCAGGTACTGGAGGCTGATGTCGTCGTAGGTGATGTAGTCAAACACCCAGGCGTAGAAAGCCGTCGCCGAGACCCGCAGATTGCCGACGTCGCCGCGCACGCCTAGGTCCAACTGGATCATCCGCTCCGCATCCAACTCCGGATCGCCCTCCACGTACGTCAAGCCCGGCTGCAGGCTGCCCAGGAAAGAGCCGGCGGCATACAACTCGGTCAACGTCGGCGGACGCATCCCGTAGCTGGCCCCGCCTGTCAGCGTCCAACTCGGGTTCAGCGGTTGCTCCGCCGTCGCATACAGCATCCAGGGATAGAACTCTTGATCCAAGTCCGCCTGCTTCAGTTCGCTCAATCCCTTTTCCACCACTTGCGGCGGGAAGCCTTCGTAAACGCCCATGCCGGGGACGCGGTCGCGGGCGTCGGTCCCGACGAAGTCCAGGCGGGCGCCCGTCCGCAGACTCAGGCCGCTGTCGTGCGGCAGTACCTGTTCGGCAAACAGCCCCACATCCGTCGAATGGGAACGCGAGATCGGGAAGTTCTTCCCTTCGACCGGCATCCCCCCGACATCGGTGTCAGGAACGACGTCGTTCAACTGCTGGCCCACTCGGATCAGATCCGTGCCGACGGTCCACTGGGGACACTCGTCTTGACCCCAGGTGACGGCGACGCGATACCCGGCCGACATGCCGTCTACGTCGGTGACCAGGCATTGGTCGTCGGCCAAGAAGAACAGCTCGCGCAAGGTGGGAATCTGGCGGTTCTTCGAGACCCGGCTGGTGTCCCCGGTGAACGCCGTACGGTTGTACCAGGCGTCTACGGTCAACAGGTCGTAAACGGTGCTATCCCAGTCGGAATAACGCACCTCGTAGCCGTCGGTCTTCAAGGCATTGATGTCGTAGATCAGGCTGGGAAACTCGACGTTCGTCTCGTCCAAACGCAAGTAACAGAATTCCAGCCGGCTGGTCGGCGTCGGATCGTACCCGGCGGCCACGTGCATGTTGCGGATGTTGTAGCTGGCCGGCATCAGGCCGCCCGCGTCGAACGCCGACGAGCCGGTCTCGTAGTCGTTGCCCGTCCGATGGCCGTAGCCCACGCGGAATCCCCAGTCCTCGCCGCCGCCCCAGATGTTCTGGCGGCCGTACCATTGAGCGCCGTTGGTCTGGTATTCCAGGCTTGTGCTGGCCAGCGCCCGCGTGCCTTCCTCGAAACGCGGCGACTCGATGAGTTGGAAGTCGATAAACCGGAGGCCCGGCCCGAGCCGCGCCGTGTACGGGCCTTTGATGACGGCCATGTCATACAGCATCCGAGAATCGATCTTGTCCAAGGGAGTGTCCAGATCCTCGCGAGCCGGCGACCAGTAGGAACCCGACACCACCAGGCGGCCCGCCCGCATGCCGCGGATGCGCGGGTCATTGCTGTTCGGCGACCGCGACTGAGTCCGCGCGCCCGGCGCCGAAAGTGATTTGCCCAGCAAGCTGCCCAAATCGCTGGTGGCCCGCAACGAACTCTCGGAACCAAGCACGAAATCGCTGGTTCCCCAGGTGTACCGCCGGTTGCGGTCTTGGTTGACCAGTCGTCGGCGAAGTTCTTCCGTCACAAAGACGTCTTCCGTCAGGGGCCGCGCCTGCGGCGGCACGGGCGGACCGCGGTCACGCAGCATCGGCGGAACGGGCGCTGCCGGCTCCTGCAGGTAGTCGGTCAGCCAGTACGAAGACTCCTCGAAGTCGTCTGTCAACGAGACCGGAGCGGCGGACGAAACGCCCAAGACCACGCCCTGGTGCGGCGCGTGCTCCTCTGTTTCCTCGTCTTCCTCGCCCGGTTTCACGTCGAGCGGGACCGCGACGTCGTGCTGAGCATCGGCGTCGGAGATCGTCAGACTGGACTTCGTCTTCTCCGGTCGCTCGGCGGTGGGCCACGACTGCTGAGCGTCGGCGTCGGAGATCGTCAGACTCGGACCATCCGCCCACACCGCGCAATCCCGGACCAGCAAGGACACTGCGATTAGCGTGCCGCACACAAAAAAGAGTCTTGGCAGGCGTCGTGACATACCTCACCCAACTGTGCCCTGTCGACCGCGTGTTGCGAGCATGCCGGGAGCTTGGCCAAAACGCCCCTTCAACGCATGAACTCGTTATTTTCGATACATCGGGAATCATCGACATAACCGTTAGGGATTCGCGCCTTATGTTGCGGGAAACGGCTAAACTCGTCAGGCCGGGACGGGTTCTGTTAATCTGCAGAGATTTCAGAGACTGCGCAACGGCCTCGATCGGTGACCTCGCGGAGCAAATCCTGGCTTTGGTCGAGGGGGATATTCCTGCACCTCCTGCGGTGTTTCCGTCCAGGGCGAAAGGCCTCGGTGATGCGAGACAACCCGACTTTTTACGGGGCGGCGAGTCTTCCGCTCGGTTGCTTACTTGCCCGAAAGGCCTTCTTTTGGCATACTTATGCGTTTTGGCGGAACAATCGGGGCCGGCTCTGTGGGCCGAACCGTCGGATTTTTCCGTGCCCGTTCGGCACACTTAAGGAAGATGGATGGAAATTTGGCCCGCAATCGACCTTCGCGGCGGCAATTGCGTCCGACTGCTGCAGGGTGATTACAGCCGTGAGACCGTGTTTGGCTGCGATCCCGCCGCGATGGCGCGGCGTTGGGTGGCGGAAGGCGCTCGGTGCTTGCATCTGGTCGATCTGGACGGGGCACGGGACGGCCGTAGCGTCAACCGGGACGCGATCGCAGCCATCGTCGGGGCCGTGGACGTTCCGTGCGAGCTAGGGGGAGGAATCCGCGACGAGGAGACCATTCGGCAAATGCTCGACTTGGGCTTGACGAGGCTGGTGATCGGCACCAAAGCCTTGAAGGACCCGGCTTGGTTCCAGGAAATGTGCCGCAGGTTTCCAGGTCGTCTGGCGGCGGGCATCGACGCCCGCGACGGGCGCGTGGCGACCGACGGATGGCTGGCCACCAGTGAGATCTCTGCGACGGATCTGGCCCGCCTGATCGCCCGCGAACCGATCGCCGCGATTATCTATACCGACATCGCCAGGGACGGCATGATGGCCGGGCCCAATTTCGCCGCGATGGACGAGATGAACCGGGCGGTGGATGTCCCCGTGGTGGCTTCGGGCGGTGTGACCGCGGCGGACGACGTGCGGCGCTTGGCCGACCTGGGACTGACCGGCTGCATCATCGGGCGGACACTGTACGAGGGGAAACTGACGCTCTCTGCGGCATTGGCCGCAGCTGCGGCGACCAGATAGAAACGCGTTAGAAGTACGTTGTAAAGGAAACCGGCATGGCGAACGTGAGAATTGAAGACATCCGCAACATTGCACTCTGTGGACACGGTTCCTCGGGCAAGACGACGCTGATTGACAAGATGTTGGTCAAGACCGGGGCGGTCAACGCCAACCCCAGCGTGGACGAAGGGACCAGCATTTGCGACTTTGATCCGGAAGAGAAGAACCACAAGTACACCATCGAGGCCAAGGTGGTGCATCTGAGCTACGCGGGCAAGAAGTTCCACCTGCTGGACACCCCCGGCTACCCGGATTTCATCGGCCAGACAATCTGCGCTCTGCGCGGCGCAGATACCGCAGCGGTCGTGATCAACGCCCAGTCGGGCATCGAAGTGAACACGCGGCGGGTGTTCGCGGAAGCCGGCAAAGCGGGTCTGGGGCGGATGATCGTGCTGAACAAGATGGACGGCGACAACATCGACTTCTCCGCCGTCGTGGACGCGATCCGCGAAATGTGGGGGCCTCGTTGCGTGCTGTTGAACGTGCCCTTGGGCCAAGGCTCCGGCTTTCGCGGCGTAGCCAGCACCCTCCACGTCCCTGACGACACGGCGGGAGCACTGGCCGATCCCAACGAAATCCACGAGGCGCTGATCGAGTCGATCATCGAGGTCGACGAGGCGGTGATGGAACGTTACTTCGAGGGGCAACCCCCGACGGAAGAAGAAGTCTCACGCCTGATCGTTCGGGCCGTCGCCCAAGGCACGCTGATTCCCATCGTCTGCTGCTCGGGCAAGAGTGGCGTCGGACTGACGGAATTGCTGGACGCGATCGGGCTGTGCGGCCTGTCGCCGCTGGACCTGCCGCGCACGGCAACCCAGGACGGGGAAGAGATCCGGGTCGAAGCGAAAGCCGACGGCCCGCTGGTCGCGCAGGTCTTCAAGACCCGCATCGACCCGTTCGTGCAGAAGCTGAACTTCATCCGCGTCTTCTCCGGCACGTTGAAAAAGGATCAGGCCGTGGCCTCCAGCACGGCGCGCAAGGGACTCCGTATGTCCCAACTGTTGTGCGTCCAGGCCGACGACACCTCCCCTGCCGAAGAAGCCGGTCCCGGCGACATCGTCGCCGTGGCCAAGACCGAGGAACTGCACACCGGCAGTTCGCTGGGCGATTACCGCCTGCCGGAGATCAAGTTCCCCACGCCCATGGTCGGCCTCGCCGTCTCGCCCAAGAGCCGCGGCGACGAGACTAAGCTCTCCGGCGCGCTCACCAAGATCGCCGAAGAAGACCCGACGATCCGCATCGACCGCGACATGCAGACCAAGGAACTGGTGATGACGGGCATGAGCGAGTTGCACTTGACCATCATCCGCGAACGGCTGCATCGCCGCGACAAGCTGGAGGTGGAGACCAAGGAGCCGAAGATCCCCTTCCGCGAAACGATTCAAGCGCCGGCGGAAGGCATGTACCGCCACAAGAAGCAAACGGGCGGCCGCGGCCAGTTTGGCGAAGTGCATATCCGCATGTTCCCCTTGCCACGCGGCACGAACATCGAAGAATACGCCACCAAATCCCGGTTCGCGTCCATGAAAGAACACCACTACGACGAAGCCCACAATTTCCTCTGGGTCAACTCCGTCGTGGGAGGCGTGATTCCCGGAAACTTCATGCCGGCCATCGAAAAGGGCTTCAAGGAACGCCTGGAGGGCGGCGTGATTGCGGGCTATATGATCGAAAACCTGTGCATCGAAGTCCATTTCGGCAAATACCACGAAGTGGACAGTTCGGAAACGGCCTTCCGTACGGCGGCCCGGATGGCCTTCAAACAGGTCTTCGAAAAAGCCCGCCCCTGCCTGCTGGAACCGATCGTCAAGATGGAGATCACGGTTCCCGAAAGCAAGGTCGGCGACGTGTACAGCGATATGTCGGGCCGCGGCGGCCGCGTGCTGGGCAGCGATACGGCCGGCGGCAATCTGCAGACGGTCAAGGCCGAAGTTCCGCTGCGTGAGGTCACCACCTACGCGCGCACGCTGTCGAGCATGACCGGCGGCCAAGGCAGCTATACGATGGACTTCAGCCACTATGACGTGATGCCAAGCAACGTCCAGCAGGAAATCATGGCCAAGGCCAAGCTGCAGGAGGAAGAAGAAGAGTGAGCCGATCGCCGGCCGCGGACTTGCCTCTTCGGGTTCCGATGGCTGGAATGGCAAGAAACGGAGCTTGCTGACGCGGGGAAAGGCAAAGCCAAAAGACTCTCGGCGGACCCCGCACGCCCGACTCGCCGTGTGCGCCGGCCGCCCCCAACACCCTGGCCGGCCGCGGGTGGCCGTTTTCCCGGCCCAGCCGGACTCAGCGTCCGGCGGCTGCCATCCCAGGACGGTCCGGCGTTGAGGACCGTCACGGTGGCGACGTTTCCCGTCTTGCTGGCGGCCAGCCGGCCCTGGTCCGGAACCAGCAAGAATCGCTGCCGGGCGGCGCGGCGAAAGGTCAAGCAGACGCTGAGGATCGGCAAAAGGTCTTCTGGCGAGAAGACCGCAATTCGCCGCCCACGTGCTGGGAGCGGCTCGCGGGGTTCATTTCTTTTCGGCCGGGCAGATCCGCACTTCCACGCCCTGCAGGCGGAACGGGGTTGATCCGGCGGCGGTGACTTTGATCACGTCGCTGTTCTTGCCCGGCAAGGCGTTCCTGGGAATCGAAAAAGTCAGCAGGCGGTTCCCGTTTTTCAGGTTCTGGACGCCGGCCAGTTCGGCTGCGACTTCGTTCACGCAGACACGCGGCGAGTCGCTGTCTCCCTGGACGGGACCCGTCTCGATCATCGCCTGGGCTTGCCAGTCGTCAGGCGGAGTCGGGCCCAGCGGCAGGCGGAACGACAGCTCGCTGCCGGCGGCCGGCAGCGGCGGCCGGTAGTCTTCGCCGGGAACCACCACTTCGCGATGCGTCACCACATGGCGGCGCGGCAACATGCACAACTCGCCCAGGGAGTCGAACGCCTGGAGCCGCCGTTGGTACTCGGCCTTGGGCCAGCCGGCGTTCTGGAAGTAATTGAACAGATAGACCGCGTCCCCGCCGCCCGACAGCACGGCAACGGCCGCCCCGGCCGCGCATTCGGGGTCCATGTGACGCACCGCGGCAGCCGGGTGGGGCTGGCACCGCGACTCCAGCCCGCCGGCCAACGTCACGCGGTCACCCAGTCGCGTGCGCCACGCACGCAACGGAATGTCGAAGTGCATGGTCCGCCACCGCGGAGTGGCCACCACCAGGTCCACAAGCCCCTCCTTGGCCCACGTCGGGGCGTCCAGCCCCAGCCCCAACGCGGTCTCGGGCTCCGACGGAACCCGGACTCCGACCTGGATGGCGTGCCCGCGCCGCGCGGCAGCCCCGTCCACAAGCGTTCGGACTTCGCGCAGCCACTGCGTCAGAAGCTTGCCGCCAGAACGCTCTGCGCCTTTGCTGAACAGATAGGGCTCGCGCATGAAGTCCAACTCCAGGCCATCGATGTCATACCGCTCGAGCGTCTCGCCGACCAGCGCCCGGTAGTGATCGCGCACGGCCGAGTGCGCGTAGTCCAGGCCCCGAGCGTAGTAACCCGGATGCCCTTGGCGGAAGCATTCCGGCTTCCGCCACAGTTCGCCGTGAAACGGGTGGGCCAGATTGTCGTTGCAGTGGACGTCGTTCATCCGCAGCGAAATCCAGGGCGAGATGCCGCGCATCCGGCAACGTTCGATGACGCGGGCCGGATAGTCCACGCCTTGACGATGGACCTCCAGCATGTTGTGGATCAGCTTGCGGAACGACTTGCGATCCTTCTCCGGAATGGGAGCCAGGAAGGGTTGATCGTCTGGCCCGTCGGCGTCGTAGCCGTCCCAGAACGATTCCCAGACGGCACTCCGATAATTCGTCCGCCGGGCGTTCGTGTTGCAGAACAGCACGCTGACCCCGGCGCCGGCGAGCACGTCCACATAGCGGTCGGTGATCGCGCCGGCCTGCCCCGCAGGAAAAGCCTGAGTGTAGAAAAAATCCGTGCAATCTTCATTGTGCAGAAGCCCGGTCAGGCGGGCCGCCGCGGGCGGGGTCCCGGTGCCGTCCGCAGCGGCGGACGCTCCGGCCGACACTCCCGCGGCCCACAAAACGATCGTCGCCAACGCCAGACCGCCGTCCTTCCGTCTCATCGCTTGCTTCTCCTTCCCGACAAGTTGTGGTTTCTGTGCGATCATCTACCCTACCAGCCGGCCACGCTGATACAATACGCCGTCGGTTGATTTCCGGATCCGCCCAGCCTCCTTGCCAAGGATTGCGATGAGACATCTGCTACACGCCGCCGCCTTGACAATCGTCTGCTCGACCGTTCTGAGCAGCTGCGTCCATCCCGCGATGGCAGCCCCTGTTCGGATTGTCGATACCATCGACGTCGACACGGTTCCGTCCTGGTTCCCGGTCGGCTTCTGCCTCTTGACGCACGGCGGGCGGCAGTACATTGCCTACTACAACGAGCAACACCAAATGACGGTGGGACAGCGCGCGATCGGCCAGCGTGCCTGGCAAACGGCGGCGCTGCCGAGCAAGGTCGGCTGGGACAGCCACAATTACCTCACCATGACAGTCGATTCGGCAGGCCATCTGCACCTGGCGGGCAACATGCACTGCGTGCCGTTGATCTACTTCCGCACGGCCAAGCCGGGGGACGTCACGACGTTCGAGCGGTGTCCGATGACGGGACAAGAGGAACAACGCTGCACCTATCCGCGGTTTCTGAACGACGCGGACGGCAACCTGCTGTTCATGTACCGCTCCGGTGCCAGCGGCAACGGCAGACGGTTCTACAACGTCTATGACGTCCGGATGAAGAGTTGGAGCCGCTTTCTGAACTCGCCCCTGTTCGAGGGCGAAGGCCGGCGCAATGCCTACCCCCAGGGGCCGATCAAGGGACCCGATGGCCTGTTCCACGTAATCTGGGTTTGGCGAGACACGCCCGACTGCGCGACGAACCATCACCTGTCGTACGCCCGGAGCCGCGACTTGAAGCACTGGGAAACCGCGGCCGGCGAAGCGGTCGCCCTGCCCTTGACGCTGGCACAGTCCCAACTGTGCGTCGATCCCGTGCCCGCCGGCGGCGGAATCATCAACGGCTGCGAGCGACTGGCCTTCGACAAGGACTGCCGCCCGATCATCTCCTATCACAAATCGGACAAACGCGGCCACATGCAGATCTACGTGACGCGATTCGAGAACGGACAGTGGCGCGGCCACCCGGTGACCGCTTGGACCAAGAGCGTCTCGTTTGGCGGACGCGGCGCCATGCCGTTCATCGGTATCCGCATCTCCGGGCTGGACAAGGTCGAATCGGGACTGTTCAGCATCACGTACCGGCACCGCGACTACGGATCGGGCGGCCTCGTCTTGGACGAGGAAACGCTCCGGCCTGTCCAGCGAACGGTCGCCGTTGCCGCCGAATTCCCAAAGGCCCTCACTAAGCCGACTATCGCTTTCGATGGCCTCAGCGTCCGACTGGCCCATGATCTGGGCAGCCTCGATGATTCCCACAAGAAATACGTCCTGCGCTGGGAAACGCTGGACGCCCATCACGACCGCCCGCGGGACCCTCCGCTGCCGCCGGCCAGCACGTTGAAACTCGTTGAACTCCAACGCGAGTAATCGCCCGCACAGCGGTTCCGGCCACTCCGACGCCTGGCGAGCCAGCCGTTGGTTCGCGCGAACGGGCCGGTGCCCGGAGTAGCTTCGTGCCGCCCAAACCGCCGAGTTTTTCAAACTGCCACAGTCCCGACAGCTCGTCGATGAAGCCGACTCCGGCCGCACCGGCCGCTCCCAAGCCGGATGTCCCTCCGGCACAAACCGGGCCGCCCCTGTTGACGAATTGCGAAACTGGGTAGAATAGATGTAGAGAGTGAACCGTCCGCTGGGCATGGTCGAACAGGCGACGTGCGGGACGTATCGCTGGCGATGTTCTGGGGCGTGCTTTCCAACAAGCAGCGCTGGGTCGGCAAACGTTTTCCTGCGGCCAGCCTAAAGACGCCTTTGGCGGCGGTACGATGAACTCCAACAATGCGATGAGGCGCGTCGGAAACGTGCCCCTCCAAGTCAAGAAGGGTAAGATGCAATTCGGGGGCGAACTGGATTCGACCGGATAGCTTGAAGTGTCAGTGGCGTGTCGTGGTTGGTCAGTTGGCCACGTTAAAAGCTGACCACAATCTTAAGTGCCGAGGAAAACCTCGTCCTGGCTGCCTAACAAAAGGTAGTCCCGGCTGCGGGCCTTAACCGGAGAGGCCCAAAAGCCGGTTGCCAAATCCGGTTCGCGACTGGTCATGCCGGGAACGCCGGTCGCTAAACTACGTCCTCGGCTGGCTCACCCAAGACCGTGTCGGTTGGGGCTTGGCGAGCGAGAACCAAAGAACCGACTACACACGTAGAAGCTGGTGCGGAAATATCACGGGACGCGGGTTCGATTCCCGCCGCCTCCACCTAAAGCCACTTGCGGCGAAAGTCGTAAGTGGCTTTCTTTTTTGGAGTTACAGAATGGACGCGGCTGCAGGAAATCGCGTGTTTTCGCTTATGTGTCTGATTTCGTGTCTGAAAATAGCCTCGCCGTGTCTGATTTTTGGCCGTATAATCGGTTTTCAGACACGAGACTCCACCTGTCTTGCTGGAGAGAGGCCATGGCGAAGAAGAGCGATCTCTGTCGCGACAAGCGCGGACTGTACGTTCGCAACCTGGGCTGGACACAGACGGCCAGCGGCCGGTACTCCCAGGTGAAGTTCTATCTGGGGCGGGACGAGGCCACGGCCAAGATCGCCAGCCTGAAACTGGAGCAGCTCTGGGATGTCGTCTGTCGCCGCTGGAAGGCGGAAGCCCCAGTTAAGATAAAGACCGTACCGGGCTCCAACTCCGCATACGTCAAATCTGGCGCAACTGATCTGGTAACCGGCCTGAAGCAACTTTCAACTGGGGCGGCAGCAGTGGTGTCTGTGGGTGCTCCCGAGATCGAGTGTGTTCGTGAAGGTAAGCCGGTTTGGGAGGAAGTCTCGCTCGCGATTGCGGAAGCGATCCGCAATGGCGAGCCCATCGCCAGAGTGCCCGTACCAAAGCAACTAGAGCAGTTTGGCTCGAAAAGTCCCTCGGTTGGGCACTGGCTGGACGCGCTTCGACGTGACGTACCCTTCATCGTGATCCAACTTCGTGACCTGGAACGACACCAAGAGGCTGAGGAACAGATTCGCAATGAGGGAAACCGGCTGATCGAGCAGGGTCGACGTATGGTCCGCCAAGACGGCGGTGGAGAGACCCTGCACGCTGCACTGGCGGCTTACATCCGTCACCTTGAGAAGAAGCATGTGAGCCTTGACGGACGGGTAAACGCGACGGGCACGACGCAGGTTCGACAAACCGAGTTCCTAAGAGACACTCTCCCTGATTTGCGACTCGTGGAACTGGATACTCAGAACGTCTTGATATTGCTAGATACACTAGCCAAGAGGCCAGTCGGCAAGCGGGGCAAACGGATCGCGGCGAGAACGGCGAGGAACTACATCAAGCAGTTCCGTCAGTTCATCCGCTGGTTGAATCTGGCCTCGGGTTTCTCATGGAAGCGTCCCGCGGACCTTGAGTTCACGACGACGCCGATCCCCGAGTCTCCTCAGGAGAAGGCAGCCGCGGCCCGCACGTCCCGCGTGCAGACCTACTCCACAGATGAAATCCGGGTGCTGTGGGAGTACGCAACCCCACTTAAGCGATTGCTTCTGCTGCTGGGGTTGAACTGTGGTTTCGACGCCAAGATGATCGCAACCCTGCAATCAGAGGATGTTCATCTTCACGAGAAGCATCCACACGAAGGTGTAATAGGATGTTCCACATCGGTGGACGATAGCTGGATCTTCCGACTGCGGAATAAGACTTCAGTCTACGGAGAGTGGAAGCTCTGGCCGATCACAGTGATGGCAATCGAGTGGTGGCTTCGCCAGCGTTCCAACATAGAAATCGCCGATGATGTCACTGCCCTTCTCGTCAACCGCAATGGCCTGGCGTACGACACGCCAACGAAACGTAACGACCGTAACGTGCAGATCCCCAACCTGTGGAGCGGACTCACTGACACGATCCAAAACGATGACGAGCACAAGGACTTCCGCAGGCTGAGCTTCGGCAAGCTAAGGAAGACGGCGGGCAACTTGATTCGCCTTGAAGCTGATGGTGAAGTTGCCGGTGTATTTCTCTGCCATGGTACTCCGGTCAAGGCAGACAAGTTGCTGGATGAATACACGAACCGTCCTTTCGCGAGGATGTTCGAGACGATAGACATTGTCGGCCAGCGGCTGAGCCCAATTTGGGCCTCGGCAGATACCCCGTTTCCGGAAACGCGGAAGAAGGGCGGCGCGAACATTCCCGCCAGCAAGATTCGGAAGATCCAGAGGATGCGGAAAGCTGGGTACAAGGTCGCTCGGATCGCCGAAGAGGTTGGAGTCGATAAGAACACTGTGTACCGCTGGGGCAAACAGCCGCGTAACGCGAGCGCGGGCGGGGCCTGATGCTAGTTCACTAGGAGTTGTCACCGACTTCAATGTTCGTCCACGGGGTTGCGGGAGACACTGGGTCTTGGCGCTGGGGATCTTGTCCAGCCGGCTTTGTGGCCGTGGGGCGTGTAGGTGTAGCAATCTGCGCAGCGGTTCTTCTGCCGCTTCGACTGCCTCTGAAAACTGGGCACGCAGTACGTGCAGTTGAACTTGCATCCTTTGAAGGGGTTCCAGGTCTTCGCTTCCGCGTACATGTTTGTTGTTTCGGTCATTTCTTATTCCAAGTCTGTTGTTTGTCGGGAGTTGTATCCTGAAGCGATACTTGGGCCACATGCTGAGCCAAGCCTGCTGCGGTCAGGCACTTGCCTCGATCTTCTTCGTTTCCAGGATTTTGCGGATCTTGGGCGACCATCGCACTAACGGTTCGTCCTTGAGCGCGTCGTAAACCGCGTGGATTCTGTCGTCCGCCTGGTTCTGCTCAATGCGACGTACCTCTGCTTCTTCCTCCGGCGTTCGGGGTTGGACATTTCGTCGGATGCCCTCCATGATCCCAAAGTTGATGAAGACGCTGACGTGCGGCACAAGTTTTCGATAGAGCTTCGGCACGTTGGGAACGTCGAGCATCGGCTCGACGTTGACACTGGTGTCAAAGCCCAACCGATAGGCATACTTGAGGCTGTCGAGACGCTCTCGAAAGTCTGGAGCCCCAGGCTCCCAGTACCGTAAGGTGTCTTCGTCCATCGCGCCGATGGTGAATCGGAACTCAATGCGTTGTCGGTGATCTGCAAACTCGCGGCACAGCCGCTTGATGCAATCGAACCGGGGCTTGCTGCAAACGATGACGCGGTTGCCACTGAGCGTGGGCGAGGTAATCGATGGGCAATCGGCCGCGATGCCTGATGGAGTGCGGTCGAGATGACGGGGCACTCCAAGTACCGGTGGCCTCTTCTGATCTCCGTTCCGGTATGCGTTCGGGGGTCGGGATCTGCGTGAACCTGTTACCAGCGTCGAATCCAGGGGATTTCTCGTCCCAGCGCGCGACAAAGATCGATCATCGCTGGGTGCAGTTCCCTCTTGGTGAAGGCTGCCCACAGTTCCAACTGGTTGCCTTGGCTGTGGCACTTGTGGCAATGGTAGCGACGGATCGCCACGTGTACCGAGAAGTGCCGGCTGCGATCGGGCGCGGATTTGTGCAAGGGACAAGCTCCGTACCATTGGTCGCCCGTTCGCTGGGATGGCTCGAAGCCGAGCAAGGTCAGAACTTGCTCCATCGTGATCTCACGGCGAAGCCTTTCGAAGTCGATTCCGGGCATGGCTTTCCTCGGGGCGCGCAGGGTTTGCGGGGTGAGACAGCGACTGTTCGGACCGTTCCGTTCCCTCTTTCTCTATAGGGGGAACGGGAACGATCTGCTTGGCGTCAGTCAACGCGTTGCCAACCGGCGGGCGTGTGACGCAGTCGGCCGGCTTGCTCCAGGGACTCCAGGGCCTGGCCCAGACGCTCGTTCTTGACGCCCAGCAGATCGCGGAGCCTGACACGCGTCAGCACCTCGCCGTCGGCCAGGAACGCCAGCACTTGCTCCTGGAGGCTGGCGGGCTGGTGGTCGTGGGGTTCGGCGACGACTTCCACCGGCCAGTAGTTTGTGGACCACAGTGATGCACTCATCAAGGAACTCGGGTGTGATGTCGTGCGTGGTTGGAAATCGCACCACCCCGTGATCTTTCCAGCCTTTGTCGATCCGCGTCTTCCCCAGTCGGAAATGCGTCGTGCCCCACTCGTCGAAGTCACGAATCCTGCCCCGGCACTTGGCCGCGGCCTTCGCGTAACAGTACCTACAGCCGTTGGGGCATCCCAGTATGATGCTCACCTTCTTGTTGCCCCATGCCTTGTCTCCGCTTGCAGGGTCGAGACTTGCATTGCCGGAAAGACGGGATCGTTTTCTTCCTACTGCCACCGTATTCTCCTCACTCTCGCGGTGACCCATTGGCCACCGTACACTCTCTCAACCACCAGCGAGGGATGGATTCACGCCGGCGCACGGCCGGCAGTTCCGAGGCCCAGCCGACGGGGCCTCTCGTCTACAGCGGCTGGTGGACCACCGATGGGCTCACCATCCCCTTGCAGTTGCATAGCTTGCTACATGCTTCGCCCGGTACCCTCGTCTCCTCCGCCGTCTCAAGGATGCGTCAGTCCAGTGGATCATATCACTAGCCTGGATCTTCGCCGTCTCAGCGCGCCCTTT
Source organism: Candidatus Anammoximicrobium sp. (assembly GCA_012515235.1). Taxonomy (GTDB): domain Bacteria; phylum Planctomycetota; class Planctomycetia; order Pirellulales; family Pirellulaceae; genus Anammoximicrobium. The sequence goes on from JAAYYU010000040.1 coordinate 29,894, forward strand.
TTAGCGTTCAATCTTTGCCGACCCAGAAGGAGAGCCCCCTCTGAATCGGCACGCTGCCTTCCTGTCGAAACAACAAGGTCTATTTCCGCCCATAGTCGGCAGGGATCTCGCCCCAGAGTTCGGTGTCCCACTTCGCAACGGGCTTTGACGGCTTGTCTCTGCTCAGCCAGAGCAACGCTCTGGTGATCCGTCACGCGCAGTGGTGACAGCGGCCGTGTTCTTGGGGCGTCTGCAGCCGTGGCTGCACCTCGCGGGCGAAGTCGTTGGCATCGAATTCGCCCCGCAAGGCTTGTTGGATGTACGTCAGGGACTGGTCGCGGCTGCACCAGCCGAACGTGATGGACTCAACCTGCAGCATCCGCCCGTCAGGCGTCTGGCGTTTGAGGACGGCGAACTCGGCCGCTCCATCCGGCGAGGTGGAGTCGTTCAGCCACAGGTAGCCGCCCAGCTCGAACGCTGTGCAGCAGGTCCAGACGGTGGTGGTCAGCTTTTCGGCCAGTTCTTCGGCAGACGCGACGGGCGTGACGCACCAGGTGCGATCTTGATGAAACATCTGCGGCTCCTTGCGGCAGTTGGAAGCAGACCGAACAGGGACGAGGATCGTGCGGCTGCGGAGGCTTTTTCAGGCCGGGAGAGGTTCCATCGCGGCATCCAGCCGTTCCCGGAGTTCTTGGACAAGGCGCGGATCGCCGACGACGAGGCCCTGTTTCACGACGAAGTCGAGCCACAAGGCCATCTTCTTCTGCTTCCACCGCAGCGTTGCCCGCAACAGGGTCGGCGGCTTGATGCTGCCCGCAATTCCGGCATCGACGAGCGCAATCATGGGACGCCACTGAAGCCACTCCTTCTCCGGTTTGGGATGAAACACGAACCGGTGCCCCGTTTTGATTTCCTTTCCCGGCGGGTCAGGTGTAGCCAACGCCACGCCGCCCACAGCCACGGTTGACAGCGTGTCCGCACTCACCTGCACACCCGTCAAGCCGATGTTGACGTCGATGCCGCTGTTGCTCCAAAAGATCGAATTATCGCGGACCAGGGACCGGTAACGGGAGTGGACGAAAACCCTGGCTTCCACATGGACGCTGTCCGCCGCAAGGTTAACCGCCAGAACATAGCCCACTTTGACGCCGCGATAGGTGACCGGCACACCGGCTTGGATCCCGTGGCGGTCGTCGCCCTCCAGCACGAATTCCAGGCCGTCTTCAGGCAATGCTTCGGCAGGCCCCGAATCCAGGCCCTCGAACGTGGTCAGCGGATCCGCTTTAGCCGGGCCCGGTGCAACGGCCAGGTATCGGCCGGACACCATGGTTTCCAGGGCCCGGACCTCGGCCACGCTGACCCGAGGGCGTTCGACCCAGAAGCGACTGCCGACGCGTGCCAGTTGCCGGGCGTTTCCGGCCAGCCTTGCCCGGACCAAGACTCCGCCCAGCGACTCGTCGAGTGCCAGGGCCGTCACTTCGCCCACGACGATTCCGCGGTGTTTCACCACGTCGCCGACTTCCAGCCCGTGACCTTCCGCGAAGCGAATCTCAATGTCGAGGAAATCCGTGCCCTGAATGACGGGCGGGGCCAGCAGGCCCTCAAAGTGCGAAGCGGCCTTGGCATCGGAGGGCCCCGGCACCACTCCGATGTATTTCGCGCCCACCACGGTTTCCAGGCCGGAAACCCGCGTCAGCCGTACCTGGGGACGCTCGATCCAGAATTGGCTGCCTTCACGACACAGCTCGGCGGCGGCCGATTGGACAGCCACAACCACACGCACGCCCTTCAGATCTGCAGCCAGTTCCACCGTCACGACCTCGCCCACGTCGATGCCGCGGTACTTCACCAAGTCGCCAGCCTTGATCCCGTGCCCGTCGGGAAAGTCGATCGTGATCTTCTTCGTCGCACCGACCAGGGAGTAGCCGACCAGACCGATCGCGATCGCTGCGCACGCGGCGGTCACCCACCACATCCGTGATTGCCGGAGGATCACCAGGGGGCCGAGACGTGCGTTTGCGACTTGCGCTTGGGGGAACTCCGGGGCTGTGTTGGCGGCCGGTTCGGACGGGCTGGTCATGGGCGTTCCTTCCAAACAGAATGGGGATCAAAACACATGGACGACACCATGCTCATCGCCACACACAGGACAAAGGCAACCACGGCGGGCCCCACCCGGAACTCCACCAGACTGCCCAGCTTGACGAGCATGACGAGGAATGCGAGCAACAGCACGTCCAGCATGCTCCACTTGCCGACCAGTTCCATGACGCGGTAGGTCCACCCTTTGTGCCGCCGTTGTAGCAGCTCCAGCAGGCTCAACTCCAACAGGAGCAGGATCTTGGTCAGCGGGAACACAATCGAAAACACCAGTACGATGCCTCCGACGAGCCAATTGCCGTGCGAGATCAATTCCAGCGTTCCCGTCAGGATGCTGGACGTATGCCGATGCCCGAGGCGTTCAATTTCCAGAATCGGCAGCAGGATGGCCGGCCAGAAGAGAACCAACGCGGCTACGGCCGCCGCGGCGGTGCGACTGGCGGCCTTGTCGCTGCCTGCCGACGACGCAACCGTCGCACTACGTCAACAACCGGGACTATGCCCCACACCAGATCGCCGCGTGGGCCCCGACGATACGCCCCGCAGCCGACTAGGCGGATCGTCAGGCCACACGTCGAACGTGGGTGGCCGTGATCGGGGAAGAAATCCTCGGGTTTGGCGAACTGGAAGCATCCGGACACATTGACTGCTTCTACTGCCACAGGGACCATCAAGGCGTCGGCGTCGGCACGGCGTTGCTGGCTGCAATCGTCGCTGCGGCGGCGTGCCTCGGCGTGCCCAAGCTGTTCGCCGAAGTGAGTATCACGGCCCGACCTTTCTTCGAGCGCCGAGGTTTCCGCGTCGTCCGTGAACTTCAAACCGAGGTCCGCGGCGTCACGCTGGTCAACTACTTGATGGAGCGGTTCATCTGACGGCGACGCCAAGAGCAGGCACTTGCCCCCTCAGCGTTCACGCTGGTACCGCACTTGGCCCCCGATGATCGTGTACACCACCTGCGCGGAGCGAATCCGTTCCTCGGGGCAGGTCAGGATGTCTTCGGACAGGACCACCACGTCCGCCAGTTTGCCGGGTGTGAGCGAGCCCTTGCGATCATCCTCGAAGGCCGCGTAGGCGGCATCGAGCGTGTAGGACCGCAAGGCTTGCTGGCGGGTCATCCGCTGTTCCGGAAAAAACGCGTTGCCGGAGGCAGGCTTACGAGTCACGCTGGCATAGAAGCAGCTGAGCGGATCGACATCCTCGACCGGCGCGTCCGTGCCGTTGGCGATGATCGCGCCGGACTTGAGCAGGCTTTGCCAGGCGTAAGCGCCCGTGGCGGCCCGCTGCCGGCCGAGCCGTGCGATCACAAATGCCGCGTCCGACGTGCAATGCACGGCTTGCATCGAGGCAATTACGCCCAACTCGGCAAACCGCGGGATGTCGTCCGGGTGCAAGTGCTGGGCATGCTCGATCCGCCACCGCCGCGAAGTCTCCGACGGATGCCGCCGGAAGACCTGCTCGAACAGGTCCAACATCGTGCGATTCGCCCGGTCACCGATGGCATGCACACACAGCTGGTAATCAAATCGCACGGCCAGTTCCGCGACCCGCTCGATCGCGGCTGGCGAAGTGGTATTCAAGCCGGCGCTCGTCGGCAGATCGTCGTACGGCTCCAGGAGCCACGCGCCATGAGCGCCCAGCGCTCCGTCGCAGAACTGTTTGACGGCACGAACCGTCAAGTAGTCATCCCCAACGCCGACCATTCGATAGCGAGCCAAGCGTGGCTGCATTTGCAGGGGATCGTCGAGCACCATCACCCATAACCGAACCGGCAGCCGACGGCTTTCGGCCAACTCGCGGAACACGTCAATGGTGTCGAAGTCGGAACCGGCGTCCTGAAAGCTGGTAATCCCTTCGGACAGACAGTCCTGACCGGCCAATTCGATGGCGCGTAGCAGGCTCTGCCGCCGCTCCAGAGCGTCACCTTCGCGAGGGCCGATCAGATCCTGGGCCGCCTCGCGAAACACGCCGGCGAGTTCGCCCGCGGCATCGTGCAGGATCTCGCCGCCGTCCGGCGGCCGGGTGCTGCGGGTCACCTGGGCCAACCGCATGGCTTCCGCGTTGGCCACACAGAGATGCCCGCTGGCATGCGTCAAACGCACGGGGTGGTGCGGCGACGCGTCACTCAACGCACGATGCACTGGATAGCCGCCGACGTTTGGTTCGGGCGTTTGCTTCCACTTCTCCTGGTGCCAGCCGCGGCCAAGAATCCACTGACCCGGAGGCGTTTGCTGGACAGCCGCCTTGACCCGCTGGACGATCTCCTCCCAGGTTTCGGCGGTGGACAGGTCGAGAAGGGCCTTCGCCTGGCCCAGGCCCACGAAATGCGCGTGACTTTCGACGAAACCCGGTATGGCGAGTCGTCCCTGCAGGTCAATGACGCGCGTTTTTGGCCCGATCATCCCCTGCACATCCGCATCGCTGCCCACCAGCACAATCCGTCCCGCCCGGGTAGCGAGAGCCTGCGCGACGGGGCAACGCTGATCCAGCGTCACGATGCGTCCGCCATGCAGCACCAAGTCTGCGTCTGGGGCGTCAGCGTGACTCGATACCAGCGAGATCAGCAACGAGGTCGCAATCGGTATCATACTCGCACCTGCTTGGCATTTCCCCGGTCCACGGCAAATCAAGGATCCCGCACGCGTCGCCAGTCGTACTTCGTCTTGCCGTCCTTGTCCAGCAACAGCAGTCGGTCCTGCGTCAGTTCGAGAATGGGCTCGTCCACCCGGTCGCCCATCGTCTTGAGGATCAGCTGCACCGCGACGGCCGGCTCGCCCTTGACCGTCCGCTTCTTCAGTCGGCCCTGCTCCACGGACCAGACCATGTCAAACTCCAACCGTGGGGCAAACAACTTCGCCTTCAAGCCGTCCAGCTCAACGACCATCTTCCCCGTGCCGTCGTCCAGCAGCGTCATCGTCCGCTTTCCCTGGTACTCGTCTTGCCAGGTGCCGACAACCAAGCGACGGAACTGCTCGTCTTGGGCGTCGTCATTGGGGCGATCCTGGCCCAGTGCCAGCCCCACGGCCAGAACTGACGCCGCAATCATCAACAGGTTTCGGGGCATTACCCTTGGTCCTCGTGGCTCCGGTACTCGCGCGGCGGTCTTCTGGACAGCCTCCCGTATTGCCTCGTCTTCTCTCGCCGTTTTGCATCGCCTGCGGCTTGCTTGTGGACGGTCCGATACCCGCTTGAGTATAGAGGACGCAGCTGGCCGTGACGACCTGCCACCGGTCGTGCGGCAAATGCCCAGGCGCCCGAGCGAGCAACGACGGCGAAACAGGTGGAAATAGCGTTCTACGAATTTCAGCTCGATAGACTACACTGCGGATTGTACAGGAGTTGTCGCACACCTATGCCTCGTGAAACCATACTCGTGCTTGATCTGGAGGGAACACTGATTTCCAATGCGGTGAGCCAATTCCCGCGTTCGGGACTGTACGCCTTTCTCGATTTCTGCCGCGGCTGTTTTGACCGAATTTACCTTTACACTGCCGTGCGCCAGGCCATAGGCGAAGCGATTGTTCGCACGCTGGTCGCCGAGAACTCCATGCCGGAGTGGTTTCTCGATGTACCGTTCGTCCGCTGGAACACGATCGCAAGGATCTCTGCCACGTCCCGAATGCACGGCCGTGGAACTGCCTCCTCGTCGATGACAACCGCGATTATGTCGTGGATGACCAACTGTCTCAATGGATTCTGATTGCCAAATACGAGGCGCCCTACCCGGACACCGACCGGGAGCTCCAACGCATACAGCGGGTGATCCTGGATCGCTTCGTGAAAGATGACGTGAGAACGTAGCTGAATACCTAGAAATGCTGCATTTGCGGAGTCGGGAAAAACTGGCCATGGATGGTGTTTTGTCGCAGGCAGGAGCGTCCTTCGATGTCGCCACCGGATTCGGACCATCAGCGTATTTCAGCGGCCAGCCAGCCTTGGAGAAGTTGGATGCGACGATGGAGCAGCGCGAAGTGCGGCGCTGCCTTCGAGCCGTGTGCCCGACAACTCCGGGCGTGTACGGGATGGTCGATCGCGCCGGACAGCTGGTCTACGTGGGGATGTCGGCCAAGCTCTGCGACCGGCTGTTGACCTATTTCTCCGCAGGCGACGACAGTGCCAAGGAACGCCGCATCGCCAAACACGCTCGCCAAGTCATCTGGGAGCCGTGTGCCCACGAATTTACCGCCCAGTTGCGCGAACTGGAACTTATCCGGCGCTGGCGGCCACGTTTCAACCGCCGTGGCCGTCTGGACAGCGACCGCTGCGGCTTCATTTGTCTGACGACGGACGAAGCTCCGCACTTTCACGTGGCGACACGCTCGCCTCGCGATTCCCGGCGCTCGTGGGGGCCGGTCCGAAGGAACCGCCAGTTGCTGGCGGCGATCGACCGCCTGAACCATGTGTTCCGGTTGCGGGATTGCTCGCGTGAGGTCCCGATGCGGTTCGCTGATCAACTCACGCTGTTCGAGTTGGACTCGCAGGCCGCCTGCCTGCGGGGTAGTTTGGCGTCCTGCTCAGCCCCGTGCGCGGCCCTGTGCAGCCGCGACGATTACCGCCGACAGATCGAACGGGCCCAGACCTTCTTGGATGGCCAGGATCGGCAGCTGCTCGTCGAACTGGAGACTGCCATGCGGGAGGCCGGCGAGCATCGCGACTATGAGCAGGCGATCCGCCACCGGGATGCTCTGCGGGAACTGACCTTCTTGTTCGATCAACTGCAAATTCTGCGGAAGGTTTGCCGCGACTATTGGTTCGTCTATCCCGTTGGGGCCGAGAACGGGGCCGCCTGCGTCTGGCACTTGATTGCAGGTGGAGACGTGGTGGCTGTCGTCACGGAACCTCGTACCGCCGCGGAAGCGAAGCGCGTTCACGCACTTCTCGCGGAGGCTTACTTGCAGCCGGGCCGGCAGGCCCACTTGGCGTTTGAGGCATTCGACCGCGTCCATCTCGTGGCGTCCTGGTTTCGGCGTCACCCCGACGAACTGGCTGCGGTTCTGTCGCCTGACGAGGCGCTGATAAGCCAAAGAACCGGGATTGGATGGGGCGGTCGGGCCTGCGGGCACGAGTTATCAGGATAGACCCAACGCACCCGAGGACCACAAACATGCCAACCAATACCACCGAATTGCTGCTACGCGTGAACGGCATTCAAGCCGCCTTTGGAATCGAGTTGGGCTTCGCCAGCCCGAGGGCCGACGAAGGCCGGCAGGCAGATCCCTACCGGCAGGCCAATACGTCCTTCTCGCTGGTACAGCTTCGCGACGGGCAGGTCGTGCGGCACACGCTGATCGACGTGGGCATGGGGGTTGTACCGTCGCTGTTGGACTTCGAGGTCGCGCATGGCGTGCGACACGATCAGCACGTTGCCCTCGTGCAGCTTGTCGAGCCGTTCGATGACCGCCCAGGCCCGTTCAGTCACCTCGCGTAGGTTTTCGCCGCCGGGGGCTTTCTGAACGAAA
>JAAYYU010000041.1 GCA_012515235.1 Candidatus Anammoximicrobium sp.
CCACGCTCACCCCGCTGCCCCCGGACAGCACCTCGATCGTGCCGTCCACGGTGGCCAGCACCAGATCCCCCGTGCCGCTTGCGCCGGTCTGCGCCGCGCGCAGGACGCCCAGATACCCGTCCAGACCCGCCGCCACTTCGGTGACCCGGATGTCGCCGCTGGTCCCCGAATTGACGGCATCCAGCGTCACCACGTCCGTATCCAGGTCGTTCTCGGAGCCGATCCCGGTCCCGGCCCTGAACGTCGCCCGATGGGCGATGATGTTGATGTCGGTCGCCGTCTCACCGCTCAGTTGGTCGCGGATCGAGCCTGTGTTGTTGCTGCTGTACAGGTCGCCGGCCCCGCCGCTTGTATCCGGCCCGGCGTAATCGGCCGTCACCGTGACGTTGCCCCGCGTGGCATCGCCGTCGCTGTTGGCATTCAAAAGACTCAGCGCCACATCGTCGGGTGCCAGGACCGTGATGTGGCCGTCCTCGGACCTGACCGCCGAGTCGCCGGTCATCCTCACGTCGCCGTCGCTGTTTCCGTCGACGAGGGAGCCGCCGTTGTAGTCGGTTCCGGCGCTCAGCAACACGGTCCCCGCTGCATCGACGGATACGGTCACGGCGGCCAGTGCCAGAACAACGGAGTGTCCCGCGTACAAGTGGATGTTCCCATCGCTGTCCAGCGCCGCGTTGCCGCCGGTGACGGCGACGTTGGCGTTCAGCGTCAAGTCATCGCCGAGAGCAGTCCCTTCCGCCGCCAGCGCGATGTTGCCGCCGTCGTGGTTGGTCACCGGATTGTTCACCGTGTGTGGGCTGGCCGCGGTGATCGCGATGTTGTCGCCCTGATTGTTGCCGGCGGTGTCCAGGATTGTCACGCCGGCCAGTCCGTCCACGGTGCCGATGATCAGCGCGCCCGTGTTACGGACCTGGATGTCGCCGCTGTCGGTCACCGCAGACAGCGTCAGCGCCGCCGCGCCGGCGTCGGTGGCCGTTTCCAGTCGTCCGTTCGTGTCGCCCGCGTCGCCGACGCCGGTGGCCGCCCGTAGAACGGCGGCGCTGGCCGCGAGGTCGATGTGCGCATCGCCGCTGTCCGTGATCGCCCCATGCGACGTGGCGGCTCGTACCAGGCCGCTGGTCTGGACGCTGGCCAGGGCGATGTTGCCGTCCGCCGTCAGGTCCACCTGTCCGCTGCCCGCCAGGATCCGGGCCCCGTCGAGCATTTGGATGCGGCCGGTATGGTCGCCCGGCGTCTGATCGGCGGTCAGGCTGACGAGGCCTCTGTCGGAAGCGATCAGGCCCTCAGCGCCGACCTGGATGTGGTCCTCCGAAGTCAGCGTCACCGTTCCCAAATCGCTGTGGATCTCCGCGTTCAAGACGATGCCCGCGCCGAGTCCCACGCCGTCCCCGCGGATCGAAATCGGAGCGGTCGCCGTCTTGGTTCCGTCGGTGGCATCGATCAACGCCGTGCCGTACGCGTACACGCCGTTCGCCCCTGTGCCGCCAGCGACGCCCACGATTTCCATGGCGCCGACGCGCGAGGCCACGGAAGCGCCGTCGTTCATGACCACAACGCCATGATTGTCCGCCGTGCCCGCTCCGCCGGTTCCCTCGATGGTGATGGTCGCGGCGTCCGGACCAACGCCGGTGGATTCGATCCGGCTGGCCACGACCAGGGAGACACCGTAGTTGGAGTCCGCCGATCCCTTTCCGACCCCCGTGATCCGAATATCGCCGTCGATGGAAGTGACCTTCACGTCGTCACTGATGAAGTGGACCCCGTGATTGGCGCGGGTCCCGTGACCGCCTGTGCCGTGGATCGTGATGAGCGCGGCATCGGCGCCCGTACCCGTCGATTCCACCAGCACCGACTGAAACTCCAAACCGCGATTCCCTAGGCCCGAGCCATTTCCGACGCCGACAATCTGGATGTCCCCGTCGCGCGACGAAATGGTGGGCGTGTTGTAGGAACTGCCCGAGAACTCGATTCCACAGTTATCCGTGGTTCCGCTGCCGCCGGTGCCTTCCAGCGTGATCGTTCCGGCAGTCGGGCCGGCCGCCGTCGAGCGGATGCTGCTGAAGATGATTTCAATTCCGTTGTTCTGGCTGTCCGTATCACCGCCGCGCCCGCGCAGGAGGACGTTTCCTTCACCAGTGCTGGTGATCGTTGAACTCCACAGCTTGATTCCCGAGAAATTCCCGCTGGCGGACGTTGCCTGTTGATTCGCCTCCAGCGCGACATGGCCGTCGACCGTCTGGATGCTGGACCCCACGTACAACAGGATTTTACGGCCGGCCTCGAAGCTGACCGTGCCGGCGGCGCCCGTCGTGGACAGCCCCACGTTGCCATCGACGGTCACGTCGCGGGCCTTCTGGACGTCGATCTTCTTGCCGGCCAACGACAGCGACGACGCAAACGTCACATCGGTCGGGCCACCCGATCCCGAAGCTCCGTCGCCGGCGACGATCAAATCGGCGTTGAAGTTGTCCGCGCCGCCATCCAGGGCGCCGAGCGTAACGGTCTGGCTGCCGACGCCTGCGCGGATCGTCAGCGATCCGCCAGGTTGCGTGAACGTCGTCCGCTCGAACGTGACAGGGCTGTCGTTGCTGCGGATCTGCGAAGTGTCGGCGACGTTCTCGTTGTCGTTCTCCAGCACGGCGTTGGATGTCCCGTCGGGCAGTTTGAAAATGAGATCGCTGACCAAGCCGAAATTCATCAGCACGGGCTCCAGGTTCGAGTACCACAAATCGACGCCCGGATTAACGTCCAGGTCCAGGTCGATCGTCCCGGAGTGTCCGTTCAGGAACGTGTGCAGCACCGTGCCGGCTGTCCCGCCACTGATCTGCAACGTGTCGCCTGGCGTGCCCGTATCCGTCTGGCCGTCGTACACGATCCCGCCGGCCGGCTTGAACATGCCGGGGAACAGGTGGTTAATCTGCAGTTTGTCGTCGCCCGCGCCGGCGTGGAAGGTCAGCTTGTTCAAGTTGTGGAACCTCACCGTCGGGCCTGCCACCCCGTTGGTCGCCAAGACGTAGGAACCGGAACATGGACCGGTGGCATCGACGGTCAGCACGTCGTCCAGGCCGTCGTCCCCTTCGATCGTGATGTCGGCGCCGGTGATCGTCACCCCTTCGATTTCGACATAGGTCACCGGCTGGTATCCGGTTCGGGTCAACACGCTGCCGGTATCGGTCACGCTGCCCCCCAAGGCGTTGAACAGCAGCTGATCCCCCGGACTGGCTGAGGCTGCCGGATTGTCGCCGTCGATGAAGATCTTCATCGTCGTGGACGGAGTGACCTGGAAGGTATCGCCTGTCGTGCCCGTCTCGTTCAGCCCGCTGACGTACAACTCTTCCAGGTTGCCGTTGTACGTCACGGTTTCGGTGGCGTTGCGTTGCAGTTGCGCGGCGTCGATCACAAAGCTGTCGCTCAGCGTCTCGCCGCCGGTCAAGTACAGCTGATCCGTGCCGCTGCTGCCCGCATCCAGCACGGAAATCGTGCTCTCGATCGCCGCGCCCACACTGGCCCCCCAGGTTTACCGTCACCGTATCGCCGCTGCCGGCGGCATCGATCGTCAAGCCGCCGCAGCCCAGTTGGTTAACGGTCACGTTGTCCGCATCGGCGTTGCCGTTCAGCGTGGCCCCGCTGCCGCTGGAGATCGGGCCATCGAGCACGGCCGCCGTTCCCGTGCCGCCGTCCGCATTGCCCGCGTCGATATTGACCACAACCGTCGTGGCCGCTGTCACCGACCCGCCGGCCGCCAAGCTGAAATCGTCCCCCGCGCTGAGCGTCACGTCGGCCCCGGTCGATTGGACTGCGGCGTTGACCGTCAGGTCGTTCGTGTTGGCGTTGTCGCTGGTGGCCAGTTGCACCGCCCCCGGCGCCGACACGTCTTCGTCGACCGTGATCGCCCCCGTCGCCGTGATCGTCACGGCGCCGCTGGCCCCGGTGAGCTGCACGCCGGTCAAGCTCGCGCTCGCCCCGCCGATCGTCAGCGTCCCCGTGTTGTCCACAAACACGCCGCCCGTTCCGGTCGAGGCTTCCAGGTTGGTGACCTGGGTCTCCAGAGCCCCGGCGCCACCGGTGCCGATGCCCGTGCTGGCCGCCAGCGCCGCCGCAGCGGCCGTGAGGTTCACCGCTCCGCCGTTGGCGTCGTTGATCGCTCCCGCCGTCGTCAGCAAGGTCACCGTCGCCGCCCCCGCATCCAGGGTGCCCACGGGGAAGTTGTCCAACATGTCCCGGATGAAGATCTGATCGTTCACTCCGCCCGCCGTCTTGGCGTCCACGCGAGCACCGCCGACGGCCGCGGGCGAGTTGATCTCCAGGGGCGTGGCGGCGGTGCCGATCGTGCTGCCGGCTCCGGTCACTTCCAGCACGATCACCGTCGCTCCGATGTCGCGGGTGTCGGCCGGCAAAGTGCCGCTGAACAAGCTGCCGTTCTGCACCAGCAGATCAAAGGTGGCTCCCGTGCCGGCGCCAATCGACGAGTTGTTCATGGTCACACCGCCCGTCGTATCCACGAGATAGGCCTGACTGGCCCCGCCGGTCGGTGTGTTGACCGTCAGCACGCTGGCATCGAGTTCCAGCCGGTCGGCGGGGCTGTTGCCGAACTTCCTGCCGGTCGTGTTGATCGTCAGGTTCAGGCTGCCGCCGACGATGTCCCCTGTGCTGGGGTCGGAGGGCTCGCTGGTCAAATTTCCGTTGGCAAGCCAGACGGCGACCGGGCCGCTGCCTGCGTTCAGATTCGTGACCACCACGTTGCCCTCAGCGGCCGTCGTGAGCGCAATGGGCGCGTTGGCGTTGGTCAGATTGCGCACATTCAGGGCGTCCGCCTCGTCGATGCGGACCGAGCCGCTGGTGCTGTTGGCAGCCGTCAAGTTCGTGACGGCGGTATCCAGGTCGATCCCGCTGGCGGCGGCGACAATCAGGCTGGCCGCCGTCACGTCCGCTGAGCCATCGACGGTGTCCTGAGAAACCGCGCCGCTGGTGGCCAGTGACACCGTACCGTCGACACGCGCGTCGTTGAGAGCGATTGACGCTACTCGATGGCCCGCCTGCCCGATGGTCGCGTCAGAGAGTATCTGGCTGCCGCCGATCACGCCGCCGAGCGTCACTGCGCCGGTTCCGTCGGTGGTGCCCGTCAGGCTCAGGCTCTGCGTGCCGGCCGCAGCGGCGTCGATCGTGCCTGTGGCGGTCGTCGTCAGGTTGGCCGGATCTCCGTCCACGCTGACCAAAGCCCCCGCGACCGTCCCGTCGTACAACACCCAATCCGCGTTCTGCGACAGCGTCACGGCGCCGTTGAGCGTGACCGTGGTTTCCGCCGGGTCTTGGTAGTCCGCGATGAAGCGGATCTGCACGCTCTCGTTCAGGTTGAACGCCGCGTAGCCAGCATCGTTGTTGCCCAGCACGTAGATCGTGCCGCCCGGATTGACGTTATCGATCGCCGCCTGGATCGTGGCGTAGGCATCCACCAGGAACGCTTCCGCCGGTCCCGGCCCGTCCGGATCCTCGCCCGGAACGACGCCGGCCCAGTCCTCGTTGACGAATGCCGCGTCCACGTTGCCGCCGGAGCCGTTGCCGGCGCAGATCAGTACCACGTCGTTGCCGTCGTTGCCGTTGTAAAAGATGCGGAACGGCTGGCCGTTGACCGTGACCACGCTGCCCGGCGTAGTATACGTCGCGAAAGTGCCGGTCACGCCGTCCGTCAGGTTGTTGTCGATCAGCACCACCTTGTCGCCCAGCGACGCGGTGATCGTCGAGCCGGATGTGTCCAGCGTGGCGCCGCCCAGGTTCACTGAGCCGGTCACGACGACCTGATCGTGCTGGCTGTCGGGCGTCGTGCCGTGGATCTGCACCTGGAACGTCGTGCCGCTGTTGAGCGTCAAGCTGCCGGTGGCCAGGTCCGCCGTGGCGGACACCGGCGAACCGGGCGACAGCGTGCCCGTGTTGCCGGCCGCCAGCGTCACCGCGCCGCCGAGGATGCCGGTGCCGCCCAGGATGGCCAAGTCGCGAACGGTTACGGTGCCCGTGGCCGCGCTGCTATCGCCGTTGATCAGCAAGGTCCCGGCATTGACGCTGGTGGTGCCGCCGTAGGAGTTGGTCCCACCGAGCGCCTGCGTGCCGCTGCCGGTCTTGATCAGGGCCACCGTCCCCGCGCCATTGCCGATCGATCCTGAGAAGGTCGCCGTCGCCTCATCATTGGCACCGATGGTCAGCGTCACCGCTCTAGCCGTTCCGCTGTCCACGGTGCCGCCGCCGTTCAGACCATCGATGCTCTCGGACTTGCCGTTCAAGTTCAGGCGACCAGCGCTGTTGACCGTGATGTCGGACGTGTCGGCAATCTGGTTGCCGCCGGCGCCGCTGGTGCCCAATTCCACGACCGCGCTGCTGGCCGCGCCGGCGCCGTCGCCGATCGACAGATCGCCGGGAACGGCCACCGTGTTGTTCTTGGCCAGCACCAAGGTGCCGTCGTTCACGCTGGTCAGTCCGGTGTACGTGTTGGCCGTCGTTCCTGCCAGGGTCTGACTGCCGCTGCCGGCTTTGGTCAGCAGCAGCTTGTTCGTCATGCCGTCGATCAGCTGGCCCCCGTACGAATAGGATCCGGAGGCCACGTTAGCGGTCAGCGTCGCATCCGCCGCGCCGCTGTTGGTGACCGTCATGGCCATGTAGGTCGAGTTGCCGTTCGAGACCAGTCCGCCCACCGTCTGGTTCAGGCCGTTCAGGTCAAACGTGGCCGATCCGATGTTGCTAACGTTACCCAAGCGCAGGACGCTCGTGGTGGGCAAGCGGTCGTTGCCGCCCGCCAGTTGCAGGGTCCCCACGATCACATTCGTCGGGCCGCCATAGGTGTTCACCGCCGACAGAACCGTGGTGCCCGAGTTGTTGCGGACATTCAAGGGGAACGCATTCGCACCGTCGTCGATCACGCCGCTGACGGTCAGCGTTCCGGTATCCGCACCGATGCGGGCCGTATCATTGCCGATGATCACGTCGCCAGCCCAGGTCGCGACGGCACTGCCGGGAGCCTGCAGCGCCCCGATGTTCCCAGCGCCCAGGCCGTTGATCGTGACCGTCTCGCCGGTGACCGTGATCCCGTTGGCCAGTCGCAGCGTGGCTCCGCTGGCCACGCTGGTCGCCCCCGTCGTGCCGCCCAAGGCCGTATTGGAGGCCGCCACCAGCACGCCCGCGGAAACCGCCGTGGCCCCCTGGTGCATATTCGGGCCCGACAGCGTCAGACTGCCGGAGCCGGACTTCGTCACAGCCACGATTCCCGACCCGCCAGCGCCGTCCTGGATCGCGCCGCCGAACGAACTTGTCGGCGACGTGGTGTTCACGGTCAGCGTACTGGTCGTGGACGCCGCTTCGTTCGTGACGGTTCCGGAAGACGCGACGGTGCGTTTCAAGTCGGCAACCGTCTGGTTGAAACCGTGCAGGTCGAAGGTCGCGACATCCGTGCCCGCCGAGTGTGTGTCCAACGTGGTCGTCACGGGTAGTGAATTGTCGGCCCCTAACTGCAGAGTGCCGCGAATCAGGTTGGTCGCGCCGGTGTACGAATTGGCCCCCTTCAAGATCACCGTGCCGTCGTCGTTGTCAGTCCCGTTGCCTTGGCCGCCGCTGATATCCAGGGCGTTCCCCGTGCCGTTCTGGATCACGCCGCTGATGGTCAGCACCGCGGCGCTGCCGCCCGTGTCGGCGGTTCCCACGCGGGCCAACCCGTCCAGCTTAACCGGTCCGGCCCACTCCGCACTGGCCCCCGCCGCTGCTTGCAGCGCGCCCCCGTAGTTGCCTCCGTTGCCGGCGATCGTGATGGTCTCGCCGGTGACGGTGACACCGTTGGCCAGCACGACCCGTGCGCCGCTGGCGATCGTAGTGTCTCCAGCCGTGGCACCCAAGGCCGAGTTATGTGCCACGACCAACTCGCCCCCGCTCACCGTGGTCGCGCCGCTGTACGTGTTGTTGCCGCCCAGCGTCAGTTGGTCGCTGCCCTGCTTGGTCAAGTTGCCGGCACCGGTGATCGTGCCGGCGATCGTGTTGGCAGTCGCATTGTTGCCCAAAACCAGCGTGTTGCTGCCCAGGTCGACGGTCGTGCCGAGGGCACTGTCCAGCGAAGCGATCGTCACCGTCGAGTCAGCGGCGCCCTGGTCCTTCCTGGTCAATTGCAGCGTCTTGCCGGCGCCCAGGTTCGGCAAGTCCGCCGCGGGGTACGTCCCGTCGTTGACGATCACCGTCCCGCCCGTGGCGGCCGCGCCGACTCCCGCCGTGACCGTTTCAAACGCGTTCACGCCGAACACCGCAAACTCGTCCGCTGCGGTGCCGTCATCCGCATCGGTGATGAACTGGCCAAGCGCATAGCCGGCCCAGTCGTTGTCGACGTACACGTCCGCCGGCGGATCGCTCGCCTCGACCAGCACCACGTCGTTGCCGTCCCCGCCGGTGTGGAAGACCAGGAATGTCGTGCTGCCCACGGTCAGCGAGTCGCCGTTGTCCAACCCGTTAAAGGTGCCGGCGACCGGGTTCGCGCTGTCGTTGCGCACAATCACGTACGCCGAACCGGCCGGCGGCGTGAACGTCCCGAAGAGGACGCTCAGCGCGGCCCCGCCCAGATCGACGCTGTCGCTGATGATCCACTGGTCGTGGTACCCCGCGCCGTTGCCCGGCGTCGTGCCTTCCAGTTCCACCTCGAACGTGCTGCCGCCGGTCAGGATCAGCGTGTCCGAGGCGATGACGCCCGGCGTGTCGCCCGGCGCCGCCGTGCCGCCCGAATTGACCCGCACCTGGCCGTAAATCGTCCCGGTCCCGCCGATCGTCCCGCCGCCGTCGACGATCACGTCGTCCGCGGCCGGGCCATCGGCCAGCGAACCGTACACCCACACCGCGCCGCCGCCGATCGTCGTGGGGCCGTTGTAGGTATTCGCGCCGGCCAAGGTGAGCGTGCCCATCCCGGTCTTGTGCAGGTTGTTGTCCGGGTACAGGATCGGCCGGGGAGTGGCTTCGTGGACCAACACCACGAGGTTCTTAACGGTGTACAGATGGCTGGCGTCGGCGAACGTCCAGTCGGGATTGCCCCCGACGCTCACGGGACCGCCAAGCGTCTGGACCGTCCCGGAGTTCGTGCCGATGCCGAGTTCGACATTGCCCGTGGTATTGTTGCCGCCCCAGTCGCTGAAGCCGAACAGCGTCTCGCCCAGACCCGTCGGTCCGCCGGCGTAGTTGTGCACCTGGAACGAACCGTGCCCAGCTCCCGTGCTACCTCCGCTGTCGTTCCAGTCAAAGGCACTGGTGCCGGTGGGAATCAGGGGCGTCGTATCGCCGCCATAGTTGCTGGGCCAGAACTCGATGTTTCCCGTGGTGATGCCCGTTCCCGTCGTGACGCCGGCCACGTTCGAGAACACGTTCGTGTTGTTGACGATCTGCTGGAACTTGACCGGGTTGTTGACGTTGTGGGGCAGGCCGATCTGGCTGATGTTCGACGTGAAGGCGTTCATGGACGCATACACCCAGCGCAGGCCGGTCCCGGTATCGAGTTCCAGGTAGTAGGCGATCCGATCGAACGGGTTGATCAGGGCCGTGTCGTCAATCGAGTAAGGGACGGGGTTGGTGTCGCGGAAACGGATATTGGTGGCCGGGATGGGCAATTCATAGGCCACGACGTAGTCGTCTGCCTCGGCCACGTTGTTGAACACCTGGGTGTTAGTGTGATGCGGCAGCGAGGTGTCCAACGGCGCGCCGATGCCGGAGATCACGCCGTTGACCACCACGTCGCCGCCCCCGGCGACGATCAACCCAGAGAGCTGCAGGTCGATGCCAGCGTCGATCGTCAGGATGTCGGTAACCGAACCGATGCCAGCCTGGCCCAGGCTCACCAGTTCGGCCGTGATCGGGCTGGTGTCCGCGATCGTGTTGGCATCGCTCAGGTTGACCAGCGCGCCCGGCTGGCCGGGCGCGCCGAGGCCGTTCAGTGTGAGGGCCTCGCCGCTGATCGTAATGCCGCCCTGCAATGCCAGGGTCGCGCCGTCTTGCACCGTCGTGCCTTCGCCGGTGAATCCCAAAGCGTTGTTCGATGCGGCGATCAACGTCCCCTCCGCGATCATGGTCGCGCCGCCGTAGGAGTTGTCGCCACTGAGGGTCAGCACGCCAAAACCCTCTTTCGTGAGACTCGTGTCGGCCCCGGTTTCGCGAACCAGGACGGCCAGCCGCCGCCAAGTGTAGGAAGCGTAGTTGTCGGCAAAGGTCCAGTCAGGATCGGCGGTAGGCCGATTGCCGATGCCCAAGTCGGCGGAATTGCGCCAGTCGTTGTAGGCCAACAGCGTCTGCCCCACGGTTCCCGGCCCGGCACCGTCCAGGTCGTAGTTGTGGACCTGCAACGAGCCATAGCCCACGCTGGTGCCCGCGCCACCATCGCCAAAATCGAAGGTGCTGCCGCTGGCGTTCGGAATGCTCAAATCGTTGCCCCCGCCATAGTTGCTGGGCCAGATCTCGAGATTGCCGGTCGCCAGCCCGGTCCCGCTCGAAATGCCCGAACCGGCCGAGGCGAAGACGTTCAGGTTGTTGACCTTCTGCTGCCACTTGAACAGCGTGCTGCCATAGGGAATGCCTATCTGATTCACGTTCGCGGTGAACGCATCCATCGAGGCGTAGACCCAGACGCCGTCGAGTTCCAGGTAATAGGCCACGCGGTCAAAGGCCCCGATCGCGGCGGTGTTGTTCACGGTGTAGGGGAACGACGCACCCGTCACGCCGCCGTTCGGAATCAGTTCGTAGGCCAGCGTGTACCCGTCGGCCTCGGGAACGTTGGTGAACACGTCGGTGGCCGTCAAGTCGTTGACGCTGCCGGACGAGATGTCGCCGTTGAGCACCGTGTCCCCGGCGCCAGTGACGGTAAGTTTCGAGTACTGCAGATCGATTGGGGCGTCGATGGTCAGCGTGCCCGCCACCGACCCGATCCCGATTTGGCCTCCGAGTACGCTCTGGGCCGTAATCGGACTGCTGGCCGCGATCGTGTTGGTGCCGTTCAGATTGACCAACGCGCCCGGCTGGCCGGCCGCCCCGGTACCGTTGAGCGTAAATGCTTCGCCGCTGATCGTCACGCCGCCCGGCAGCGCCAGCGTCCCGCCGTCCCGGACCGCCGTGCCGCCCGCCGTGCCGCCCAGCGCCGTGTCCGTGGCGACGACCAGCGTCCCGGCGTTGACGGTGGTCGGGCCGGAGTAGGCATTGTCGCCCGCCAGCACCAGCGTCCCGGCGCCGTTCTTGACCAGCGTGAGGGCATTGGCCGCGCCGCCGTCGTCGATCGTGCCGCTGAACGTCGTGCTGCCCCCGGCCGGGGCGATCGTCAAGGTCAGCGCCGCCGCCGCCGCGCCGTTGACGACGGTGCCGCCGCCGCCCGCGTAATCCGACAAGGACGCGATCGTCTGCGTCACTCCGTTCAGATCCAGCGTCGCGCCGCTGGGAATCGAGACCGCGGTAGTCGTGGGCAGCACATTGATGCCGCCCAGCGCGCCACCCGCCACGATGGCGTCGAACCACTGCTGGGCCATCCAGGCGTAGCCGGTGTCGTTGGGATGTAGCGCGTCGGCCAAACCGCTCGACGGGAAATTCGTATTCAGGTCCACCAGAACCACGTTGTCACCCATCGCCTGCTTGCTGTTGACGAGGCTGATCAGGGCCGTGTTGTACTGGCTGACCCAGGCCGGCTGCGCGGGAATCGGAATAATCTCGGCCACCATCAATTGCGTCTTGGGCTTCTGTGTGTGAACCGTATCGATAATCTGCCCCAGCTGGCTGATAGCCGTGGGCACGTCGCCGCCGCGGTTGTTGGTGCCGATCATCAGCGTGATGACGTCGGGGTCCACATCCAGCCAGCCCAGTCCACCCTGCGCGATGGGCGTGACCCCGTTCAGGACCTGAGCCACGTTCCAACCGCTGTGGCCTTCGTGGTGGGTCTGGTTGATCGGTGCGGTGGGCAGGCTTCCGGGGTTGTTCGTCTGACTGCCAACGTATTGGGTCGTATAGCCGGCGCTGTTCAGGAGGCTATAGAGCGGACCGCGGTAGCCCGCGTTCGTGCCAGAGCTGCCATAGGTGATCGAGTCGCCCGTGGGCATGATCTTGGCCCCGGCCGCCAGGCCGCCCTCCAGACGCAGCGTGCCGGTCTCGATGATCGTGCTGCCTCCGTACGTGTTGACGCCCCGCAACGTGAGCGTGCCGCCGCCGTCCTTGACCAGACCGCCACTGCCGGTGATCTGGCCGGTGAACGTGGTATCCACCGGGTTGACGCCGTCGCTGCTGTTGACCGTGACGGTACCCACGCCCAAACTCACTGTGCCGCCGGCCCCGCTCAACGGCCCAATCGTCTCGTCGTTGCCGGCCAGGTCCAAGGTCGCCCCGCTGGCGATCGAGACGCGCGAGGTATCGGGCAGGATGTCCGTGCTGGGGACGGAGAGGACGATGCCGCTGACAGCGAATACCGCCAGTTGCTGGCCAACGGCACTGGTCGTGAAGATGGTGATCGAATTGAGCACCTTGGCTTGATCGGCGGCCGACAGAGTGACGTCGCGCTGGGCCATCCACAGGTAGTTGCTGTAGAAACTGCCGTTTGTGTTCTTCAGGCCGTAGCTGGCGAGCGCTCGGTCGGCCGGCCCCGGAT
Source organism: Candidatus Anammoximicrobium sp. (assembly GCA_012515235.1). Taxonomy (GTDB): domain Bacteria; phylum Planctomycetota; class Planctomycetia; order Pirellulales; family Pirellulaceae; genus Anammoximicrobium. Next base: position 12,623 of record JAAYYU010000041.1, read on the forward strand.
TGGCTGTCCAGTCCGGGTCATTCCAGGTACTGGTGATGGTGCTCGATCCGTCGGCGAAATTGAGCTTGGCATACCAGCTCATGGTCCGCGTGGTTTCCAGTAACTGGAGCGACTCGAAACGCGCCGGATTGGCCAGCGTGAGCGTGACATTCCCTGGGCCGTCCAGATAGACTGCGTTGTTTCCGGCGTACGGCGCGAATTGGAACTCGACGTCCCCATCGTACAGACTGGTGAACGTGCGGGGCGTCGCACCGGAATTGGCCGCCAGCCCCTGGGTCGAACCGGCCAAGCCCGTCTCGTAGAAGAGCCAGCCCGCCATGCTGGCGCTGTAGCCCGGCGCGGACTCCGTCTTGTCGATAATGATGTCCTGGTTCCAGCCGGTCACCGCCAGCGGCTGCTGGCCGGCGCCCTGCGGCAGCTGCAGCGTGCCACCGTTGACGTTGGTGTCGCCGTGGTACGTGTTGTGGCCGCTCAGGACTTGCGTGCCGGCGTTGGTCTTGACCAGGGTCAGTGCATTGGGCGCGCCGCTGTCGTCGATCGTGCCGCTGAACGTCGTGCTGCCGCTGGTCGGGGCGATCGTCAAGCTCAGCGGCGTGGCCGCGGCGCCGTTGACGACCGTGCCGCCGCCAAGGCCGTAATCCGACAGCGAAGCGATGGTCTGCGTCACTCCGTTCAAGTCCAGCGTGGCGCCGCTGGCAATGGACACGGCCGTGGTCGCGGGCAGCACGTTGACGCCGCCCAGCCCGCCGCCTGTGACGATGGCGTCGAACCACTGCTGGGCCATCCAGGCGTAGCCGGTGCTGTTGGGATGCACGTTGTCGGGCAGCGTCGTAGACCACGGGGTCGGGTAGTTCGTGTTCAGGTCCGCGATCGCCACGCTGTAGCCCAGCGTCTGCTTGCTCGCAACCAACGCCGGTAAATCCGTGTTGTATTGCGTGACCCAGGGAAGCTGCACGCCCCCGGAAACTTTGGGGACGATCTGCGCGACATAGGTGACGGCGGTAGGGCGTTGCGTGTGGATCTCGTCCAGGATGTTGCCGACGTCGATGATCGACTGCGGCTCCGATCCACCGGTATTGTTCGTGCCGATGTGCAGCAGGATGACATCCGGGTTGACCGTCAGCCATCCGAGTCCACCGGCGGCGACGGTTTTGACGCCGTGCAGGATTCCGGTGCTGACGTCCCCCGTCACCCAGCCGCCGTGTCCTTCGTGGTACGTCTGATTCACGGGCGTCGTGGGCAGACTGCCCGGATTGCCGTTGGTGCTGCCGACGTACTGGAAGCTGTAGCCCGCGCCGGTCAGCAAGCTGTACAGCGGCCCGCGGTAGCCGGCGTTGGTGCCGCCGCTGCCATAGGTGATCGAATCGCCCAGCGGCATGATCTTGGCCCCGGCTGCCAGGCCGCCCTCCAGACGCAGCGTGCCGGTCTCGATGATCGTGCTGCCTCCGTACGTGTTGACGCCCCGCAACGTGAACGTGCCGCCGCCGTCCTTGACCAGACCGCCACTGCCGGTGATCTGGCCGGTGAACGTGGCATCCACCGGGTTGACGCCGTCGCTGCTGTTGACCGTGACGGTGCCCACGCCCAAACTCACTGTGCCGCCGGCCCCGCTCAACGGCCCAATCGTCTCGTCGTTGCCGGCCAGGTCCAAGGTCGCCCCGCTGGCGATCGAGACGCGCGAGGTATTGGGCAGGATGTCCGTGCTGGGCACCGTGAGCAGTTCGCCGCTGAGGCCCATGATCCAGGACCCGCCGCCCCCGGCCGCCGTGAAGGTGATCGAGTTGAGCACCTTCGCTTGATCGGCCGCCGACAGCACGATGTCGTGCTCGGACAGCCCCGCGTTGTTGTAGTACGCACCACCACTATTCGACCTGCGAGCCAACGAGGTAGTGATCGCATTCGGGGCTGTCCAATCGGGCGGCTGGAACGTCCCGGAAGTCGTCGAACTGTCGGCGAAATTCAGGGTGTACGTGTAGGTCACCGTGGCGTTGCCCTTGGCGGTCAACACGTTCAACGAGGCGAAGCGGTCGGGGTTAGCCAGCGTCAATGTCGCCGGAGTGGTTGTCGTGAGGAGCGTGTTCAGCGTGTCATACGGCTGCACCTGGAACGTCACGTCGGGGTCAAACGCCGAGACGAAGCTGCGGCTGGACGGCATGCCGTTCAGTCCGCCGTTGCGCGTGGCGTTCTTCTCGTAATACACCCAGTTGTTCAGCTCACAGGTCGTTCCATCCAGCGCCGCCGGTTCGGAGTTGGCCCAGATGAAGTCCTGGTTCCAGCCGGTCACCGCCAGCGGCTGCTGGTCGGCGCCCTGGAGCAGTTGCAGTGTGCCGCCGTTGACGTTCGTATCGCCGTGGTACGTGTTGTGCCCGCCCAGGATCTGCGTGCCGGCGCCGGTTTTGGTCAGCGTGATCGCGTTGGCGTCGCTGTCGCCGCCGATCGTGCCGCTAAACGTCGTGCTGCCGCTGGCCGGATTGACGGTGAACGTGACGGGCCGGGCGGGGTCGCTGTTGACGACCCACCCGCCTCCGCCCGCGCCGTCGGCCAACGAACCGACCGTCGCGCTGTAGCCGTTCAAGTCGAGGCTCGCGCCCGCGGCGATCACCACGGGCGAGGCCGCCGGAATCGCCTGGCTCACATGCGCATCGGCCACGATCTGCAGGGTCTTGACCGAGTAACTGCCGACGCCGGTGCCGAACGTGTAGTCGGGATGGCCGCTCGGCTGGTTTCCGATCCCCAACACGCCTCCGCCCCCGTTCCAGTTGTTGAACGAAAAGAGCATCTTCTGCGCCCCATGGTCGGCAACCTGCATCGACCCGTGGCTGCCGCCTGCACTTTTCGCGTCGCCCCAGTCGTAGGTGCTGCCGCTGGCATTGGGCACGTTATTGGCGTTGGACGCCGAGTAGTCCGTCGCCCAGAACTCGACGTTGCCCGTCGTCACGCCCGTCCGGTCGGAGCCGACAAGGCCGGGCACGTTCGAGTACACGTTCATGTTGCGGACCTGGCCCGGCAGCAATCCGGCGGCGTCGTAGTAATACACGATCCCGGATGTCGCATTGGGGACGCCCAGCTTGCTGGCGGTGGTCGCAAAGGGGGCGGCATCGAACGAAGTGTAAACCCACTGCAACGGGTTCGCCCCCTGCTTCAATTCCAAATAGTAGCCGACGCGCGAGAACGATCCGCTGGGAATCAGGGCGGCGTTGTTGACACTGTACGGGACGCCGCTGGTGAAGTTATTGCTGTTGCCGATCGGCAGTTCATAGACCAGGTTGTAGCCCGCCGCCTCCGGCATGTGGGCAAACACGCCGCCCGCGCCCCCGCCGCCGGCAATCTGCAACGTGCCCGCGGCGATCGTCGTCGCCCCGGCGTAGGTGTTCACGCCGGACAGCGTCAGCGTGCCGCCGCCGGACTTGGCCAGGCTCATGTCGCCGCCCGTATCCCGGATCGCCCCGTCGAACGTGGACGACGCACCACCGCTGCCCACCACCAGCGCCGCCGTCCCCGCCGCCGTGTTGTCCACCGTCCCCGTGCCCGACAAGCCGTCGATCGTTTCCGTGCCGCCGTTCAAGTCCCACACGGCCTTGCCCGTCACCTTGACGTCGATCGCGTCCGGCATCACTTCGCTGGCCGCCAGCGCAAAGCGGCTGGCCGTGCCGCTGGGGTCCTCGAAGATCAGATCCGGCGTGTTGAACGCCGCGTCGAACCCGGCCACGCTGATCACGCTGCCGCCGTAGGTGCGGACGGTCAGCGACGACGACGGACCCGTGAACTGGAAGTCCTCCGCCGAGTCCGCCGTGAACGCCAGTTCGGAATGGCCGGCGTCGCCCGCCCCCGTATAGTCGCGCAGGACCGCGTCCGTCACCCCCGCCTGCTGGATGTCCAACACCAGGTCCCCGATGCCGCTGGTCATCAGGAACGGCTCCAAGCCGGTGTAGGTGATCTCCTCCACGCCGTCGCCATCCAGATCCAGGTTGCCCGCTCCGGGACCCGTGAAGCGATGTGTGACCGTGGCGAACGTCCCGCCGATCACTTTCATCGAATCGCTGCCGTCCCCTCCGTCGAAAATCACGCCTCCGGCCGGAATCGGATCGCCGCCGCTGAAGTCGATTGTCACGGTGTCGTTGCCCGCCAGGCCGTCGATCTGCAGCGCCGTATCGCCGGACAACGTCACCGGCCACCCGCCGTTGACCGTATACTGCGCGATGCCGTTCACTTTCTTCAGCAGGACCTGATCGTCGGCTGGCGTGCCGGTGTGGCGGGGCCGGACTAGCACGTACAGGCTGCGCGTCGTGTAACTTGGGGTGTTGTAGTTGTATGTCCAATCCGGCTGGCCGGTGGGCTGGTTGCCAATGCCCAGCGAGCTGTAGCCGGAAGTGTTCCAGTTGTTGTAGGCGAACAGGGTCTGACCGGCGTTGTAGTTGTGAATCTGCATCGAGCCGTGACTGCCGGAACTCTGGCGATCGCCGAAATCGAAGGTCCCGCCGCTGGAACCCGGCACGGGGAAGGCGGCGGGCAGGCCGGCATTCTGTCCGGAGTTGCTCTCTTGATAGTTGTTCGGCCAAAACTCGACGTTCCCCGTGCCGATCCCCGTACCCGTCACGACCCCCGCCACGTTGGACGTGACGTTCACGTTCTGTACGTACTGCTGGTAGTTTTCGCCCGAAAACGCGTTGGGGATCCCAATCATCCCGGCCGCGCTCGTGAATCCGTCGGCGTTGAAGGAAACCTCGACGAAGTTGCCATCCAGTTGCAGGTAATACGCCACGCGGTCGAAGGAGCCGTACGGCACCCGCGACACGTAGTTCTCGTCGTAGGCGACCGGGCCGGAACTGTAGTTGGCCGTGAGCGGAAGTTCCTTGCGGTACACCAGCTGATAGTCCGCCAGTTCCGGCGCGTTGCTCACGAGCGTCGCGGGGGCCGGGGGCGCAACCGGCGTCGGCGGCAGCGTCTGGACCTGCGCCGGCCGGACCAGCACGTAGAGCACTTTCGTCGCGTAACTGCTGGCGTTCTGGGCAAACGTCCAGTCTGGACTGCTCGTGGGGCGGTTCCCGATGCCCAAATCGCTGGTGCTGCCGTTATTCCAGCGGTTGTAGGCGAAGATCGTCTGGCCGGCGCCGTAGTTGTGCACCTGCATCGAACCGTAGCCGCCGCCCGTGCTGGCCCCACTGTCCCCAAAGTCATAGACCGCGTCGCTGGCGTTGGCCGGGCTGGTCGCCGCCTTGGGCGCGCTGTAGCTGCTGGGCCAGAATTCGATGTTCCCGGTGGCCAGGCCCGTGCCGTTGAAAATCCCCGCCACGTTCGACGTGACGTTCATGTTCGTCAGGTTCTGCTGGTAGAACTCGCCGGACGCCGTGGTCGGAATGCCAATCTTGGCCGCGCTGTTCGTGAAGCCCGCGGCGTCAAACGAGACCGCCGCAAAGTTGCCGTCTAGCTGCACGTAATACGCCACGCGGTCGAACGACCCGCTGGGAATGTTTGCCGAATTGTCGACGTCGTACGCCACTCCCGTCGTGTTGTAGGTCGCCAAATTGGGAAGCGTCTTCTGGTAGACGAGTTCATAATCCGCCAACTCCGGCACGTTCTGCACCAGCTTCGGCGGGACCGCCGTGTTGACTTGCCGCACCAGCACCTGCAGCGTCCGCGACGTGTACGTGCTGATGTTCGTCGTGTTGAAGGTCCAATCGGGGTTCGTCCCTGCCCCGCCCGGTTGATTGCCTAGGCCCAACTCGCTGGTCCGCGCGGTGCCCCAGGCGTTGTAGGCGAAGAGCGTCTGCCCGGCCGTTCCGTGTCCGCTGCCATCGACGTCGTAGTTGTGAATCTGCATTGAAGCGTGGCCGGAGGACGTACCCGCCCCGCTGTCGTTCCAGTCGTAGACGCCGCTGCCTGTCGGGATGAGCGTCGTCGTGGGGCCACTGTAGTTGCTCGGCCAGAACTCGATGTTGCCCGTGGCGATCCCCGTGCCCTGGACGATCCCCGCCACGTTCGAGGCGACGTTCATATTCGACAGGGTCTGCTGAAAAAAGGCTCCCGACGCCGTATTCGGGATACCGATCTTCGCTTTGTCCGCCGTGAAGGCGTTCACCGAGACGTAGACCCAATCGGAGCCGCCGCTGGCCTTGGTAAGTTCCCAGTAGTAGGCGATGCGGTCGAAGGGCTGCGTGATGGCCCACCCCCGTGAAGCTAGCAGAGCCAGCTTCTTGTCTTTGATGAGGAAATGCCTAAGTAATTCATCATCGTGAGTCTTGGTCTGTCTCAAAGGAGGTGGCGCATGATGATACTTGGCAAGGCGTTCGA
>JAAYYU010000042.1 GCA_012515235.1 Candidatus Anammoximicrobium sp.
AAAAGCCCCCGCCCCCGCATCCAAAGAAAAAGTACCCGAAAGGCGGCCACACGTCGGTCTACCGCGTCATTCGCGACGCCCGACTTGCCGCCGCCAAAGCCTAGCCGAAGATGTGGACAGCAGTGGCGTCAAACCCGCATTTCTTCAGAAGCTGGCGAGACACAGCACGATCAAGCTGACACTGGACGTGTATACCCACCTTGAAGAAGAGGAAGTGGCCGCAGCTTTGGAGGGAGCTTATGCACCTTCTATGCGTCCGTCTATGCGTCCGAATCTCACGGTGACGCACGGGGATGCACAAGCAAGCACGGGCGGCGACGAGGCGAGAAAGGCTGGCTGAAGTGCTCGAAGACCCAGCAAAACGCGGTCTTTTCCGCGTTCTTGCACGGTCGTGCACATTGGAGCACGACCGTGCAGGGAGTAGCCGGAGTGGGATTCGAACCCACACGTCCCTAACGGGACAAAGGATTTTAAGTCCTTTGCGTCTGCCATTCCGCCATCCGGCCTTTACACTGTTCTTCACCGTGTTTTCTGTGTTTTATGGCATCCCTTGCGATTGCCAGTTGACACCTGTTAGGCTGTTTTTTGTCAAAACGGACACCCGCAAGCGGCAACTTACGGGTGTCAATGACACCACCAAGAAGTTTTTTTTCAGCGGAGGTGATGCCATGACGCGACAGTCTAGCCGATCGGCTCGTTCGCGGAAAGCCAACGGCAATCCGGACAAGACCTACAAGGATTTTCCTTTCTCTCCCCACGACAGGGGCCATTGGGCAAAGAGAATTCGGGGCAAGCTGCACTACTTCGGACGTTGGGGCACCAGCCAGGGTAACAAGATCGTCTACGTCGATGACGTTGACGCATCAGCACAACAAGCGGTCGATCTGGACAACGCTCAACGCGACGATCTGCACGCTGGCCGCACACCACGCCTGCAAGCCGACATTGGCTGCACGCTGCAGGATCTGTGCAACGAATTTCTGACCAGCAAGTTGAACAAGGTCGAGTCCGGCGAATTGTCGCGACACACGTTTTCCGATGATCAACGGGCCTGTGCTCGGTTGATCCGCTAGATCGGGCGATCACGATGCGTTGATGAGCTGGAGCCGGACGGCTTCGAGGCTTTTCGTAAGGCACGGGCAAAGAAATCGTCGATCGTCACGTTGGGCAACGACAACAACCGCGGCCGGATCGTCCTGAAGTGGGCTTCCGATCAGCGAAAACCGGGCACGCCGGTACACTTCAGACAATCGTTCGGGAAGCCATCGGCACGGGCGATGAGAAAGGCTCGAAATCAGGCCGGACCGCAGATGTTTGAGGCTCGCCAGCTGCGGACGATCCTGGGCGCGTTGGACTTGATGCTGGGGCAGATGCGATGCTGATCTGGGTCGTTGTGGACTGGTCCAGGTCATCAGCCATCGGGTGGTTACCCTCCCGGATGCCTTGCGCGTCCCGGTTCACCTCCGGGACATCTTCGACGCGATCACTGGGCGGTCCTGCTGGAATCGCCGGCTTCGTGGGCTGCACGGTGGAACTGCCGATCGCTTCGCCCGATTCCTGCTCATTCTGTTCGCCGGGTGGTTGTGGCAAGTCCGCCACCCCAGCGCAGCGACCGCCAGTCCCCGGCAGCCGCAGAGGAACATCATCGGACGCCGGCCTGCGATTGTCTAAGGGCCGGGTGGAGAAGCTCCTGTTGGCAAGCGCGGTTTGTGGACAGCACGAGCTGCCGACGCGTCGCATGCGTCCCGCTCGAATCCGTGTTCATCGCCTCCCTCACTTCGCACGCACCAGCCATTCGAAATTGTAGCGGGCCAACAGCAGTCCCTCGCGGCTTTCGTACAGGGTCAGGATCGTCTTGTCGGGGAGCACTGCGACGTCCGCGTAACCGCCGGAGGATTCCGAAATCACGTTGCCGGCCGTCCAAGTTCGGCCGCCGTCGCGGCTAAGGTAACCGGTCAGCCGCGTGCGTTGCCGGTTGACGGGAGCCGTGAAGAGCAGGACGCCGCGGTCGCCACCGGCTGCCCACGAGTACACCGCCTGGCCGGCGTTGCAGGGGCCGTCGAACAGTTCCGCGTGGCAGCCTTGTGCGTAAAACGTCTCGCCTCCGTCGCGGCTGCGGGCGTACAAACGCCGCTGTGCTATCAGGCCCTCCGGCCGCTTCGCGGACCGGCCGACCGCGGTCGCTTGCGCGAGGAACTTGTCGACCTCGTTGCGGCAGTTGACGTACACTTCGCCGTCGGCCGTTTCGCCCACCGTCATCTCGCCGACGGTGTCGCCCCACTCGGCGAACGGCACTCCGCCGACGTGCCACGTTTCGCCATGGTCGTCGCTGTAGATCAGCCCGCCTTTGGCTCGGCCCTCGTACACGCCGGGTTTGAACACTCGCGCCCCGATCACCAACCTTCCGGCGTGCGGGCCCGTGCGGAGTTGGATGCCGTGGTTGTTGTTGAACGCCCCGCCGCCGCGCCAGCCTGCGGCATTCGGCTTGGGCACGACCTCAATCGGTGCGGACCAGGTCCGGCCGTCGTCCGTGCTTTTGACGATCGAAAAACCGCCGCCTTGCGGAATCCACGTCTTCGTGAACCAGGCCGCGTGCTCGGCCTGCAGAAAGGCGATGAAACAGGCGAACACCGTCTCCGTTTGCCGGTCTTCGACCAGGTTGCCGTTGAAGGTGCAATATCCGTCGCGTTCGAACAGCGTCTGTTCCGGCTGGAACGTCCGGCCGCCGTCGCGACTGCGGCGCACGACCCAACTTGACGGCGCGAAATCGCTCCTCGCGCCGAACCGTTTCTGGCTCGCCGCCAACAGCGTACCTCGGCGGGTGACCAGCAGACCCGGCAGGCGGTAGAAGTGCGGGTCGCGGTTGGAGAATGCGGGTACATCGGCCTCGACAAACGGTTTCTCGGCCTGCGTGTCCTCCACGCCCGGATAGACCAAGTGCTGGCGGAGCGAGAACTCCACGACGCTGGTCAGCCAGCGGTTCGCGTCCGCTCGCGGGGGCGGGGGCTGTCGCGTGAGGCGCTCGCCAGCCCGCCGCACGCAGCGGAAGCCGATGGCATCCCGAGCGAAGCAAGCGTCCTGAAAGCCGGGATCCTCGCCGACGCGGGCCGCGGCCCGGCAGCGGGCCGCGTGCGAATTCCAGGCGCCGCCGCGGAGCACGTACTTATCGCCGTCGGCAGGGCCCCGCGGATTGTCCTTGGGACTGTTCCGGTAGTACTCCCCGTCGTACACGTCGTTGCACCATTCGGCGACGTTTCCGTGCATGTCGTACAGGCCCCAGGGATTGGGCTTTTTGCCGGCCACCGGTTGGGTCTTCTGGCCCGCGTTGTTGCCAAACCAAGCGTGGTGGCCCAGTTGCTGCGGGTCGGCGCCGAACGCGTACGGCATGTCGGCGCCGGCGCGGCAGGCGTATTCCCATTCGGCTTCGGTCGGCAAGCGATAGCCACTGGCCTGGAAATCACACTCCGCCGTCTCCTCGTCGTAGCACGGCTGGAGGCCTTCGGATCGCGACCGCGCATTGCAGTACAACGCCGCATCCGCCCAGCTGACCTGCTCGACGGGCCGGTCGGGGCCCTTGAAATGCGACGGGTTGCCCAGGACCAGTCGGCCGTACTGCTCCTGGGTCACCTCGGTCCGGTCGATCCAAAAGGCAGCGAGGGACACTTCGTGCGGCGGCGCTTCGTCCGGTTCGCCGTCGTCGCTGCCCATGAGGAACGAGCCCGCCGGGATCAGCACCATTTCCGCGCCCGTCCTGGTCTCCAGGATTTCGTATTCAGGATTGGGCGTCGCCGGTTCGACTCTTTGACAGGCCCCCGGCAGAATCGCGACGGAGCCCAGGAGGCCGAAGAGCACGAGCCGCCATGCGCGCACCCCGTTCTCTTGGAGACCCGGACACCGTAGACCGTTCGCTCCGCGAGCGGCTTGCCCGTCTCGGCGAGACTCGCCTGCTTGGGCTTTGCGCCAATCCCGGCGTGTGAAGGTCATGGCTGGTCCGTCCTCGCCGGCGCCCAGTCCGGTTCCTTGTTCGATTTCCCGTCGGTCGTGATGGCCATCCAGCGATCGGTCGCCTCGGCGTCCGCTACCCAGATGTCCCAGCCCTGGGCCTGGGCCCCGATCATTTCCGGTGCGGCGCCCAACTTCTTCTTCTGTTGGGGACCGCGGCTGAACGCGAAGTACTTTCCGTCGGGCGACCAATCCACATGGTACACCTCGATGGGTTTCTCGCTCCGGATCGCGTCCCGCCGGTTGACGATTTTCGGTTCCGGACCGCTGAAGTCCAGGTCGGCGGCGCAGATCGTAAAGTCGCTAGCGCCCCAGGCGATCCGTTTGCCGTCCGGGCTGAGGTCGGGCCGGCAGCCGGGGATCTGCAGGTTGACGACGCGCCGCCCCTGGGCCTCGATGGCCAGGATCGCGTGGCTGAAGCCCATTCCGGCGTGGACCGTGGCCACATACCACTTGCCGTCCGCCGTACAGCAGATGTTGTACAGATGATGGAGTTCCGGGTGCGGGTGCGGGTGGCTTCGACGCGTCGCCAAGTCAAACACGGCGACGCCTTTGCTGGCGTAGTCGCGAAGCGTGAACTCCGCGAATTCGCCGGGCAGATAGACGACGGACGTTCCCTTCGGCGAGAAGCACGGGTCGCGACCGTTGACTGCCACTGGCTCGCGGCCGGTGCCATCTCGGTTCATGACGTACACGTTCCGGCGTTTGGCCTGGCCTTCGCCTTCATCCACCAGGAAGCAGATCTTCGAGCCGTCCGGCGACACGTGGGGATACATCTCCTGCACGGTGGGCGTCCGTGTCAGGTTCGTCGCCTGCGAGCCGTCGGGACGCGCTTGGTACAATTCCCAGTTCCCGTCGCGAAACGACTCGTAGACGATCTGGAACGGAACCGACTTCATCTCTTCCGCCAGTTCGGCCGCGTCGGCGGGAGCGAGCGGTCCGACGAGGATGAGTCCCAGCAGGGAACTCAACCCAACGGACGCCGAACGGGACACAGCGACAGGGAAACACGGCATGGAGGCACCTCTGGAATGGGAAAAAAACTTTTCCGCGGACAACTGTTCTATCAGCGTAGCCATCCTCTTGCCACAGATGAAGTCCTCCACAAGCTGCGGCGGGCAAAACTTCACGGCTTTGGCCTTGCTCCTCTTGTCAGTACCGCCGTGAAGCGTCAAGATGCACCACATCGCAGGCCGACTGATGCGGCAACGGGATTATCCCGCCACGGTCCAGTTTCGTATTCGCAGGAGACGGCTTCCATGCAATTCGATCACATCGGCATTGTCACCACGGAAAAGAAGGCCGACGAAATGTACGTCGCGGCGACGAAGGTCTGGGTCACGGACTTCCAGACGCACCCGCAGCACATCGAGTGGCTGCGGTTTGAACCCGATAGTCCGGTCACGGGCAAGGTGCGCGAGATGGCCCACGTGGCGTACCGCGTGGATAGCATCGCGGAGGCGTCCCAGGGGATGAAAACGCTCATCGAACCGTTCGACGCGGGCATCGCAACGGTCGGGTTTTACGAGACCGCCGACGGCGGTGTGGTCGAGTTCATGGAGTATCCGAAGGAGAAGGAGTGAGAAGCATGTTGAAGATCAAATCGGTGATGGTAACGGGCGCCAGCGGAAAGCTGGGGGGGCCGCTGTGTGAAGCCCTGGTGGCCGAGGGCTACCATGTGATCGCCGCCGACCTTCGGCTGCCGGTAGGCGTCGCCGGGGTCGAGGAAGCCTGTCTCGACGTGGCCGACGCGCAAGCCGTCGAAGCCCTGGTCGCACGCAGCGACGCCGTGATCCACCTGGCTTCCTGCAAGGAATCCCGCGAGGCCGTGATCGACGTCAGCGCCCGCGGAACTTTCAACTTGTTGGAGGCGGCCGCGCACACCAAGAAGCCGCAACGCGTGATCCTGGCCAGCGGCGACGCGGTCAACGGGATCTACTTCAACCCGCAACCCGTGCCCATCACGGAAACCATGCCGATGGTCGCCTATCCAGGCTACTACCCGCTGTCGAAGGTGATCGAAGAGACCATGTTCCAGGAGTATTTCTGGCAGGCCGGCGTACCGACCGTCTGTCTGCGCATGTCCTGGATCCAGGCCGAGGATGACATCCTGACGCACCTGACGGTGGCCGGCGACCAGTTCGGCGTGCCGGTCTGGTCGGAACTGATGAACGACCAGCAACGGGCCGAGTTCTCCGGCGGACGCGACGCCGTCGTCGCGCTGCGGCATCCCGACGGCACGCCCATGCGCCGGCATATCGTGGCCGTGGAGGACTGCGTCCAGTCCTACCTGCTGGCCCTGCGGACCGAGGGCATCGAGGGCGAAACGTTCATGATCGCCATGAACGATCCGTTCAACTACGTGGAGGCCGCCGCGCACGCCGCCAAGCAACTGGGCCTCGAAACGCTGGACCTGGTCGATCCGGTGGGCAAGGATTTCTGCGTGGACACGACCAAGGCTCGCTACGTGCTGGGATACCGGCCGAAGTACGACATCCTCGGCCTGATCGACAAGGCCGTCGAATTCCGCCGCTCCGGCGCCCAGCGGCGGGCGAGGTCGGGATTCAAAGGGTAGCGTGGGAGAGGGTTGAGCGGTCCTTCGCGATCGGTTACGAGCACCGAGCGGGAGACTGACACGGAAAGACGGCGTCCATGGTGCCACGGTCGGGCGAACTGGGGTCAGGCTTACAGAATTCAGTTTTGGCCGATCGTGGCACCAGCCGGATGGTACGACCTTGCTCGGCCAAAACTGAATTCTGTAAGCCTGACCCCGGCGCCGAAACCGTGACTTCCGGCACGAGGCATAAAAAATGCCGAAATCCCGTGAAGTGCCAGTGATCGGTGTTGGGGAACGAAGAAGACGAACGGGAAGTCCGGGACGCGGCGAGGCCACAGAAGGAGAAGAACGATGCACTTGAAAGACAAAGTCATTTTGATTACGGGCGGAACGTCGGGGATTGGCGAGGCGTGCACGGAGTTGTTCTGCCGGCACGGGGCGAAGGTCGTCACGATGTCGATCCAACAGCAGGAAGGCGAGGCGCTGGCCCAGCGATTGTGCGACGAGGGCGGCACATGCCTGTTCCACTACGGCGACACGAGCAAGGAAGCCGACGTGAAAGCGGCCGTGGATCTGGCCGTCGCCAAGTTCGGCCGGCTCGATTGCGTCCACGCCAACGCGGGCGTGCTGCGCAACCAGAAGATCACCGACATCACGCTGGACGACTTCCACTTGCTGATCAACGTGAACCTTTTGGGGCCGGTGCTGGTCGCCAAGCATGCCATTCCGGTCATGGAGCGGCAGGGCAAAGGCGTGATCTGCTTCACGACCTCGGTCGCCGCCGACATCGGCTTTCCGGCTCACGCGGTCTACGCCGCCTCAAAGGCCGGCGTGGTGGCCATGATGCGGAGCCTGACGACCGACCACAGCCCCCAGGGCGTGCGGTTCGTAGGCGTCAGTCCGGGCACAATCGACACGCCGATGCTGGCGGCGTCCTGCGAGGGCTTCTCCAAGCCCAAGGACGAGTTGTACGCCGAGGTGGCTAAGAAGATCCCGGTCCAGCGGATGGGAAAGCCCGCCGACGTGGCCAACGTGGTCGGATTCCTGTTCACCGACGAGGCCGGCTTCGTCAACGGCAGTATCGTCCACCTGGAAGGCGGCACCCGCTGCCTGCCGCCCTGGTGACCGGCCGCAGAAACGGTCTGACCCGCAGGACCGGCCGCGCTGGCCGTCTCCTCCTGCCCGTCCGGCAGCTCGCGACGGGCAGGGGAGCCCATGTTCCGGGCGAGAGACAAACGCCTCGCCGTCCTTCTGTGACAGGTGCGCTCTTGCGACGTCCTTGTGAATTCAACGCTGCTGAAGCACACTAGGGGGATGGAGATCAACGTCGTCGAGCCACTGGCACTGGCACTGGGCTTGGGGCTGCTGGTCGGGATGCAGCGGGAGTGGACCGCGCATCGCGTCACCGGCATCCGCACGGTCACGTTGATCACCGTCCTGGGCGCACTGCTGGGGTTGCTCAGTCAGACCGTCGGCGTCGGGTTGCTCGTGGGCGGGTTGCTGGGAGTGGTGGTCGTCCTGGCGGTTGGCACGATCCTGTCGTACCTGGGGCGGCAGGAAGAACTGGGCCTGACCTCGGAAATTGCGGCGCTGGTGATGTACGGCGTCGGCGTGGCCCTGGCGTACGGCCAGACGGCGCTGGGCCTGATCGTCGGCGGCGGCGTCGCGGTGCTGCTGCAGTGGAAGCAACCGCTGCACACGCTGGTGGGACGGTTCAGCGAGCCGGACGTCCGGGCGATTTTCAACCTGGTGCTGATCGCCTTGGTCATCCTGCCGGTGTTGCCCAACCAGGGGTACGGGCCCTACGGGGTGCTCAATCCCTTCGAAATCTGGCTGATGGTGGTGCTGATCGTGGGGATCAGCGTCGGCGGGTTCATCGCGTACAAGTTCCTGGGCGCGCGGGCTGGCACGCTGCTGGGCGCCGTCTTGGGAGGCCTGATCTCCAGCACGGCGACGACGGTCAGTTATGCCCGCCGGACGCGTCATACACCCGCCGCGATCGGCCTGGCCGCGTTCGTCATTATGATCGCCTCGACGATCGTCTTCGGCCGCGTGCTTTTTGAAATCGGCCTGGTCGCGCCCGAATTGCTGTCGGCCATCGCTCCGCCGCTGGTCGTGGTCATGGCGTTGATGGGCGTCCTGGCGGCGGGAATGTACTGGTTGCGAGGCAGCGAGACGGAGCAGGTGCCGTTGGACGAAGACCCGTCGCAACTGAAAGCGGCCGTGGTGTTCGGCCTGTTGTACGCGGCGATTCTGTTCTCGGTCGCGGCGGGCCAACAGTGGCTTGGCAACCGCGGGCTGTACCTGGTGGCCGCCCTCTCCGGTCTGACCGACATGGACGCCATCACGCTGTCCACGGCCCAACTGATCAAACGCGGCGAATTGGACGTGGACACCGGCTGGCGGATGATCCTACTGGGCTCGTTGTCCAACATCGTGTTCAAAGGCGCGGCCGTCGCCGTGCTGGGGCATCGGCGGCTGTTGCGGCGCGTGTCCGTCGCCTTCGGCGTCGTGTTGCTGTGCGGCGGGTTGCTGTGGTTGCTGTGGCCGTGATCACGGCGGGCCCAGCAGCACGGCGGCGGTTTGGCCGCACTCGGTTTGATTCAGCACCAGGGCGTTGCGCCGGTCGGTCGTGAGGGGCTGGCCGTGGACGACGTTGACGGGGCAGGTCGGGTCCGGAAACTCGTAGTTCAGCGTCGCGGGCACGATGCCCGTGGTGATGGCCATCACGCTGGCGGCCATCTCGACGGCGCCGGTGCCGGCGCCCAGGCAGCCGAAGTAGCTTTTGGGCGCGGTGACCGGGACGTCGCCCAGGCAGCGGCTGATCGCTTCCGCCTCGAATCGGTCTGCTTCAATCTCGCTTGTCCCATGCGCGTTGACGTGGCCGATCTCGGCGGGCGTCACGCCCGCGCTGGTTAAGGCCCCCTGGATGGCGCGCCGCATGCCGTCGACTCCGGCGCCGTGATGGCCGGGGACGTGCTCAAAGCTGCGGCCGAAGCCCAGCACGCGGGCCAGGATGTTGGCCCCGCGGGCTTCGGCGTGCCGGCGGCTTTCCAGGATGAATGCGCCCGCGCCCTCGCCGATCACCCCGCCGTCCCGCTGGGCGTCGAAGGGGCGGCAAGCACGCTGGGGTTCCTCGTTGCGGTGCGACCAGTACACGTCACCGCGATACAGGATGCGCGTCAAATTGACCCGCGACCCCTGTCCGCCGGCAACCATCACATCCGCCGCGCCGCGCTGGATGTAGCACACGCTCTCGATCAACGCCAGCAGGCTGGAAACTTCGTCCAAGGTGATCGTGTTGTTGGGTCCGCGGGCGTCTTCGGTAATCGCGATGTGGCAGGCGGCCATGTTGGGCAGGTACTTCAGCATCCACAAGGGATACAGGTCGCTCATCGCTCCCTCGCCCCAGAGTTCCGGACGCAATTGCCCGCCGACGACGCACTTGCGGTAGGCGTCCGCCAACTCATCCAGGTCGCAATAGAACATCTCGCTGCCCAGCACCACGCCGAACCGGTCTGGATCGACCTTTCCCGCGCTTACCCTGGCATCCTGCAGGGCAGCAACCGCCGCCGCGTATCCGATCTGGATTTCGCGGCTCATGACCTTCAGGCTCTTGCGGGGCTTGACGAATTGCTTGCCGTCAAAGCCCTTGATCTCCCCGCCAAAGCGGACCGGCAAATCCGCCCCAGACGCCAAAGTCAGCGGACCGACGCCGCTGCGGCCTTCGAGCATCGACTTCCAGTAGGCGTCTTTGCCGATCCCGATGGGGCAGACCACCCCAACGCCGGTAATGACCACCTCAACCGAGTCCACCATCACATTTCACCTGATCGTTGTGCCTTCTCTTCGTGTTCGCGTCCGGATGACTCTGGGCTCGAATATAAACATCCGGTGTGCGGCCTGACCAGCCCCAACCGCGTTTATTTTCGGCCTTCCCTGTCCGAGTCAAATAGGTTCCGCCGGCCGGTGGTCTCCAGAATGGCAATTAAACTCAAGACACACAGGATCATCAGCATGATGATCGCGGCCCCGGTCCGATCCACGCGGTACAAAAGCAGCGCCCCCAAGCCGCACGTGGCCGTCGTCAGGTAGATCGTGAGCACGGCTTGCCCTTTGCTCAAACCCAGTTCGACCAGGCGGTGGGAAAAGTGGCTCTTGTCAGCCTGAAACGGGCTGCGTCCTTCGCGGACGCGGATCCACAGCACGGTCGTCAAATCGTAGAGCGGCACAGCCAGCACGCACAGCGGGGCCAGAACCGTGTGCTGCGAGGTGCTCTCATAGCCGGCAAACGTCGCCTGCAGGGTGCAGATGCCGAGACAAAACCCCACAAAATAACTGCCCGCGTCGCCCATGAACAGCTTGGCGACCGGCCGGTTGTGCCACAGAAAGCCGACCAGGGCCCCAACCAGGACGAGCAGAAAGCCGCCGACGAACAACTGCGGTTGCCGCGTGTCCGGCGCCGGCGTGGTCAACAACACGGCCGCTAGCAGCCCCGCGGCAATCGCAGCCACGCCGGCCGACAAGGCGTCCATATTGTCCAACATGTTGAAGGAGTTGATCAGGGCCACGATCCAGAGGACCGACAGCAGCCAGGTCAGCAGCGGCCAGTGGAGGAACGCGGTCAGCCGCCAATCCTGCAGCGAGACGCATGCCGCCGCCACGCCGAATTGGACCGCCAGGCGAACCTTCCAGCCCAGTCCCCAACGATCGTCGGCCAGTCCGAGAAACATCAGCACGGTGCCGGCGCCCAGCAGCGACCACAGTTGCGGCGTCCGCTGCAGCAGTCCGCCCACGTGCGGACGCGCTTCAGCCGGCAGCCACTCGCCGGGCACCAGGCCCGCGGCCGCCAGCCACAACACGACCTGCCCGACCGCAAACGGCAGGACCACCGCCAGCCAAATCGCCAGGCCGCCTCCCAACGGCGTGGGCGCGACGTGAACCTTGCGAACCCCCGGCGCATCGACTAGCCCCCAGCGCGGCGCCCACCGGCGCACCAGATACGCCGCGGCCAGCGCCGTCAGCAGACTAGGAGCGACGACCGCGGCGACAAACCACAACGGAACCTCAGTTGGCATGTTTTCGTTCCCGCAAGAAATCGCGACAGCGCGTAAAGAACTCGTGATAGGCGGCGCTGCGGTAGTCCGGGTAGGTCCAATCCCGCGTTTGCCAGCCGCGGTCGCGCTGGAAGTACAGCGTCACTTCGGCGTAAATGCCCCGCCCCAAATACAAACGATGGTCGCGATCCTTGGTGGTCGCCAGGACCACTTTGGCCTCCGTCACATAACCCGGATCCAGGTTCAGCGGCCGCAATTCCGGCCCGTCGTGCAACTGGCGGTATTGCTCCTCCCAGTCGTTCGCCTGGTGCTTGGCTTCGATCAGCACGGCCGGTTCCACGAGATTCGCAAACGCGAGCAGGATCTTCTTGAGCCCGCAGCCCATCGTCGGCTCGTAGTACCCCGTGTTCGCAAACTCGAACACCTCGCTGGCCAAGGCCAGCGGGCCCCAATGCCGACAGGCCTGCCGACGAGCCCACTCCAGCGCGGATTCCTGGCGGCTGAACGCGGCCAGCAGCAAGACCACCGGATAGTGCGGCCGGATTTGTCCCATGAGTCGAGCCGCCGGGCAATCCCGGCCATCCACCTTACCTCGAACTGATTCCCTTCAGCATCTGGCTGCGCTGGGTCAAGCCGTGATCGAGATCCTCGATCTGCCGCAGCCACTGGCGGACGGTTGCCTCCGGGACGTCGGCGCCGCCCGCCGTCTGTTCGATCGCGGCGGCCAGTTTGTCGACGCTCTGCACCAACGTGGCATCGTGCTCGTAGATCTGGTTCAGCAGGTTTTCATCGACCCGCACATAGTCGAAAAAGCCGCTGTAGCCGCGAACCACGCTGCGGAATCGGAGAGCCAGGGCGTCCAATTGCCTCTTGACGCGTTCCCAGGTGTTCAAGCGGTCCATCCGCCCCGACTCGATCAGCGCGACCATCGCCTGGTCCAGCGGCCGTTTGCTCTGCTGCAGTCGCTCGGCGATCCATTGCCGCAACAGATGATCGCTTTCCTGGCGATAGTCTTTTTCCAGGTAGCCCCGGAAACCGGGGATGGAACGTAGCAACGACTCGATGCCTCCCCGATGCTCGGCGTGCCGTCTGGGATCAATCATGACCGCCTCTCGCTTTCCGGAAATCCCGTGTGGGCCAACATCGCTCGAGAACTCACGATCGCGTCGTCAAAGCGGCCCTCACGCTCCGGGGGATGATCCGCGATCGACACGGGACAGTGATTTCTCGAACGAGGCTTCATGGCGCGTGCGAACGCCAGTCGCCAAGATACCAAATCACCGGTTTTTGTACACGCAGCGCAAGAAAAAAACGGAGTGCCGGCGGGGGCCGGCACTCCGTCCGACGGAGAACACGAGGTTCTCGGTCGTGGCCGGACTGCGCTTGGCTCAGAGCTGCTGGTTCACTCGCTCCAACTGCTGCCGCATTTCGTCCAGTTGACGCTGCATCCTCTTCTCGTTTTCGCGGAGTTGCCGGTTTATTTCTTCCAGTTTCTGGCGCACCGCTTCCACCGCGGGTTCAGCGGATTCCAAGGATTCCCGGCTCTTTTCCGCTCCCGCTTTCGCCGCCGGTTCCTTCCCCGTCCCTTGCGGCCGGACGCCCGGCATCACCACCGGCCCGCGGCCAAAGTAGTAGACCCGCGTGTTGCCGCCCAGCATGGATTGGATTGCCGGCCGGACGTCAGCGGGCAGCTTGTCCAATTCCTTCTCCGTCACTTCCCACTTCTGCTCGCCCTGCTGGACGATGATTTTGGCCGGCTCGTCCTGCTGCCGCGTGATCGTGACGCGGGTGTTCTTTGGCAACGGGACCGTCGCCGACGGCGCCGTAGACCATTCGAAACGGCGGCCTCTCAGTTCTTTTGGCACCACTACGCCGGGATGCACGAAGAACATGTGCAACGGGTCTTCATCCGCTTCGCCGCGCTCCAGTCGCTTCAGCATCCAATCGGTGATGCGTCCCCAGTCGCCAACGCCCGGCACGGCCGGCATGGCGATCCCGGCCGGTCGCGGGGCCGGCTTGACGGTCAGCGTGGTTTCCTTTCCCTCCCTCAGCAAACTCAACTTTGCTTCCCGCTCCTTGTTCGCGGTCACGGCCTTCATCAAACTCTCCACGTCCGTCAACGTGACGTCGCCCATCTGGAGCAGGATGTCGTTCTCGCGAATGCCGGCCTTGGCCGCCGGCGACTCCGGAACGACATGCTCGACCACGACGCCTGCGTCCAGCTTGAGATGCGTCTTGACGAGGGCATCCGCCGGCGCTCCCAGGATTCCCAGCCAGTAGCCCGCGCCGGACTCCGCTTGGTTGTCCGCCGCCTGCGCCGGGGCTTCGGGCGGCGTCTTCCGTTCTTGCTCGGCGGCCCCGGCCCAGTCGGTCAACAACACGGTCGCGACGGGGGCCAGCCACCAACCCAACCACTGCCAACTTTGTTTCTGTGCCAGCATTTCCAGTCCTCCCTATCTCCAGTCCTTCCCTTTCCGGTTCGATCACCCCTAGGCTATTGATAATCCCGCCGGCCGGCAGGCGCGATTTCCACTTGTTCCACGGGAATCAGCGCGGGACGGCCGTCCGCCGTTTGCCCCTGGATGAACTGCTTGTGCAAACGCAGTTCGTAGCCCATGGCACGCACCGCGCGTCGTACTTCCGACGGAATGCTGGTCGGCGTCTGCGACAGCACTCCGACACTGTGCGGCGACCAGTCGTAGACGGGAACCGGCACTTCGCGACTGTCCGAACCGTCGGCGCCGTCCAGCACGACCATCACGTTGCCGCTGGGCGATGGTCCCGACGGCTTCCTTGCCGGCATCACCGCCGAAGACGGCGAGCCCTCGCCCGGCGGCACGCCTCCCGAAACGAGTTCTTTCGCCATCTGGGCTCCGCCACCAGGAGTCGCCGGGGAGAAAGGCCGGGTCCAGAGCCCTAAACCGAAGGCGACCAAAAAGCTGACGGCCACGGCCAGCAACACGGACCAGCGGTTCGACGCGGAAGCGCGCCGGGACGCCACTGTGACCAGGCTCGGGGCGTCGGCGCCGCGGCGCAACTCGCCCAGCCCACGCCGCCAAGCTTGGGCCTCCAGAAACGCCAAGGCACAGCGCCGCCACTGGCCGGGTGCCCGGTCCAACGACCGAAGCACCGCTTCGTAGTCCTCCCGGCTCAACTCGCCATCGACCAGGCGGTCCAGCGTCCCGTCGTCCAGCGGCAAATCTTGTGTGCTGTTCATCTCGTTTTCCCGTCACCCTTCCACGACTGCCAACTCGGTCCGCAACCGCGCTCGGGCGCGATGCAACCGAGTCTCTACCGCACTCTCCGAGACTCCCAGATGTTCGGCGATCTGCTTGTAGCTCCAATCCTCCGCATACTTCAGCAGCAGAATCTCGCGGTCGCGACGCGCCAAGCGTGCCAACGCCGTGTGCAGCAGTCGAGCGCGTTCCTTGGCCAGCAGCCATCCCAGCGGGTCCGGCGCAGTCGCGTCATGTTCCACCGCCGGTTTCTGCTGCGCAAAGGCATCCACCAGCTTTCGTCGCCGCCCCGCTTTCCGGCGGTACAGCAGCGATTGGCGAACGGCCACTCGATACAACCAGGGAGCGATCCTGCCCGGCTCCGGCAACTTCTCGCGTTGCTGGACCGCCGCCAGGGCGACTTCCTGCATCACGTCGTCCACGCCCTCGGCGCCGCCGACGCGCGAGTACACGATCGTCCGCAGCCAGCGGTCATGCTGGCGCAACGCCATCGGCAAATCCAGGTTTTGTGTCACGGCGGAGCCGCCCGGCCTACTGCTCACGCTTCGTTTCTCCCTCGTAAAGTTGCCGCACCGCAGGGACTCTTGCAGCGTTTGGGCACCAGCCGTCGCAGCGTCCCCAAGCGGCGAGCTTTCTTTTTCGCAAATCCTTTACTGTCAATACTTTCGGATGCGGACCTGACTTGGCAATCGCCGCTTGCTCCAGGCCTGATGTGTTCGGTCGAACAAGAAAGCCTGCTAAATGGCCTGCTGCCCGGCGCAACGGTTTTCGAGACCGGCGGAAACGGGCCTCGGTATGACGCCCGCTCCGCCAGCGGTTTGTGACCGGCCGTTTCCTGACGGGATCGGGATGCGGTCAGCCGGACGTCGCCCTCGTCAGCCGAACTTGACAGCCAATTCGCGGATGTATTCCAGGGCCTCTTCCAGCTCGGGGGCCTGGACGCCCGGTTGCCGGCCGTCGCGGTCGCAGTGGGCCAATTGGAGCAATTCCTCGTAGCTTTCGTTCTGCTGAAGGCGGCGGCGAGCCCGCGCTCCGAGCTGGCCGTCCAGCAGTTGTTGGGCCGCCATGTGATGCTCGATGAACCAGGCGGTGCGTTCGGTAATCAGACCCTCCAACGCCTCCAACGCCGCAGCAATGTGATTCTCTGCGTCGATGCCCTTGCCCACGTCGTGCAGCAGGGCCGCCAAGAGGAATTCCTCGTCGTACGGCAGTTCGTCGCGGGCCAGGTCGAACACTTGCAGGCTGTGGTACAGGACGTCGCCTTCCGGATGGTACTTGGGGCTCTGCTTGACGTTTTCCAGCGGCAGCAGCAGGGCTTCGTACACCTGGAACCGGTCCACTTGCTCGGCGGCGGCGCGGAGTTCTTCGTCCAAGTCCAGGTCCGGGTACTCGCGCCGCAGGAACTGCTCCAGCTCCGCGACGCTGGCTCGCTCCATCGCTTTGCCGGTGACCGAACTCTTAAACACGTAATGCGCCAGCTTGGAGGCGTAGACGGTCAACTCAAAGGGAAACCGATCCCGGACGTGGAGGTGCGTAAACACGCGTTCTTCGCCATGTTTGCGGACCAGTTTACGTTCCACGTCGAAGACCAGGCCCTCGTCGTCCAACAGCAGTGTCACCGCTTCCACGCTGTCGGAGAACACGTGAATGTCGATGTCCGAGCCTTGGCGGATGTGCCCGGTCAGGACACTGCCGATCAGTCGCGGGCGGAAACGGCGGAGGGCCCGCATCAGCCGCAGGGCCTCCAGTCGCATGTCTTTCAAATTGGTGGTCCGCTGTGCGCCTTCGTACAGCCGGGCCATGCACTGGATCTCGTCGCGGATCTCCGCGTTGCTGGGCAGATCGGCCGGCTTGACCCAGCTCTGGCAGATGCGCTGGGCGGCTTTTTGTTTCGCCCGGTAGTACTCCGACTCCTGGCGACTGTACATCAAACGGGCGGCTTCGTAAGCAATCTGACGGCGAAGTTTCGAGAGGGTCATCTTTCCAGCGCGAAAGCGCTTGGGGGACGGGAGCGAGGCTCGGTGTCGTTCGGATTCCAGCAAGCCCGCTCTAACGGAAGAAGCGGGCTGCGGTGACATTGATCATCACGCAAAGCGCAATGGCTGCGGCAAGTTGATCTTATCTGACGGGGCGGCGTTGGGCAAATAGCCAGGCGTAGAATTCCGGATTTTTGTACGTGGCAGACCAGGCGTCGTGGCCGGCGTTGGGGTATTCGGTGTACTTGGGGTTTCCGCCGGCCTGCTTGATCGCCTCGATCATCTGCCGCGATCGTTCCGGCTTGACCACGCCGTCTTTTGCGCCGTGAAAGACCCACAGCGGGATCGAGGCGATCTTCGGGGCCTGGGCAGGGTCGCCGCCGCCGCAGATCGGCGCCGCGGCCGCGAATCGGCCGGCGTACCGCGCAACCGCGTCCCACGTGCCGTATCCTCCCATCGACAAGCCGGTCACATAGATCCGGTCGGGATCGATCGAAAACTCCTTCTCCAAACCGGCGATCGCCTCCATCGCCAGCCGCAACGGCGCGGCGGGCTGTGCCGGCATCTCGTGCGCGGGGGCCGACCAGTTCACTTCCACCCACTTCCGCTCTTTGGGGCACTGCGGCGCGACGACAAAACACGGGTACTTGGCCCGGATCTCGTCGCGGGCAAAATCGTTCATGCCGTGAATCAACTGCTTGACGTTGTCGTCGCCTCGCTCGCCGGCGCCGTGCAGAAACAGGACCAGCGGGTACTTCGTCTGCGGATCGTAGTCTTGAGGCCGCAAGATCCGATACGGGAGCTTGGCGCCGTCGGCCGCCTCGTACGTGCGGGCCTCATAACGGCCGCGATAATCGTCGGCCGCGATGCCGATCATCGATCGCAACGGGATCATGCAAGCGGCCAGCGAAAGGGTTGTCGCCCACCGCCAGCCGCCGCCGGAGCGGACGCCTGACGACGAGACGTTCGAGACGCTACCGCGGTTGCTCGCCGCCGGCCTTGAACTCTTGATACTTGGCGAAAGCCTGCTTTCTCTTGTCTTCATTTTGAAATCCTAGGGTGCCGAAATTGAACACAGTCGATTCACTTCTTTGGATGCGTTCGAAGCCAAACTGCTTGGGATCTTGTTTTTGGAGGATCAAGACCGCAGCCAGGGCGACATCGCGGAGTTGTGTTTCGTACTGAACGTTGTCGATGCGGTGGGCGCTGATCCGAGTCACATCCTGAAAGGCCGCTTCCAGCAAAGGGACGTGGGTGGCGTCACCCAGCTTGGCGACGGCCATCATCGCCGTCTGCCGGACGAAGGGTTGCTCGCCCCGGTTTTGCAGGATCCGCGTCGCCGGAATCAAGCCCTCCTTCAAGTCGTGACGCATCGCCAGAAACATGCTCTGCTGGGCCACCACCCCGTCGCTCCGTTTGATCCACTCGCAGAGCATCTTGCGGAGGACTTTGCTCTTTTCCGGATCGTTCATCGCGGCGACGAACGTTGCCTGATTGCAGAAGTTCACCAGCGTGTAACTTGTCTGCAGGCCCAGGTTCACGTCGTCGCTGACAGCGGCGAACAGCAGGGTGGCGATGCTTCCCAGCGACGTCGCCTCACCCGCCTGGCGTTGCGAAAGCTGCAACTGCATGGTCCGGGCCTCAGCGGCGCGGGCGACGCCCTGGGGGCCGTGTTCGACGGCGTTCAGTAAATCCGCTTCGGCTTGTTGCATTTCTGCGAACAGCCGGCGAATGTCGCCGTCGTCCCCATACAGGCTGCGGAAGCGGCGCCAAGCCGGCAGGTCCGAGCCCTCGCTGCGGCCTGCCGTAAAGGCGTCCAGGCGGCGCTGGAAGTCCATCTCGCCGACGATTTGCAGAACCCGTTCGCAACGGTAGCGGATTTCGCGGTCCGGATGCGTCCGGCCTGCCTCGACCGCAAGCCTGGCCGCGACGCCCATTTCGATCAACCGCGCGGTGGCCCGCTCGCGCAGAGAGAATTCCTCAGCGCCCAACTGCTCGACCAACCGCGCCGCCTCGGTGTGGCGCTCCTGTGCCTCCGTCCGCTCGTCCTGGGCGGCAGCAAGCCGGACGCTCCCGCCCGCAACTGCCGCCAGCACAAGCAACGCGAAGGCCGCATCTCGCTTCATCCAGCCTTCCTCCGCCCTCGATTTGCCCGACTCGACTTATTCTAGCCAACCCGCCGGGGACTCGTCCAGCAGACGCGCGGATCGTGGGCCTTCAGTTACCGAAGCGACTTGCGGAGAATCCAGGTGCCCGCACCTGCCGCTTGCGCCGGTCTGCCGAGCACCGCGGACGTGGTCCTGCCGAGCGGCGGCGCCGACGGCAACCTCGGCCGTCGCTTGAGGCCGCGCATACGGCTCGAACTGAGGCCAGCCGTGCTTGACACCTGATTGTTTTCGCGGACAATAAAGGCAAACGTAAAGAGGTCCACATCAACATGTTGGGGCCTTTCCCTTGCATGGTTTTCGTTCGCCCACGTCACGGCGTTTGGAGGAGTGGTTTATGCGATTGGGCCGGCGGTTCGCTTACAGGGTCGCGTCGTCCGTAGGGAGTGGCAAGTCATGGGGGCCGTGGTCAGCCGTTGTGCTGCTGGCGGTCCTTGTGAGCGGTTGCAGTCAGGACACCGGCGGCCGGGTCGGAGTCTCGGGGACGGTGCGTTGGAACGGCACACCGTTGCAGGGGGGAACCATCGAGTTCGCCTCGGCGGATGGAGGGCAGCTGACCGGTTCGATGATCGCCAATGGCAAGTACTCGGTTCCGGCAGACAAAGGCCTGTTGCCGGGCAAGTACACGGTCCGCATCAGTGCCAGTCAAGAGACGGGAGCGGCACCGGCCGGTCCGCCGGGGCCGGAAGCGGAAATGCACAAGACCAAGGACTTGATTCCGGCCAAGTACAACGTGGACAGCGAGTTGAGTGTAGAGGTCACCCAGGGCGGCACGGGCCAGTTCGATTTTGATTTGAGTGATTCGAAGTGACGGGCTCGGCTTCGTCCGCCTGAAACCTCGCGGCGTCTTCGGGACGGCGAGTTCAAATAGCTTGCTCTGGCAACGACCGGACAACCTGGTTCCGGTCCGTTGGTCATACAAAAGCCTTGTGTTTTCTCATTCGTTTCCTTCTGAATCTGGTATCGGAGGTGGGTCATGTTACGTCGTAGTCGAATCGGTTTTACGTTGGTCGAGTTGTTGGTGGTGATCGCCATCATTGGGATTTTGGTGGCCCTGCTCTTGCCGGCCATCCAGGCGGCCCGCGAGGCCGCGCGGCGAACGCAGTGCGTGAACAACCTGAAGCAGATTGGGATCGCGATGCACAACCACCACGACACCTTGAAAACTCTGCCGCCGGGCACCGGGCCGAATCCGTGCTGCTGGGGAACGTGGCAAGTTTTGATCCTGCGGTACATGGAGCAGGGGATGCTGACGGACGAGTACATTAATTGGGGCGGCAGCGATTCCACGGTCGTCCAGTACGGCGGAACGACGTACACGGGGACGCGATACAGCTCCGCCCCGAACACCACCAACGTGACCACCAAGCGACTGCCCGCGTTCACCTGCCCCAGCGATCGGCCCAACGCTCCGATCAGCGGTATGACGAATCACAACTATGCCGTGAATTACGGCACGACGGGCTACGCCCAGGCGTCGAGCGTGAACGGTGTTTTGTTCCGAGGGGCGCCGTTCCGGGCCGCCAAGAGCGCGGCCGAGCGTTTCATCGGCAAGACGCTGGCCGATATCATCGACGGCACGAGCACCACGCTGATGGTAGGCGAAGTCCTGCAAGGCCAGGGCTCGGACCTGCGCGGCTTCACGTGGTGGGGTGATGCCAGCAACTTTTCCAGCTACCTGGCGCCCAACAGTCGCCTGCCCGACCGTATCTATTCGTCTAGCTACTGCAATAACCTGCCGGACCACAACTTGCCGTGTGCCATCTCCGACAGCACCAACCCCACGATGTTCGCGTCCCGCAGCCGGCATCCTGGCGGCGTGCAGGTCGTGCTTTGCGACGGCGCCACCCGTTTCGTGTCGGATGCCATCGATCTGAACGTCTGGCGTGCGGTGAGCACTTCGGAAGGAAGCGAGCCGCAAAACCTGCCGTAGTCGGGAAATGGCAGAAGCCCGGCGGTGGCCGTGTGCCGGGCTGCTTTCCGCCGCTGGTCTGTGCCGCGCGGCCGGGCAGGCCTCACTGGCCGCCCGCGCCGCGGACTTGCATCCGCAAGCCGTACAATCCGCGGCTGGCGGTCACGAACAGCGTCCGGTGATCCGGACCGCCAAAGCAGACGTTGGCCGTCCAGCCCTCCGGAACCGGAATCTGGTCGACTTGGCGGCCCGAGGGATCGAAGACCGTCACGCCCTTGCCGGTCAAGTAAACGTTGCCGCGCTCGTCGATCGTCATGCCGTCGGAACCCATTTCGCAGAAGAGACGCTTGTCCGTCAAACTGCCGTCGGGCTGGATGGCGTACACGAAGGTCTTCTTGGCGCCGATGTCGGCGACGTACAACTGCTTGCCGTCGGGTGTGCCGATGACGCCGTTGGGCTGCGTCAAGTCGTCGGCCACTCGGACCAGCTTCTGACGATCGGGCGACAGGTAGTACACTCCCTGGACGTCCTGCTCCTTGGGACCGCGGTTCCAGTAGGCGCGCTGGTAGAACGGGTCGGTGAAGTAGATGCCGCCGTCGGGCCGGATCCAAAGGTCGTTGGGGCCGTTTAGCAGTTTGCCGTCGTAGTCCTTGACGACCACGGTATGCTTCCCCTGCGGGTTGATGCTCCACAACTCGTTGTTTGCGTCCGCACAGGCCCAGAGCTGCCCTCGGCTGTCGAAGTAAAGTCCGTTGGACCGGCCGCACGGCTCCAGGAAGGCCGACAGTTCTCCGTCCACGCTCCACTTGAGAATCCGATCGTTGGGCTGGTCGGTAAAGTACACGTTGCCGGCCGCATCCGCGGCGGGGCCTTCGGTGAACTTGAACCCGTCGGCCAGTTTCTCGACTTTCGCTCCCGGCGCAATCAGGCCGCTGTCGGCGGCTCTAGCCGAGATCGAAGCCGCCAGGAGCGAAACAGCAACGACGAGAGCGGACTGGCGTGGCACGCAACTGGAGCGGACTGTGCGGTGGTTGCAACCCATGTTGATTTCTCCTTAGATTCGACCGCAAGAACAGGCCGACGCGGGCGGGCCGGCCTCAAGACCAGAACCAATCGTCCGTTAGTCTCCCTGCGCAACGTCCGTCACGCAAGATGTCTGCCGCTGCCGCCGGGATCTCACTTGAGGTGAAGAAAACGCGCAGCCATCGAAGCCCGAACGGGAAACGGACACGGAAAGACGCTGTCCACGATGGCCCGGTCGAACGAATTACGGTCAGGCATCCAGCGATCGCCGCCAGCCGCGAAGTTCGCCACAAAGCGCGACGCCGGCCCCACGACGGCCAGCCGCGCGTCCGCGGCGGTCTCGGATCGCCTCCGGCCAGGCGTCGTGCGAACAGCTGGCACGGCCCACAAGCAGGCCGTGCCACACGGCAGGGTTCCGCTCGCCGTCCGCAGCGGTTTACGACCAATTCAGCACCGCGCCGCTGGCGGCGCTGGTGGCCATCGCAGTGTACTTGGCCAGATAGCCGGTCTTGTACCGCGGCGCGGGTCGGGTCCAGGCCTTGCGGCGTGCGGCCAGTTCGGCGTCCGACAAGCGGACGGACAGTTTCCGGCCAAGGATGTCGATGTCGATCGTGTCGCCGTTTTGCAGCAGGCCGATGGTTCCGCCTGCGGCCGCCTCCGGGCTGACGTGGCCGATGCAGGCCCCCGCCGTGCCGCCGCTGAAGCGGCCGTCGGTGATCAGGGCCACCGTCTTGGCCAGATCGGGGTTGGCCTTGATGTAGCTGGTCGGCGCCAGCATTTCCTGCATGCCCGGTCCGCCCTGGGGGCCTTCATAGCGGATGACCACCACGTCGCCGGGCCGGACCTTGCCGGCCAGGATTCCCGCACAGGCATCCTCCTGGCTCTCGAAGATCACCGCCGGGCCGGAGTGCAGCAGCATCTCCGGGTCCACGCCGGCGGTCTTCACCACGGCGCCGTCTTCGGCCAGGTTGCCGTACAGGACGCTCAGGCCACCTTCGGCCGAATAGGCCTGATCGACCGTGCGGATGCAGTCCAGCGGATCGAACTGGTTCTTTTCCAGATCGGCTAACACCCCCGCGCCGCCGGCTTCGGCGTTTTCGGTGTACACGCTCAACTCGCTGCGTTTGGCCGTGCTCAGTCCGTCCCGGCGGATCGTCTGGTTGCGAACGCGGATGTCGTGTTCGCGGATGTTCTCGCCCAGCGACTTGCCGGTCACCGTCAGCGAATCCTCGTGCAGCAAACCCGGTTTGCCGCGGGCCAACTCGCCCAGGATCGTCATGATGCCGCCGGCCGCATGCACGTCCTCGACGTGGTAGATCCGACCGTCCTTGCCGGACGACGGGGCGACCTTACAGATGTTCGGCGTGCGCTGCGAAAGCGCGTCGATGTCCTTCATCGTAAACTCGACGCCCGCCTCGTGCGCGATGGCCAGGATGTGCAGCACGGTGTTCGTCGAGCCGCCCATGGCCATGTCCAGGATCATGGCGTTCTCGAACGCCGCCCGCGTCATCACGTCCCGCGGCTTGGGGCCGTCGTCCAGCGCCATTTCGACAATTCGCTTGGCGGCCGTCGCGTACAACTGCCGGCGATCCTCGCTGGTGGCCAGGATCGTCCCGTTGCCGGGCAGCGCGATGCCCAGCGCCTCGGCCAGGCAGTTCATGCTGTTGGCGGTGAACATGCCCGAACAACTGCCGCAGGTCGGGCAGGCGTGATTCTCGATGTCGGCAAGCGTCTTGTCGTCCAGCCGGCCCGCCGTGTACTGGCTGACCGCGTAGAAGGCATTGATCAGATCCACGCTGCGGCCGTCGGCCGTCCTGCCGGCTTCCATCGGCCCGCCGCTGACAAAGATCGCCGGGATGTTGCAGCGGCCGGCGGCCATCATCATGCCGGGCACGATCTTGTCGCAGTTGGGGATGCAGATCATCGCGTCGAACCGGTGGGCTTCGATCATCGACTCGACGCAGTCCGCGATCAGCTCGCGGCTGGGCAGCGAGAACTTCATGCCGGCGTGCCCCATGGCGATCCCGTCGTCGATGCCGATCGTATTGAAGATGAACGGCACTCCGCCCGCCGCCCGCACCTGCTGCTTGATGAAGTAGCCAACCTTGTCCAGATGCGCGTGGCCGGGAACGATGTCGACATACGAATTCACGACGGCGATGAACGGCTTGTTCAGGTCCTCGTCGCGGAAATTGCCCGTGCCCTTCAACAAACTGCGGTGCGGTGCTCGTTCGACGCCTTTCTTGACCAGATCGCTTCTCATGCGTTGCCACCCTTTTCTTCAGGCCTTCGGTAGTTTCAGAGACAAACCTGCGGGAACCGCGGTTCATTGTACCAGCCTCGCCCGCCAGAGAAAGGACCTATCGCTCGTCCGCCGCGTCGGAGGCCGCCGGAAGACGATCTGCAGTCCCGGTCCCGCCGGAATCTCGGCGAGCTTCCCACCGAACGACGGGGCTAACTGGCCGGGCTCCCAATCCGCTGGCACCCCTGGCAGTCCAGACGCGCCACGGCTACACTCAGTTCGCCGGCAAGCCTGAACGCAACCGTTCAAAGGACTCGGCCGCAGATCGGGCTGCGCGTCGGTCAGCTTCCCAACGAGGAGATGCCAGGATGAACCCAACCAGTTCCCGTGCCCTTGGTGTGATGCTTGTCTTCCTGGCTTTCGGCATTCCGGTTGCCGGCCATGCCGCCGACGCGCCGCTGGAGTACCGGATCGAACGGATCGCCGCCGCCGGCGGCTTCGACGGCCAGACCTGCTGGGTTCACGCCCGAGCGGGAGCGATCCCGGCGAAAGGGCCGGGCAATCCGGGCGCAACGCCCCTGATTGTGATGACCATGCAGAAACTGCTGCTGACCGGCTCGGACGTCTTTTATCCCCTGCACAACCTCTGGACCGACGACCTGGGAACGACCTGGACCGAGCCGCAGCTCCAAACCGTCTTTGAGCGGCAGAAGATGGGCGACGATGTCGAGATGACCGTCTGCGACTTCTGGCCCAAGTGGCACGCCGCCAGCGGCAAGCTGCTCGGCACTGGCCACACCGTCTGGTATCAGAACAACCGCGTGATGTCGGTCCGCAAGCGGCACACGGCCTATGCCGTCTACGATCCGGCCGCTCGCGCATGGGGGCCGTGGAAGGAACTGGAGATGCCCGACGATCCGCGGTTCGCCAACGCCGGCGCGGGCTGCACACAACGCGTGGATTTGCCCGGCGGCGACATCCTGCTGCCGATCTACTTCAAGCGGCCGGAGGACAAAGTGTCCAGCACGACCGTCGTCCGCTGCCGGTTCGACGGCCAGGCGCTCCGCTACGTCGAGCACGGCAGCGAGTTGGCGACCGAGGTTCCCCGCGGGTTCGGCGAACCGTCGCTGGTGAAATTCGGCGAGCGATTTTTCCTGACGATCCGCAACGATCAGAGGGGCTATGTCACCTCCGGCGCTGACGGGCTGCACTTCGACGCGCCGCAGCCGTGGACGTTCGACGACGGGACCGAATTGGGCAGCTACAACACCCAGCAGCATTGGGTCGCGCACAGCGACGGTCTGTTTCTCGTGTACACTCGCCGCGGGGCCGGCAACGACCATGTCTTTCGCCACCGCGCGCCGCTGTTCCTGGCCCGCGTGGACCCCGAGCGGCGGTGCGTGATCCGGGCCAGCGAACAGGTGCTGGTCCCCGAACGCGGCGCCCGGCTGGGGAATTTCGGCGTCACGTACGTCAGCCCGAACGAGACCTGGGTGACGGCCGCGGAATGGATGCAGCCGCGCGGCGTCGAGAAACGGGGCAGCGACAACCGCGTGTGGGTGGCGAAGATCAAGTGGAGCAAGCCGAACCGCGCAAGCGACTGACCGGCGAACGAACCGCGCGACGGATTTCGAAGCCGCTCGCCGCGGTGATTATGATGGCCTCGCAAGTTTCCCTGGCATTACGCCTCCCGGCTTCAGAAAGGAAACCGCCATGCCCCGACTGTTCCGCTCCGTTGCGACCTTCCTGGTGTTTTGCGTGCTGTCGGCCGGATCGGCCTGGGCTGCTGACGTGGACGCCTGGCGGACCGTGTTCGCTACGCCCCAAGAGCTGGCAGCGATCGCCGAACCGATGGTCTGCATTCTGACGATTCAGCACGCGGAGATCATCCGCAGGCAACTGGCCGACAAGCCGGCTGCCGCCTACTCGGGCGCCAGGCTTCGGGAGCGGGTCCAGCGGCAAAGCGGCCTGAGATGTGTCGTGGTCCACTTTACCGAGGTTCGCGGCGAGGACCTGGATCGCGGCAACGTCAAGGCGATCCTGATTACGGGGCGATCGAAAACAAGCGGTCCGGACGTGGACGCCAAGTTCTATCCGCTGATCCGCACCACGCAGATTCCCGTTTTCGGATTCTGCGGCGGAATGCAATTGATCGGGCGGGCTTACGGAGCCAACGTCGGCCCGCTCCGCAAGTTGCGCGAAGGCGAAAAGGACCCCAATCCGAACTACCATCCAGGCCAGTTCAAGGAATGGGGGTTCCTGCCCGTCCGGATCGTGAAGCGCGATCCGTTGTTCGCAGGGCTGCCCGACGAGCTCGTGGTCCGCCAGGCGCACGCCTTCCAGGTACGGCAAGTCCCGGCCGAATTCGAGTTGCTGGCCTCCTCGCCGGATTGCGAAGTGGAGGCGTTCAAGCACCGTGAACGACTGGTCTACGGCACCCAGTTCCACCCCGAGGTGAACGACGACGATCACCCGCACGGCCGTGTGATCCTGGAGAACTTCTTTCGCCTGGTCGGGTTGGGGCCGAAGCCCGCCGCGGGCCATTGAGTGGGTTCAGGCGCTGCAAACGCTCACAGCATTCCGGCTCGCTTGCGGAGCAGCCATTCGCTGGCGATCAGCGCCACGAACAAACCCGCCCACAGCGAGGAGTTCCAGATCGGCACGGGGGGCAGCGATTCGATGCGCACCTGGCGGCCGCGCGGCAGGTCATCCAGCAGGCGGTGTGCCTGCAGGACGGTGTAGAAGCGGCCTTGCGACGTTTTGGCCGCCGCCTGCAGGTCGGCGGCGTCCATCTCCAAGCGGGCCTGTTCTCCCGGCGGCGCGACCACGGCAAACCGCTGCGACGGGGGCTGACCGGCCAGCGCCGGCGTCGCGATCCAAGCCCGGTACTTGCCGTCCGGCAGATTGCCCGCCAGACCCTCGAACACGCCGCGACTGGCCGCATCCCGGTGCAGGGTCAGCTGCCGCCGCTGGTTGCCTTCCGATTCCAACAGCACCGTCACGCCGTCGTCGCTGGACGGGGCCAGCCGGTCGTCGAAGAACCTCGCTCGCAGCCGCACGGTCTCGCCCCGGCGGTATTCGGTGCGGTCGGCGGTCAACTCCGCCAGTCGCCCGCCCTCGAGCAGCTTGGCGCGGCTCAGGTACCGCAGCATCTGGAGCCAGTACCTGGCATAGTAACGTTCCCCGCCGGGATGCCGCGCCCAGCGATAGGTCTCGTCCGTCGCGTGAAAGACCACCTTGCCGGCGCCCACGAATTGCATCGAGATCAGCGGCAGATGCTCGCCGCCGGCACCCAGCCGGGAGGGGTCCGCGGCCAGCACGCGCGCGCCCGGCCGCAGGTCCGGAGCGGTCAGCGACCAGTACCACTCGGGCATCTCTCGCCAGACGGCCAGGCTGGCGGGCACCGAGTCGGCCAGTTGCAGCGGGGGACTGGTGATGCCCAGCCGGGTCGGCTGCGGCGCGAATCCCTGGTCCAGGGCGGCCCCGGGCGCCGGGACGGACGCCGTGTCCGGGTTCACGGGCAGCAGCGCCGCCAGGGGCGTGTCGCGGTAGGCCAGCGGCGTGTAGGCCGGTCCGGCCAGCACGACCAGACCGCCGCCCCGCTGCTGGACAAAGGCCACGATGTGCTCCATGACCGAACGGCTCAAGAATGACGGATTGACGTCGCCAAAGATCAGCACGTCGTAGGCGAACAGCTCTTCGCGGCTGACCGGAAAGACCCGTGCCGCCGTCTCGTCCTGTGCGGCGTGCTCCGGATCGGCGTCCTGCAGGACCGTCGTCAACTCCACGGCCTTGTCGTTCGAATTCGGTTTCAGGCTGCGGCTGAGGACGGTCTTCAAGTAGCGGAAGTCGTAGCTGGGATAGGCTTGGACGTACAGGACGCGGAGGGCGTCGTCGCGGACTTTGACGACTCGCGTCTGGCGATTGTTTTCCAGGTTGCCTTCTCCCGCCAACGGTTCGACTTCGACCGCAAACTCAAAGTCTCCTTTTTCTTCCGGCCGGTAGGACAGACGGACGCTTTGCGGTAGTCCGTCCTGGCCGAGTGTGATTTGTTGTTCGACCGCGGGCTGGCCTTCTCGTCCCCGGACCGCCAAACGCACGGTCGCCCGCTGTCCGGCGTAACCCGTCGCGGACAGCTTGAAGTCGAAGTGGACGAGGTCGCCCACAAAAACCACGTCGTCCACCAGCAGATCGGCCAGCCGCACATCGCGAGGCGGCCGGCTGTTGCCCAGGCCGACCAGGAACAACGGCACGGCTCTGCGGCGTGCATCGCCGGCAACTTCGGCAACCGTCTTGCCTTCCGTCGTCACCCCGTCGCTGAACAGGATCACGGCCGCCGTGGGACGGCCACGCTGCATGGCGAGCACGTCCTGGAGGCTTTTGCCCAGACGGCTGGAAGGCTCGCTGGCCTGCAGTCCGAGCAAATCCTGGAGCCAGGCGGCGGAACCGCGTTCCGCGCCGCCGGCGCCGCCGGTCAGGGCGCGGGCCGAGCCGCCGACGCGATAGACCTTCAGCCGGTAGCGCTGTTCCAGCTGCCGCAGCAACTCGCCGTTACGTTCCAGCAGCAGCATCTTTGCGAGGTCCAGACGCGACAGCTCCGTCAGCCCGGCGGCCTGGACGCGGCGAGCCAGCCCGACCCGCTCGGCGTCCTGGTGGTACTCGTCGACCGTCGCCATACTGCCGGAGTCGTCGATCAGCAACACGAGATCGGGCAAATCGGTCCGATGCCGGTGCAGCATCCAGCCGTACAGCAGGAACACGACCAGCACGATTAACAGGATCCGATGGGCCGCCAGGACCGCCTTTTGCAGTCGCCCGGCGCGGCCTTGCTCGCGGGCGTAGATGCCGATCACGAAAGCGGCGGCGAGCACCACCAACACGATCGCTACGGACGGTCCCCAGGGCCAAGAGTGCGAACGGGTGATCTCCGTGCCGGGCGCGCCGCGGGCCAGCACGAAATCGCGCAGATCGCTCCAGACTCCAACCAGGGATTCGCTCATGCCGACGCGTTTCCAAAGTATCCGGCCAGGGCTGTCTCGGCCAGCAACAGGGCCAGGACCAGTCCCAGAAAGTAGCGGAAGTACGGGGCCGGCTTC
Source organism: Candidatus Anammoximicrobium sp. (assembly GCA_012515235.1). GTDB lineage: Bacteria > Planctomycetota > Planctomycetia > Pirellulales > Pirellulaceae > Anammoximicrobium. Next base: position 29,267 of record JAAYYU010000042.1, read on the forward strand.
GTGGACGGCAACCCGCCGTCCGCGGCGTCGGCGTGGAATTCCGGATCGAATCGGCCCGGCAACCACTCCGGATCGATCCGCTCCAGATCGCTCTCCCGCGGGTTGATGTTCACCGCGAACTGTTTGATTCGGTCCAGGGGCGGGCCGAAGCCGACCGCGTACACACCGCTGGCCGCAGTGCCGCCGAAAGACCATGTGCTGATCTCGCCGGTGTGCTGCAGCGGGACCCGCTCAGTCTCGCCCTGCGGCGTCTGGACCGTCAGCGGTTCGGTGGGCGTGGCGCCCAGCAACGAACCCTCCAGGGAATCGCCGACCAGTACGTTCCGGGCGGCGAACCGGCCGCGGACCGCAAAGGCCAATATCTCCTGCACCAGCGGCGGAAAACTGGGCCATGTGGTCAGCGCGGTCCACGGCGTGGGGGGATCCGTCGCGCGGTCGACGCTGTCGGGGCTGACCGCCGTCGTCAGCAGGATCACCCGGCCCCGCCCCACGGACTGTTCGAGGATGGCCGGATCGCCGCTGTCGAACGGCAACGCCACGCGGGCGGCGGCCGAATCGTAGGGCCGGACTTGCACGTACTTCCAAACCGGCGTCGTCAGCAACCCGCTTCGCTCGTGACCGGCAAAGGCCGCGACGATCGGATGCCGATAGTCCGGCGGCGCAAAGAAGTAGCTGCCCGCCGGGGCAACCCGCTCCAGCCGCGCCGGCAGAAGCCGCCTGCCGCTTGCTCCCCCGCCCAACCGCTCGTGGTAGCTCTCCGGCTGGACCTGGTCGCCGAGGGCCACCAGCAACCCGCCGCCGCTGCTGACGTAATCGTACAACACGTCGGCTTCCTCGCGGCTGAATCGTGCGACGTTGCACAAGGCCACGCAATCAAAGCGGCTGAGATCCTGCTCCAGCAGCGCGTTCTCCAGCCGGATCGACGGCCGGACCCGCGGCCTGGAAGTCCGGCCGGGTTCCAAGGCATACGCCAGGTGGCGAGCCGCGCCCTCGCGGCCCTCGACGCACAACACCTCGACGGTCTCCCGCGCCGGGACGCTCAACCAGCGATGATTGTCCAGCGGCAAGGCGTCGTCGCTCAGACGGACTTCCACCTGGTGCTCGCCCGGCGCATCAAACGTGTGCGTCAACGAGACCGTGGCCCGGCCGTTGGCGGGAACTTCGAGGCTCTCCGCCCGCACTTGCTGGCCGTCGACCAGCAACACGATCCGCTTGCCGGTCCGCTCGCGCGAGCCGAACGCCTGCACCTCGGCCTCGAACGTGGAATTCCGCCCGGCCGTGACCAGGGCATCCCGCAACTCGAACGCGGTCACCGCCAGATTGGCAGCCTCCGCCTGGCCGACGTCGAACAGCGCCAGCGACGCCTTCTCGCCAAGACGCCCCATGCGGCTGCCGCAATCCGGCGTCGCCGCCTCCTCCCAGGTGGTCCGTCCCAGATCGGTAAAGAAACAGATCCGCGTCGCCGTCAAACGCGTCTGCCGTCGCTGGACCTCCTGCAACACGGTTTCGATTTCTGCGAGCGTCATCGACAGGCTCGCGCCGCCATGCCGCACCCGCAGGCTCTCGATCTCGTCCGCGACGTCCCGCGGATCGAAGGCCGGATCGGAGATCGCCACCTGGGGCGGATCGCCCATCAGCACCAGCGTGAACCCGTCCCCCTGGCGGCTGTCGTGGACGACCTGCGCCGCCAATTCCTTGGCCCGGTCCAGCCGGCTCTTGTCCCCGGTGCGGTAGTCCATCGAGTAGGAAACGTCCAAGACCAACAGGTAATGCGTCCGCCCGCCTGAGCCCAGCGCAGCACTCAGCGAAGCAGACAGCGAGAAAACCGGATCGGCCAGGGCCACCGCCAGGGCGACCAGAACCGCCACGCGGACCAGCAGCAGGATCAGTTGCTCGATGCGAATCCGCCGCGCATTCTTGCGGACCGCGGCCAACAGAAAGTCCATCGCCGCCCACGCCGTTTCCCGATACTTCCGCCGGCTGAGCAAATGGATAATAATCGGCAGACCCGCAGCCAGTCCCCACAGCAACATGGCGGCGTTGGCAAACGGCAGCGATTGAAGGAAGGCGCTCAGCGAACCCATGTCCTTATCATGCGCGTTGGCCCCGATCGTGACAACGGTACTGAACGCCGTCTTGGCTTGGGCGCCCGAGGCAGCTGCCGCGGGGGAAACCACGTTGCGCTGGAACCTGCCCTCCGGAACGGCACTGAACGTCCAGTTGACGCAGACGACGCGGACGCAAACCACGGTCCAAGACGCCGTCGCCGCGGTCCAGATTGAAGCGGGCTGCGATCTCCGCTGGACCGTCGACGGCGAGGCTGCGGACGGAACGATACAGCTGACGCAAGCGTTCACGCGGCTGTGGCTGAAGACCGCCTCGCCGGACGGCCAAGCCAGCGTCTACGATTCCGCCTCGCCGGAGGAACCGGCGGCGGACGTCACGGCGCTGGCCGACGCCGTGCGCCCGCTGCTGCGCGTCAGGATCGGGATGAGCTTGTCGCCCCGCGGCGAAATCCTCGACGTGCGGCGCGCTGCGGAATTGGACCGTTTGCTGCGCGACCTGCCGGCCCTGAGCGGTTGGAAATCCCTGCTGACCAAGGAGGGCATGAGCCGCACGCTGCATCGGGCGTTGGGCACGCTGCCGAAAGACCCCGTCAACGCGGGCGACCAGTGGACCGTCACGCGCCAGTTGGACACGCCGTTGGGCCGCCTGGTCGCGACGGACACCTGCACCTATGAAGGCCCGGTCCGCGACGGACAACGGACGCTGGACACAATCCGCATCGCGACCGACATGAGACTCGCCGGGGACGCCGCTTCGCCTGCGGCGGCCGCGACGGATCGATGGCCGCGGCAACAACTCCAGGGCGTCTACCGGTTCGACGCCGCGGCGGGCTTTCTTGCCGAGTCCCGCGTGTCGCAGACACTCCTTGCCGAAGTCCCCTACGCCGGCGGCAAGATCCAAATCAAAACGGTCTCGACCCTGGGAACCCGCTTGACGCCGACAGACGCGGAAACCGATCACTGAAATCCGAGTCCGCAAGCGCGACGTGACGGGGCGAACCGCACCGCTGCGAAGCTGCCGCGAGCACGGCGTCATCCGGTTCCCCGGCGTTCCCCGTTCCGCGCCGCCGTTGATGGCTGTCCAGCCGCAGGCTTGCTGTCCACCGTTCGTCGTCTGAACGCGGCCTTCGCGTGGCTCTTCTTTGCCTGCTTGGCTTGTTCTTGGTAAACTGCACTCCGGTCCAGGCTCGTTTTCGCACCGTCCGCCTGTCGTGGAGGCATCCCCAATGCAGCCGGCACAAAACATCCGAAAACGCTCGTCGAAAACGTTGGGCGGCCTTCCCCTGGTGGCCCTTGCCTTCGGGCCCGATCCAGAGCAAGGCGAGACGCGAGGGCACGCCCGAGGCGTGATTGCGATCGGCGATATCGCCACGGGTTGGCTGGCGATCGGCGGCGCTGCCAAGGGATACATCGCCATCGGAGGCGTCGCGCGAGGAGCCGTAGCGGTCGGGGGAGCGGCCATCGGGCTGATCGCGATCGGGGGCGGGGCTTTGGGCGTCATCAGCCTCGGCGGTCTGGCAGTCGGCGTGCTGGCGATCGGCGGACTGGCGATCGGCGGGATCGCGATCGGGGGCGGCGCGATCGGCATCGTGGCCATGGGCGCCGGGGCAACCGTCTCAGGAACAGACGGATGTCTTCTATCAGGCGTGGGGCGACGACCTGTTGGAACGTACCGTCCAGACGCTGCTGGCGGACCTGCACCGGGCAGGAAAGGGCGATTACTTCCGGGTGCTGTACGGCCGGCTGTGCGAAGAGCTGCCGCTGTCCGAAGTCGCCTCGATGCTGCAGATTCCCACGGCTACGGCGGAAAACTACTACAAGGCGGCAACAGGCGGGGGCAAAGTCCGAGTTGGCCCGACTGGTAAGGGCCGCCGGCTTGGGATACCATTCGCAGTCAGGTCGCCAGAGACGCTCCGGACGGTCGAGGGACAGTCAGCGCCGGCGGCTTCTTCATCAAGACGGGGACTGGATTATGAGCGACTGGACGGTTCGAGGCACGGTGCATCTGATCGAAGACACGAAGACATTCGGTCAAAAGGGATTTCGTAAACGGTTGGTGGTCTTGGAACAGGACAAGGGACGCTTTACGAATTACATTCCGCTGGAATTCGTCCAGGAAGGCTGCGATGCGGTGGACGATTTGAACGTGGGCGACGAAGTCGATGTGCCCTTCCGGCTGAGCGGCCGCAAGTGGCAGCGCGACGCGGACAGCGAAGTGAAGTTCTTCCTGAGCGCCGAAGCGACGGGGTTCAAGGTCGTGCGGCCGGGCGGCAAGTCGGACGACCGGGCTCCGCTGCCGTCCGAATCGGAAGCGTTTGTGGACGATGACTTGGATACGCCGTTCTGACGGCACGTAACGTCGGCGGTCGTGTCGCTGGCTACGAAACGCTCTCCAGCACGACGTCGATCACCGCTTCCGCGCCGTCGCGCAACAGCGTGACTTTGACTCGGGAGCCCACCTGGTGGCGATCGAGCGCTGTGAGTAAGTCTTCCACCGACCGGATCGGTTGGCCATCGAGGGCGACGATCACGTCGCCCAATTCGATCCGGCCCCCCGACATTCGGCGCGTGGGCCGAATGCCCGCTTTGGCCGCCGGGCCGTCGGGCACGACGCCCAGGATCAGGACGCCGGACAGTCCCAGTTCGGCGGCCAAGCGGTCGGGGCCGATTTGGATTCCCAACCCCGGCCGAATCACGCGGCCGTGACGGATCAGTTGCGGCACGAGCCGATTCACCTCGTCCACCGGAATCGCAAACCCGATCCCGGCCGACACGCCGGAGGGGCTGTAAATCGCCGTGTTGACGCCAATCAGCCGGCCCGCGCTGTCCAACAGCGGGCCTCCGGAATTCCCCGGATTGATCGCCGCGTCGGTCTGGATCATGTCCCGGATCGGACGCTGAGTCACCGACTGGATCTCCCGCCCCAAGGCACTGATGATGCCCGTCGTCAGCGATTGGTCCAGGCCAAACGGATTGCCGATGGCAAAGACCTTCTGTCCGACCTGGAGGTCGTGCGAGGTGCCGAGCGGAATCGGGTGCAGGCTGGCCGCGGGAGCGTCCACGCGCAGCACGGCCAGGTCCTTGTCGGGATAAGCGCCGACGAGATGCGCCTTCCAAGTGGAATGATCGGTCATGGTCACCGTGGCCGCGTCCGCCTCCTGAATGACGTGAAAATTCGTGACCACGTGGCCGGCGGCATCCCAAATGAACCCCGAACCGGTTCCCTGCGGAAGCTGCATGACGTCGAAGCTGAATGCGTCTTGCCGGACCGCCATCGTCGTGATGTGGACCACCGAGGGCGAAGCCTGGCGAAAGAGGGCGATCATCGACTGTTCGTCCGCCGCCAGGTCGCCGCGCGGCGTGATGGCCCGAGGCTCCGCCGGTGGCGGTTGCCAGCGAGACCGCAAGATCCACAGCGCGAAAACGGCCAGCAGCAGGCCGAGCAGGATGCCTAACCGGACGCCCGATGACGACGGCCGGTGCGGGCTCTGTCGAGGGCTTTGCGCGTGGCCAGTGAATTCGTCCATATTCGGCTCCCGAAACTGAGCAGGGTGACGTGGTTCATCGCGGCTTGGCCAACCCAGCACGGCACTGATTTCGGTGCCGGGGTCAGGCTTACAGAATTCAATTCTGGTCAAGCAAAGTCCTGCCAGATGGTCGGGGTCAGCATCGACCAAAACAGAATTCTGTAAGCCTGACCCCTGTGCGCGCGAGCGTGCCATCCTCCATGGCAGCCTATTGTGGCGGTTTCCCATTCGGTGCTAGTTGCCGGATCTGTTCAGTCAACTCGGCGGCCTGACTCTGCGCCTGATCCAGCGGCAGACCGGCACGCATGGGACGCTGGTGGCCGATCGCGGTCAGCCAAGCGTCGGTCATGGTCCGCATCCGCCGCTGGACCAAAACAAACAGCCGGGCACGCTTCGACGTCGCGTCGTCGTACTGGCCGAACGCGGCGGCCAGCGAATCCTCCGGCACGCCCAGACCCTGCAGCAGCGCCCTCGCCATCACCTGGTGCCCGGCCGGATTCGGATGGACTCCGTCGCCCGAAAACGTGAACTTGGGGTCATGGGTCCGCACGGCCGCCAACGCCTGTTTCATCGGACCGTGCAGGTCGATCACGTGCCAGCCTCGGGCGCGCTGGGCCAGCAGCCAATCGGAGTACCGGTCCAGCACCTCGTTATAGCCCGCGTACATCTGGCCGGAAATGACTTTGTCCGCCGGGACCAGCTTGGCGCGAATCGGCAGCGGATCGAACACGGCCGGCGTCAGGTGAACGATCTTTGCGCCGCAGGCTTCGACCTTCTGATGCAATCGCCGCATGCCGTCCTGGAACCGCTGGAACCGCTCGTCGCCCCGGGGCAGGTAGATCCCGTCGTTCATGCCGTAGCTGGCGAACACCAGCTCGGGCTTGATGCGGTCCAGGACGCGGTCCAGTCGCTCGTGCAGATCGGGCCGAGGGAACTTGCCGCCCGCATGGCCGTCCTCCGACAGCCCGGAGACCGTCTCGCTGGGCAAGCCGCAGTTGACGATCTGCCACGCTCGCTGGGGGCAGCGCACGAGCAATTCGGTCTCGACATACGCGACATACTTGCCGTCGTACGTGATGCTGTCGCCCAGGAATAGGACTCGATCGACGCCGGGCAACACGTCCTCCGCCGCAGGGCTGGACGAGACGGCCGCCAGAGTGGCCGCCAGACAGGAAAGAACGGCCAGTGCCTTCAGTAATCCGGAACGGTGCATGGTTCAACTCCGTGAATGGGGACGCGAGTGTTTTCGACGGCGGCGGGCATCACGTGTCGGCGTCTCCGGCGTCGTCGTCCAAGCGTTGCACAGCGGGCGGTTCAGCGGTGACCACGCCGCGGATCGTGATGCCCGGCTCGACGCAGGTGCGCGGGACCTGGATGGCCGACGGTTTCCCGCAGTGCAGGCAGCGGACGCGGAACGTCTTGCGTTTTTCGGGCATGATTGGTCTCCTCGGTTCTGCTTGGGGTCAGGCTTACAGAATTCAATTTTGGCCGAGCAAGGTCGTTTCAAGTAGTTGGACGTCTATCGGCCAGAATTGAATCCTGTAAGCCTGACCCCATTCTCGCGCACGGCCCAGGCTTGCCGCAGGAGCGCCAGCGGCTCGTGGCGCGGAAACGCGGCGTCGACCAGGGTGTACAACCGGTCCAATTCAAACGGGGCTCGAAAGCCCAAGACACGCACCTGGGGATTCCGCTCGCACGTCGCCCGCTGGGGCATGGCCAGCGAGCCGTCGCCGGAAATCCGTTCCGGGAGGGCGGCCACGGGACGCAAATCGACCTGGCGCTGCAGGTCCACCAGCGGGCCATCGGCCGTGCGGTCCAACAGCACGGGCAAGGTCCATTGGGCGCACGGATCGACCGCAGGCTTGCCGCTGTCCGGGCCGTCGCGCCGCGGATGGTCGCCCGCGGACTTGTCGGCGAGCCAAGCGCCGGTGGCCAGTTCGCGGCGGGCCAGGCTGAGCGCGCGGCCTACGCTCAAGCCAGCGATCAGCCACTCGAACAACCCCGCCGTCAGCGCCGCCGCCGCGGCGTCCAGCACGCTCAGCCGCATACCCAGCACGCGTTCGATGCCGCCGACGTGCAAGCGCTGAGCCACGCTGGTGATGACCCCTTGGTTCTCTTCCAGCCGCGAGGTACGGCAGACGCTCAGCATGACCAGGCCGGGTCGCGTGCCGGGCAGTTCGTCGAAGCCGGCGGCCAGATCGCTGCCCGCCACGGGCCGGGCCCGGCCGGTGCGGGAATCTTCGAACAGCAGGCCCCACTCCGCCTGCTGCTGAGCGTTGCAGGCCGTGGCCCCGTGCATGCTCAGGATGACGGCGTGGTACTGGTTCCGCCGCAGCCGGTCCCAGAGCGTCTCCAGACAGCCGTCCTCGGCCACATCGATCACCACTTCGCCGCGGGCCAAGGGCCGGTCCAGGGCGGTGTACAGCAGTTCTTCTTCCTGCTCGTAATCCAGCCGCGAGCGTTCCGCGTCCAAGTCTTCGGGCGAAGCGACCAGCAGCAGCAGCAAGCGGAACGGGCGCGGCAGGGCCTGCGGCACGTTCGTCCCGCGGCCCGCCAGTCGGCGGAGCAGGATGCACCAAGGGTGCTGGGCCAAGAACTGCAGCCGGTCGTCGCCGTGGTACAGAGTCTCCCACGGCCAGGCCAGCGTGTCGGGGTCGGTCACCACGAGCCGCAACGGCTGCTGGGCGTCGCGGGCGGCGTCCAAGTCGTCGGCCAGCTTCGCGGGATCCAGTCCGGCGGCGTCCCAGAGTTGAGCGCCCAGCTGTTCCAGCAGGTCGGTCAGGCCGATCGGCTGCGACTGACCCCGCGGGCTGTCCAGGGCCAATTCCAGTTGGTGCGCCAGCCGCTCGATCAACTCGCGCCGCGGCGATTCGACCCTTGGAGTAATGAGAATGTCGTTTAGCATGGCCTCCACGTTAGCCGCTGGCCCCAGCGATGTGCAACCGTGGTGCTGGTAGAACTCGCGATTTTCCCGCCCGGCATCGCGAATGCCGCCGAATCGCCCGGCGGATCGTTCTGCTGCCCGCTAGGAACGGAGGCCAAAATAACTTCCCGGTTTCAGCGGGAACTGGCGGCATGCCCAGGGCCTCGCCGGTTCAGACCGCGGGGTCCGAGGCAACTTTGTGGGGCAGTCTGGCCTTCGCCACCACGCTGCTCGCCAGCGTGGAGCGGTGTTCAAGACCAGCGATGACTCCCCGAACAAATCGGATTCTTCGCCACCACGCTGCTCGCCAGCGCGGAGCGGTGTTCAAGACCAGAGCGAATCCAACAGAGAATCCGTTACTGCGTCTCCACGCTGGCAAGCAGCGTGGTGGCCGAACAGGTCGCGGGGCGGGGCGATGGCTGGTTCTGAACATGGCTCCACGCTGGCAAGCAGTCATAACCGTCTGCTAATCAACCCACTGCCACGCATAATGCACCGACTGGCGAGGGCCAGAGATCAGTTAGTCTGAGCCTACGACCAGCAGCGACGGTGTGGAGAGATGCGGCGTCGGCGGGATGGAGGGTGTGTTCCGGTGGGCCGGCGCTGGTTGATGGGCGGTTCCGGCTCGGCGGTGGTGGGGGCGGGTGGCGTGGTGCGCTCGGGCTTGATGATGGTCCGCTCTGGCCCACCCTACCTGCGGACGACGGGGACCGGCCTTGATTCAGGCTCGATTATCGTCTTGAATGCGTCGAAGTGTTTGTTGTCTGCGACCGCTTTATCCGCCCAGCCGAGGAGGCTCTTTCCGTGGCTGATCCGCATTCGTTTTCGTTGGGATGGTGGGACTACGCAGCTTTTGCCCTTTACTTCTTGGGGCTATCCGCGGTCAGCTACTGGTTCGGCCGCGGCGAGCGGGGCAGCACGACGGACTATTTCCTGGCGGGGAAACGCTTGCCGTGGTACGTCGTCGGGGGCTCGTTCATCGGCTCGAACATCAGCACCGAACATTTCATCGGCATGATCGGCGCGGCCACGGTCTACGGGATTTGCGTGGCCATGTCGGAGTGGATGAACGTCGTGACGTTCTCGCTGCTGATCTGGTTTTTCATTCCGTTTCTGCTGGCGTCGCGGGTGTTTACGATCCCGGAGTTCCTGGAGCGGCGGTTCAGTCTGACGTTGCGGCAGATGTTTGCGGCGGTGACGGTGATCAGCAACGTAGTGGCCTTTCTGGCGGCCGTGCTGTACGGTGGCGGCGTGGCGTTGGAGAAGCTGTTTGGATTCGATCTCTGGCTGTCGATCATCGTGCTGGGGATTGTGGCGGGCGGTTGGGCCGTGTATGGGGGGCTGTCGTCGGTGGCCTGGGGGGACCTGTTCATGGTCGTCGTGATGGTCGCCGGCGGGTTGGTGGTCACGGCGTTGGGGCTGGACGCCCTGGCGGGCGAGGGCTCGTTGGCCGACGGCTTCCGCGTGATGATTGAACGGAACCGGGCGGACAGCGGCGCGTGGGCCGAGGCGGTCGCGCATCACGTCCACCGCCTGGGCGGGACCGATTCGTACAATCGGCTATCGGTCTTCCAGCCGGCCAGCCATCCGACTCACCCCTGGACGAGTCTGTTGCTGGGGATCTTCTCGGTCAGCGTCTGGTACAACGTGTTGAACCAGTTCATGATCCAGCGCGTCTTGGGCGCCAAGAACGGCTATCACGCCCGGATGGGGATCGTTTTTGCGGGGTTCATGAAGATCCTGATGCCGGTGATCGTCGTGCTGCCGGGCCTGATCCTGTTTGCGATGCGGCCGGAGCTGCTGTTGCAGTCTTGGGACAAGGTGGGCCGGACAGCAGACCAAGGGTACATTCACTTGCTGCAGACGCTGATGCCGGTAGGTTTGCGCGGGCTGTTCCTGGCCGGGCTGTTCGGGGCGATCCAGTCGACGGTCAACGCGGTCCTGAACTCGACGGCCACGGTGTTCACGTTGGACATCTACCGACGCCTGCTTCGGAAGGACGCCAGCGACCAGCATCTGGTTTGGGTGGGGGTGGTTTCGTCGGTCGTCATTTTGGCCGTTGCCATTGTGCTGGGCGGATTCATCGGCGTTCTGGGCGGCGGATTGTTCGTCTACATCCAGGAGTTGTACGCGTTTTTTGCTCCCCCGTTTGCCGCAGTGTTCTTGCTGGGCATCTTGTGGCGGCGCGTGAACAGCCTCGGAGCGTTGGCGGCGGTCCTGTTCGGGTTCGCGTTTGGGATTGGCGTCAAGGTATACCTGGGAATCGCGGCGGCGCCCCCGGCCTGGTTGACGCCGTACGCCAACCAGGCGGCACTGAATTGGCTGTTGTGCTGCCTGGTGTGTACGGCCGTGAGTTTGAACACTGCTCCGCCTCGGCCCGACCAAGTCGGCGACGACGTGACCATCAACTGGGGCCAGCTGAACATCTTTGCCGATTTGGGCACGACCTGGTACACGAGCGTGGTCACGTGGTGGTTGCTGTTCGTGGTGGCGATCGCGAGCCTGTTCGTGTTCTTTTCCGGGCTGGTGTTTCCCACGGGGATGCAGTGGTAGATTGACGAAGTCCAGTCCGGCGCGGGCGTCCATCGCGGGAGCGAATTCATGTTCCAGGCTGAGCATGGCCATTGATTCGAGGTGGTCTTTCCGACGGGCATCCCGGATGGCAAGGGGAGCCTGCCCCATGCAGAAAGCTCAACGGATTCGCCTGAGTTGCCAAGCGAAACACCGGTCCAAGACGGAGCAGACGTTCTGCCTTCGTGAAACGCCGCTTGCTCCGATTTCCGCAGAACGGCCGCGACAGCGTCCGATCGCCTTGTCGGCGGAGACCGGTTCAGCGTTTGGGCAGTTCGAGCGACCCGGCGACCTGGCCCAGGTTCAAGAACCGGCCGCCGTCCACCTGGATGCTCTGCGTGTTTGTCCAGAAGCGGATCTGCTGGGCGGCCGCGTCGGGGGTGGTGCTGCCCTTGCGCCACAGTTCCGCGTCGGCGCGGCCGTCGCCTTCCAGGATGACCAGTTCCTTGGCCTTGGCGTAGGCCACGCGCCACGCGCGGGCCGAAAACGCCTGGCCTTCGATGCTCGCGTTGCCCAACGCCGTCAATTCGAGGCCGGCCTCCTGGCCATTCACTCGCGCGGCGGCGTCGGCGATCGCCAGTTGATCGCTGGTCAGCAGGTACTGCCCGCGTCCGACCCCTTCCGCCGGGTTGGGATCGAGCGTCTTGTCCCAAGCCTCGACCGGCCCGTACAGCGTGCGCACGCGTCCGCGGAATTCCAGTTCCCTCGCCAGCACGTTGCCGACGGCTTCGTCCTCGTAGTCCACCCGCAGATAGACCAGACGCGGCTCGGACGCTTCGTCCGGAGAGGCCGGGTTGAGGTTTTTCTCCGCCAGCCCCTGGTCGTACCGCACCGAGCTGCCCCAACCCGGACCGTAGGCATGCAGTCGGCCGGTGCTTTGGTCGATCGTCAGGTCTCGGACCTGCAGTTGATCGTACGAAGTCTGGCTCCCGGCCAGCCGGCCGGTATTCTGCAGATACACGCCGCCCACAAAGGCCAGTTCCTGGACGTCCAGGTTTTGCGGCGGTTTGTCAGAACTCAAGTCCGCCTTCTGGTTGAGGGTCACGGCCAGTTCGTGGCCCATGACCAGCAGGTCGAAGACTTCGCCTTGCTGCGACCATTGAACGCCGCTGACGTGCACGTCGCGCAGGAATCGGGCCGTGCGGCCGTCGAAGTCCAGGCGGCCACCCCAGGCGACGCTCAACGGTGGGGACGCGGCCGAATCCGCCGCCGGTCCCGGTCCCGCCCCGCGCCGCTGCGCCGACACCGGCAGCAGCATCTTGCCGGGGCTGTCGATCCAAATGCGATTCTCGCCGCGGCTCAACTGGATCGTGTCGCCTGCGACGGTCAGGCCGCGGGCCGACACCTCTGACGGCCGGCCCTTCACGTGGACGCGGGCCGAGGTCGTATTGGCATGGTCGACCTGGATCAGGTCGCCGACGATCGCCAGCGGCACGTCGCCCGCCTTCTCCGTGCGGACTTCCCGCAGTCGAACTTGGCCGTCCAGGACCAGATGCTCCACGATCGTTTCCTGGCCGCGACGCACCAACTGGGTCTGCAGGTGGTCGGCGGCCAGTTCGAATTTCTGATTGGATCTTCGGCGTTGGGCAGGGTCCTGGGACTGCTTGGGACCGGCGGTTGCGGCAGCGGCTTCCGGGGCGTCTTCGTGACGGATCCAGACCTCGGCCCGCTGCGTCGTTCCTGCCAGTTGCCAGGAATCGACGCGGACATCGCCCTCGGCCAGCATCCGGAGCGGCCGATAGCGGAAGCGCGGTTGACCGCGGGGCGCTTCCGGATCGGGCGATTCGTTGATCCACAGATGCAAATCGCGGGCGGCAAATTCGCCCTCGCCGTGCATCCGCAGCGTCCCGCCTCCCAGCACGGACAAGGCGTGATCGCCCTGATGCGGCTGGAGCATCACGCGGTCGTTCCAGGCGACTTCCAGCGCCTGGCCCGCCGCTTCGGGTCGGTCCGCTTGTCCGGGCAGCGTGCCGTAAGCGTGGCCGGGGCCGCGAGCCTGCAATCGGCCCAGCCCACCGCCGGCCGCGAATTGGTACTCCAGCTGTCGAGCCTCGACGTCGTACTGCTGGTAGCGCAGCAGCAGTTTCTGCCCGTCCTCGATCCGCACCTGGCGGGTCAGGAAATTGTATTCGAACAGTTCCGCGCGCAGCGTCGCGGCATACGACGGCGCCTGTAAGACGGCCGGCGCGCCGCGGGCCTGGATGCGTTCGACCTGCAAACCCTGCAGATCGGGCGTGGCTGAGCCGGCGGGTTTGCCGCCGGACTTAGGACGATCTGACGACGTCGCGAAGTAGATCGACAGCTGTTGACAATTCAGTTGGTCCAGGGGACCGCCGGCGGGCACCCGCAGCACGTCCACGTGGTCATGAAACGTCGCAACTTTGCCCGCGAAATCGAACTTGAACGGCCCCTGGCAAGTGATCTCCACCTGCAGCGACGGCGCGGGGCTCTCGGCCGGGGGCTCGGCCTTGGCCTGGGCGGTCGACGCCAGTTCGCGAGGGTTGTCCAACTGCAACCGGATGCGGTCCACGTGCACGAGTTCCGCAGCCGACACAAGCGGCACGCGGTTCTTGCGCGGCGATCCGCTTTCGGTCAGGTTCATGCCGGCGGGCGTAGTCAGGTAGATGATCAGGTCTCGGCCGCTGCCGTAGCTTGGCCCGTAACGAAACCGAAGGGGCTGGGGGGCCTTGATCTGGTCCCGTGCCAGCTGCACGTTGTGGGTGACCACTTCCAACTGGTCCCCTGCCCCCGGCCGGCTCTCCGGACTGCGGATCGTCACCTCACCCGGCAGCGAACCGCGGTCCAGGTGCCCAATCTGGCCCCGCGCCAGGTTGATGGGCTCGGCAAAGGTCAGCACCGCGCCTTGGGCCGCCTGCAGGATGACAGGCCGCGCCCCCTGGCGGTCCTCGCCGCCGCCCGAAAACAGAATCAACGTACACGGCTTCAACTCGATCCGATACGGATCCAACTCGCGGAGGTCCCGCAACAGCAACACGGCCCGGTCGGTGTCCAAGACCTTGGGCCGGTTGAGTTCCCAGCTGCCGGGCGGAAACAACGCCTGCAATTCCTGCGTGCGCGCATCGGCGCTGGTCGTCCAACTCGCTTCGCCCGCGACCGCACGCGGCTTGGCGGCCGGTTCGATGAACGGCACGAGCACCAGCCGGTACGCGAAATACGCGAAAACGACTGTGGCCAGGCTCGTGACAAAGCGGACGAAGCGGGAAACCATGATTGGCGATCCGGAATCACAGTGTGTAGTTCCGAATCAGATCCTCCCAACGATGCTTGGCCTTCAACAACAACTCCACGACTTCCCGCACCGCCCCGCGGCCGCCCGGCGAGGTCGTGACGTACTGGGCCGCCGCGCGGACCTCCGGCACGGCGTCGGCGACGGCGACGCTCAAGCCGACGTATTGCAGCAGCGACAGGTCGGTCAGATCGTCGCCGATATGGCAGACCTGCTCCGGCTTCAGCCCTAGTTCGGCAATCACTTTTTTGCCCACCGGCAACTTGTTCTCAAATCCTTGGCGCACCACTTCCACGCCCAGCTCCGCGGCCCGCACCTTGACGATGTGCGAAGTGCGGGCCGACAGCACGCCAAACTTGAAGCCGGCTTTCTGCCAGAGTTTGATCCCCAGCCCGTCGCGGATCTGAAACTTCTTGATTTCGATGCCCTGGTTGTCGAAATAGATTCCGCCGTCGGTCAGCACGCCGTCGACGTCCGAAAGGATCAACTCGATCCGTTTGCAACGATCTTCCATCTTCATCTACGTTCGACCTTCCTGAAAGAGTTCGCAGCCCAGTCGCATTTCTCGCCCCCTGAGCCGAAATGCGCGCGGCGGAAGAGGGGGTCACATCGCCGCCCCCCATGAATTCTGCCATCCCGATCCACCGTCGCTACCAAAATCGCGGGCCGGCAAAACCGCCATTCCACGCAAATTCTCTCCCGCGGGCACCTCGAAAGATCGGCCCGCCCCGACCGCAGCAACTCTTGACCCGTTGGTCGCCCAGAGACCAGGCGGCTTGCCGGGGAGTTTGCGGGCGAGGCGCGTTGTTCGCAGGAACAGAGGGACGCCGCTGGACTGGCTGGTCCTGTACTCATCGTGATGTCTTCCTTGACACTCGAAGCGGCCCGGTCGTCGATACGTCCCGGCTGAGACAACTTCCCGATCCGTTCAGGATACGCCGCGCGTCTGTTCCAACCATCCAGAGACACGCCGCGCAAAGCGATCCCGCATTCGGTCCAGCCGGCGCGCAACGCTGGGACGCGGAATTCTACCGCTTCCCGTAATTAGGGGCAATGTTGACGCGCCGCGAACCGATGCCTTTGCCTCGTCCGGATCGTGAGACGACAAGCTGCTGTCAGTGACAGCAGGGCATGTTCGTTAGCAGCCCGTTGAAAAAAGGCTCTTCAGAAAAAGCAGCAAAAGGCAGCAAAAGGAAAAGGCAGCAAAAGGACGGGCACCTCGCGGCACCTCGCGAGGTTCGTTCTTGCTTGGAGTTCTTCAACGCTGTTCGGAAACGAACTCGGAGCCAGTCCCCCTTCTTTCAACAGGCTGTTCGCCGCTGCCGTTGCGGAAGGGCCTGTGCCTGCGGCTCTCATCGCGTCACGCCAGTTCTTTTGGCCGCCAGACGCCAGCGAGTTTTCCACCGGGAGGAACCGACAGACTCTGCCAGCGATCGATGTCCAGGGTCAGCTGAGCGAGCGTTGCCGTGGGCAGGGATTCGTTCTGCCCTGTCAGGTACCGCAGCAACTCTTCCAGTCCCGGATTGTGGGCGACCACCAGGACGGTCGCGTGTTCGTCGTCCACCTCGCGGAGGACCTCGATGAAATGCCCCGGATAGGCCTCATACAGCCGCGGGTTCACTTCGATCGGGCCGCCATATCCGCAAGCCTTCGCGACTTTGTTCGCCGTTTTGCGGGCGCGTTTGGCGGTTGAACAGACGATCAGATCGGGGACCAGACTAAGTTCTGTGAGCAACTGGCCGATGCGTTTGGCGTCCTTCTTGCCACGGTCGGTCAGCGGCCGGTCATGGTCCGGCACGGCGGGATCATCCCAACTCGACTTCGCGTGGCGGAGAATCAATAGCGTTTTCATGGCTTTTACATGTCAGCACGTCGTTCGGAGATATGGGAATTCCGGACCAGGTGCGACGGCCGGTCAGACCGCCTTCATGAGTCTTACTCAGAAACCACCTGTTACGCCAAGCAGGGTTTCCGAGTTGGGCAGGCCACCCCAAAAACGGATGGTCGGCTTTCAGGACTTCTTCTTCGAGCCGCCATTGTCTCCCTGCAGGCATTCTTCTGCCCATGCCGCTGCCCCCAGCACGGAGGCGTCGTCCGCCAGTTTGGCCACGGTGACTCGGAAGAAGTCGATCAACGGCGGCATGCACGTATTGCGAGCCACGGTGGTGACTGGCTCCAGGAACAGTTCGGGCAGGGCCTGAACCAAACCGCCTCCAAGCACGATGACGTCGGGGCACATGATCGTGACCAAATTGCCCACCGCCGTCCCGATTTTCTCGGCGGCACGGCGGATAATCTGTTCTACGACCGTGTCGCCCTCCTTGATCGCCTGGGCCAGCACGGCGCTGCGGATTTCCTGCAGATCCGAACCGATGGTTCCTCGCAGGTGAGGCGCTTCGCCCCGGTACGCTGCCTTGGCCACCTCGGCGGCGATTGCCAGACGGCTGGCCTCGGTCTCCAGGCAACCGTACCGCCCGCATCCGCAAAGCTTCCCGTGTGGGTTGACCTGAATATGCCCGATCTCCATAGCGGAACAGGACTTGGCGCGAAAAATCTTGCCTTCGTATACGCAGCCTCCGCCGATGCCTGTGCCGGGGAAAACCCCCACGACACAGTGGGCTGACTTGGCGGCTCCAAAGCGATACTCCGCGTACACCCCGACATCTACGTCGTTGGCGATCGTGACCGGACAGCCGAATTCGCTCTCCAGCGTCTTCTTCAGCGGCATGTCTTCCCAGCCCAAATTAACGGCTTCCAGCAGTTTGCCGTTTCGCATATCCACTGGGCCGGGAAACCCGACGCCGATTCCCCCCAGTTGTTTGGGGTTTACCCCCGCGGTCTCCAGGGCCTTGCGGATCGTCTTCAGGATCCTCTCCATGCCGGCTTGTGCCCCGCCATGCTCCTTGGTCCGCTTCCGTTCGGACCCCAGTTCTCGGAAATTCGCGTCGTAAACCTTGGCGAGCATCTTAGTGCCGCCCAAGTCAAAACCGACCCAGATCGGAGTTTTCGGGCCATCTGCCATGGTGGTTTCGCCCTCATCTGGTGTGTGCGGTGTAAATCCTTACGTTCTGCATAAGATAGCAGATTCCAGGTAGCCTGCGACGGGGGTGCCAGTGGGGCGGGCAAGCCGTGCGGAATTCAACTCCACGATAGACTGCCACCGTACTTGCAAACTGCCGTCATCTCGCCATAATTTCGCTTTGCGTTTACGATCCCCGGTGAGCCTGATCAACGCGATTCACACGAAAGGTACAACGTAACATGGGTGGCAGATTCAGTAGGACGATGAGGGGTAAACACGCCAGGACGGCATTTCTGTTTATCATGTCGCTGGCGTTTCTGGCGGGCTATCTCTGGCTTCCCGCGTTTGCGCAGGAGACGGAGGCGACGGCTCATTCCGCGCACGGCGCCAACTTCAAGTTCTTCGAGCCGTTGCTGAACCACGAAAAGTACGATACGTTGGAACGTACCGGCTTGATCGCCGTTCTGGTGATCGCCATCCTGGGGTTGGCGTATGCCTTGATGCTCAGGAGCCAAGTGCTGCGGGCGCCGACCGGCACCAAGAAGATGCAGGAAATCGCCGACGCGGTCCGCGAGGGCGCCAACGCCTATCTGGGTGCGCAGTTCCGCAAGATTGGGCCGCTGATCGTGATCATCACGGTCGCCCTGTGGTTTACCAAGTACAACGATCCGGTGTTTGCCTATGGGCGTGCGGGCGCTTTCCTGATGGGTGCCCTGTTCAGTTGGTGCGTCGGATTCGTCGGGATGCGTCTGGCCACCGCCGGCAACCTCCGCGTGGCCACTGCGGCCCGCAGCAGCTATGGCGAAGCCATGCAACTCGGCTATCGCACGGGCACGGTGGCGGGAATGTTGACCGACGGTCTGGGCCTGCTGGGCGGCACGTGCATTTTCATGGTTTACGGGGAACAGGCCTACGAAGCTCTGCTGGGCTTCGGCTTCGGCGGCACGCTGCTGGCCTTGTTCATGCGTGTCGGCGGCGGCATCTACACCAAAGCGGCCGACGTGGGCGCTGACCTGGTCGGCAAAGTCGAGGCGGACATTCCGGAGGACGACCCGCGCAATGCTGCGACGATCGCCGACAACGTCGGGGACAACGTCGGGGACTGTGCCGGGATGGCGGCCGACATTTTCGAGTCTTACGAAGTGACCATCGTGGCGGCCATGATTCTGGGCATGGCCAGCTATGGCCACAAGGGCGTGATCTTCCCCTTGCTGGTCCGAGGCATCGGCGTGCTGGGGTCGATCATCAGCACGTACACCGTCAAGGCCGGCCCGAACGACACCTCCGACACCGCTTTGCACAGTGTCCATCGCGGTTTCTGGATCGGCTCCTTCATTTCCGTGCTCGGCTTTGTCGTCCTTGGCATGATGTACCTGCGGTTCGACGCGGCCTACTTTACCCAGTACAAACAGGCCGTCAGCGGTTTCCCGGGTCTGGACTTCACCACCGAACTCTCGGGTTGGTTCATGGTCGCCGGGGCGGACACGCGGCCGATCATCACTTGCTTCATCGGCATCATGCTGGCCATCGCGTTGAACAAGCTGACCAGCTACTACACGCACACCAGCCACGCCCCCGTCAAGAGCCTGGCCCGCGCCTGCCAGACAGGCCATGCCACCAACATCATCCAGGGCTTTGCGGTGGGCTATGAATCGGCCGTGATGGCGACGCTGGTCCTGGCCGCAGCGATCGCGCTGTCGGTCTTCTGCTACGCCGGCACGTCTGCGGTCTTCGTGGCCTACGGCGTGGCGATGGCGGGCATCGGCATGTTGACGCTGACCGGCAACACGATTTCGATGGACGTGTTCGGGCCGGTGGCCGACAACGCCAACGGCATCGGCGAGATGGGCTATGACAAGGACGAGATGGGCGAGGAGAACTACAAGCGGGCTCGCCAGATCCTGGCCGACTTGGACGCCGTGGGCAACACCACCAAGGCGGAAACCAAGGGTATCGCCATCGGCTCGGCCGTGATCGCGGCCGTCTCGATGTTCGCCAGCTTTATCGCCACGCTGGCGATGGGCTCCGAAGAAAAGATCATGGAGATGTCACAGGAGCAGTACGAGAAGTACTCGGCGCTGCTGACCGTCGCCGACCCCAAAGTCTTGATCGGCCTGCTGATCGGCGGCGTCGTGCCCTGGCTGTTCAGCTCCATGTTGATCCGGGCCGTCGGCCGAGCGGCGTTTTACATCATCAAGGAATGCCGCGTCCAGTTCCGGGACAAGGAAATCTGGGCCGGCACCAAGAAGCCCGACTACGGCCGCGTGGTGAACCTGTGCACCAGCGCTGCCCAGAGCGAGCTGATCGGCCCGGCCCTGCTAGGCGTGCTCAGCCCGATCCTGGCCGGGTTGCTGCTGGGGCCGTACGCCATGGGCGGGTTCCTGGCCGGCATGATCGTGTCGGGCGTGATGCTGGGCGTGTTCATGGCCAACGCCGGCGGCGCGTGGGACAACGCCAAGAAGATGATCGAGGACGAGCCTCGCGACCATGCCCGCAATTTGGGTAAGGGGTCGGAGAAGCACAAGGCCGCCGTGACGGGCGATACGGTGGGCGATCCGTTGAAGGACACCGCCGGGCCGGCCATCAACCCGATGGTCAAGGTCATGAACATGGTGGCCATGCTGGCACTCACCAGCGTCGTGTTGCCGTTCAACATGGCGGGCGACAGGAACCCCGCCACCAACATGCCGCCCAACGGGATCATCGGCCTGATGCTCAGCATCGTGTTCATCGCGGCGATCGTGTGGGCGGTCCGCAACTCGAAGCGAGAGACCGCCGAGATGCAAGCGATCGACGACAAGGTTGACGGCTAGACGCAGGCTGTCTCGACACGTGGCCGCGGCTCCAGAGCCGCGGCGAAGGTTTCGCACAGACGGGGCCCGGCGAATTCGCCGGGCCCCGTCTCTTTTGAGGGATCGGGACCGTGGCGGCCGCCGGATTCAACCGCTGGAACAGGTGACCGGCGGCCTTTCAGCCCCCTTTGCTTCCTGCCTGCGATCTCTCTTTGGCTGACCTCTTTCCTGCAAGGCCGCTGGACAGAAACTTTGTGAGCCGGCCGTTTCCCGGATTCTCGAACGGTCCGGTGGTGGGGTTGGCCTCGTTGCGAGGCTGGCCGAAGTAGTCGGTGTTGATCCGAATCGGCGTGCCGTCGGGTTGTTCAAACGGAAGCTGGGGAATGGCCGCTTGGCCGAGGAGTTCGCTGGTTACCAGGGGGCGCGTCGCCGGGCTGGTCCAACGCTGGTCAAACGTCAGCTCAAGATAAAAGCCGTCCGCGTTTTCGACCAGTTTCAATGCCGGGTCGGCCTTGGGTTGGACGAGCGGGTTTCGTTCGTGTTTGGAAGGCGTCGCTCCCTGGAGGAAGACGTTGCCGTCCATCCAGACGGGCAAGCTGGCGGCGTCATACGGAGACAGTCCGTTCGCGCCGACGAAAATGTTGTTGTAGAAACGGTTGTCGCCTCCCACGATGTTTTTCAGCCCCGCGACATCGGTCGAGTGAGGCTTGTGGAAGGGCGTCAGGCGCCGCAGTTCGGGGCGGGGCACGATCCGCCCGGCCATGAGGTTGTGGGCATACGCCCCGCCCTCCGACCAGTCGAGCAGGGTGGTCGCGGACAAAAAAACGTTGTTGTCCACGACGAACGGGCCGTGGTTGACTTCGACGAACAGGTCCTCCGTGATGTTGTCGTGGAACAGGTTGCGCGTCACGCGTGTGCCTTGCGCCATCCAGTCCAGCCACAGGCCGCGCGTCGTCCGGTAGATGTGGTTGTGGCTGATCTCGGTATCGATCGCGGCGTGGAACTTGATGCCCGCCATCTCCGCGCCGGTGAACAATCGCCGCACATGGATGTCGTGGATCGTGTTGCCGCTGACCACGCAAAAGACCGGTCCCAAGCTGCCGACGATTCCCGCTTGTTCGCAGTGGGAAACGACGTTGTTGCGGACCAGGTGGTGGCCGATGTTGTCTTTGGTCCAGGGGATCGGGTGGGCCTGGGCACGTTCGATGGTCTTGACGTAGCCTTCGGCGGTGTTGGCCGAGGTGTTGTCGAACTGGTCGCCGTGTTTCCCAAGTGCGATGCCGGAACAGACGGAGTGGCTGATCACGTTGTCCTCGATGATCCAGCCCCGGCTCCAGTGCGTGCCGATCAAGCCGATCTGCTCGGCGGTGGGCGGGGCCCACGGAGTCGCGGCGTGGCGCATCACGAAGCCGCGCACGGTGAGGTAGTTTCGGCCTGGCTTGTCAGGATAGAAGACCGTCTGGCGGACGTTGATCTCGACGAGTTGCTCGTTGGGATCGACGCCCTTGAACTGTGCCCAAAGGGTCGTGCGTTCGTTGTCCACCTGGCCGAACCAGAGTCCGGTGTCGCCGGCGGGTTGGAGCACGTCGTCCAGCTTGGCCGCCTCGATCAACCACTGGCCGTTCAGATACACGGCGCCGGTGTGGTGCTCACGGCCTTTGGGATTGAACCAGTCGCCGTGGATCAAATCGCGGTACGGATTGAAGCCGCCGAAGAAGGTATTGGGCAGCGTGACGCGCCAGACGTCATTCTGGACTTGCACCCAGTCCTTGACGACCTCCGATCCCTTGATCTCGACCTTCTCGCCCGGTGCCGCCTGGTAGACGATGCGTTTTGCGTCCGACGCACCTCCGCGCGGCGGGTTGATCCGTTCGCGGTACACGCCTTCGTGGACGATGATTACGTCGCCCGGCTGAGCCAATTCCGCCGCGTGCTGGATTGTGCGCAGCGGGGTCGCGCGCGTGCCGGGGTTGGAATCATTGCCTTGGGGTGCCACGTGAAGTTCGGCGGCGCGAGCCCCCGCGGCCCCGGCGACGATGGCGGCAATCGTGATGACAGCGGTTTTCATGGTGTGCTCCTCGTTTCTGGTGGGGTTACTTCCTTGGGCACGGCAGCCGGGGAAGATCCCGTCTACCGCGAAGCGGTGCGATCCGCGCCGAGCAGCGTCAGTCGCACGAAGTTCAATGCCTCCTTGACCGTCCGCTCCAACAGGATGTCCGGGTGACCGGCGTAGGGCGTCGAATGAAGACGCACGGCGGTCGCGTCTGCCAGCGCGAACTGGACTGGCGCCGGACCGGCTGCTGGCGAGTCGGGCGGCGGAAACGGCCCCAGGGCGAAGGCATAGTCGGTTCGGAACGCGGTCCGGCACGCGGCGGCCAGCGTTCCGGGATCGCTGGCCGTCGCCGCCTGGTTGGCTGCGGCGACGTTGCCAGCGGCCTTCAGCAGGCCTTGTTGAGACGCCGGGTCGCGGAGCACCAGTCCTCCCTGAAATGCCCGCTGTTCCGGATCGGCCGAACTCAGCCACGCGGCCAGCATGCCGCCGGAACCGCATTCGACCGTCGCCAGTGTCTGTCGCCGCTGCGCCAGCAGGAGGATCACTGCGTCCTGCAGCGTCTGTCCGTCCTCCCCGAAGATCAGGTTGCCCAAACACTGGTAGATTGTTTCGGCGGTGGGCTGTATCGCCGCCAGGCAAGCCTTGGGTGTGGAGCCTTTGGCCGCGATCCTCAGCGTGATCGTCGCCTGACTGGCCGTAATCCCGACGGACGGCAGACGGCCGCGGCGGACGAGGTCGGGCAACATGGCCTCGATCGCGCTTTCGCCCGCGCCGAAGCAGTGGATCGAGCGGTGCCGAATCACGCGGCCGTTGGGGCCGGTCAGGGCGGCCAAGGCCGGCTGGACGCTCGCCTTCCACATGTCGCGCATCTCGGCCGGCACGCCAGGCAGGGCGAAGATGCGGGCCGGCGGGCGGCCGATCCGCGGCACCTCGAGATCGATTCCGGGCGCCGTGCCGTGCGGGTTGGGAATGACACGACTGCCGCGCGGAAACATGGCCTGCACCACGTTCCGCTCCGGCATTTCGCGGCCGCGGCGGGCAAACAACGCCCGGATCTGGGCCAGCACCGCCTCGTCCTGGACCAGGTCGACACCGCCAACCTGGGCCAGGCACTCGCGCGTGAGATCGTCGGCCGTCGGTCCCAGTCCGCCCGTGCTCACAACGACATCCGCGCGCTGCACCGCTTGCCGGAACACGGCCGTGCCCGCCTCCAAGTCGTCGCCGACGGTGGTGTGAAAGAAAGCCTGGATTCCCAGGTCGGCCAGTTGTTGGCTGAGCCACTGGCTGTTCGTGTCCAGCCGCTGACCGCTGGCTAGTTCGTCACCGAGGGCGATGATTTCGGCTCGCATGTGTCGTCGGGTCCGCAGAGATGGTTAGGGGGGTTCCCGCTGGGGCTAGCAGAAGCGAAAACGGAGCCAGCGGCAAGGGGGCATTCGCTTTGGACGCGGGGCGGAAGCGGCGGGCGTGGGCGCAAAGAAAAGACCGCCAGGTTTGGGCCTGACGGTCGGACTTCTTCGGGTTCGCAGACGGCAGCCATTCTGGCCGCCGGCTCAAGGACTTGCCGTTGGCGACGCTTTCGGCCGGGGAGCCTCGCTCTTGGCATCGCCGATGGCGGAAGGCCGAGACATCGGCACGACCCGGTTGTCGGGAACGTAGCCCATGCGATCCAGCAGGTTTTCGAGCGTAATAGACTCGATGCCCAGTCGCGTCGCCTCGCCCGTCATCGCCGTATAACCCTCGATCAGTTTCTGGTTCGTCTTGTCCGTAGGGCGATCGCCCTTGACCAAATACCGGGTTTCCATCGTTATCTTGCCCGCGATGCTGCCGTCTTCCAGCAATTCCGCATCGACCAAGCCGCCGTTCATCGTGATCAGAGCCTTGACCTTCGTCTGGTCGCTTTTGCCGTCCTTGTCCATGTCGATCAGGCCCGCCAAAGCAAACCGGGTCTTCTGGCCCTTGCGGAACGATGGCGAGTAGATCTTGTCGCCCTGCATGATCGGGTTGGCAAGATCCTCCTCGTCCAGGATACGCGCCTCCGAGGTGTGCCGGTCCTTGACTTGGGTGATCTCAATCCGGCCCTTCACCTTGCTCCGGGTGACTCCGGTCTCGTTTTGGTCAATGACGCTGAAGATCATCTGCCGTTCGACGTTGTCCGCGGAACCCAGGTTGATCCAGACGGTATTGGCGCGGGAATTGACCAGAGTCACTTCGCCATCCGGCCGCTCGTAGGTAACGCCCGCGTCTTTCTTCATCTTCTCCAACTGTTCCCTCTGCGACTCGTACAGTTGATTCAGCTGGGTGAGCGAACGCGTCATTTCCTCCTTCGTCGCGGCGTGAGCGGCGGTCACTTTCGCCAGTTCTTGGTTCTTTTGTGGCACGATCGCGGCGACCTTTTGGCCTTCTTCCGTGATCCGCGTACGTTCGGCGTTGAACTTTTCGCGTTCGGAGGCCAGATCGGTCTGCACGGTTGCCAGCATCTCTTCGGCCTTCTTGGCTCGCGCCGCTTCTGCCGCCTTGATTTGCTCCCGCTGGCGCTCCAAGTCCTTGGCCATGGTATCCGCGTCTACCAGGTTCTTATTGCGGGCGTTGATGGCGACGATCAGATGCTCCGGCAGCGTCGTATAGCTCAGATCCTGGCCCGCGTAGCCGGCGCCGTACATCTTCATGTGCTTGTCATAGTTGTCCATGATCTGCTTCATCTGTTCGTTTCCGCCCAAGCCCTGCTTGATGCTCGTCAGCTCGGCTTCCGTCTTGCGGTCATAGCCCAAGATGTGCTTGAGGACCTGATTCTCGAATTGCAGTTTCATCGTGGTTTCTTTTTCGCGTTTTGCCTCTTCGGCCTTGGCGAGATACCTTCCCACGTTTTCTTCTGCCCTGCGAAAATACAGATAGGTGGTGACCGCCAGGACGACGGTGACCATCACGAACAGGATGAGTGCAACCTGAAGTCCTTGACTCTCACGAGCTGCCATGATTCATTCTCCTTCGGCCGGAAATCACGCCGGGGAAGACGGATGCGAAAAGCCAGGTGCCGCCCAAGGCACCGTCTTATTCGCCGGCCGCACAACGGATTATTCCCTCAGCTACGGTGTCTCAGAAAGACCTAAGTCGAGTTTAGGGCACGGGATAGGCCGTGTCAATCAGAATCCTGACGCGAGTCGCTGCAACGGCGCAAGAAGGCCGGCTTTTTTGGAACATATCGGCATGTGAAGCCGAAGCCGCTGCCGCTGGCCTGCGACGAGCAGCCGTCACCGGTTCGTCTCCCCGTCATTGCCAGCGGGCGATCCACAGGGAAAAATGTCACCGTCGGCCAGAGCGTCCGTGGCCAGTCCCTTACTTCTGCCCAGCAAGGCTTAACGAACCTGTGAGTCACCCACGCAACCCAACTCGTGCTGTGCGTATCGGTTCCGTCGTGATTGGAGACTGCCATCCCGTAGCTGTGCAAAGTATGACGGCCACGCGGACTCAGGACATCGATGCCACGGTGAGCCAGGTCCAGGCCCTGCAGTCGGCCGGAGCGGACGTGGTGCGGATCGCCGCCGACAGCACTCAAGACGCCACGGCGCTGGCGGAGATCCGCCGACAATGCTCCGCCAATCTGTCCGTCGACCTGCAGGAGAATTATCGCTTGGCGGAACTGGTGGCCCCGCACGTCCACAAAATCCGCTACAACCCCGGCCATCTGTATCATCATGAGCGGGATAAGCCGTGGCAGGAAAAAGTGCGGTACCTGGCGGCCGTCGCCCAGGAGCACGATTGCGCGATGCGAATCGGCGTGAATTGCGGCAGCGTGGATCCGGCCCAGCAGGGCAAATACGACCCACAGGATTCCCTTTCGCCAATGCTCGACAGCGCGTGGGAGCACTGCGAATTGCTGGATTCGATCGGCTTCACCCGCTATTGCGTGTCGTTAAAGGATTCGGACCCCCAGAAGGTGATCGAGGTCAACCGCCGGTTTGCCGAACGCCGCCCCGATGTGCCGCTGCATCTGGGCGTCACGGAAGCCGGCATCCCGCCGGACGGCATCGTCAAAACGCAAATCGCGCTGGAACAACTCATCAGCCGCGGCATCGGGGACACCATCCGGGTCTCCCTGACCGTGCCCAATTCGCGCAAAGCCGAAGAGATCCAGGTGGGGCGACAGATCCTGGCGGATATCGCCGCCGGCCGCGTGCGCTCGGTGATTCCGTCGAGTCAGGGAGGCTTGAACATCATCTCCTGCCCCAGTTGCTCGCGCGTGGAGAACGAAGCCTTTGTCGAACTGGCCCAGCGGGTCAGAGAAATGACGCGGTATGCTCAGCAGCACGCGCTCACCATCGCCGTGATGGGTTGCCGGGTGAACGGTCCCGGCGAGACGGACGACGCCGATCTGGGGCTCTGGTGCGGTCCGCACCAGGTACATTTGAAGCGCTCGGGCGAATTCGTGGGGGCCTTCAGTTACGGCGAGATTTTGCCGCGGTTGCGGGCGGAACTCGACGCCCTAATTGCTTCGCGAGCCGCAGGATCAGCTGCTCCAGGATGAACCGGGAGCGTTCGGGCGAGGAGTGGGAGCCCTTCAGCGCCAGGTCCGCCTCCAGCAGCCAGCGGTACAGCTGACCTGCCCGGTCACGGCCCATTTGAACCAGCCGGCGTTCCGCTTTTTCGAGGCCGCCCTTTTCTGGCCAATCGCGGAATCCGGCACTCTGCAGAACCTCGCGCAGCTTGGGTTTTTTGCCCTGCTGTTCGAATCGTTGAAACAACCGCGTGGCAGCGGCAAAGCGGCGCAGCGACCAGGAAAACTGGCCGAACATCGCGACGGGATGATCGACCGATTGCAGCAGTCGCTCCAATTGCGAAAAGGCCTCTGCCGCATCGCCGTCGCACGCGGCGTCCAGCAGTTCCCAGACCGTCTTGGCTCGCCAGCCGCCCACGACGTCGTGGACCAACTCCTGCGTCAGTTCACCGCCCGGTTTCGTGAACAAAGCCAGTTTGGCCAGTTCCTGGTCCAACAGGCCGAACTCGGGGCCGACCAGGTCCAGCATCAGCCGAGCGGCCTTTGCCGGCAGCTTGACCCGATGCTCCGTTGCGGCCCAGGACCCCAGCCACTTGATCATCCGCTCCTCGTCCAGGACTTTGTTCTTGCTGTGGGTTGCCTTCTGCGGAGCCCGGCATTCAATCTGTAAGCCATGTTGGTCCACGCACTTGTACAATCGCGTATTGCCAGCCCAGGTGGCCACGTCCAGCACCAGCACGTTGCGCGACTTGGAGCGCTCCGTGTACAGTTCCAATTTCTCTCGGAACGTGGCCACGAAATCGTCCGCATCGTCGATCAGGACCAGCCGTCGGCCGCCGCCGAACAGGGCCAGCGTGGCCAGTTCGTCGTGGATGTCCCGCCACTGGGCGGACGTCCCGTCGAAGCGGTCCGCGGGCGCAGTCTCATCGCCCAGCACACGCTGCCGCAGACTGCGCAGCGCCAGTCGCTTCAGGAACGATTCGTCCCCGAACACAACGGTAACGCTCGCCGGCTCAAACTTCTCCTCGGCGTCCAAATAATCGAAGACGTGGACGGTTTTTGACATGAGCGCCCGGACGTGACCGGCACAAGGAACTGAAAAACGTCTCGCTGGAATTCAGGACACACCCCACCGGCCCCACCGGTGCTGGCGGGCCAAGCCAGATGCCCGCTGACAGGATTCTAAGGGATGGCGTCGTTCCGGTCCAGCGGATCGGCGTCCTTTGCGCGACGGCCAGACGCGAGCCCGGTCCTGTGCCTGGGGTTGGCCCGGCCCGCAGCGGCACCGGCCTGGTTGCGATCGTGTCCGCTCCGCTGCCGCGCAGGCCAAACGTCTCTGCGACACAACCGGTGGCCCGGAGCGGTCGCCGTGCTGGTCCTTCCGGTGCGTTGCCCGGTGTGCGCTTCCGAGTTGGCTTGGCTACTGGACGCTTGGCGGCGGCACCGCTTCGCCTTGCCGCTGGGCCAGTCGTTCGGCGTCCGTATAGGTGCCATAGAACGACGCGTTGGCGTCGAGCCAGAGAAACAGCCGGCGACGGTCTGCGTCGGGCAAGTCGATCTGCGAAGCGTGGACGAAGTCGGCGAGGATTCCTGTCAGTGGACTTTGATCCGCTCCGCTGCGTCCGGGGTGTGTCACCGTTTGATTCAGCGAGGCTCCGCCCCACTCGTTCCAACGCACAAACGGTTTCAAGTTTTGGTAGCTCCGCGTGAATTCGTCCTGGACCTGGCCCGTCAGCGCCAGCGGGCTTTTTCCAGGGCCGGTCTGACCGTCGTGGCAGCGGACACAGTGGCGATCCAGCACGGGCTGGACGAGCCGCGGGAAGCTCAGCGGCCGCGTGCCTTCCGGTCCGGGGGCGATCGCCGACGGCGGACGGCGCAGGGCGAGCAACGCGCGGTTGGCCGCCACGGTCCCCGGCCGCTCGTGGCAGCCCACGCAGCCACGCTGCTCGCGCGGCTGCACGTAGGTCACACTGCGCATCGTCTGCACGGCTCGCCCCGCAGCGTCCACCGCTTGGAAATACAGCGGCTTGCCCGCGGGAACACGGAAATACGCCGAGCCATCCTCCTCGACGGGCACGGTGCCCAGCAACATGCGGGCACTCTCCGCGTTGGCGTAACCCAAGCGCGGCTGGTTGGCTACGTGCGTATGCGTCTTGGGCAAAACCTGGTAGATGCGCAACTGCCTGACCGGCCGCCCGGCGGGCAGCGGGAGGAAACTCTGCTGGACGTCGGCCAGGACAAACTCGCCCTCGTCCTGCAATTCCTCGCCTCGCGAACCGGGCAGCGGCGGCGGGACGGGACGCGGCGCAAGCGGTATGGGGTACATGCACGAAACCTCGGCGTCGCAATACAGCAGTTCGAGATTGCCAAAGCGGTCGAAGTAGTACAACCCGGTGCGGGTGTCTCGCTTCTCGCCGGAACTCATGCCGGGCAGCGTGTCGAAGCTGAAGCCGACCAGCAAGTAGTTCTCCGACAGCGGCCAGGGCCCGTGGAAGTAGCTCTTCGGCCACCCGTTGGCTTCCGGATAAGTCACTTCCGGCGTCAACGCGGTGATGGAATGGAACGAGTCCTCGCCGCTGCCCGGCTCCAACGCGATCCGTTGCGGGTCCACCACGACCAGCGAACCGCCGACGTCCGCATGGTGCGCGCCGGCGACGAACAGGAGCTTGTCCGAGCCGGGAATGGCATGGGGCTGGAAACAGGCGTTGATCCGCATCGTGTAGTTGCCGAACAAAATCGCCGGATTCGTGCCGTCGGGATGGGTCGTCCACAGGCCGTGGAAATTGGCGGCGGAGCGGTCGACGTAATCCCACCGCGAGTAGACGATACGGCCGTCGTTCAGCACCGCCGGGTGCCATTCGTTCGTCTCGTGCCACGACAGCGTCCGCACGTCGCTGCCGTCGGCGTTCATGCGGTGCAGCGTGTAGGCCGGCAGCGGTTCCCACAGGTTGTGGCAGCGTCCAAAACCGCCCCGCCGCGTGGACATGAAGGCGATGCCGCCGTCCGGCAGCAGACAGGGGTCAAAATCGTCCTCCGGCCCGTCGGTCAGTTGCCGCAAATCGCTGCCGTCGGCGTTGACGGCATAGAGGTGGAAACAGCGCCGCTGAGGCGAGTCGAAGTCGGGCTTGTCGCCGGCCCGTTCGGCGAAAGCGAAGTAAACGGTGCGGGCGTCGTAGCTCAGGGCCAGCGTCGTGTAGTTGCCGCGCGGCAATCGCCCGCCGATCAGGTCGCGCGTTTTCCACGACCGACCAGGATCCTCCAGCACGAACACTCCGCCCCCCGCGACGTCGCCGTAGTCGTAGAAATAGCCGAGGTACTCGTGCAGCATTTGCGAGACGAACCGGCGACGCTCCATGAAGACCAACGGCTTGCCCGCGAGCAACGGGTTCTTGAGCGCCAAGTTCCGCGCGACCCAACGCACCTGGTGGTACAGTGCCAAACGCCGCTCCGCGTCGAGCCGGTCCACCTGGGCGACTTCGCCACGCAAGCCGCGGAGCGCGGAAGCCTCCGGCTCGAACGGCGTTTCCGGCGACGCTCGCCGCAGATCCGCCAGCAACCGTTCGCCCCGCTGCAGCGCCGCGCGGACGGACTCAGACGAGTCGGACGTGCGCTGCAGACGGCGTTCCTGAGCCGCCCAGTCGGCTTCGACTCGGCGCGACAAGGATGCGTTCGCAGCTCCACTCGGAGTCGCCGCGAGCACGCCGCTTAAGTGCAAGCTGGATGAAACCAGGAGTGCGGAAATCAGCACTACGGCGATACGCATGTCGCCTTCCTTCATGATTGCGTGTCAGCTTCGGAGTCGTCTGGCTCGTGGTCGTCGTAAGCCTGAGCTAATTCCTTGGCGCTCAGCGCGGCCCATTCAGCCCGCTCGACGGCCAGCCAACTGGACGGCAAGACGGTCACGGGCCGTTGGGCGTTACGAGGCAATTGGTTGGGCTCGTCCAGTTGAATCGTGGCTGCGTCAAAAGACGCTCGAAGGCGCCTCGCAGGCATGGACTCGAATTCCGTGTGCTTGATTGCAGTCATCGTAGTACCGCCATTGCCGTGCTGCAGGATTGCCCGCCTTCATCATGAGACCGCCCGGCCGTTTTCCATCCGCCAGGGGCGAAAGCCGGCGCCGTAGGCTTCCAGCGGCGGGTCGCCGAAACGTTTCACGTAGTCGCCGTCCACCCAGGCCGCGAACGTCGTCACGTGCCGCACGCCGCGCTCGGCATACGTGCGGAGGTCGTCGCGGAACACGCCGTCATGCCACGGAATCGCTTTCACGTTCTGTCGCTTCCAGCCCGAGAACCGCGAGAGGTCCAGCCAATACTCCAGCGTCTGGGCGCCGTCGCGGCCAAACCAGGCGAGGTTGGCGTCCAGGGCGTCGAGCAACCGTCCATGCGCCAAGCTGCCGCCGCCGGGCAGCTCACGCTGACGGAACGGCACGTCGTACTTGCGCTCGATCGGGGCGAACTCCAGGAAGATCCCCGCCGCGGGCTTGATCTGCGTCGGCGGCGGCAGCGTTCGCGCATACGCGAGATGGGCCAGCTTCGCCTGCGGGTCCACCTGCCGGATGGCCCGCAGCACGTGATGTTCCAGCAGCAGGGCTTGATCGCTGTCGCTCAAGCCGCGGCATTTCGGGCAGCGACACATGGGTCGGCCGTCGTCGATCCAGTAGAAGTAGCGGCTGGTCGTGGCCCGCAGAATCTTGGTGTACTTGATCGCATTTTCGGCCACCACGTCCAGCGCCGCTGGCGAATGCACGCACAGGTTGTAGTCCCGCACGCGGTCGCCCTTGTCCGTCAGCGGAAACATCGTGGGGTCTTTGTCGAACAGGGCCCGCGGCAACAGGTCGCTCATCGCGTGCAGTTCGTGCTCGACCTGCAGTCCGAGCCCGCGGCACGCTGCCAAGAACTTCTGGCCTTCGTCGCGCTGGACGAACGCCGCGACCTCGTGAGGAAAGATGTGCGTGGCCAACGTCGACAGCCCCGCTCGCTTGGCCCGCGCCGGCCAGTCCAGCGTGCGCAGATCGCTCAGCACCACCACGGCGCCGCGAGTCAGGAAGAACGGCTCGCCCGCCGGCCGCACCGCCGGGGCAGCGTCTTGGCCCGCGGCCGACAAGCGCCGCTCCAGGCACACGCTTCCGGCGGCCAACGCCGCCTGGCCGAGCGTCTCGAGCATCTTCCGCCGCGAGATGCGTGCTTTCGGCCGCACGTCTGATTTCCGCTTTGTCATGCTGGCGTCCTTTCTTGGAATCCCGGCAAGTCCCGGCCGTCTGCGCTCGCCGGAAACACACCGCCGCACGCGGGCAACGCCGGCGAGCCGGGCGGCGAAGACTCAGGCGGCACGGCGACGGCGCCGGACTTGTTCGGCCAGCGATTCGAGCAGCGCGACCGAGTCCTCCCAGCCCAAACAGGCATCGGTGATGCTCTGGCCGTAGACCAGTTCCCGGCCGGCCACGAGATCTTGCCGCCCTTCCTGCAAGTGCGATTCGACCATCAGCCCGACGATTCGCATATCGCCCTGTCCCAGCTGCGCGCCGACGCTGGCGGCCACATCCAGTTGCCGTTTGTATTGCTTGTTGCTGTTCGCGTGCGAACAGTCCACCGTCAGGCGTTCCGGCAAGCCCGCGGCCGCCAACGCTGTGCATGCGGCCGCGACATTGGCTTCATCGTAATTGGGAGTCCGGCCGCCGCGCAAGATCAAGTGGCAATCGGGATTCCCGCGCGTCCGGACGATGGCCACCTGGCCGTTCTTGTGGACCGAGAGGAAACAGTGGGGATGCGCCGCGGCCACGATCGCATCCAGCGCAATCTTGACATCGCCGTCGGTGCCGTTCTTGAAACCAATCGGCGCGGAGAGCCCGGACGCCAGTTCACGGTGAACCTGCGATTCGGCCGTCCGCGCGCCGATTGCCCCCCAACTGATCAGATCGCCGATGTACTGGGGCGAAATGGTGTCCAGGAACTCCGAGCCCGCCGGCACGCCGAGTTGGTGGATGCGAAGCAGCAGGTCGCGGGCAATCCGCAGGCCCTCGTTGATCCGAAAGGTGCCGTCCAGGTAAGGATCGTTGATCAGGCCCTTCCAGCCGACCGTGGTGCGCGGCTTCTCGAAGTACACCCGCATCACGATCTCCAGATCGTCCCCCAGCCGTTGGCGTACTTCCGCCAGCCGGCCGGCGTACTCGAACGCTGCCGCCGGGTTGTGAATCGAACAGGGGCCGATGACTACCAGCAACCGGTCCGATTGGCCGCGCAGGATTTGCCTCACGCGCTCGCGCGTCTGGGCAATTAAGGCCTCGGTCGGCGTCCCCTGGATCGGAAAGAAGCGAATCAAGTGGGCCGGGGGCGGCAACGGAACGATCTCGGCGATCCGTTCGTTGTCGGTCAACGAGGTCCGGTCGGAAGGAACCTGAACCAACAGGTCATCGCAAGCAGGGTCGGTGCGCATGAAAGAGCCCCACGGCAGACGGTCTGGAATGGTGTGGCAATCTGTCTCGATTCTTCCGGACGATATTGTGGCACAGCCCGATCGGATTATCCAGCATCTCGCAACGCGGCCGAGTCGGCCGCATCGCCGATCTGCCGCCTGGCCGCCTCCAGCGTGTTGTACAGCAGCATGGTCACCGTCAGCGGGCCGACCCCGCCGGGGACAGGCGTCAAATAGCCGGCGACCTCTTTGACGGCTTCGAAATCCACGTCGCCGACCAGGCCGGATGCGATGCGGTTGATGCCCACGTCGACCACGACAGCCCCCGGCTTCACCATCTCGGCGGTGATGAATTTGGGCCGGCCAATCGCGGCGATCAGCAGGTCGGCGCGTCGCGTGACGGACGCCAAATCGGCCGTCTGCGTGTGACAGACCGTCACCGTCGCGTTGGCCCCGTCCGGGCCCACACTGGAGTTTCGATTCATCAACATCAGCGACATCGGTTTGCCCACGATATCGCTACGGCCCACGATCACGGCGTGCTTGCCGCGCGTCTTGATCCCCGCGCGGTGCAGCAACTGAGAAATGCCGTGCGGAGTGCAGGGCAAATAACGCGGCCGGCCTTGCGCGATCAGGCCCACGTTCTCCGGGTGAAAGGCGTCCACGTCCTTCAGCGGGGCAATCGCGTCCAGCACGCGCGACTCGCGGATCTGGCGGGGCAACGGCAGTTGCACCAGGATGCCGTGGACGTCGCGGTCCTGGTTGAGCTGCTCGATCAAGTGCAGCAAATCCGGCTCGCTGGTCTCCGGACCTCGACGATGCACCTGGCTGCGGATGCCGACCTGCTGGCAAGCTCGCTCCTTGTTCCTGACGTACACCTCGCTGGGCGCAAAGTCCCCCACGAGAATGGCCACCAGCGTGGGACGGATTCCGCACCGCTCCACGAACGCTGCCACGTCGCGAGTCAACTCGCCGCGAATCTCGCTCGCAATCTGCTTGCCATCCAGAAGCTTTGCCGTCATATTGTATCGCCATCCTTTTCTGAAGCCGGTCAGCCAACCATTGGCGACCGCCCAGGTGCGTCAGGGAGAGCAGACCCTCACCAAAGCACAATCGCCAGGGTATCCAATCCAGAAGGTATCATACAACATGTCGGAAGCCAAAGTCAGTCCCGTGGAGACGATCAAGCTGGAAAGCAACTACCTGCGCGGCACGATCGCCCAGGAACTGCTAGACGGCAACGATGGCTTCAGCAAAGCCAGCGTGCAATTGCTCAAGCACCACGGCACCTATCAGCAGGATAACCGGGACGCGCGATCCGCCGCGCGAAAGGCGGGCGAGAGCGGCAAGATGCACAGCTTCATGGTCCGCACCAAGGTGCCGGGCGGCAAGCTCACCAGCCGGCAACTGCTGGCCGAATTGGACCTGTGCGATGAATTGGGCGACGCGACGCTTCGCCTGACCAGCCGTCAGGCCATCCAGTTGCACGGCGTCCTGAAGGGAAACCTGCGGCAGGCCATTCACCGGATCAATCAAGTCCAGCTGACGACACTGGCGGCGTGTGGTGACGTCTCGCGCAACGTGATGGGCTGCCCGGCCCCGTACAAACGCCCAATGTATCAGCAGGTCCAAGCCTTGGTCGAAGCCCTGGCGGGACACTTTACGCCGCGGACGCCGGCCTATCACGAGTTGTGGATTCAGGACGCCGACACGGGGAAACGCCAGTTGGCGGGCGGGGGGACGGCGGCGGCCGAGGAAGCGGTGGAGCCGATCTACGGCAAGGTGTACCTGCCGCGCAAATTCAAAATGGCCGTGGGGTTCGCCTGGGACAATTGCGTCGATCTCTACACCCACGACTTGGGATTCCTGGCGGTCGTCCGCGACGGGACGATCACGGGTTACAACGTGCTGGCGGGCGGCGGTCAAGGGACGACTCCCAGCAACAAGTCGACCTTCCCCGCCTTGGCCAAGCGTCTGGCCTTCGTCACGCCCGAACAGGCCGTAGCCATCGCCGAGGCGGTGGTCAAAGTGCAGCGAGATTTCGGCAACCGGGCCGACCGAAAACTGGCCCGCATGAAGTACCTGATCCACAACTGGGGATTGGACGCGTTCAAGCGCAAAGTGGAGGAATACTACGGGGCGGCATTGCCGGCGCCGGAACCCGACGACGTCACCGGCTGCCACGATCATCTGGGCTGGGACGAACAGGGAGACGGTAAATGCTTCTATGGGTTGAACGTCGAGAACGGCCGCGTCCTGGACAACGACCGGATCCAGCTGAAGTCCGCGTTGCGCGAGATTTGCCGCAGGTTTGATCCGGGCATCCGGGTCACCTCGTACCAGAGCCTGCTGCTGACCGACTTGGATCCAGCCGTGAAAGGCGAACTGGAGGAGATTTTGCGGCGTCACCGAGTGAGGCTGTCCGAGGACACCTCGACCGTGCGCCGCTGGTCCATGGCCTGCGTCGCACTGCCGACGTGCGGCCTGGCGATTACCGACAGCGAACGCGCCTTGCCGGAAATCCTCGACCAATTGGAGATAGAATTGGCCACATTGGGACTGTCCCGCGAGGCGTTCACCGTTCGCATGACCGGCTGTCCCAACGGCTGCGTCCGGCCCTATAATTGCGATCTCGGCCTGGTCGGCAAGGCCGTCGGGCGATACACGCTGTTGTTGGGCGGCCGCTTGACGGGCGATCGGCCGAATTTTATTTTCCAGAACATGGTTCCGGCTGCACAGATCGTGCCAACCCTGGTGCCGTTGTTGATCTACTTCCGGCAGGAGCGTCTGGCAGGCGAATCGTTCGGCGATTTCTGCCATCGCAAGGGCAAGGACGATCTGCTGGCCCGAACGGAACAAGCGCAGGCGGAGTCCGAATCCTGAATGCGGTTTCGCGAAAGAGTACGGAACCCTGTTGTGCGACAGGAGGAGCAGTATGGCGACCAGATGGTTTTACAAACTCGGCGGCAGGACCGAAGGCCCTATCTCCGGAGCCGACCTGTTGGTAAAGGTCCGCGAAGGCGTGATCAAACAAGGATCGTGGGTCCGCAAGGATGACTCGGCCTGGTTCCCAGCCGAGGAAGTCAACGGCTTGTTCGAGGCCGCGTTCCGGGACCAGCCGGGCAAGATCAGCAAGGAAACCCCGACAGAGTACCACGGAGACTAGCCTGCCTGCAGGACGTCCGGCGGCACCAGCGCATTCAGGCTGCCGGAGCGGAAGCCCTCCAAGTCGATCGTGACAAAACGGAATCCGAGATCCTTGAGACCCTGGACCAGCCGTTGTCGCGCCGAGTCCTCGACCAGTCGCCCCACTTCCGCCGGCGGCACTTCCAGCCGCGCCAAATCGCCGCGGTGGTACCGGACCCGCACCGTCCGTAAGCCTTCGTCGCGCAGCAACCGTTCCGCCCGGTCGATCATGACCAACCGTTCCGGTGTAATCGCTTCGCCGTAAGCCACTCGGCTGGCCAGACAGGGCATCGCTGGCTTGTCCCAGATCGGCAGGCCCCAATCGGCCGCCAACTGCCTCACTTCCGCCTTGCTGATTCCGCATTCCAGCAACGGACTGCGAATCCGGTGCTCCTCCGCCGCCTGCGTGCCCGGACGATAATCGCCCGCGTCATCGGCGTTGGCGCCGTTGACGACCACGCGCACATTCCACCGCGGCGCCAACCGTCCGATCTGCGTATACAACTCGGACTTGCAGTGATAGCAGCGATCCGGCGCGTTTCGCGTGTACTCGGTCTTGGCGAACTCGTCCGTAGAGATCGTCTCGTGGCGGATGCCGATCCATTCCGCCAGACGTCGGGCTTCCTCCCGTTCCCCGTCGGGCAGACTGGAACTGACTCCCGTCACAGCAACCGCCCGATCTCCCAACGCCAACTGGGCCGCCTTGGCCAGGACGGTGCTGTCGACGCCTGCCGAAAAGGCCACAGCGCAGCTTTCAAAACTGCGCAACAAGTCGAGCAATCGCTCGCGTTTCGCTTCGAGATCGTTCAACAGCCGCACCCTCCACAAACCGCCGAAGAGACTTCCGACCCTGAAAAAAAGCAGCCCTTCCACCGCAATGCCGTGGCGATGCGTTTTGTGAGAGCCCGCAATGGAAAAAGGGGGAGCCTGGGCTCCGGGTTGTGTGATCCAACATGAGTGGCCGACTGACAAGCAGTCAACCGATGTTGGCTGTACACGCGGCCAGAACCAAAATCTGGGCTCCCTGCGGTTCTCGTTAACGGCTCATCCAAATATCGACATCGGCAACACGAGCATGGCAGAAGGGCTGCCAAGATCCTCTTGATTCGTAGCGTAGGGCATGCGGCGCTGAAGACGGTCAATGCCGTCCGTGCCTTCCCCCGTCGTCTTCCCTCCTTGTCGTTCGTGGGGTCTTACCCAATCGTATCCCGCGTTACGGGTTCCATCACCTTCGTATTCCGCTCGATGGCCAGAATGATGGTCCGCTGCTCCAAGCCGTCGCGGCTGCCGGCGACGACCGGCAAAACCTGTCGGCGGTCGGGCATGCTCTTGCGCACGACAAAGGTGCCGTCCTCCCGCAGTCGCACCGGTTGCCCTGCCAGCGAAACGTGGGCGTCCGGTCGAGTCTGGCCATAGACGATCAGTTCGGCGTCCACGTCAAACTCAAAACTGGAGCGATGCGCGGAGCCCGCGTCGGCGCTGACGCCGTAGCGGTTGTTCAGCGGGGATTCCATCGAACGGTTCAAGCGTTCTTCGAACAACTCCTTCAAGTCCCCGCTGTCCAGTTCTTCGTTGTACCCGCCACTGAGCGCATAGACTTTTTCGAAATTCCGGGCCACGTCGCTCCAGTTCTGGTCCAAAGCGTCGCTGGCGCCGGGACGAGGGGTACTCACCGAATTGCTCCGGACCAGAGAATGAAAACGTCCGTTGGCTGCCAGATAGCCCAGATCGACGCGAAAGCTCTTCGGCGGATCGGCGACGTCCAGGTACCAGTTGTTGACCCCGCCATGCACCTCAATCTCCCGAACGACGCGCTCCGATGTGCTGGTCGTCGTCCCCGTATCGACCTCCAACAACCGCAACACCGGCTTCGCCGTGTGCCAGTACTCGCACATGGCCGCCCGCGCCCGTTCGACGCTCGCCCGGCTGACCTCCCAGTAGGCATGCAGCCAGTATGAATCGCGGACCATCAGCACGATCCGATCCCGCCGCACCTTGCCGTTGGTTCGCCGCGGGCCCGCACTCCGCCGCCTAACGTCCCGCGCCGTCGGCACCCCCGGAATGTCCGTCGCCAAATCCCGCAATCGCTCCCGTTCCTCTTGAGCGGACTTGATCCTCTGCACGACCAACGGACTCTTGACGCGTGCCGCTCCGCTCGACTTGCCGGCGCCGTTCGTCTTGCTGGTGATGGCTCGCTTAGCCGTCACGCCCCCGGCAGGCCGGCTGCAACCGCCCTGCGAAGACTTGCTCCCCGCCGTCTTCTTCGACGCCACGGCGGCCTTCGACGACGCGGCTTTCTTCATCTCGGCCGGCCTCGATTTGATCGCCCCATTCGATGCCTTGCTTCGCGCGGCAGTTGGGCGACGGGCTTTTGCGGCCTTCCTTTTCAACGCTCGCACCAGCTGGTCTTTCCGCATCTCACGCCACCCGGAGATCCCTTGCTGCTTGGCCATCCGCTCCAGGTCCTTGCGTGTTCGCTCGTTCAAGTTGACTGGTGTAATCAATGGACTGTACCTCCGCACGTGGATTCGCCGCGTTGCCCGCGGATCTTATCTGTCTTACGCCCTCCGTGACGGGATCCGTCGCGTCCCAAACCCACTCGGCAGTCCCTAGCCGGAGAAGATTTGAGCCTGAGTTGGTTCGGCTCGCTCACTCGCCGTTAGTATCCCCTCGCCAACCGAGCCCGATTGGCGATTGGCTCCCTCTCTCTCGTTCCGAAACGGCCATTCCCTACAAGCATCAGGAAGGGCTCACGCCGCCACCCTCAGTTTAGTCGAAAACGGCAGACTACGCAAACGCCGTACCACCCGAAGGTGCTGGAGATGTAAGAATCGATGTAAAGCTATAATTGGCAGCGACTTAGACCATGTCAGCCAAAGCCTTAGCTACCCACTGGCTAAATAGAATTGCCGCCAGGATACAGGTCGATACCGAGGTAGCCATCCTTGGACGCCAAACCGGCAGACCTCGATGAATCCGGCAAAACTGGCCGATTCGGTAGGGAAACTGGAAAAGGATCAACGCGAGGAAGAGGTATCCGCCGACGTTATGGTGCCAGGCGTCGAGGAATTCGCCATGAACCAGGCTGATCACGGCGCGAGTCGAACCACAACCCGGACATTCGGCACCGGTCAGGCGCTTGAACCAGCACATCTCGGGCAACGGAACGTCCCAGACGGGCAGCACGACGCGTTCGTCGCGGACTCTGAGCGTCAGCGCAATCGCAATCACCCCCAAGGACGCCAAAAGAACGGCGGCGTGGTACGTCAACTCCCGCCGGGAATCAGACTCGCTCCTTCTGGACGTGTTCCGCATTGAACTCATTGCTTGGATTGGCCTTGCGCTGCTTCAAGTGCCTGCTGAAAGAACTCCAATTGGCGCCGGATTTGGACTGAATGAGGATCCAGTTCCGCCGCCCGCGATTGGTGCAGGACGGCGTTTTTGTAGTCTTTTTTGGCGTAGTAACAGCGGCCCAGCGTATCGAGATAGCCTGCCGTTTCCGGGCGCAACTCCAGGGACCGCTGGCTGCTGCGCAAAGCCTCGTCGTAATCTCCTTCGGTGTTGGACACCAGCCACGCCAGCTGATTGTGGGCGACCGCGAGTTCCCGATAGTAACCAGCCCGAACGCCTTCCGTTGGCGCTTCGGCCGCTTGGCGTTCGTATTCCGTCGCCTCGTTGCGGAATTCGTGGGCTGCTTGGCGGATTAAGTCCAGTGTCTCTTTTCGCCAAGCGGGGTCTTTCTCGCTGACGCGGTAAATGCCAATCAGTACGTCTGCGTCTTTCGGATCGTGTCCAACGGCTTTCTTCAGGTGTTCGACGCGTTGTTGATGATCGCCGCTAAGTCGCGCGTGTTCGGCCAGGAAATAGTGCATCCGCGAGGGGAGACTGCCGGGTTCTCTGCCCAGGCGGGCGACCAGGTAGCGAACGTTTTCGTCCTTTTCGATTGCTGCGACAGCGTCACGAAGCGCTTCCGCCGCGTCCTGCTCGCGCTGTAAATCGTGCAGCATCTCGGAGAACATGATTCTCGCCTGCAAGCCCTCCTGGGAATTGGCTCGGAAACGCCCGACGAGGAACCGGTATTCGCGTTCGCACCAGTCGAACAGGCCCCGCTCCTGCAGCGAGTAGGCCACAACGAGATGCTCGTGATAGTCGTCCTGATTCGACTTAAGTCCTTGTTCTGCAGTCTTCTCCGACTCTTCTTGACGACCGTTTCGAAGTTGGGCTTCGGCCAGACGGTATCGCAGCAACGTGCTCTCTTGGAATCGTTCAGGAAACCGTTTTGCGACGTCTTCGATCATCGGCCAGCCGCGTCGTTCCAGGAGCCAGTCGATGCAATCCACAAGCTGTTGTTGGCTGCCGTCCAGCAAATCAACGGCCTTGCGAACCGCAGCGAGGCTTTCCTCTTCCCGGCCAAGTCGCTCCAACAGGTCCGCCCGCCAACGAAGCAAGTCTCGCAGCACCTCGAACGACGAGGCGTCCGGAGCCGTGTGATAGGTTCGCTCCTCTGCCTCCGTGATGCTCGCCCAATCCTGAAGCGCAGCCGCAGGATCCCTGAGGGTTTCGAGATAGACGCGTAGCCAATGAGCGGCTTCGCGACTGCTGTTGCCCAGCGACGATTGAATGCTGTCCGACACGCTGGGCGCGGTCTTTCCGTCGGCGGGGAGTTCCCCTTGCATCACCAGCAACGCGGCACGCTTGGACAAGGCGTTCGAGGTTTCGAACCGCGTGATTCGGCAGAGCGCCAACAGGCCTTGATTTTCCGGCAAGCGGGCCACTTGAGCCGCGAGGCTCTGGCGTTCGTCTTCGGTTTTGTCCCCATAGGATCGCAACAACTCCCTAACCCGCGGCGGGTCGTCTTCGTGGGCCCAGCGGACGTTCAGACTGTGCAACAGGTAGCGGGCCCGCAGGGCAATTTCGATATCATCGCTGGTCTGGGCGTGGTACAACTGGTCGAAGACGTTCAGCCCCATGCGGCGCAGCTTCGCTTGGGCGTTCTCGCGGACGGCATAGTCGGCCGCTCCCAGTTCGCGGATCAGCGTCCCGACTTGATCCTTTGCCTGTTCGGCCGCCGCATTAGCTGCCGAAGCGGACTCATGGGGCCAGGCCGGTGCCGGCAATCCCGACGCCGCGAGGATCCACAACCACGCAGTCCTGCGGTAGTCCATCATCGACGTGCGCCGTAACTGTGGCATCGGGCAACCTCCGGTCCAGCGAAGACATTTCACTTCTTAAGCATACCCGCACAGCGCCCGCGGGGACAAGCTTCACCGCCCGCAAACCGGACTCGAGAATCCTTCGGCACAGCGAAAATGCCTGGTACACTGGGGAGCGCCGGGCTGGTACCATTCGTACTCCGGCATCTGGGAAGCGAGCAAGAGCGCTTCGCCGTGCCTCCTTGTACGGTACACCTGTGGCACTTTCTGTTTTCACCCGTTTGTTGAGGAACTGCATCATGTTCAGCAGATTTCGTCTGGGATGGTTGTCTTTCGTCGCCTGGGGATCGGTCGTCGCTCTGGTTGGCGTTGCGTGGGCCGCTGATCCGCCCCCCAAGCCCAAGAAGCAGGCTGAGTTGCTGATCCGCTTGCCGGATTTCTGCAACACGCCAGACGGGATGTGTCTGTATCCCGACGGCAACATCATCCTGGCGGTGCCGAACGTCAACGATCAGAGCCAGCCAGGGGTGATCATGAAGGTCACGCCGGACAACAAGCTGGAACGGTTCTACGACCCGCCGTTGCACCCGGACACGGGGAAGGCCTATCCGTTCGGCATCTGCGTCGGGCCCAACGGCGACCTCTTCTACGCCGATTTGCAGTGGTTCGCCAACCCGGAGAAGCCCAACTACAAGTCCCGCGTGATGCGGATTCCCATGAAAAACGGCAAACCGGGCAAGGCGGTGGTCTTCTGCTCCGGCCTGGTGGTGGCCAACGCGGTCGCCATCCGCGACGGCTACCTGTACACCAGCGACACGATCCTGGTGCCCGACTCAAAGCCGCTGATCAGCGGCGTGTTCCGTTTCAAGCTGAACGAGGAGGGCGTGGAGGTCACGCGGCCGCTGATCGACGACCCGCACGTGATCGCGACGATCAAGAGCTACAACTCGGCCGTCGGTTTCGGAGCGGATGGGTTGACGTTTGACAGCCGGGGCAACCTGTACATCGGCAACTTTGCCGACGGCACGCTGCATCAGGTCAAGTTCGACGCGCAGGGCAAGCCGCAGCCAGCGGCGATCTTTGCCAAGGTGCCGTTCATGAAAAGTTGCGACGGCATCTTGTGCGATCCGGCGACCGACAAGATCTACGTCGCCGACTCCGCCGCCAACGCCATCCAGGTTGTGACGCCAAACGCCCAGGTGTACACGCTGGCTCGGGACCCGGAAAACGATGGCCGGGACGGCTTGCTGGACCAGCCCTGCGAGGTGTTGATCCGCGGCCGGGAACTGGTGATCTCAAACTTCGATTTCCCCGTCCCCGGCGGCGTGAACACCAAGTACGAGTTGCCCAACACGCTGTCGCGGGTTCTTTTGGACTGAATCAGTGCGACATTGCCCGCCGGCCCCGGGCGGCAGGGCGAGGCGGCGGACCAAGACGAAGTCGCGTCCAAAGACGCGCCGCCGCAGTCTCGCGATGCCGTCCGTGGGGAACGATCCGTGTCTCAGTACCGGTCCGCGACCGTCAGTTTCTTTTCGACCTCATCCGCCCAGCGGCCGATCTCCACGACGCTGCGGCGGATTTCCTCCGGATCGCACGTCGCTCGCGGAAAGCTGTTGACCATCACAAAATGGGGCGTTCCCATGACGTCTTCGACGGCCAGCGAACCGTGGCACAGA
Source organism: Candidatus Anammoximicrobium sp. (assembly GCA_012515235.1). Taxonomy (GTDB): domain Bacteria; phylum Planctomycetota; class Planctomycetia; order Pirellulales; family Pirellulaceae; genus Anammoximicrobium. The sequence continues at coordinate 72,386 of JAAYYU010000042.1, forward strand.
CGGGCGTTCAGTTCCAGCGCACGGCGGAAGTAATCCGGATTGGCCGGGCCGCAAATGCTGTAGATCTTGACCACGCGTTCCTGGCCGATGGGAGCCGCACACTCCTCGACGCAGACACGCTGCATTCGGCCTCCGGCCTGGGGCACGCTGAGGGTAATGCGATGCTCGTGGTCCTCACGCGTGACAATCAGGTCGCGGAGCGCCGCGTCGACCAGCTTGGCGAGCTGGCACACGTTGCGGCTGACCGCTTGCAGCGCGTGGTACACGGTTTCGCCGTCCGGCGGGCGGTCGCCGGGGTGCTTGGCCATGCAACTCATCGCCAACTCCGCGGCTTCGCCGGGGACCTCCGGGCACCGCTCCCGCGGATCGGGCACCGGAGCATGAGTATGTTTCTCCGCCAGACGGATGATGTCCCGGTCCACGAACGGAAACTCGCCGGTGAGCAGATAGTAGTAGGACACGCCGACCGCGTACACGTCGCTGGCTTTGCTGGCCGGTTTCATGCGGAACAGTTCCGGCGCCATGAAATACGGCGTGCCGGCCAGCGATTCCCCCGCGGCCCTGCCCGCGGCGACAAGTTTGGCCAGACCGAAATCGGCCAGCTTGGCCAGGCCGTTGCGATGGACCAGGATGTTGGAGGGCTTGAAATCCCGGTGAACGACGCCGCAGCGATGCGCTTCAGCCAGGGCCGAGCAGGTCTGTAACAGGATCTCCGTCGCCGGGAAGGCCTCCAGCTTGCCCGCCGCCTGGACCATCTGCTGCAGCGTCTGGCCGGGCACGTATTCCAGTTCGATGTAGTGGAAACCGCCGTTCTGGCCGATGTTGTGGACCGTCACGATGTGCGGGTGGACCAGCGACGCGGCGGCGCGGGCCTCGGCTAAAAACAAGCCGACCATATCCCGGCCGCTGCCCGGCCGAGTCGCCAGGATTTTGATCGCGCAGGGGCGATACAGCGTGTTGTGCGTGGCCCGATACACCCAGGCCATGCCGCCCTTGCCCAAAAACGATTCGATGGTGTAACTGTCGAACGGCTTCCCAACCAGTTGCTCGCTCAAATCCCGCACGCGGCGGGCCTCGTCCGCCGCCTCGACCGACAACGTCAAATCCAGGTCCAACGTCGGCGCCAGCTCGTGGACCGTGAGCACTTCGCCGCATTGTGGACAGCGGCCCTGGTTCGCGTCCGCAGAAAACGGCTCGTTGCAGCCTCGGCAGTACAGTACCTGATTTGTCATAGGCATGGTCTTGGCCCCCCGCGCCAACTCGCCCCCTACGGAGCGTGGCCTACCTCCCGGCTGTGAACGCCATCGAGCAACGACGCGCAGTGTAACCGGAACGTATGCCGATGCAACTCCTCGACCTCGATCCACCTCGATCGACCTCGATCGTTCCCGCACCGTGCTTGTTTGTCGTTGGCCAGAGGGTGATAATGCTGAAGCCGTTCGACCGCGGGAAGCGAGCCTGCGGTGCAGGAAAAACCGCAACTTTGAGAGGATTGCCCGTCATGAACTGTGATTTCACGCGCTGCCTCAGGTGTCAACCATTCGCTTTGCTGATCGCCCTCGCCCTGGTCGCCGGCGTCGGGTTCGGCGCCGAACCGGTCTTTTTGGCGACGCCGCAGTACGTCGGCCCGCCGCAACCCCAGCACGCGGTCACCAACCGCGCTTTTCAGGGCATCCCCAGTCTGGCCGTCACTCCGGGCGGACGGCTCTGGGCGAATTGGTACGCGGGCCACACTCCCGGCGAAGACCACAACAACTACGTGGTGCTCAGCACCAGCGGCGACAACGGCGCCACTTGGCGCGAGGTCTTGGTGGTGGATCCAGACGGCGAAGGCCCGGCCCGCACGTTCGACCCCGAACTGTGGATGGCGCCCGACGGAAAACTGCGGATGTTCTGGGCGCAGGCCCAGGGGCACGAGGCCACGCTCGGCGGCGTGTGGTGCCTGCAGACGGCCGAACCCGAGTCCGAACAGCCGACGTGGGAGGAGGCCGTGCGCGTCACCAACGGCGTGATGATGTGCAAGCCGCTGGTGCTCAGCACCGGCGAATGGGTGCTGCCCGCGTCCACGTGGCGCAAGACAGACAACAGCGCCAAGTTGGTCGTTTCGACGGACCAGGGCCGGACCTGGACGGTCCGCGGCGGCTGCAATGTGCCGGTCGCCGACCGCGCGTTCGACGAGCACATGCTGATCGAACGCCGGGACAATTCGCTCTGGCTGCTGGCCCGCACCAGATATGGAATCGGCGAGAGCGTGTCCACGGACCGCGGCGTGACCTGGCCCGAACTGACGCCGTCGGCCATCGCGCATCCCAGCGCCCGGTTCTTCATCACGCGACTGAGTTCTGGTAACCTGCTGTTGGTCAAGCACGGCCCGATCGACCAACGCATCGGCCGCGCGCACTTGACGGCGTACGTGTCCACGGACGACGGGCGCACGTGGGGCGGCGGACTGCTGCTGGACGAGCGCGACGGCGTCTCGTACCCGGACGGTCAGCAGACGGCCGACGGGCTGATCCGCATCATCTACGATTTCAGCCGCACCGGTTCGCGTCATATCCTGTTGGCCACGTTCCGCGAAGAGGACGCGGTCGCGGGCAAGGCCGTGTCCGACGCCGTGCGTCTGCGGCAGATCATCAGCGAGGCTTCGGGCGGTCTGCAGAAGCCCCCCGTGGAACCGCCGCCGGTAGCGGCCCACCAGGACGGCGAACCGCTGCGGAAAGAAACCCGCGGCGCGCTTGACGCCGAAGATGCGCCGGCCCAGCCGCTGGTCGTCGGCGAACTCTTGTTCGCCGACCGGAGCTACGTGCTGAGCGAACTGCCCGCCGCGTTGCAAGACGCCCGCTTCCTGCGCGTCAAGTTGGATGGACAGAAGGAAGTGCGTTGCAGCCGCGCCGGAACCGTGTACTTCCTGACCCCCGAACCCGGCCGCAACAAGGACAGCCAAACGCAAGCCCTGCTCGACCAGGGGTTCAAAAAGGTCGCCCAGTCGGAGGTCCGTTTGTTCAACCCGGCCAGCGCCGCCAACTTCTGCACGCTGTACCAGAAGGACTGCGCCGCGGGCGACGTGATCCCCGTGGGCAAGTGGGCGGTGCCCGTGTTTTTCCCGTGATCGATCCGAGGCTGGAGCGGATTCGGCCCCCTAGCAGCCCGTTCAAAAAAGGGCACGGGCTCCGAGATGCGCTGGAAAAACCGCCCGAAGAACGACTACCGCACGATGCCTGTCTTCTTTTTTCACCAGGCTGCTATTCGACGATGGCCACCTCTTGTTGCCTGGTCAATCTGCCGTATTGGTTTTCGCCGATCAGCCATACCTGAACGCGGCCTGGATCGGGAATCAGGCCGGCCGGAACGGTTACCCTTCCGCTGCGGCGGTCTTCCTCGGTCAGCCACACGTTGTAACGGCCGTAAGGTGGCTTGGGGCTCATCAGCTGCACCGTGATGACGCTCAGGTTGCCGGCCGTGAATTTGATCTCCCACGGCGCGCTCCGCCTCGGCTGCCCGGCGGGCACGCTGAATTCGAGTTCACACACGGCGAACTCGCACGCCTGGCTCAGCGAACCGTCGCTCATGACGCAATGCGCCGTGTAATCGCCGCAGGCGGAAAACAGACGTTCGATGACGCCCTTGCCGTTGGGGGCGATCTGTTCCACGACCGCATCCCCCCGCTTGACCACCAGCAAGCGGACGCCCTGGGAGTCCTGATCCATCACATTGAACTTGACGGCCTGGTCTTTGTAGTAGGCGACCCAGTCGCCACGGTCCAGCAGCAGAACGCGGTTGATGGCTGGCGTGGCCGAATCCTCGCCGTAATTCGGAAACAGGTACGATTCCGCCTTGTTCTGACCGTGCCAGGCGGCGAAGTCGGTGACCCGATACAGTCTGCGGTTTCGGGAGGAAATATGGGAATCAAAGTTGGAGGCCTGGCGAAGGAGGTTTCGCGTGGTGGGCGGCCAGCTGTCCTCGACGCGGATGGCCTTGACCCTCGCCCCGTCTCTTTCGACCGCGGTCACGAGTTCCACGTGCGAACCTCCGCCGACCTTCGCCGGCGGCGTATAAATAATGTCGCCCGGTTCGGCGGCTTGCGCCGATTGCGGCTCGACCAGCACAACCCCCTGGCGGGACTCCGGGCCATGATGCGAGCTTCGGTAAGGAAGCGCGCACTGCAGGGCGTAACTGGTGAACGTCGAGCAGACCTTGCCGTAGTAGGGCGCGGCGTTGGACACCTTGCCGGACAAGTTCTCCGTGTACAGCACGCTCTGGGGATTCTGAACGGCGGCCAGGAACGTCTTCAGGTAGATGTCGAAGCCGATGCATCGTCCCACCGTCTTGACGCTCGAATACGGAACTCCCGTGTATTCGGTTCCTTTTTTGAAATAGCCGCCGCTTCGGTTCGGCAGTCCCTCTGCGACCGGCGTCCATTGCACTCGAGACATGATCCGGGCGTACTCGACCGCCTGTTCCTGCCACGCACGTGGACTTGTCTTCGCTTCCTGGGCAAGCAAAAAACCCTGGAAGCAAACGCCAATCGCCAGCGCAGCGACTACTCCGCCAACACTCCACCGCTTCGTCATCACCAGTAGCTCTCCTTATCGTCCGCCAACAAATTGGGAAAAATGACCGGAGTGAACGGGCCGATTCACTCAGGCTGCTGCCGTGCCGCGACGAGTTTTCGGGCTTGGGCTTTCGACCATTGATCCAAGCGCTCGGCGTACGTCTCGCTGGCGTTCCCGGCCGCGAAACTTGCTGCCCTCTCTTTCTTCAGCCGTTCCCGCCACGCGGACCATCGTCGCCTCGTCGGCGACGGCAAGCTGCGGGAGCAAACCAGAACGGCCGTGAGGAGCGTTGCTCACATCGTCGAGTCTCCTTGCGCGAAAATCGCCGCGAAACGTTTGGTCGAATGCCAACGTACTACAGCGGCGGGCACAAGGGAAGATGCAAACAGGGTCCGGTTCGGCCGTTGCCTGATTGGCGGCAGGGTGTCAGGATGTACAATGCAGCGTTGCGTTGTGATTTGAATTCACCCCCATTCCGCGCCCCTGGAGGAACTCCGATGAGGAAGCGTTCGTGGATCTGTGCCGCCTTGATGCTGGCCTTCGCTGGTGTGGTCTGTGCGGCCGACGGCCCGCAGTTCACGTTCAAGAAGATCCGGTTGGAAGACCAATTCTACGCGGAAGGCGCCTACTACGCCGACTTCAATCGCGATGGGAAGCGGGATGTGGTGGCAGGCCCGTTCTGGTACGAGGGGCCGGACTTCCAGAAGAAGCACGAAGTCCGCCCGCCCAAGACCTTCGATCCCAAAGGTTACTCCGACAACTTCCTCACCTTTACCGCCGACTTCAACGGCGATGGCTGGGAAGACATCTTCTATGTGCCCTGGCCGGGCAAGGAAGGCTACTGGTACGAAAACCCCGCCGGCAAGAACGCGGCCTGGAAACAGCGTCTGGCCTTCGGTTGCGTGGAAAACGAGTCGCCGATGTGGGGCGACGTCAACCTGGACGGCCGGCCTGACCTGGTCTTCAATACCGACGGGCGATTGGGCTACGCGACGTACGATCCGGCCAAGCCGGACGAGGTCTGGAAGTTCCACGCAGTCACCCCCAAGGGCAGCTACCACAAGTACACCCACGGAATCGGTTTCGGGGACCTCAACGGCGACGGCCGCATCGACATCCTGGAAGGCAACGGCTGGTGGGAACAGCCCGCCAACGCCGCCGACGGCCAGACCTGGACGCTGCACCCGTTCAAGTTCGCGGCCGGAGCGGCCCAGATGCTGGTCTACGATGTGAACGGCGACGGGTTAAACGACGTCATCACCGCTTGGCACTGCCACCTGTACGGCTTCGTCTGGTACCAGCAGTCGAAGTCGCCCGCTGGCGAAATCACGTGGCAGCAGCACGTCATCCTGCCGTCGCAACCGGATGTCAACAGCAACGAACTGCGGATCAGCCAGTTGCATGCCTTCGATCTGGTGGACATGAACGGCGACGGCCTGATGGACGTGCTGACCGGCAAGCGATTCTGGGCGCACGGCCCGAAGGGCGACGTCGAGCCCGATGCGCCGGCGGTGGTGTACTGGTTTGAGCTGCAGCGCAAAGCGGGTGAGACGCCCCGTTTCGTTCCGCACCTGATCGACGATGATTCCGGCGTGGGAACTCAAGTGGCCGCCGCCGATCTGAACGGCGATGGAATCCCCGATGTGATCGTGGGCAATAAAAAGGGAAACTTCATCCACCTGAGCCGGAAGAAGTAGTGATCGGTAATCCGTGATCCGTGATCGGCAATTCGCAATTGGTGTTCGAACTCCCGATAGTGGGGCTGGGGGGCGGGAGACGGCGTTTGCGGATCACGCTTGGGTTGTGGTGTTGGCCGAGGCGGGCTTCGTGTCCGCGGATCGCCCAACGCCCACGGCGCCAACAACTTACGAAACGCCTGGTCTGCCGCAATTGGCTTCCACGTTTGGCAATCCACGCACCATCGATGGATCACTCCTCATGGAACCGATCACGGAACAGGAAAGCCTGAATTGTTGCGATCCCCCTTGTACCGCGACGGCAAATTGGTAAATATAAGCCGTTTCCACGGATACGATTAGGTGCAAGTGGTTACGTCTGGTGCTGAAGGAGAGAGAATTGCATGGGTCGTTACGCTGGTCCAAAAGCGAGAATTAACCGACGTTTGGGCGCGTTGATTTACGAAAACAGCGGTGCGTCGCGCGCGTTGGAACGTCGCGAGGCCCCGCCGGGGATGCATGCTCGTTCGAAACGTCCGTCCAACTACGGGACGGCGCTGCAAATGAAGCAGAAGATCAAGCACTATTACGGTTTAGGTGAACGGCAGCTGCGGCGGAATTTCGAGAACGTCCGGCACAAGGGAGGCGACATCGGCCTGATGCTGCTGCAGTTGTGCGAGCGGCGTCTGGACAACGTGGTTCGCCGCGCCGGCTTCACCAAGACTCGACCACAGGCTCGCCAGGGCATCACGCACGGCCATTTCCAGGTCAACGGCATCAAGGTGACCAAGCCGTCGTATCTGCTGCGGCCGGGCGACGTGATCACCGTTCGCAACCGCGAGAATCTGCTCACCGCCTATCGTGGACTGTGCGACCAGGCCCAGGGCGAGCGGTTGGAGTGGGTCACCTTCGATCCGGACACCTTGCGGGCCACGGTGCAGGGGAATCCCGGACCGAGTGACATCAGTCTGCCCGTCGATGTCAACATGGTGGTCGAATTCCTGTCCCGCTGAGTGTGCGGTCACAGGGGCGTCGGTCCGATTGCAGCCAAAAGCCCGGCTTTCTCCGAAAGGCCGGGCTTGTTTTCGAAAGGGGCCCCTGCGTCCCGTCACTCGCCTTCGGCAGCCGACCTTGGTATGATGGCGTGGCTGGCGTCGACTGCAGCAAACCGCGGCAGGCATCTGCTGCCGTTCCGTTGCTTTCGATTGGCAGCCACTTTCTGTTGGCATCTTGGCACCAGGGTTCTTAGCCATGACCCATGCACAATTGGTAGTTCTCGGAGGCGGCCCCGGCGGCTACGCGGCGGCGTTCTTTGCGGCGGATGAAGGACTCGATGTGGCGATCGTCGAATCCGAGGGCCGGTTGGGCGGCACCTGCCTGCTGCGGGGCTGCATTCCCTCCAAGGCCCTGTTGCACGTTTCCCGGGTGATCTCCGAGGTTCAGGAACTGAGCGCGGATTGGGGCGTGGAATACCCGCCGCCGAAGATCGATATCGACAAGGTCCGGGCCCGCAAAGACAAGGTGATCGCCACGTTGACCGGCGGACTGGGGCAGCTGGCCAAACGCCGCAACGTGCGCGTCATCAAAGCCCAAGGAGTTCTGGAGAATTCCACGAGCCTGCTGCTGGAGGGCGACGATCCCTCGATCCCCGCAGGGGGCCGAATCACGTTCGACCATCTGATCCTGGCTACCGGCTCGACCCCGGCGATGCCGCCTGTCTTCAATCTGGGTTCCGATCGCATCATGGATTCCACCGGAGCCCTGCGTCTGCAGGACGTGCCGCCCCGCTTGCTGGTGATTGGCGGCGGGTACATCGGCCTGGAAATGGGCACCGTGTACGCGCATTTGGGCTCGCAGGTCAGCGTGGTCGAACTCACTCCCGGCCTGCTGCCGGGCGCCGACCGCGACCTGGTTCGGCCGCTGCACAAGCGTCTGAACGAGTTGTTCGGCGACCGCATCTATCTGGAGACCAAAGTTGGCTCGCTCGGCCTGAGCGGCGACGAGGTGGAAGTCGCGTTCGAGGGGCCGGCCAAGTACGGGGTCGAACGCTACGACCGCGTGTTGGTTTCAGTCGGCCGCCGGCCCGCCAGCCGTGGCCTCGGATTGGAAACAACCCAAGTCCAAGTCAACGAACGCGGTTTCGTCGTCTGCGATCGCACCCAACGCACGGGCGATCCCCGTATCCTGGCGATCGGAGACGTCGCCGGCGAGCCGATGCTGGCCCACAAAGCGGCGCACGAGGCCCGGGTCGCGGTCGAGGTTGTGCTGGGCCGCCCGGCGGAATTCGACAAGGCGGCGATTCCGGCCGTCGTGTTCACCGATCCCGAAATCGCCTGGGCCGGGTTGACCGACGACCAGGCGAAACGCGAAGGACGCCCCGTCGAAGTGGCGATGTACCCCTGGGCGGCCAGCGGCCGCGCTCAAGCCCTGGGACGCATCGAAGGCCTGACGAAATGGCTGATCGACCCGGAAACCGAGCGCGTCCTGGGCTGCGGCATGGTCGGACCCGGCGCGGGCGAAATGATCGCCGAAGCGGTGCTGGCCATCGAAATGGGATGCGAAGTCCGCGATATCACCGAAGCCGTACACCCGCATCCGACGTTGAGCGAAACGCTAATGAACGCGGGCGAAGTCTTCTTCGGCACCGCGACGGAGATCTACAAACCGCGCCGGTAGCGGCAGGCGGTCGCCACCGAAGCAGGCCGGCTTGTTCGGATTCATCCGGCTGCTGACACCGCACGCAAGACAGAGGTTTGCACACATGGCCGACACGGAAACGCCCGACACCGCCGAAGAAAAATTGGAGGAGGCCTTTCTCAGCCAGGTCCTGGACGTTGACCCCGCCGAGACCGCGGAATGGCTCGACTCGCTCCAGTACGTGCTGAAAGAAAAAGGCCCGGACCGCGCCAAGTACCTGCTGACGATGCTGCAGAAAAAGGCCACCCTGGAGGGCGTCGGGATCCCGACCGCGGCCAATACGCCCTACGTCAACACCATCCCCGCCGACAAACAGCCCGTCTATCCAGGCAACCGTGAACTGGAACGTCGCATCAAAAGCATCCTTCGCTGGAACGCCATGGCCATGGTCGTGCGGGCCAATCGCGAGCACGACGGGATCGGCGGCCACATCTCCACCTACGCCTCCGCCGCCACGCTGTACGAAGTCGCCTTCAACCATTTCCTGCGGGGACGCGGCGACAGCGGCTACGACGGCGACCAGGTCTACATCCAGGGCCATGCCTCGCCGGGCATCTACGCGCGCGCCTTCCTGGAAGGCCGCTTGTCCGAGGAACAACTGGCAAACTTCCGCCGCGAACTGCAACCGGGCGGCGGGCTGTCCTCGTACCCGCATCCCTGGCTGATGCCGGACTTCTGGGAGTTCCCCACGGTCTCGATGGGACTGGGCCCGATCATGGCGATCTACCAGGCCCGGTTCAACGAGTACCTCCGCGACCGCGGCATCAAGGACACCAGCCAGCAGAAGGTCTGGGCGTTCCTGGGCGACGGCGAATGCGACGAGCCCGAAACGCTGGGCGCGATCACGCTGGCCTCCCGCGAGAAACTGCACAACCTGATCTTCGTGATCAACTGCAATCTGCAGCGACTGGACGGACCGGTCCGCGGCAACGGGAAAATCATCCAGGAATTGGAGGCCTTGTTCCGAGGCGCCGGCTGGAACGTGATCAAGGTCATCTGGGGCCACGACTGGGATCCGCTCCTGGAAAAAGACGAAACCGGGTTGCTGGTCAAACGGATGGATGAATGCGTCGACGGCCAGTACCAGAAGTACACCGCCATGCCCGGCGCGTACATCCGCGAGCACTTTTTTGGCAAGTACCCCGAGCTGCTGAAACTGGTCGAAAAGTTCTCGGACGAGAAACTGGAGAGATTGCGCCGCGGCGGGCATGATCCCGAAAAGGTCTACGCGGCGTTCAAGTCGGCGATGGAAAGCGAAGACCGCCCGACGGTAATCCTGGCCAAGACGATCAAAGGCTACGGCTTGGGCGAGGGCGGCGAGGGGCTGAATATCGCTCACCAGAAGAAAAAGGCCAACGAAGACGAACTGCGCGAGTTCCGCAGCCGCTTTGGCATCCCGGTTTCCGACGAGCAGATCTCTGTCACGCCGTTCTATCGTCCGGCCGAGGACAGCTCCGAGGTCCGCTATCTGAAAGCCCGCCGCAAGACCCTGGGCGGCTACCTGCCCAGTCGGCCCACCGAGGCGCCCCGCATCGAAGTCCCGACGATCGCCGAATACCAGGAGTTCCTGGGCGGCAGCAAAGGCAAAGAGATGTCCACGACGATGGGCTTCGTGCGCCTGCTGGACAAGCTATGCCGCGATCCGAGGATTGGCAAGCTGGTCGTGCCGATCGTGCCCGACGAGTCGCGGACCTTCGGTATGGAGGGCATGTTCCGCAAGATCGGCATCTACTCGCACGCCGGCCAGTTGTACGAGCCGGTCGATTCCGAGCAGCTGATGTATTACAAGGAAGCCCAGGACGGCCAGATCCTGGAAGAGGGGATCACCGAGGCGGGCTCGATGGCCTCCTTCATCGCCGCCGGCACGGCCTACTCGCAGCACGGCGTGAACATGATTCCGTTCTTCATCTACTACTCGATGTTCGGATTCCAGCGGATCGGCGATTTGATCTGGGCGGCGATGGACCTGCGCGCCAAGGGCTTCATGATGGGCGGCACCGCCGGTCGCACCACGCTCAACGGCGAAGGCCTCCAGCACCAGGACGGCCACAGCCTGCTGAACGCCATCGCCTTTCCCATGATCCGCTGTTATGACCCGGCCTATGCGTACGAGACCGCCGTCATCGTCATGGACGGTTTGAAGCGGCTGTATGCCGATGGCGAAGCCGCCATCTACTATCTCACCGTCGAGAACGAAAACTATGTCATGCCCGAAATGCCGCCAGGCGTCGAAGAAGGCATTCTCCGCGGCCTGTACAAGCTGTCGGCGGCCGACGCCGCCGGCAAGGGCAAACGCCAACTGCACGTCCACTTGTTCGGCAGCGGAGCGATTCTGAATTCGGCCTTGCAGGCCCAGCAGATCCTGGCGGACCAGTTCGGTGTGTCCAGTCAGGTGTGGAGCGTGACCAGCTACACGCAACTGGCCCGCGAAGCCCAGGACTGCGCCCGCTGGAACATGCTGCACCCAACCGCTCCGCCGCGCCAGAGCTACCTGGAGCAAATCCTGGCGGGCGAGCAAGGCGTCTTCGTGGCCGCGTCCGATTACGTGCGAGCCGTCGCCGAACAGGTGCGGCCCTGGATTCCCGGCGACTACTGCACGCTGGGCTGCGACGGCATGGGCCGCAGCGAGACGCGGGAAGCCCTGCGGCGGCATTTCGAGGTGGATGCCCAGGCGATCACCATCGCCGCCCTGCACCGCCTGCAAAAGCAAGGGCATCTCAAGGCGGACACGGTCGCCAAGGCGATCCGCGATTTGGGTTTCGATCCGGAAAAAGAAAACCCCTTGTGGGCATGAGAAAGACAGCCATGAGCATCCAAGTTCGCGTTCCCGATCTGGGCGATGGTATCGAGTCCGGCGATGTCCTCGAAATCCTGGTCCGCGCTGGCGATCAGATCAAGAAGGATCAAGGCATCGTCGAGTTGGAGACGGACAAGGCGACCGTCGAGGTGCCCAGCAGCCATGCCGGCAAGATCAGCCAGGTTCACATCAAGCCCGGACAAAGCGTCGCCGTGGGGGACGTCCTGATCACGCTCGAATCGGAAGCGGGCGCAGACACGCCGGCTCCCGCGGCGAAAGCGGCTCCTTCGGCCGCCAAGTCCGCCCCGGCGCAACCCGCAAAACCCGCCGCATCCCAGCCCTCGCCCAAATCCCAGCCCTCGCCCAAATCGCAACCCGCCGCCAAATCGCAGCCCCCCGCCCCGTCCGCCGATGACGACGCGGCCATGTTCGTCTCCCGAGAACCACCCGCCAGTCCCGCTACCCCGCCTTCCGGAAGCACCACGGCCGGCGCGGGCATCGCCGCCAGTCCCGCCGTCCGCCGGTTCGCGCGCGAAGTGGGCGTCGATCTGCGGATGGTCCACGGCAACGGACCTGGCGGGCGCATCACCCGCGAGGACGTGCTGGAAGCGGTGCGCAAAGCCAGCCAGACCGCCGCCGCGTCGTCGGCCGTCCGCGCCGGTCCCGGCGAACCTTCCACGGACAACTGGGGACCGATTCGCATCGAGAAGATGCCCAAGATCCGCCGCACGATCGCGATCCAGATGCACAAGTCGTGGGAAACCTGCCCGCGCGTCACGAACTTCGACGACGCGGACGTCACGGAATTGGAACGTATCCGAGTGTCCAGCAAAGCGGACTACGCCGCCCGCGGCATCAAACTGACTTCGCTGCCGTTTGTGATCAAAGCCGTCGCCATGTCGCTGCGGAACCATCCCGTCGTCAACGCCTCGATCGACATGGAGAACGAGCGGATCATCTACAAGGACTACGTCAACCTGGGCATCGCCGTCGACACCGACCGCGGACTGGTCGTGCCCTCGCTCCGCAACGCCGACCGGCTGTCCATTCCCGAAATCGCCCGGCAACTGTCCGGCATCGCCGAAAAGGTCCGCAACAGCGAATTCACGATCGACGACCTGCGGGGCAGCACGTTTACGATCAGCAACCTGGGCGCCGTCGGCGGCACGTACTCGACGCCCATCATCAACGTGCCCGAAGTCGCCATCCTGCTGATCGGCCGCTCCCGCAAGTTGCCCGTGGTGCTGGAGAACGACCGCATCGAGGCCCGGCTGGTCATGCCCCTGAGCTTATCCTACGACCACCGCATCGTCGACGGCGCCGTCGCGGCCCGCTTCCTGAACGACGTGATCGGCTACCTGGGCGCCCCCAGCCGCCTGCTGCTGGCCCCGTGACCTCCCGGACGATCCGGAACCCGACTTGGCGAAATCCGCATCCCCGCCTTTGCCTCACCGTCCACCGCTCGCACTCCGCGAGCGGAACCTCGTCGCGCAGCGACGCTTCAACACAACCCGCCCTCCAAGCCGCTCGTATCGATTCGCGTCATGCCGGCCTTGCACACGAGCCGAATTCGCATGGACGGTGGCGAGCCGGCGAGACGCGTCGCTGGTGGTGAATATCGCTCGACCGAGACGAACTCCGCCGTGGCGTCCCCGGCGCTGCCTCGATCCGCAACACAATCCTGGAATCGCAAAAAACGGACCACGCAGCTCGCCGAAACACGTCGTCCCTGCGACGCACCGAGCGACCCCGAATCCGTCCCGGCGCGTGGTGGGCAAAAAACTGATTGCCGCCCGCCCCGCGTTGCAGTAAGATGCCCGTCGGTCGGAGGTGCTGCGGTCCAGCCCTGGCCGAACGTCGCCCACGAAGCGTGCCGACAAACCTTCGGGTGGACCGAGGCGGCGTTGAGGTTTAGCGGGATGGAGGGTTGGCGTGTCCCGTCGCCGCTCGGTCATCCCCGTCCCCGCCGTCGAAAGGTTGACAATCATGGACGTATGGAAGTTCTACGACATCACTCACCGTGAACATGTGATATGCAATCCTACGAGCGAAGAAAAACTGACGCGTCTGGTGGAGCTTCTGCGCCTCCCGGTTAACGCGCAGGTCGTTGACATTGCGTGTGGTAAGGGCGAGTTTTTGATTCGCTTGGCGGAAGCCTATGACGCTCGTGGCATGGGCATCGACATTTCTCCTTTCGTCATCGCCGAGGCAGAAAGACGGCTCCAGACGCGGGCCCCGAGTGCTGACATCACCTTCACTCAGATGAATGGTGCGGATTTCAAGCCAGGCGAGCCGCACAGCTTGGATCTAGCGTCATGTATCGGTGCCAGTTGGGTCTTCGGGGGGCATGCTACTACGCTCGAAACGCTGATCTGCATGGTGAGGCCCGGCGGCTGGGTAATCGTGGGAGAGCCATACTGGCGGCAGGAGCCGTCAGGGGATTACCTAGAGGCGTCTGGGTGCGCGCGAGAGGATTTCGGGAGCCACTTCTCGAATGCAGAAGCCGGAGAGCAGCGAGGAACGGAGCTTGTTCACACCATCGTGAGCAGCAAGGACGACTGGGACAGGTATGAGGGCCTGCAATGGTTCGCGACAGCCGAGTACGCTCGCACGCATCCAGATGATCCCGACTTGGCGAACTTGGTTGAGCGCGTAAGCAAGGCGAGGGCGGCGTACCTGCGTTGGGGGCGCGACACGCTTGGTTGGGCGATCTACATGTTCAGATTGCGTTCTGCGGCCTGACCGTCATTGAACGCGAGCGGCGGGTCGCGTTGGAATCGAGGGGATGGTTGTTCGGCCGCCGCCGGTTGAATCGTGTCCTCACCGCGGCCACCTCATCGCCCCCTTGCTCACCCCCGCCGACGTCCCGCCCCGCGCCGTCCTCGGCCACCACGCTGCTTGCCAGCGTGGAGCCATGTTCAGGGCCAGCGTCGTCCCGTTTGATGCGTCCTGCATCTTGAACATCGCTCCACGCTGGCAAGCAGCGTGGTGGCGAAGGCGGCCGATTTCGTGGACCTCTCTGGTTTTGAACACCGCTCCACGCTGGCGAGCAGCGTGGTGGCGACCTGTCGAGGCTGGCAGAACACCCTCTTCCCACGTTCCCGTGCATGGCGGCATGGGCTATTGTGTATGTGCCGCTACGGCGAGTCCGTGCCGAAAGAGAGGTTCCCCATGTTGTCACGAGCTGCAGCACTCGGCGTCTTCGTCACCCTGCTACTCAGCGTCGCTTCGCTGGCGGGTGGGCACCGCCTCGAAATAGCCGCCGGCCTGCGGTTGGAGTTGTCGGACGAGGGACGCGTCGCCCAGATCTTGATCGGCGGGAGCGCGTTGCCGCTGCGTGGGACCGGCGGGCTGGCGATTGCTGATTTCAAGCACCAGCCGGCTGCGGTGAACCTCGTGCCCAACGCGGGTTTCGAGGACGGCGCGACGGGCTGGCGTCTGGCCCAAGGGCAGTCGCTGGATTCGAGCGTGGCGCACTTCGGCCAGACTTCGGCCCGGCTGGAGGTGGCGGGGCCGGAAACGGCCAGCTCGAACCTGGAAGTCGTCGTACCGGCCAAGCCGAACACTCGGTATCGGGTCGGGATGTGGCTGCGTCGGCAAGGGGTCGGCGTGTGCGGGGCGTACGCGTCCGAGCGGGACGAAAACGGGCGACTGAGCGGCAAACAGAGTCAGGTCGGCGCGGTGATTCCCAAGCAGGACGGCGTCTGGCTGCCGCTGGCTTGGGAAATCGTGACGGAGCCGGCCACTCGCCGGCTCTCGCTGCGGGCCGACATCTACCGCTCGACCGGCACGCTGTGGCTGGACGATTACTTCATCGAAGAAGTGAGCGAAGGCGTCTACGAACCGGTGGCCGGAAAGACGCAGCCTGTGGCCGACGGGGTTGCCCTGCAAACCGCCTTGCCGGAACGCGGACTGGAGGTCGACGCGGTGGTCCGGCGGGGAAAGGACTGTCTGCGGATCGACGGCGAGGTCCGCGACACGACCGGCGAAGATCGGGCGCTTGGAGTGCGGTTCGCCCTGCCGCTGGACTTGGCCGGCTGGACTTGGCATCGCGACGCGGAGGAGCGGGAGTCGATTCAAGCGGGACCTGTGTATCGCCACACGTACAAGTGCCGCACGGGGATCGGAGTGTGCTCGGTCTATCCCTGGTCGGCGGTGACCGGCCCGGACGCGGGGCTGAGTCTGGCCCTGCCGCTGGCCCAGGGACCGCGTGTGTTCTTGCTGCAACACGATCAGAACCGGCAGGAGACATCGCTCACGTTCTTCTTGGGACTCGCGAAGGACGCGGGCCGTCATCCCGGCCGCGCGCCGTTTTCGTTCGTCCTGTACGCGCACGATCCGGCCTGGGGCATGCGTTCGGCGATGGAAACCTATTACCGGCTGTTTCCGGAGAGTTTCGTCAAGCGGCCGACGTTCGAGGGCTATCTGAACTATGCCAACATGGAACGCTTCGACCCGGCCAACCACGCGCTCGTCGTCAATTCACGGGATGCGTTGGATGACGCCAGCGACTTTGGCGAGGGCTACAAGTTCCTGTGGCACCTGCACGGCTGTTACGACTTTCGCCAGGTGGCCTACGACGATCCGAATCCAAAACGGCCGGACGATGAGATCGTGTTCGGGCTCTTGCGCGAGATGGCTACGGCCGAAGCGTCGCGTCGGCGAGATTACACGCCGACCGCCGAGACGCTGAAGAAGATCGTCTTCGGCCCCCGCGGCGAGATCTCCTATATCGGCGACACGCGGTACTGGCGGGCTCACGAAGGTTACAACCACACCGACCAGCCCGGCTGGGGACTGAATTTCCGCGTGAACGAAGATCCGGACGTCTCGCCATTCCTGGCCAAAGTGGCTCGCCGCAAGGCCGAAGAGTACGCCCGCACCGAGGGCCGTCGCGATTGGGACGCGACCTTTACGGCCGACGCCATCGAAGGTTATTTCGCCAACATGGGCGGACCCGACTACCGCCGCGAGCACTTCCGCACTACGCGCGTGCCGCTGGCCTTCGGCTACGAGAACCTTCAGCCCTGCCTGCCCAATACCATCTGGGATTTTCATCACGCGGCTTGGTGGCCGATTACCGAGCAATACAAGATCGCCACCTATGGCAACGCCAACGGTTACGAGCAGTTCTTTACGATGCCGTTCGTCGACGTGCCGATGACGGAAGGCAATTGGGACCCGAAGCACCAAGGCCGGCTCGATCGGTTCATGCGGGCAGTCAACTACCGGAAGATCTGGCGCTACTGGCACGCCTGGAACAAGTCGGGCGGCTACGGCGACCGCGACCCGGCCAACGTGCAAGCCCACTTCCGCGGCGGCCTGGCCTGTGCCATCTATCCGGCGGTGGCCTGCGTCCAATCGGCCACGGGCGACCTGGAGCCGCATCGCGCGTGGTACCGGCAGTATGTGCCGGCCATCGAAGAACTGTCGACGGCCGGCTGGGAACCGGTGCCCTATGCCAAGGCCAGCGAAGGCGTCGTCGTCGAGCGGTTTGGAGATTTCGCGCGGGGGGAACTGCATTTCACGTTCCGCAATTATGCCGACCGGCCTGTGGATGCCGTGCTGGGCGTTGATTGGAAATCGCTGGGCGTCGGGGAGGCCGACGAGTTGGTGGCGATCGACATCGTGCCGCGAACGCCGCAATGCGTGCCGGTCGTTCGGCGCGACGACGTTCACGTGGTCTTGGAGGCCGACGGGGCACGGGCTCTTTGGATCGGCACCCGCGTGCAGGCGGCCCACCACGGTTTCCGGTTGGCGGCAGCGACGCTGGAAAAGATCCGGCGGTTGTTTGCCTCGGAGTTGGACTCCGCGAGCACGGCGGCGCTGGACACCGCCGGGCAGGTCGCCCAGGTCGGCGTGAGTGCCAAGGGCCGTGCGGCGCTCGATCAGGCCGAGTCGCTGCAACAAGCGGCGGACCGCCTGGCCAAGGATCTCAAGACCCGCTCGCCCGTCGACTTGCAGAAACTGCTGTTCCGCCTGCGGGCCGAGGTTTCGCTGGCCCCGGTGGCGCTCTTGGAGCTGGAACTGCAGGCGCCACGCATTGTCGGCGACGCGCGGAAGGGGCAAGCTGCCGCCGTGGCCGCGAGGTTTGTCAGCGGCACGACCAAGACGGCGGACATCGAGTTCCGCGTGGCGTCCCCGTGGCCTGAAATTGCCGAGCGAAGCCGCGTGCGGCCCGCCGCGACTCCACGCGGTGGCCAGTCAACAATCTTGGAAGCCGGACTCTGGGTTCCCGCCGATCCCCCCCGGCGGCTGATGCCCTGCCTGCTGGAAGCCCGCGGCACCGCGGATGGCCTGCCCTTCACGATCGCTACGCCGGTCGACGTGCAGGTCGGTCCGCCGCTGGACATCAAGCTCATGCCGGAGCGCGTCGTGCGGGGACAGGCGTCGCAGCTGAAGTTCTCGATCACCAACCGTCTGGCCGAGGAAGGCCAACTGGCGGTGGCCTTTGTCTTGCCCGCCAAGGCCACGCTCGAACCAGCCACGTGGGAGGTTTCCATCGCCGGCCAGACGACCATCGAACGTGAACTGACCCTGACGCTCGACCAGAACGTTCCGATTGGCGATCTGCGGATCACGTATCGCATCTCTAGCCACGACCCGCGTTTCAACACGCAAGGGCCGATCTTTCTGTCGGTGGACGCGGCGAAGGAATAGGCACGGAATTACCAGCCCGATGCCCGCAGCCTCGCATGTCCGGGACACCGTCCGACCGTTGCCGGACTGGAAACACAAGAGTTCTCGGGCACGACCGGCAGAAAACTCTGGGGAGTGAAGTGCTTGCCGCGGCCTCGGGTGGTATGATGCGCACACGATGCACGCATTGTGGGTTTGGACAGAATTTCCAGGAGGCAAGCGATGTCACAGATCACACGCAGAGAGTTCGTCGGGCGGTCGATTCAAGGCACGGCGTTGGCGGCCGCAGCGACGGCGTTGCCGCGAGCCGCACGTGGAGTCCAGGCCGGCAGCCCCCATGAAAAGGTCGTCCTGGCCTTGCTCGGTGCCGGCGGACGGGGGACGCAAGTGGCGTTGAACCTGGTGTCGTTGCAGAACGTCGAGTTCAAGTATGTCTGCGACCTGGAAGCGGCCCGGGCCGGACGGTCGGCGGGCGTCTTGGAAAAGACGCAGGGCAAGCTCCCCCAAACCACGGCGGACATGCGCACGGTGTTCGACGACAAGGACGTCCACGGCGTGCTCGTCGCGACGCCCGAACAGTGGCACGCGCTGGCCACAATTCTGGCCTGCCAAGCCGGCAAGGACGTGTACGTCGAGAAGTGCATCTCGCGGAGCGTCGAAGAAGGCCGCAAGATGGTCCAGGCCGCGCGCAAGTACCAGCGGGTCGTGCAAGCCGGCACGCAGCACCGCAGCACGCCGTACATGATCGCGGCTCGGCAGTATATCCAGGACGGCAACTTGGGCGAGATCTTCTACGTCAAGGTCTGCAACATGCTGCCCAGCACGTACGGCGGCTATCCGTTGAAGGCCGTCCCCGATACGGCCCCGCCCGCCGGCTTCGACTGGGACCAGTGGCTGGGCCCGGCGCCCGAGCGGCCCTACAACGCTCAAGTCCACCGCAACTGGCACGGCTATTGGGATTTCTCTGGCGGGAATTCGTCCGACGGCATCCACCAGCTGGACCAGTTCCGGATGCTGCTGGGCGAGCCGCCGCATCCGCACGCGATCTCGTGCGTCGGCGGACGCTGGCGGTACCAGGACGACGGCCAGATGCCCGACATGCATCTCGTTTCGTTCCAGTGGGACAAGCTGGCGATGAGCTTCGAGAATTCGGGCTTTACGCCCGTGCTGACGAAGGAGCCGGCGAAGATCAATCCGGAGGACAAGCTGCCCAATTGGCTGCAAAGTTCCACGCGGATCGAGGTCTACGGGACCAAGGGCACGATGTACATCGGGCGTCATTTCCTGGGCTGGCAGGTGCTGGTCCCCGGCAGCAAGATCGCAGCCGAGAAGTTCGACCCGGATCAAGGTATGTATCACTACCAGAACTGGGTCGATTGCATCCGCAGCCGCCAGCGGGCCAACGCCGACATCGAGATCGGCCACATGGGCGCTTGCCTGGAACATCTGGGCAACATCGCCTACCGAATGGGCAATCAGCAACTGAAATTCGACCCGCAGACCGAGAAGTTCATCGGCAACGACGCCGCCAACGAATACCTCCCGGCCGCGGCACGCAAACACTACCGGATTCCCGACGTGCTGTGAGCCGGTCGTTCCACCACGATCGCCACGGCGGTCGGGGCCTCGCAGATTTACGCAGATTCCTCGAAACGGTCGGTAGCAACGGAGACCGAAATGACTTCCCCGTTTCGGCGAGAACTGGCGGCAAGCCAAGACGCTCGCTGACTCGCACGGTGGAGTCCGCAGCGACTTTACGTGGGGAGCCTCCTCTTCGCCACCACGCGGCTTGCCAGCGTGGGGCGGTGTTCAAGACCAGAGATATTTGCGAAGAAATCGGTTGCCTCGCCACCACGCTGGCGAGCAGCGTGGTGGCGGAAGAGGGCGTGTGGCGGGGACGAGGCCTGGTTCTGAACACGGCTCCACGCTGGCGAGCAGCGTGGTGGCGGAAACTCGGGAAGTTATTTCGGCCGCCGTTGCTGGCAAGACGTGGGCGGGGCCGGGGTCCAGGATCTGGTGGCGTGTTGCGCGCACTAGCCAGAAGGCGCGAGAAACAACCTGTTTTCGCCAACGATCCGCGGGATTGCCCTGCCCTCGTCCCGAGCCGATTCCGCCGCCAAGCGGAGCCGCCACCCGTCGGTGAACTCGCCGCTGCCGAGCAATACCAACTGCGCAGCGCTGTTGGAAGCCAGCGAGCAACTCCGCCACGGCTGCCGCGCGGGAACCGGCGCTGGCAGCTGGTTGTCACATCCGGTGCACTGGTCTACAATGCGTTGGTAGTCCATGAGAAGCCAGGGGAGCCGGCGGACGAACCGTTGAGCCGGCTGAGAAATTACTTGGCGCGTAATGACCCTACGAACCTGCTCAGGTTAGAACCTGCGAAGGGAGGCTGGACGGAACGTGGAGCACTCCCTTTGCGGGAGTGCTTTTTTGTTTTGGGCCTGCTGACATGACATCGTTTCAGATCAATGGGCAACCGCGGCGGTTTGCACCCGAGGAGACGCCCTCGACGCTAGCGGCACTGCTGCAGAAGTTGGGCGTCGCCCCGGCGACGGTGGTCGCGGAGGTCGATGGCCGGATCGTTTCGGCCGACCAGTTTGCCTCCACGCCGCTGAGTGACGGGCAGGCCATCGAATTGATCAAACTCGTGGGCGGAGGCTGACGGGATGGACGGACTGGCGATCGCGGGCAGGCAGTTCGACTCCCGGCTCCTGGTGGGCACGGGCAAGTTCGCGTCCCCCCAGGTCATGGCCCAGGCGCTGGCCGCGTCGGGGGCCCAGGTGGTGACCATTGCGCTGCGCCGGGTAGACATCGGCAACGCGAACGACGACACCTTGCGGGAGATCGACCGCGACAAGTACCTGCTGCTGCCGAACACATCCGGCGCGAGGAATGCCGAGGAGGCCGTGCGGCTGTCCCGACTGGGCCGAGCGGCCACGGGGATCGAATGGGTCAAGTTGGAGGTAACGCCCGACCCGTACTATCTCTTGCCCGACCCGATCGAGACACTCAGGGCCGCGGAGGTTCTCGTCAAGGAGGGCTTTATCGTCCTGCCCTACATCAACGCCGATCCCGTGCTCGCCCGCCGCTTGCAGGACGTCGGCACGGCCACGGTGATGCCCCTGGGCAGCCCGATCGGCTCCAATCAGGGACTCCAGACGCGCGCCGCACTGGAGATCATCATCGCCCAGAGCCGGGTTCCGGTGGTCGTGGACGCCGGGCTGGGCCTGCCATCGCACGCCGCACAGGCGATGGAGCTGGGCGCCGACGCCGTCCTGGTCAACACGGCCATCGCCACGGCGAACGATCCGGTGGAGATGGCCGTGGCGTTCAAGCTTGCCGTCGAGGCCGGGCGCAGGGCCTTCCTGGCCGGGCCCCGCGCGCCGACGCTGAAAGCAGAGGCATCGAGCCCGCTGACGGGCTTCCTGAGGTCTGAATGAGCACGCCGTCGTCTGCAACCTGTCCCGAAGATTCCGTACACGCGATCCTGGCCAAGCACCGGCTCGATGCCCACAGAGACGTCTGGCGGCAGCGTGTGGAGCAAGTGACACCCGACGATGTGGAGGCGGCCTTGCGGTCGCCGCCGGGTGCGTACCAGCTGATGAAGTTGCTGGCGCTGGTCTCGCCGGCGGCCGAAGCGTACCTGGAGCCGATGGCGGAGCGGGCCCACCAACTGACCGTGCAGCGTTTCGGGCGGACCGTCCGGCTGTACGCGCCGTTGTACCTGTCGAGTTACTGCGTGAACCGCTGCCAGTACTGTGGCTTCAACAGGGACAACGACTTTGCCCGGATCCGCCTGAGTATCGACGAGGCGTTGGCGGAGGCGGAATGGCTCGCCGCCGAAGGGTTCCGCGACCTGCTCCTGGTCACCGGCGAGGACAGGGGCTTTGTCACGGTGCCCTACCTGGCGGAGTTGGCAAAAAGGCTGCGGGACAAGTTCAGTTTCATCGGCGCGGAGATCTACCAGCTGACGGCCTCCCAGTACGGCCAACTCTTCGACGCCGGCATCGAGGGCATCACGCTTTACCAGGAGACGTACGACCGCGGCACGTATGCCCGCTATCACCTGGCGGGTCCCAAGGCCGACTACGACCGGCGGCTGCGCGGTCCCGACGATTTCGCCGGCGCGGGAATGCGGGAGATCGGGCTGGGGGCCCTGCTGGGACTGGCCGACTGGCGGCTGGAGACGCTCACCCTGGGCGAACACGCTTTCTATCTCTTTCGGCGGTACTGGCAGTCGCGGGTTTCGTTCTCGTTCCCGCGTCTGCGGCCGGCGTGCGGCGTGCCGCGCGACGCCTTCCCCCACCTGGTGTCGGACAGGAATCTCGTCCAGATGATGCTCGCCTTGCGGCTGTGCTTCGCCGACGCCGGACTGGTCCTCTCCACGCGGGAGCCGGCCGGCCTGCGAGACCGGCTGGTCCGGCTCGGCATCACGAAGATGAGCGCGGGCAGCCGGACCAATCCGGGCGGCTACTCCAGGCCGCAGACCGGTTCCGAACAGTTCCAGGTGGAGGACACGCGAAGCCCCTCCGCGATCGCACAAATGCTGAATCGCCAAGGGCTCGATCCGGTGTGGAAAGACTGGGATCGGGCCGTGGCGGGAGTGTGAAATCGCCCCATGATCTACCTGGACCACAACGCCACCACGCCGCTCGATCCGGAAGTCCGGGCCGAAATCGTCGCGTGCTTCGAGATCTTCGGCAACCCTTCCAGCCTTCACGCCGCCGGGCAACAAGCTCGGCGGGTTCTGGACGTGGCCCGCGCCCACAGGCTCGGTTTGCTCGTCTGTCGATCACGAGCCGTTCCACGTGCCGGCGGCCATGGGCCGGATGGCGGAAGAACCCCGTTCGTCGATCCGCATCTTCCTGGGGTGTTTCCACGACGAAGAACAACTGCGGCAGGCCGCCGCGGCCGTGTGCCGGGCGGTCGAGATGGGGCGGAGGACGTGAACGTGGCTGCAGAACCGGGCTCGCGGACCGTCGTGGCCGTGTGCTGCGATGATGACCTCGGTGCGGAGATAACGGCCGCGTCGCTGAGTAGAGAATGGGTGCTGGGAAGGGGGATCAACTGATGGCACAGACTGAACCAGCAGCAACTGGCGAACGCTACGCACGGCAATCCGTGCTGCCGATGATCCGCGCCGCAGGCCAGCAGCGGCTGGCGGACAGCGCGGTCTTGATCGTCGGCTGCGGGGCGTTGGGCAGCGTCCAGGCGGAACTCACCGCGCGGGCCGGCGTCGGTCGATTGATCGTCGTCGACCGCGACATCCTGGAACTGCACAACCTCCACCGGCAGATCCTGTTCACCGAGCAGGACGTGCGCGACCGTCTGCCCAAAGCCGAGGCTGCCGCCAGGCACCTCCGCGCGATCAATTCGGAGATCGCCATCGAGGCCGTGACAACCGACGTCACGCCCGCGAACGTGGAAGCGTTGGTCCAGCGAGCCGACTTGGTGCTCGACGGGACCGACAACTTCGAGACTCGCTACCTGCTGAACGACTGCTGTGTCAAGCTCGGCAAACCGTGGGTCTACGGCGGCGTGTTGGGCAGCGACGGAACCGTCATGGCCGTCCAGCCCGGTCAGGGACCATGCCTGCGCTGCATCTTCCCCGAACCTCCGGACGCCAGCACCGTGCCGACTTGTGAGACGCGCGGAGTCCTGAATACCGCCGTGATGTGGGTGGCCGCGTTGGAAGTCACCGAAGGCATGAAGATCCTGGTCGCCGACCCCGCGGCCCAAGTCCGCCTGTACGCCCTCGATATCTGGGGCGGTACCTTTGCCTCGGTCACCCCGCAACGGAACGACGAGTGCCCTTGTTGCGGCCAGCGGCAGTTCGGATTCCTGACCGGCAAACGCGGCTCGTCCTCGACCGTCTTCTGCGGCCGCAACGCCGTGCAAGTCACCCCCGAACGGCCAGTGAATCCCGACTTCGGCCGCTTGACGCAACGGCTGAATTCCCTGGGCCGGACCACCATGAACGGATTGGTCCTCGAATTCGAAACCGACAAGCACCGCCTGGTCGTCTTCCCCGACGGCCGAGTCCTCGTCCTGGGCACGACCAACCCCACCGAAGCCCGCGGCCTGGTGGCCAAGTACATCGGGTCGTAGGCGGCTCCGCCCGAATTGGTCGAGCGAATCGAGTCGGTGGATCGGGAAGAGCAACCCGACTCGCTCACGCGGACTGCCGCTGCCTGCCCCGATTTTGACGCGTTCCGCAGGGCGGTGGCGAGAAACGGACGAAACATCCGCTGAACGATCGCCATTCCGACGCGACTGCGGCCGCTACCGGCGAATTTCCGGCCGCCGCGTCACTGGTCGTTGCTGCGAGTGTGGCACGGTCTACTTGTTGGCCGTGGGCGCCAGACACCCGCTCGAAAGTCTCAACGAGTCATGGCGAGTGGCGCACGCCCAAGAAACAACCATTCTTGGCACGCGCGGGGTTTTGAATTCGGCGGAAGCGATGTCCAGACGTCGCCGAGTCGCGCGTTCGGAAGCCGGCTGGCTTGGGAGTTTCGCAGGAATTGGACGGGACACAATCATGGCCCGCTTTCGTTCAACGCCCGCCGCCGTGCCTTGCACTGCGGGCGAACAAGTTTTTTCTTTGCCGCCCTACCGTGCCTAAGTGGGGATGAATCTGGATGGGATGCACACTAGACTTCAAAGGGTGGTCAAGAGTCGAAGGAAGCAGGGATCTGGTCCATGACTCGAATTCTCCTAACTTTGGTCCTTTGCGCGGCGCTGGTGACGCAGTTGCTCGCCGGCTCGGGTCTCTTCTCCACCTGCCGTTGTGCGGAGGATCCCGGTTCGTGTCGTCAGACGCGCCGGCAGGCACCTGCTAAGCCGGCTTGCTGCTGTTGCCACCAAGCTCCTTCGCTTCCCGCGCGCTGCGCTCCGGAAAAATCGCCCCCTCGGCCCTGCCCGTGCAGCATTGGCCAAGGCCCGGAGGCCGTTTTGTCGTCCGGCCAGGTGCAAGCCGAGCGGGAGCACGTCGTTACGTTCCACCGCGCTGCGGCGCCATCCGCGCTCTTTGGTCTCGTGTCTTGCGCACGCGCTCGGGAAACCTGGGTTCCGGTGCATTCCCCGCCTGGTCACCGGCTGCAAAGCCTGTTCTGCATCTGGACCATTTGATCAGCAGCCTGCGTTCTGCCTGTCTTGTTCGTTCTTGGCTGTCTGATTTTCTGCAATCTCTCAAGGAGACGTGTCTATGTTTGCGCATTTGATTGTTGTCGCGTCGTTGTTGGGCGCCGCCGCCGAGGCGGACGCTTTGAAATCCTGTCCTTGCCAGCCGGCATGCAAGTGTGAAGCCTCGTGCCGATGCGAGGCCGCGGACAAGGCCGTTTGCCAGTGCCTCTGCGAGACCGCCTGCCCGTGCGACGCAGCCTGCAAGTGCCCCGACTGCGCTTGCTGCAAGCCCCGTGCGAGTTGCACTGCCGGCCCGGTCGGCGCCGGACAGTGCACCGCGGTGAAGAAGGCTGCCTGTCCTTGCCCGTGCGGCGAGGCCTGCTCGTGCGGCAATGCCTGCAAGTGCCCCGACTGCATCTGCTGCCAGCCCAAGGCCTGCTGCGCCAAGTGCCCGGCCAGCACCTGCAATTGTGAAAAGCCTTGCCCGTGCGACACCCGTACGGCGGACACCTGCCGTGGGCAATCGACCGAGCA
Organism: Candidatus Anammoximicrobium sp.; assembly: GCA_012515235.1. Classification (GTDB taxonomy): domain Bacteria; phylum Planctomycetota; class Planctomycetia; order Pirellulales; family Pirellulaceae; genus Anammoximicrobium. The sequence goes on from JAAYYU010000042.1 coordinate 98,404, forward strand.
GCCTGTTAAGAACAAGGACAGGCAGTACGTGCGGAGACAGTGCATCTCCAGTACGGCCAACTGATCGCGGCCGCTTTTCCAGGACCTGACGGCGGCGGGACGTTGCCCCAGACGCCGAAGCCTTGACGGCTTCGGCGAATCGGATAGGTTCGCCATTTATCGAAAGACGAACAGAAGCCTTCGGGGCGGTTCGCCGTCGTCGGGTCCTTTGTTGCATCGGTCGTTGGGATCGGCCTGTTGAGGTCGAGACGCGATGAGTTCTTTTTCCTGCCCTCAGTACGACGACGAGCACGAGACGTGCCAACGGGTCGGCGACCTGTGCGTGCCAGGACGTCCGGGTTGCGTGCTCGCCAAGAACTCGGGATTTGCGGTCCCCTGGGAGCAGCGGTTGGAAGCCAAGCGGCGGGAACGCTGCGAGAAAGAGGCAAGCGATGGCAAGACGCGTGAGTGATCTTCATTATCATCACAGACATCCTGGAGCGTGGGCAGCAATCGCGGTATCATAGGGTCTGCTGGGTGCCGTTCTTGTCGCGGCGACGTCTGCGGGGGCCAACTCCGCACGAACCTTCAAAGATCAGGATTGGGAACATGCGTACTTGTCAAGTTCTGGTGGTGGCGTGGATCTGTGCTTGCCTTTCGCCGTTGCTGCGGGCTGCCGATGATGTGAAGATCGTGCCGGACGTGGTGTACGGTCACAAGTTTGGCATGGCGCTGACATTCGACGTCTTTCAGCCGGTGGAGAAGTCCAATGGCGCCGGGGTGCTGTTCATGGTCAGCGGCGGTTGGTTTTCGACTTGGCAGCCGCCGGAGAAGGCCCAGGGCAGGTTCCAACCGCTGACGGACAGGGGGTTCACCGTGTTTGCGGTCCGGCACGGCAGCAGTCCCAAGTTTGGGATTTCAGAAGCTCTGGAGGACGTCCGCCGCGCGGTGCGGTATGTCCGCACGCACGCCGCGCAGTTCGGGGTCGATCCGCAGCGGTTGGGCGTGTACGGCTACAGCGCCGGCGGGCATCTTTCGCTGATGCTGGGCACGGCGTCGGACGAGGGCGATGCCAAGGCGGAAGACCCGGTGCAGCGGGCGAGCAACCGGGTGCAGGCCGTGGTGGCCGTCGTGGCGCCGACAGATCTGCGGATCATGGTCTCGAAGGCGCCGAACCGCTTGCCCGCCTACGAGCGGTTTCCGGCGTTGGATCTGTCCGTTGAAGACGCCGCCCGCGTCTCGCCGCTGCTGCAAGTCACCCCGGACGACGCCCCCACGTTGCTGATCGCGGGCGACGCCGACGACCTGGTGCCGGTCAAGCACAGCCGCAACATCCAGGCCGCGTTTCAGGAGAAGCGCGTGAAGAGCCAATTGATTGAAATCGCCGGCGCCGGCCACGGCTTCCGCGGCGAGGATGCGGTCCGGGCCACCCAGGAACTCGCGGCCTGGTTCGAGGCCCATTTGGCGCCGTGACGTTTCAACGGCACGGCCAGGTCGCTGCCGGCTGTGCCGTCCCGCGTCAAACGGTTCCGTCTGCTGGCGGCAAAGCAACAGTGCGGCAGTCTCGTCGCAGAGCGGACTTCAGTCCGCTCGGGCGGAGTGAGTTTCGCTTGGGCGGAATGAATTCCGCCCTGCGAAGGTGTTTGCTTCAGCCGTGCAGGCCGCGGATCATGTACGCTTGGAGAATCCCCGACTCGTCGGAATTGAAGAAGCCCAGCGCGCCGTCGGGGGACAGGAAGGGGTGAATATGGGCGTGCTTTTTGCACGACGATTTGGGACCTAGCAGATAGCGGAAGTTGCGCAGTGGGTCCCGGCCCGGTTCGCCCAACTCGGCCACATAGATCTTGCCGCCGTGGTCAAACGGCGCCGCGTCGCTGATCAGGCGTTTGCCGGCGATGTCCGTGGCGAAGTGGTAGAAGTGCGGATTGGGGAATTCGCGGCTGAGATCGTTCCGCACGCCGCCGGGCGTCTTGATCCCCACGTGCCCGGCGTGAGGCGCCGGCCGGCCTTCGATCAACTGGGCCTCCGCAGGCTTGCGCGTGCCGGTGCTGGTGATGGCCCACGTCGTGCGTCCCCGCCAGCACTGGTGCCCTTGGCAGAATTCGTTGCCGTCGCGTCCCCAAGGCAGGTTGCGGAAGTCGCTGCCGTCGTCGCGGATCACGTGGATGTCGGCCCCTTCGCCGCCGACCAGGCGCTTGATCGAGCCCTCGGCGGTCGCCTCGTTGCCGTGGTTCTCCTGGATCAAGACGTCATGGCTGGCTGCGGGGTCCGTCGAGCGGCAGTACTGGGCGTGCATGTTGCACCAAGTGGGCCCCTGATAGACAAGCCGCACCGCGGCCCGCTCCAAGTCAAAGATCATCAGTCCGTACGGCGCCCCTTCGGTCTTGCCGTCGCCCAGAAAGGCGGCAAGCGCCAACCGCTTGCCGTCGGACGAAATCGTCGATAGGGGATAGATGCGGCTGGGGCGAAACTGGGTGCCTGGCAACGGAGCATCGATCACCAGCACCGTCTCCCGGCCCGTGCCGTCCAGATTCACGCGTTTCAGCGTCAACTGGCCGCCGCCAACCGTCGTCTGATCCACCAAGTAGTACACGTACCGGCCATCCGGGCTGACCGACGCCGCCGTGGCGCCCAGTTCTTCCGTGAGCGGGTGCAGCGAGCAACCGTCGTCGAGGTCGCACCGCAGATACTGGTGATTCGGATCCGACTTGCTGCCGCCGTGGGCCGTGGCCGAGCGGTGCAAGACGAAGCGTCTGCCGTCCGGCGCGAACACCTGGGCCTCCATGTACAGGTGCGAGCTGGGGACATCGGGTTCCGCGGTGAGTTGAATGACCTCGATATTGGCGGCGGATTCGTCGTCCAGAAGATCGGGCCGCAGCTTGCCGACGTTCTTAAGCGGCCCACGCAGCACGTTTGGCGCTGAGAATGCGCTCGTCTGCCCGAACCGTCCAATCACGATCGCCGCGGACGCAACCCCCGCCGCGCCCCGCAATAGATCGCGCCGCGTAAGCCGTCCCGTTGTCTTGCTCTTGCGCCGTGTCATGAGATCCCCTCCGCAGTCTGGAAGCTCGACTTCTGTCAGCTCGCACCGTCTCACTTCGGCGAGCGGTGCGCGTGAGCCCACCGGTTCCTAGCACCAAACGGGATTTCGGCACTTTTCCGCGTCATTGATGAAGTCACGGTTTCGGTGCTGGGGTCAGGCTTACAGAATTCAATTTTGGCCGAGTTTGGTGCCAGCCACGTCGTATGACTCTGCTCGGCCAAAATTGAATTCTGTAAGCCTGACCCCATTTCGCGCGACCGTGCCATCATAGACAGCGACTTTGCGTGGCTGTTTCCCGTTTGGTGCTAGGTTACCACCGCGCTGACCGTGGGGACAACCGGTGGGCTGACGCCCACCGCTGGCCGGGAAAGGAGACGATTCCGCCGCAGCGGGACAGCCTGGACTATCGTAGAAGACGGCGGCTTCAAGCTCAAGTCATCGTTCCTTCCCGGCCGTCGGTTTCCCGGCCGCCCGGCCACAGCCAGCGGGCCAGCGCGGCGGTCAGCACGGGCAACGCAATCGAAGCCGCGATTGCAATCGGCAGTTGGACGCGCTCGCCCAGCGCTGCATAGGCGGCGGCAATTCCGAAGTTGCTCAATCCGGCGGCCGCCAGGAACCGCCACCAGGCCAGCCGCGTCGTTCCCATCAGCAGCACGCTGGCCTCCGCCAGCACCGGAACGGGTCGCGTCAGGACCAAGACCAGGACTCCCCAACGCGCCGCCAAGGCGTCCGTCCTGGCCAGTTCTTCGTCGCTGGACAGCCTCCTTGCCAGCGGGCGACCGAAGACGCGGACCAATCCAAACGCGATCGCCGCGCCGGTCGTCATTCCGCACCACGAAGCGCCCATCCCTCCCCAGAACCCCAGCACACGGCCCGCAAACGTACTCACCAAGCTCGACGGCACCGGCAGCAGGATGTCGCTGGCCAGCAGGCCGATCACGGCGAGTGCCGCCGTGCGGCGCGACAACTCGGAGTCGAGCCAACCCGTAATCCGGGCTTCCAGGGCCTCGCCGAAGAACAGGAAGGGAACGATCGGCGCCGCCAGCACCCCGGCGATCACCACCATCTGCCGAAAAGGGGACGCACCTCTTTTTTGCATCACTTCGCCGCCTTCAATTCCAACGAGCCCCAGAGTCCGGGTTGCGTGGCGATGTTAGCATCTTTCGGCGCGGGCCAGTAGACTTCGCGCTTGTACGGAGGGCCTTTGATCGTGAGGTTCAAGTTGACGCCCAGGCGGACGCCAGCACGCGGCTGGAAGCCCTGCAACTCGGCGGCGGGCAACCGAAACTCCATCGCGTAGCCCCGGCCCTTGGGAATCGCCACGCCTTCGATCGTGCGCAGATCGTACAGCGTATCCGGGATCTCGTCGGCCCGCTTCCATTGGCCGCAATAGACGCGTTTCTCTGCGATCAGCGGCACGAACCAGAACTGATGATCGCCGCGGGCAAAACGCCGGTCGCCTTTGCGGTCGCCGGTATCAAGGAACAATTCCAGGCAATTGCCGACCCAGAAGTTCCGCGGGTCCGGATTCGACAACTCGGCTTCCGGAACCTCGACGAAGCCGTACAACGCGTCCGGCGCCCAGCCCCAATAAAGCTTCGTCTCGGCTTCGCCGACCGTGCATCCGGTGACCCACGACGGCAGCTGCGATGCGGCGGGCCAGTCGTCAGAGAGTCCGTCGAGTTTAATGCCCTGGACGCGCGTCAGACTCAGTCGCCCCGGAATGATCGGCCGCGCGATCCGTTGCTCGCCGCCGGCGTCGAATTCGACCATCGCCGATTCGTCCGGCTGCCAGTCCGTAGTCCAAGTCAGCGGGCAAGTCAGCTCTCGAATCTCCTGCGGCTGCAGAGCGGCGACAGGGACTGTCGTTTGCGAGACGCTCCACGAGGCCGGCAGGCGCAGCCGCAAGGTCGCCTCGACGGACCGCGCCGACTTGTTGCCCAGCTTGATCCGAAGGCTTGCCGGGCCGGGCTGGCCGCGCAGCGGGCCGACTTCCATCGCCAGGCCGGGCTGAACGAGCAGCCGCAAGGGGATCGGCTTTTCCAGGCCCTGTTCGACGACGGCAAGCAGGGCGTCGTGGATGCCCATCGATTGCTTCAGCGGCACCTCGAACGGCAAACGGATCTGCTGGACCTCGCCGGGCGGCACGTGCGCGGTGAACTCCGTCTGCGCCGCCTTCCAGTCCGACGGGATGCTGAGACGAAGCATGCACTCCAGGGGCGTCTGGCGGTCGTTGCGAATCACTACGACCGGCGTCACGGGATCGCCGGCGGTGACGGGCAGCAATGCGGGCGTCGCCAGTTCGTACGCCGTCTGACGGTACCAGGCATCGGACGGTTCGAGCCCGACAGCATAGACGGGAGCGAGGCTGAGCTTGGCATTCCCACCGGGCAGACGATTCCCCAGCCAGTCGCGCAGTTCCCTTGCCCGAAAGCTGACCGTCGGGCCGTCGTCTTCGTCGATCGACCACAATGCGGCTACCAATTCCTCGCCGTTGCGAAACACGCAGCCCGCGGTGCCCGCTCCCGCCGTGATGCTGCCGACATATTCGGGGTTGGGCAGCAGCGACGTCATCGCGGCCAGCGAACACAGCGCCAGCTTGGGACTGCTGTCCGCCGCGAACAGCCCGCAACCGTCGAAGAACTGTTTCGGCTCCGGCGAATCGTAATCGTAGAACCAGAAACACTTGTCCGTCCCGGCGCCCAGCGCCAGCATCCAGCCGCGGGCGAGATACGCGGCCTGTTGATACGGTGAGACCTTAGGGCCGGCCAGGTTGTCCCAGCCGAACTCGGTCAGCCACGACTCGCGCTGCCGGCCATCGAGCTGTGCCGCGCGTTTGACCTCACGCAGCCGGTCGGCGAACAGCATCGGCGGCTGGGAACGGAAATCGCCCGCGAAGCCCGTGTTCCAGTTGCCCATGTTCCGCTCGGGCGCTTCCGCGCCGCAGTAGTGATGGCTGTTGACCACGCCGATTTTCTCGAAATCGCCGCTGCGGACAAACGCGGCGACGCGTTGCGGCCAGATGCCGGCCGGGCCCTGTTCCACCGCGGTCAACTGGCCGCCGCCCAGCAAGTCGGTCAGCTCCGCGAAACGCCGATGATACTGGCGATAATTCGCCCACTCCACGGCCGACTCGGCGTCGAAGTGTCCGCGGTCCAAGTCGTATTCGTTGTCCAATTCCCAGTGCGTCGGTTGCGGGAACGCGAGCAGCGCGTCGGCCACGTCGCGGATCCACTGCCGATCCGGGCCGATCTGCCCGGCTGCTTGGCCGTCCTTGATCTGGGGCGGCTGAATGCTCCGCATCAGGCAGGGCAGGACCAGCGCTCCGGAATCCGCATAGCGCCGCAGGATCGACGGGAACCAGGGCCAGCCTTCGTATTGCCGGTTCTCGCCTCGGGCGCGCCGGAGCCACTCCAAGGAGAAGGCATAGTCGCGGAACCAGACGATGCCCGCTTGGCGGAACGGCTCCAGTTGCAGGTTCGCCCGCCCGCCGTTGACGTTCACGCCGTAGGGAGAGCGCAGCTTCTGTTCGGCCGACAACCGCGGCTGCTCCGGCAATTTCGCACACACCAGACAGGCCGCTTGTCGCGTTCCGTCCGACAGTTTCACGTCGGTTTTTAGCGTGTACGGTCCGAACCGTTCCGCCTTGAATTCCAGTCGCCACGCAGCCGTGCTCTCGATGTCGATCGCTTGCTGCCGGCGGTCGACGCGCCGGCCTGCCGAGTCGTACAGCTCGGCCGTCAGCGTGCCGCTGAGCGAGCCGGGTTTCCAGTTGCGAAGGCGAATCAGGGCCGCCGGCGTTTCCCCTGCAAACACGTTGCTCAACCGTTCCGTGCCGGCCTCGACGCGGACCAGCGGCGTCGCAGGCGGCTCGGTCAGCGCGGTCTTGGCATCCTGAGGCTGCGGGTCCGGCTTCCACGTCGTCAGCCGTCCGGAAGCGGGATCTACGTCACGCAGGTCGGTTTCGACAATCAGTTGATCCGCGAGAAACCGCACCTTGGCCGCTTCATTTTTGGCGGACCAATTGTGCGTGGCGAAACCGGCGACCGCGACCGGCCGCACCCAGTCGGCCGGCACGACAAACGTGGCCGACGCCCAGCGCCCAATGTCCTTGGCCGGCACGTTCCACTCCAACTTCGTCGAACCGACCTCGCTACGTCCCCAGCCGTCCCTGAACTTGACGGTCAACGGAAACCGCTTGTCGCTCAGTCGGTAGTCGAACGTCACCGTCTTCAGATTGCCGGGGATGACCAGCGGTTCCGTTGGCGCGACGCCGAACCATTCAAAGCCTTGACCGGAGAAGCGGACTTCCATCTCCAGACTCCTGCCGGGCGGCGAGTTCGGAGGCGCCTCGTCCACCAGGCGGCTGCCGCCTCCGGCTCGCACCCAAGCTTCCTTGGGCCAGGCAACCTGGTCGAACGGCTCAGCGACCTTGCGGACGACGGTCTCCGCGGCCGCCGCAGCCCCTACGGCGGCAGTCAGAGCCGAAAACAACGCCAAGCGGGCAAACCAGCTTCGAGATCCTGTCTTCGTCATTGGTTGCGTCCTTTTCCAAGATCTTGTCCCAAGCGTAGCCTAGCAGCAAATCCGTATGCCCGCGAAGGGGGCCGTTTCCCAGTCCCTTCGTGTCTCATTCTCTGGAACATCACTTCCTGCACAAGCCCTTCCGGAAACTCGCTTGCTGGCCAGAACGGCGCGACTGCGGTAAAATCCGGCGACTGGCAGAACAACTTCTTACCTGGAGACGAACACATGCCGATTACCTTGCCTCCCCTTTCTCGAAGGCGCTTTCTGGCCAGCGTCGTTGCCGGCTCCGCGACTTGGCTGGCACACGGCTCTTCGGCCCATGCCTCGGCGCGCGACGCGAACCGTTTTGCCCTGTTGTCCGATACCCACATCGCCGGCGACCGGGCAAAGGTGGCTCGCGGCGTCAACATGCACGACAACCTGCAGAAGGTCGTCGGCGAAATCCTGGCCGCACAGTCCGCCCCGGCCGGTGCCCTGATCGCCGGCGATCTGGCCTTCAATAATGGTACGCTTGAGGATTACGCCGTGCTCGTCGAGCGGTTGCAGCCGCTGCGCCAGCAAGGTGTACCGGTCCATCTGGCCTTGGGCAATCATGATCACCGCGAGCGGTTCTGGGAGGCGTTGGGCGAGGAGGAGCGAAAGGCATCGGAACTCCCACAAAAGCATGTCCTGGTGGTTTCCGCCCCCTTGGTCAACTGGTTTGTCCTGGACTCGCTGGACCGAACGGACAAGGTCGCCGGCGAGTTGGGGGAGCAACAGCTGAAATGGCTGGCGGAGGCGCTGGATCGAGCGGCCGACAAGCCGGCCTTGGTGATGCTGCATCATTATCCCGACAAAAGTTCGGTTTCGACCGGACTGGTCGACACCGAGCGTTTGTTGGAGGTGCTCTTGCCCCGGCGGCACGTCAAGGCCTGGATCTATGGACATAGCCATGTCTGGAAAGTGGACCAGCGTGAGGGCCTGCATTTGGTAAACCTGCCAGCCGCAGCCTATGTGTTCGCGGCCAGCATCCCCAACGGCTGGGTCGACGCGCAAGTTGCGGCCGACGGCATGACGTTGGAACTTCGCTGTCTGGATCCGCAGCACGCTCAGCACGCCCAGCGTATGGAACTGAAGTGGCGAACTTAGACGCTCGCGCGACGCTGTCCCGTCACCCATTTGACACGAAGCGGCGACATGGTAAGTTACTGTCAAGCGGTCGATGAGGCGTGTTCTTGGTCGGCCGCGAAGCACCGTTCGAGAAACAACTGTCCGGATTCCCCGTGGGGTAAGCTTCCAGCTGGCGGCAGATCGTCGCCTCGCAGCTGGAAAGTTTACGCCAGTGATTCCTCGAACGATGGCAGGCGTCTCTTGATGGCGGCCGACCGTCATAGCACAGCGAACGTGTCGGCGGGCGCCCTTTTGGCGCCGCAGGCCATCGCGTCGCAGCAGGTTGCATTCCTTTCCATCGTGTTCCTTCCGTAGCAAGTCGAGCCAGCTCATGTCCAGCGCCGCATTCACCTTCGTGTTAGCCGCAATCTTCGGGGCAACGATCCCGGAGGGGACGGTTCAAAAGCACAACGAACTGTTTCGGAGATTCTGGGGTACGGATTTCGTCTGGAAGTTCGAGGATTTGCCGACCTCGGGCACTGTTCCGGAGTATCGGGTACCCTACTCCGGCCACATCTATTTGGATCGTAACGGCGGCACGGTGAATTGCCTGCGCAAATATGATCTGGCCTTCAACGGCGGTCGGATGTTGGCGACCGGTTACGAGGAATGGGATACAACGGCGCAGGCCAGACCCACGCCGTCCCGTGGCGGCCTTCTGCGGCTGCGAAGGGTGATGAAGATGGAGACGCCCAACTGGCACGGCCACTGCAACGGCTGGGCGGCGGCCGCCATCCGGCACGCCGAGCCGCAGACCACGGTCCGGCGGAACGGGGTCAGTTTTACTCCCGCCGATATCAAGGGCCTGTTGGCCGAAGTCTACATCTACAACGATCTCGACTACCTGATTGGCCAGCACGAGGCAGTGAATGCGGGTGCCTTTCACGCAGCCATCGCCAACTGGCTGGGTCGCGCCGCGCATCCCATCGGCTTGGAGGCGGACCCCGGCGAACAGAAGTGGAACTATCCTGCCTACGGCTATGAGATGTCTTCGAGCAAAAGATCCGACGGGGCGGTCGATGTGCGGCTGGATCTGACGTATGCCAAGGACTCCAACGGCGAATACCAGCGCAGCCCACGTTACTCGCGTTTCAAGACGTTCCGCTATCGCCTGGACTTGAACGACGACGGCGAGATCGTCGGCGGAGTGTTCTACGCCAACAGTTCCATGATCGACATGCTGTGGCTGCCGTTGCGGCCGAAGCAAGGACGCGAGGCAGGCAACGAGCCGGGAAACCCTCACTTGGACGTGGACGAAGTGTTGAGCATCTGGCGGGAATCCGTCCCGGAGGAACTGCGGAAGAAATGGCCGGTCATCGATCCGCCGAAGGAAGACAGAATCCTGGATGTCTCCCAGTTGACGGGCTTGGTCCCGGTGCAGGACATCGCGGAATCCGCGAGCTCTTCAGCGGCCGGTGAGACCGGCAACTGAGGTTCGAGTCCCGAAGCCCGCCGGCAGCCTTTGAAAGCGGGAAAGCCGCGTCGGCTTGCCGTCGTCAGGCGACTTGACCGCCCCGTTGGCCACGGCCCCGGTCGCTCGCCGCGGGCTCCCGTCAGGCCAACGGCAGCGGCTGGCCACAGCGAGTCAAACGGTCGTGGACTTGGATGACCTGAGCGATCTCCGGCCGCACTTCGCCCACCCCCAGCGTGCCCAGCAAGCGGCAGGTAGCATACTTCTCCTGCGCCGCCGTGTACTCGGCATCCCATTCCTCAAACCGCGTTTGCTGCCCCGGATCCTCTCTGGGCCAACGCACCGGATTGGGACAACAACCGCAACGCCAGGGTTTGGGAGTCAATCGGGCCCGAAAACTCGCCTGCAGTTTGCACAACCGAACATAAAGCGGATCGGCGCCGAGTGCCTGGAACGTCTGTACCGTGGCTGGCGAGACGGGGTCGTACAGGTCGTGCGTCGCGATCGCCCGCAGACCGGCAAACGTGCGGTAAACCCGAAAGCCATGGCCGGGGTTCACGGCGACGAATTGCTCCAATCGCTGCCAGATCTCCAGTTCGAGCTGTGCATCGACCGGCAGCGCCGGCTTGCCGAACCAACGCGCAAACAACTGCTTCAGTTGCCGGCCGCAGGTCGGGGGCGGAAAGTCCAGATCGATGAACGCGACGCGCGCGGTGTTCAGGATGACCGCCCCGTAGTGGTTCCGCGTCACCGCCAGGAACGGCTCCCCCTGGGAACCGGTGACGCTGTTCAGAACTTCCTCCCGCAACGGCTGCTGGCCGTACGCGTAGCGATTTAATCGCTCGCCGCGCAGCAACTGGGCCAGCGCCCGCTGCGCCGCCGTGCGCGCCAGCTCGTGAGCCTCATCCGGGCTCGCATCGGACGACCGCCAACAGGAGATCGAGACCCGGCCGCCGTCTCGATCGTCCTCCTCAGCAGTCGCCTTGGACCAGTAGCGGGGAATTCTCACGGACGGCTCCCTGAAGTGAGCCTCAGCTCTTGATCTTCTGCAGGATGAACAACAGCACCACGGCTCCGACCGTCGCCGAGATGAGGCGACCGATAAGGCCAATCGCCGCGAGTCCGACGAGGCCGAACAAGAACCCGCCGAGGACCGCCCCGATGATGCCGACGATCAGGTTGCCGACAAGTCCGAAGCTGCGGCCCTTCATCAGCTTGCCCGCCAGCCAACCAGCGGCCAAACCGATCAACAAGAAGTAGATCAGATTCATCATTGGCGTCGCTCCCCAGAAACGGTTTCGCAGCCTGTCGAAAAAAGGGGGGGGCAGGCTGCTCACAGCGGTCGTTCTTTTTGGATTTCTCCGGCGCAGCTCGGAGCCAGTTCCCTCTTTTCAACCGGCTGTTCGCGATTCGCCGCGACAGCCCGTCCCGCGGCGTTCTGGACAATTCAGTATACTCAAATAGCGCGGTCGGGGCCACCGTCCGCGCGGGCCGAGCATACTTGTTTCTTGTGGCCCGGATAGCCATGATAGGGAAAGGCCGACACGGTGCCGCAGCCACGCGGACCACGGGATGACGCGGGACCATTCGATCCAGACAGCTGACGGAGCGACTCTCGATGAAAGTGAAACTGAGGATTCTGCACGGCACCCTCCAAGACACGCACGGACAGCGCGCCGTCCAGGAAGTCAAGGTGCGAGGTCCGCAATTTGTCATCGGCAACGCGGCGGACTGCTCGCTGTGCTGCCGGAGCGATTCCGTGCTTCCCCATCATTGCGAAGTCCTGTTGGAACCTGGCCGAGCGCTGATTCGGAAACTGTCCGACCGGGCCGACACGTTCATCAACGGGCAACGGATGGAGCGGGAGCAGGTGCTGCAGGCCGGCGACCACCTCCGGTTGGGGCGGCTGGAATTTGAAGTCCTGATCGAGGACGCTTCGCCGGCGGCGCCGCCCCCGGTCGAATCCGAATCGCCGACGACCCCGCCCGCGGGGGAGCCTGAACCCGAGCGCGATCCCGCCGCGGAAGAGATGAGCGACCTGCTGGTCCAAGCCGACGAACGGGACCGGACGATCCGCCAGCAACATCCCGAACTGCGAGTGCTCCATGTGGAGACGGCTCACGAGGAGACGGCCAAGACGGAGCCGCAGGAAGCGGCAACTGCGGACGAAGCCGGTCCCGTGAAAAAGAAAAAGAAGAAACCCGGCAAACTCCCCGTGCGGCCCCCCAAGAACGAAATCACCGGAGAGGATTCCACCTCAGCCGCCCAGGAAGCGCTCCGGAAACTCTTTTCGCGCTGAACGGTCGCGATCACCGGCTCAGGCTTCGTGCGCCGGGCTTCCGATCGGCTGTGTTTTTTGAACTGGATATTTTCGGACTCAGGAGCAAGATCATGACGACCAAGAGGGTACTGGTTATGGCTGTCGTACTTGGCATCGCCGCCGTCTCCGCCGCCGCAGCGCAGGAGAACCGCGTGTTCGAATTGCGGACCTATTTCTCGCCGCCGGGGCGCCTGGACGATCTGCAGGCTCGCTTCCGCCAACACACCGTCAAGCTGTTCTCGAAGCACGGCATGACCAACATCGGCTACTGGCTGCCGATCGACAATCCCGACAACAAACTCGTCTATCTGCTGGCCTACCCCAGTCGCGAGGCGCGCGAGGCGTCCTGGAAAGCGTTCTTTGCGGATGCCGATTGGCAGGCGGTCAAACGGAACACGGAAGCCAACGGACCGATTGTGACGAAGGTCGAATCGGTGCTGCTGGGCCCGACCGACTACTCGCCGGTCGTCAAGCCTGAGGCGGCGGGCGAACGGGTGTTCGAACTGCGGATCTATACCGCTTCGGCCGGCAACCTGGATAACTTGAACGCGCGTTTCCGCAATCACACGGTGCAGTTGTTCCAGAAGCACGGCATGACCAACGTCGGCTACTGGAACCCGCTGGAGGGCCAGCCTGGAGCCGGTCAGACGCTGATCTATATCCTGGCGCACCGCAGTCTGGACGCGGCGCAGGCGTCGTTTGCCGCCTTCCGCCAGGACCCCGACTGGCTGGCGGCCCGTCAAGCCTCCGAGGACAAGGCCGGCGGCTCGCTGACCGTCAAGGACGGCGTCAAGTCCGTGTACCTGAAGGCCACCGATTTCTCGCCGATGCGATAGACGGCGTCCGCCGCGCGGCGTGCTGGGGCCTGAACCCGCGGCGCAAGTTGCCACTCCTGGAGAAATCTACGATGCAAAAACCGCTGTTGACGGTTTCCTGGCTGCTGTGCGGCAGCCTTTGCGCACCCGGACTAGCCGCGGACTATGACCTGGTGGTCTACGGCGGCACGTCGGCCGGCGTGATCGCGGCGGTGCAGGCCAAGAGGATGGGCAAATCCGTGGTGATCGTCTGCCCTGACAAACATCTGGGCGGACTTTCCAGCGGCGGACTCGGGTTCACGGACACCGGCAACAAGGCGGTCATTGGCGGATTGGCCCGCGAGTTCTATCACCGCGTCTGGAAGCACTACGACCAGCCCGCGGCCTGGAAGTGGCAGAAGAAAGAGGAGTACGGCAACAAAGGCCAGGGCACGCCCGCCATCGACGGCGAGCAGCGGACGATGTGGATCTTCGAGCCGCACGTTGCGGAGCAGGTCTTCGAAGGCTACGTCGGCCAGTACGAAATCCCGGTACACCGCGACCAGTGGCTCGATCGGACCAACGGCGTCACTCGCAACGGCGGCCGGATCGCGAGCATCTCGATGCTCAGCGGCCAGACGTACGCCGGCCGAATGTTCATCGACGCCACGTATGAAGGCGACCTGCTGGCCGCAGCTGGCGTGGAGTACCACGTCGGCCGCGAGGCGCAAAGCGTCTACGGCGAACAGTGGAACGGCGTCCAAACGGGTGTGTTGCACCACCGGCATCATTTCGGGGCCGTGAAGAAACCGATCAGCCCCTACGTCGTGCCCGGCGATCCGGCCAGCGGCGTGCTGCCGCGCATCAGCGCGGAACCGCCCGGCGAATTCGGCCAGGGGGACCACCGTGTCCAAGCGTACTGTTACCGGATGTGCCTGACGGATTGTCCGGAAAACCGCGTCCCGTTTCCCAAACCGGAGGGTTACGACCCACAGCAGTATGCCCTGCTCCTGCGAATCTTCGACGCGGGCTGGCGCGAAACGTTTGACAAGTTCGACCCGATCCCGAATCACAAGACGGATACGAACAACCACGGGCCGATGAGCACCGACAACATCGGCTTCAACTACGATTATCCGGAAGCATCCTACGAGCGCCGCCGCGAAATCCTCCGCGAACACACGACCTATCAACAGGGCTGGCTGTACTTCATCGCCAACGACCCCCGCGTCCCGGCGGACGTCCAGAGCGAAATGCGCCGCTGGGGGCTGGCCCAGGACGAGTTTCCCGACAACGGCCACTGGCCGCACCAGATCTATGTGCGCGAGGCGCGACGGATGATCGGCGCGTACGTGATGACCGAAAACGAGCTGCTCAAGCGGCGGCCTACGCCCGATTCGGTCGGCATGGGCTCGTACACGATCGATTCGCACAACGTCCAGCGTTACATCACGCCGGGGGCAACGGTGCAAAACGAAGGCGATATCGGCGTGCCCACCAAGGGACCCTACCAGATCGCCTACGGAGCGCTGACGCCCAAACGCGGCCAGTGCGAGAACCTGCTGGTACCGGTCTGCGTCTCCAGTTCGCACATCGCCTTCGGTTCGATCCGCATGGAACCGGTGTTCATGATCTTGGGTCAATCAGCCGCTACGGGTGCCGTGATGGCTCTCGACGCCGGTCAAGCCGTCCAAGACGTTCCTTATGCCAAGCTGCGTGAACGACTGATCGAAGACGGTCAGGTGCTCGAGCACAGCGGTCCGGGCGCGGGGGCCCGAGCCGGCGTCGATCCGACCAAATTGCCCGGCGTCGTCGTGGACGATGCCCGGGCCAAGGTGGCCGGCGTCTGGAAGGAAAGCCAGGCGTCCGCCACGTGGCTCGGACTCAGCTACCGTCATGACGACAACGCACGCAACGGACAGTGTACCGCTCGTTTCGAGGCCCGGCTTCCCACGTCCGGCCGCTATGAAGTGCGTCTTGCCTATACGCCGAACAAGAACCGCGCTTCCCACGTGGCGGTGCAAGTCCAGCACGCCAAGGGCCAGCAGCACGTCGCCGTCAATCAGCAGCAACCGCCCGCGATCGACGGCCTGTTCGCTTCGCTGGGTGTCTTCGATTTCGCCGCCGACCAGGTGGCCGCGGTAGTCGTCTCGAATGCCGGCGCAGACGGTCACGTCATCATCGACGGCGTGCAGTGGCTCGCCGCCGCACAGGAGTAGATGGGGACTCCGTCCCGACCGGCCGAGAACACGTCCGCGTTGTTCGAAGAAGAGAATCCCTGTCGCCTCGTCCAACCAAGTAGCAACGGCGACCGAAATCGCTTTCCGGTTTCCGCGGAGCAGGGGGTCAGGCTTACAGATTTCAGTTTGCGCGGGGCTAGGACTTTTCAATGGGAGAGCGACTGCCCCGCGAAAACTGAAATCTGTAAGCCTGACCCCAGACGGTGAAATCGCCGAGTTATTTCGGCGCCCGTTGCTAGCCGTCAGACTCCGTGGGATGAGCAGCAATCAACACGGGACCGTGATCTCTCGAACGATGTCTACGAGCCCGGCTTGGCGCCCTCCTGCCTGGCTTTCGGCATCTCAGCCGGCTTGTCGGCCGGCGGCTTCTCCGGAGCTGGCGTCTGGGGCGGCGGGCTGTCGGCGGCGGCGTTCAGCGTGATGGTGAACGTCTTCGACGGCAGTCCGATCGTCACGGTCTGGTTCCGCCGGTCGGCAACGACGTCAAAGGTGTTGGTCTGGGCCGGGATTTCGGCTTTGTCCAGCAGCGGCTTGCCGTCCCGGCGGTCCAGGCACAGGACGGTCGTCTGTTCGCGCCGCGGTCCTTGCGTCGCGGCTGGAGCAGAGTGCCGCAGGAACAGGAGCACCGGCGTTTCTCGCGGCTGGTCCAAGGGAAAGCCGAATCGTTCGATGGCGACCGGGGCGGGCCAGCTGGATTTGCCCGTACGGCGCTGGAAAGCGTACAGTTGGCCGGTCACCAGCGGGACTTCGCCGCCGCCGCTGACCGAGCGAATCTGGAACGGTGTCCCGTCCGCCGGCGTTTCCGCGACGCGATTGGTGGCCACCAGGTATTGATCCTGGGACCGCAAGACGTACACGGAACGCAGCTTTTCGTCGGCGTCCAACCGGGCGTCCAGGACGATTTCCGGTCCGCGCAGCGAACGGACGGCGAAGCGGCCGTCCGGTTGCAGCAGAGCGACCTCGTCGCCGTCGACCAGCGTGCCGCGCGTTCCGGCGGGCAACGACTCGCGCCAGATCTCCGCCCCCGTGACCGCGTCGTACAGCCACAAGTCGCGGGGCAACGGAGACAGCGCTTCGCCGTCTGCTTCCCGGTCCGATTCCTGGTTGCCCGCGGGGGCGTCGGACGTCGTCTTCCACACCAGCACGTTCCGTCCCCAGGTCGCCCACCGGTTGGCCAACGGTTCAGCGGGGCGAGCTTCGCCCTCCGTCCCATCCAGGGCTTGGAAGACCTGGGCCTGGCCGCCATCCGCCGGCGCCACCAAGATCCACTCGCCGTCTCCAAAAACGTCCGCGCCGCTGGCCAGCCCCTCCCGCGACCAGATCGGCTCGCCGGTGAGCGGGTCGGCGCAAACCAGCGTGCGTCCTTCCAGATAGTACACGCCGGAAGCCAGCAGCGGACCGGTGACACCCACGAGTTCCCTCTGCAGGTTAACGAACATGGCCCGCTTGCCGCCCCACGGATGAGCCAGCTTCTGCACCTGCAGTTGCGCATGGTACATGTTGCCCGTCAAGCCCGGACGAACCAGATCGCGACGCCAGAGAATGGCATCTCCCGGCTTGCCGGCCGCGCCGCCGGCGCGCAACGTGTCGATCGCCAGGACTTCCATGCCCATCGAGACGAGCAGCAAGTGGCCGTACAGCCGGCAGTGGAGCGCGCTGAAGTCGGCGGCGGCCAGACGATGATTTCCCAGGCTCGCGTTCAGGATCACCTTTCCGTTGCCGTCTTGGACCAGGATCGCATGACGGGCCTGATCGTAGAACACGGTCAAGCCGTCGGGAGCCGAGCCCGTCTGCTGCCGCCGCTCGCACGCGAACACGCGGCGGTAGCTGATGAACGGACTGTTGCGCTGCTTCGACTCGCTGACTTCCACCTTGCCGAATGGCCAGGGGCTCGCCCGTTCGCGGGCTTCGCGGATCGCCGCCGTTTGGGCGGCCTGCTCGGACAATTCCTTGCCCGTCTTGCCGTCGCGGCAGACCATGGAACCGTGTTCCTCCGCCAGCTTGCGGCAGTACCGCAGTGCCACGGCGTCTTGCCGCGTCAGGATCATCAGATCCGCGAGTTCGGCGACGGCCGCGGCCCGCAACGAGGCATCGTCGGACTGTTCGAGCCGAGAGAACAGCAATTCCGCCTCCAGCCATTCGCCGGACTTGACCAGCTGGCGGGCGAGTCTCAAACGCACCTGTTCGGCCTTGGGATGGAGTCCGAACAAACGTTCAAACTCGCGCAGCGCCGACGTGCTGCCGCTGGACGTCGCCTGTTCGAAACGCAGCTGCACCGTTTGTTCCATCGCCGCGCGGTCGACATCGCTGCCTGTGCGCAGCAGTTCGCCGAACCTCGCCTGCAGCCAGCGGTCCGTGCGGACGTGCCAGTTGCGGCCGATCCGCTCCAGTTCCATTTCCGCCGCCCCGCCGCTGGTCTGCAGATCGCGGTTCAGCTGGGCCAGTTCCAGATACGCGTCGAACGCCTTCCGGACGGCCCCTTGGCGTTGCCAGCCGCGGGCCATGAGCCGCAAGTATTCGGTCTGCTGGGACGGCCGCTCGATCAGCCGTTCGATCTCCGGCGCCTCCGCCGCATAGGCCGCAAAGTCTTCCCGCAGCGCAACCAGCATCGCGGCGGCCAGCCGGTGACGGACCGTCTCGTCGTCGGGCGACAGCCGGTGGGCAGTGCGGAACGTCTCGATCGCCTCCGTGCGTTTGCCCTCCTGCAGCAAGAGTTCGCCATACTGGGCCAGCGTGCCGACGTCGTGGGGCGTTTCGGCCAGGGCTTTTTCGACGCGCCGGCGGAGAGGCTCGCTCTGCCAGAAGACGGCCAGGCACTCCGGAGCTTGGGACAGGATCTCGTCGCGGAAACTGACCAGGTTCCCCAGCGCCAGCGACGTCCTGGCCCGCTGCTCGATTTCGCCCTTGGCCAAGTCGATCTGCAGCAGTTCGGCGCCCAGCGTCGGCAAAAAGTAGGACTGGCCGGTGTAGAAGCCCCGGCCGCTGGGCGCGTCGCTCAACTCCACCGGTTTCGCCCAGGCGTTTTGGCCGTCGGCCAGCCGAATCGCCGACACGCGGTTGACGCCGACAAACACGGCTTGGCCCTGATGAATACAGGCCAGATACAGTCGATCTTCCCGTTCCTGGGCCGGCCAGACAGGTTCTCCCGTCCGCAAATCCAAGGCGTACAGCTGGTTTGACTCGACGGCCGTGATCAGGACCCGGCCCTCCGCGATCGTCACCGACGCGTCGGCCCACCGCGAGCCGGCCGGGGTGGGCGCCGGCATATTGAAGGGCGCCAAACCGAACAGTTGCGGCCGGACCCCTTCCGGGCGTTTGACATATTGAAAGCCCCACAGCAGCGACCGCATCGTGACGTCCACCGCCACCACAGCGCCCGCCGACGTGGGACAGACCACCACGCCGCCATCGTACGAAGGCGTCGCGCCCGTCAACCGCCGTCCGGCGTCGATCAGGATCGTCCGATTGTCGACGTGAGCCAACTGCTGTTGCCACTGGAGCCGGCCTGTCTTGGCATCCAGGACCACCAGGCGGATTTCCCCGTTGAACTCGGCGATCGCGTACAGCTTGCCATCCAGCGGCAAGGGCGGCCCCAGGAAAAACGCGCCCGCCAATTTCGCTTCGTCCTCCCCGTTTTCGCCGCCGACGATCCACTGGGCCGCACCCTGCCGCGTCAGACTCAATGACACCAGCTGATTGCTGGATGAGGACGCTCCGAGTTGCTGAAAAGCCATACCGCCCCGGGCGATGATCAGCTGCTGCGCCCGGTTCGTCAGGCTGGGGGCGAAGCCCAACTCGTCCACCACGAAAACCGACTGGCCGTCGCTGCTGATCTGGCCGTACAGCGAATCGTCCCAGACACGCTGCTGCAGTTCCTGTTCGCGATCGCCGCGCACGGGGAATCGCAAGCGGTCCATCTCGCCTCGATACAACTCGGCGGATTCGTCTTCCCAAGGCGGCCAGACCCAAATCCGCTTGCCGCTGGAGAAGTCCACGCCCAGCAATTTGCCGGGCGTTCGCATGACCACGGTGTTGCCGGCCGCCAAGGGCTGCAGGGCCGGGAGGGCCGGGCGGCCTTCGTCGCGGTACTGGCGAGCCATCCGGGCGACGCTCTTCTCGTCTTCGCGGTCCAGCGTGGTCGGCACGAGCCAGCGGAAGTTCATCATCGGCAGACTCCCGCGGGTCCGCGCGTTCCGCTGGGCGTTGCCCCGGTGCATCACCCATTGGGTCACTTCCGGCGTCGCCAAGACACCGGAGCCCAGCAACGACTGGAGCGCGTCCAGCGGGGGCCGGTCGTCCGCAAACAGCGGCGTCTCCCGCTCGCCCACCCGCACCGTCGCCCGCGGTTGGCGTGTCTTCAAGGCCTGCACCGCCTCCTGCGCGCGAGCCGGGATCCCGGCATACCACCAGCACGCTGCCAGCAACAACGACAACTCCGGATCAAACTCGCCGGCCGCCGTCGGCACATCGGCCAGGCGTTGCAGATGCAAGGCCGCCGCCAGCGGGTGTCCCTCGGCCAACTCGCGCTGCCCCGCCAGCAGGCAGGCTTCGTAACCGGCCCGAGTGTGGAAGAAACGCCGGATGACGTCCGCCAGCTTGTCGGAGTCCTCTTCCGCGACGGATTCATCCAGCAACGCGCGGGCCTGAGCGCCGAACTGCAACTGGTAGGCCTGGCGGCCGGCCGGCGGCAGGTCTGCGATCAGCCGCCAGACCTTGGCTCGCAACCGCTCGCGGACAACGGCCGTCCCGCCTTCGTCCGTGCCCAGCAGGAAGTAGTCCTGCGACTCCGGCGCATCCGGCGACTCGTTCATCAGCAACTGGCCCAACCGCAGCGCCGCGTCGCTGTAACGCCCCTCCTGGATCGCTTTCTCCGCGTACATCAACGGCCGGCGGACGTCGCTCGGCGCCGGCTGGAACACGTTCCGATACTCGGCTTCGCGGTTCGTTGCGTCCTGGCTCAAAGCCATGCTGCCGCCGCCGGGCATGACTGGAGCGACGCTCAGACAGAAGCCGGCAAGAGCCGCCAGAATCGCAGCGGGAATGCTCCGAGCCACAGCCGGCCCGCCCCGCCAAGCACGACGGCGAAAAAAACACGCAGTCCGCTGTACTACCGCGACAAACGCCTCGCCTCCGCCCTTGACCAGAATCGTTGCCCGCTTCCGGTCGGTGCCGTTTGCGCGTTGCGACGAGCAGCGAGTTTGCCTTGTGAGCCTCGTTTGCTGTTGCTCTTCGGCAGGTGTGCCAATCATCAAGTCTGCTCCCTCGACCGGCCCGATCAGCCTCGTTCCGCCGCACCCGCGGCCGACCGCCAGGCGATCCGGCGTCGATCCTCTTTATCTTAAGACTGAGCCTGATGCTGAGCAAGCGAACACGGAGGCGTCGGAACCCTTTCCGTTGCGGCCAAGACGGGGCCGCAGACGCCAAGCAGGTGTTTGACAGATCAACGCGGGCCCGATACGATCGGACCGGGCCAGCCTGTTGGCGATGTCTTCTTCTTGAGGCGAGGAAAGATCATGACGAACCAATTCGATCGCAGGAGTTTCATGAAGCATGGAGCGCTAGCCGCGGCGGCCTGGGCCCTGGGACGAGGCGGTTTTGCGGCGGAGGCGGCCGACGTCAAGGCGGTGCCGATCGAACACGTCCGGGTGGGACTGGTAGGCATCGGCAGCCGCGGAAGCCACCTGTTGAAGATTCTGTTGGGTCTGGAAAACGTCAAGGTCAAGGCAGTTTGCGACCTGGTTCCCGAACGCGTCGCGAAAGCTCAGGAAATGGTGACTGCAGCCAAACAGGCCCAACCCACAGGGTACTCGCGCGGCGAAACCGACTTCCTGCGGCTCTGCGACACCGAGGAACTGGACCTGGTCATCAACGCCACCCGCCCTTGGAAGTGGCACGTCCCGATCTCCGTGGCCGCGATGACGACCGGCAAGCACGCGGCGACCGAAGTCCCGGCGGCGGAAACCGTCGAGGATTGCTGGAAACTGGTCGAGACGGCAGAGAAGACACAGAAGTATTGCGTCATGCTGGAAAACTGCTGCTATTTCCGCGAGGTCATGTTGGTCCACCACATGGTGCGGAAGGGCTTGTTCGGCGAACTGCGGCACTGTCAGGCCGGCTACCAGCACTACGCGCTCCGGGCACGCCCGGCCGTGCCAGGGCGTCCCAAAGAAACCAAGGCCCGCACCGCGAACAGCTATCCCACGCACTCCATCGGCCCCGTCGCGCAATGGATGGACATCAACCGCGGCAACCGCTTTGACTACCTGGTGTCCATGAGCGCCGATCCCACCGGGTCGAGTTCAAACGCGGATATCAACACCAGCCTGATTCGTACGGTTCAGGGTCAGACGGTCACCCTGTACTACGACACCAAGCTGCCGCGGCCCTATGATCTGATTTATCGCGTGCAGGGTACGCGCGGCATCTGCATGGCCACCACGGACAAGATCTACATCGAGGGGCGAAGCCCGAAACGCGACACCTGGGAGTCGCTGGAGGCGTACTATCACGAATTTGAGCACCCGCTGTGGAAAGCCCTCAGCGAACGCGCCCAACGCCACGGCGGGCACGGCGGCGGCGATTGGCTGGTGATGCACCGTCTGATCAGGGCGCTGCAAACGGGCACGCCTCCCGACATGGACGTCTACGACGCCGCCACCTGGAGTTGCATCACGGAATTGACCGAGAAGTCGGTCGCCGACCGGAGCCGTCCGATGGACTTCCCCGATTTCACGCGCGAGCGATGGAAGACGGTCCCGCCGATCGGCATTCTCGGTGGCTAATGGTCTGCGTCAAGGCGGGGGAATTCTGATGAACGGTGCATCTCGGATCGTGATTGAGCGGTTGGCTGCCTGCGTTGTCTGCGTTCTGGGCCTGCGGGGCGGGTTAGCCATCGGCGCGGACGAGGGAATCTGGATCGAAGCGGAATCGTTCGAGACGTTGGGCGGTTGGGTCATCGACCAGCAGTCGATCGGCCAGATGGGCTCAGCCTACGTGATGGCGCACGGCCTGGGCGTGCCCGTGGCGGATGCCGTCACGGCCGGCACGATTCCGACGCGCGGCGTCTGGTCCGTCTGGGTGCGCACCCGCGACTGGACAGCGCCGTGGAAACGCGGCCGGCCCGGAGGCACTTTCCAGATTCTCGTCAACGGACAGGCGTTGCCCGAAACGCTGGGAACCACCGGCGGCGCGTGGGGCTGGCAAAGGGCCGGGGCCGTCGCCCTGGAGCCGGGGCCCGTCACCCTCGCCCTGCATGACCTGACCGGCTTCAACGGCCGCTGCGATGCACTCTACCTGACGCCGGATCCGGCCGCCCGCCCGCTGGACGACAAGGAGCAACTCGCCGAATTCCGCCGGAAGATCACCAAGACGGTCCTGCAGGACGATCCGTTTGTGTACGACCTGGCGATTGCCGGCGGAGGCGTTCCCGGAATCTGCACGGCCATCGCGGCAGCCCGGACCGGATCGAGAGTGGTGCTGATTCAGGATCGTCCGGTCCTGGGCGGAAACAACAGCTCCGAAATCCGCGTTCCTTTGGGCGGAAATATCCACGTGGGGCCATACCCGCAATTGGGAAACGTGGTCGCCGAGATTGCCCCGATCACCGGCCGGCCGGGAGTCTTGCCGGCCGAATTCTATGAGGACACCAGAAAGGCCAACGTGTTCCGCACCTGTCCTCCAGATCGCTGCCGGCTGGTCTTGGACACGCGGGTCATCGCCGTGGAGCGGGACAAGGCGGATTCGCAGAAGATTGCCGCGTATATCGCGCGAAACGTCCGCACCGGCGCGGAGACTCGCTTTCGGGCGCGGCTGTTCGCCGATTGCACGGGCGACGCCGTCGTGGCCCGGATGATGGGAACAGACGTCATGTACGGCCGCGAATCGCGAGACACGTACCACGAATCGCTGGCGCCGGTTCAGGGCGACCGCCAAGTCATGGGCATGTCGGTGATCTGGACTTCAACGCCGGCCGACCAGCCGACCTCGTTTCCCGACATCGACTGGGGACTCGAATTCAACGAGGACAACGTCCTGTATGTCCGCAGCGGCGATTGGGAGTGGGAGACGGGCCAGTACCGCGACCAGGCCGAGGAGACGGAGTACATCCGCGATTATGGGCTGATGGCCATTTTCACGAATTGGTCCTACGTCAAGAACCGCTCCCAACGCAAGGCGGAATGGGCGCGGGACACGCTTTCCTGGATCACCCCGCTGGGCGGGAAACGAGAGAGCTATCGCGTGGTCGGCGATTACGTCTTGACTCAGAACGACATTGAGAACAACGTGTCGCATCCCGACGCGACCGCCTCGATCACCTGGAATCTGGACCTGCACTTTCCCGATCCGGAGCACACCGTCAAGTTCGCGGAGCCGTTCCGCTCGTGCGCCTATCATCGCCTGATCCCCCAGCCTTATCCGGTGCCGTATCGCTGCCTGTACGCGAAGGACGTCGAGAATCTCTTTCTTGCCGGGCGCCATCTCAGCGCTTCCCATGTCGCGTTTGCGGCGGTCCGCGTGATGCGGACGCTGGGAATGCTGGGCGAAGTCGTCGGCCTGGCCGCGACGATCTGCGCGAGAGAAAACATCTACCCGCGAGACGTTTATCCGTCGCGATGGGAGGAAATGAAGGTCATGATGACCAAGGGCGTGCCGCCAGCCGGAACGTATCATGGAGGCGGCACGGGCAAGAACGAGGGCTATCACTTCAAGGAGATCGGGCATCTCCGCTACTATCCCCAGCCCAGCGAAAAGCTGAAGGATCCCAAGATCCAAGCCAGAATCAAGGCCTTGGGCGTTCAACACCTGGAGCCGCACCCGAAGTGACGCCGCGCCCGGACGACCGGCCGGGACGCGCCTCATCGAGTGTCTCGGCCAGTGCGCGGGCCAAGTCTCGGCCCAAGGCGCGAGCGCTGTCCGCGGTGACCTCGACTCCCGACGCTTCGGCATAGGCCAGTTCCAGGCTGGCGACCAGTTCGGCTTGCGGAAAGGCCGCGATGGACCAGCCCGAACACGACTGGCCCTGCGCGTAGTTCCCGCCGGTGTTCCAGCCGGTGCCGAAGGGCAGACAGTCCTGCTCGCGAAACGGAATGGGACCCGACCGGACACGCGCCAGGATGGCGGCGAACCGCTGTTCCTTGGCCCAGAAACCTGCGTCGCGAGGCCCCACGAAGTAGGCCCGGTCGTTCCATTGGCCCCGGATCCAGGGACAGTGCATATCCAGCGTGGCGACCAC
The DNA here is from genome assembly GCA_012515235.1 of Candidatus Anammoximicrobium sp. Classification (GTDB taxonomy): domain Bacteria; phylum Planctomycetota; class Planctomycetia; order Pirellulales; family Pirellulaceae; genus Anammoximicrobium. The sequence continues at coordinate 123,099 of JAAYYU010000042.1, forward strand.
GCGGGCCTGGAGCGTCTGGCCCAACTTCATCCACGCCGCGACCTCCGGATACAGCGGCTCGGCGTTGTAGTCCCGGTTGTGATCGTGGGGCGCGCGGTTCTTGCCCGAATCGCCGTTCTCGACGCCGTCTTTGTCCATGAACGGAACCGCGAGCACTTCCCAGTTCTCGCGCCACCGCCGGCCTAATTCGTCATCGGCCAGCACCGCCGCCAGAAAGCCCTCCAGCGCATACGTGGCCATCGCTTCGCAGGCGTGATGGCGCGAGGTGAGCAGGACCACGCCGCGGGAGCGTTTCCGATCCAGACAGCCGGCGCGGAGCAGTTCCACCGGGCGGCCCTGGCGGCTGCGGCAGAGTTCTTCCACCCGCAACGGCGCGTCGGGCGCCTGCTGGGCCAGCCACGCGCGCAGATGCGTCTCGCGATAGTGCGGGCAGAAAGCATACAGCACCTCAGTCTTGCCGTCCGGCACGCAGGCCACGAACGACCACGCCGGCTTGCCTTCGTGCTGGATCGTCCTGACGCTGCCCGCGCCCAGCCACTGCCAGGTCGCCCCGCCGTCCAGACTCCTTGCCGGACCACGCACGCCCAGCGGATTCTGGCCCGAAAACACGATCGTCACCGGCTGGGCGTTGGCAGCCCGCAGCCGGAAACTCCAATAGAACCACCACTGGCCCTTCTGGATGTCGCGCTGATCCGGCGCCACAAAGGCCGTCCGGCCGTCAATCCGCTGGACCACGATGTTCCCACCGGGGCCCGGGTCGATCTGAATCTCCCCGGCAGTCGCGGCGCCGGCGGCGATGAGCACACAGCACGTGAGACGGAGGATGGCGAGCATGGGCATCTCCCTGAGAGTCTTGAGCGGTAGGTGCTCGGGTGCAAGCTGCAGGAAACGTCTCCGCGAACCATGATAGCAGCCAGGGGTTGCGGGGTTCGGGCAATCTTATCAGATTTCCGCCAAGATGTCAGAACAGCATTCGTTGCGGATCCGGCGTTTTTCGCTTCCTGCGGCCCTGAGCCTGCTGGATTCGTTCCAGCAGTTCTGCGCGGATCGGCTCCAGGAACGGCGAGGGCGGCATGTCGCGGACCTGGCCGCGCCACAGACGCCGGCGCGCGTGGCTGAGCAGCAGCCGGTCGCGGGCACGCGTCAGGCCCACAAAGAACAGACGCCGTTCCTCGGCCACGTCCGCACCGTCGTGGCCGGATCCCCAGCGCAAGGGCAGCAAGCCGTCCTCGCAGCCGACCAGAAACACCACGGGGAATTCGAGCCCCTTGGCGGCGTGCAGCGTCAGCAGCGACACGCGATCGGCTCGCGAATCCCACGAGTCGGCGTCGGCACCCAGGGCCAACTCGGACAGGAACCGCGCGACGTCGTCGCCGCAGCGTTCGGCCAGCGGGTGCAGAGTCACGGGCAACTCGGCGGCCTCCGGATGCTCGCTGCGTACCGCGTCGGTCGCCTGTTTCAGACGCTCGCACACGCTGACCGCCGCGCCGTCCGCCGTCGACTCCTGCAGGAAGCGTAGCATCGCCTGCACAGCGGGTGCTTCGGTCCAGCGGCGATGCGATTTCTTCTGGAACGGGATGCCGGACCGCGCGAAGGCTTCGACCAGCGCGTCCGCTTGGACTTCCGTGCGGTACAGGACGGCGAAGTCGGCGAAGGACCGCGCCTCGACCTCCGGCGCGTCCACCCGGCCGCTGTCCAGCGAGAAAAACGTCGAACCGCCGATCGAACGCTCGATCGTGTGGACCACGAACTCCGCCTCCGCCCGCTCGCTGGCGCTGGTGTGAATCGAAATTCGGTCTGCGTTCTGCGAGAGCGGTTGCAGGATTCGGTCGGAGACCAGCGAGGTCGGAGCGATCGCTTGCAGAGCCGCCGCGACGATCGCCTGTGATGACCGGTAGTTCCGCGTCAGCCGGACGACGCGGGCCGACGGAAAATCGTGCGTGAAGTGCAGGAAGATCTCCGGATTCGAGCCGCGAAATCCATAGATCGACTGGTCTGGGTCGCCGATCGCGCACAAGTTGCCGTCGGCTGCGGCTAGTTGCCGGAGCAAACGGTACTGGTTGTCGTCCAGATCCTGATACTCGTCCACCGAGACCCACGGCCAGCGGCGCCGATACTCGGCAGCCGACGCGGGTTCGCGTTGCAGCCACTCGGCGGGCAGCAGGATCAGATCGTCGAAATCGACCCACGCCCGTTCGCGCATCAACCGCCGGTACGTCTGGCTGGCCGCAGCGTCGGCGGCCGCGGAGTCCGTCGCCTCGCCGCGTTTGACGCGCGAGATCTCGCCCAGCAGGCGCCCCGCTTGACGTTCGGACAGGTCGGCGCTCTCCCTCATCAGGGCCGTCCGTTCCCGCTCGTCCGCCACGCGGAAATCCGGCGGTAAATCGAACCGCTCGGCGTGCTCCCGAAGAATCGTCAACCCCAGCGAATGAAACGTCATGACGGAAACTCGCGAGCCGGCGTCGGGCAGGAGCTGGGCAAGACGTTCCTTCAACTCCTGCGCCGCACGGCGACTGAACGTGATGGCCAGACAAGCGTCGGGAGGCGTGCCGCGGTCCGCGATCAGGTGCGCGATCCGGTGCGTCAGCGTCCGCGTCTTGCCGGTTCCCGGACCGGCCACGATCAGCAGTGGACCGTCCACCGATTCTGCGGCCGCCCGCTGTTCCGGATCCAGTCCGGCCAGAATCGCAGACTCGGGCGTTGCAGAACCGGCCCTTGCCGGATCGCGCTCGGCGCTCGTCTCCGTCTCCGCCGCCACGGCCATCGGCAAGTTTTGGTCCGGATCGAGGACCAGTCCGTCCGGGGGCAGAACGGAATTCTGTCCCGCGTCGCTCGCAGCCGGCCGGGCCTCCCACGGCGCGGACCTCTCTGCGGCCAGATTCTCCGTCGCCACAGTCGGCTCATCGGGCACTTGAAACAGCAGCGAAACGGACCCCGCGTTCTTCAGTTCGCCGTCTGCGAACAAGCGGATCCGTCCGTACTCGCCGTCGTAGCCGGCCTCGCGGATTACCTGCCCGCTGCGCATCCGCCGGATCGCCTCGGCCACCAGCGGCGATCCGGCGCGGCGGACGTCTTCCAGCGGAGCGTGTTCCAGGATGAATAATTCGGCGCCGACGCGGCCGGTCAGATCCTCGTAGGCCTGTTGCACCTTGCGGCTCTGCTCCCCCACGCCGCGCACTTCGGCGATCATTTCGGGCAGCGGCACCAGACTGCGGAAGACGCCGGTCCGCGGCGGCTGGAAACCGTCCGCCCGGTCTGCCAGCGAGTCGACGCGGTTCATCACGCCGATCGTCAACGGCTTGCCGCACGCGGGACAACGTCCACCGCACAATCTTGTTTCGTCCGGCGTCAGTCGCACGTTGCACTTGCGGTGCCCGTCCAGGTGATACTTGCCCTCTTCCGGAAAGAACTCGACAGTGCCGCCGTAGCCCGCACCCGTCCGCAGCGCGTCGCGGATGGCGAAGTAGTCCAACGGCGTCTGGAACACGCACGCTTCGCGACCGATCTTTGGCGGCGAATGGGCGTCGGAGTTGGACACCAACGAGAAGCGGTCCAGTTGCGACAGCCGCCAATTCATCGGCGGGTCGGACGACAGGCCCGTTTCCACCGCGAAGATCTCACTCGCCAGTTCGCCATAACAATCGGCGACCGAATCGAAGCCGGACTGGGAACCGAGCGCCGCAAACCAAGGCGTCCAGATGTGGGCGGGGACCAGATAGCAGCCGGTGCCGCATTCCAGCGTAATCTCCAGCAGGTCTCGCGAATCCAGTCCCAGAATCGGCCGCCCATCCGACTTCAGATTGCCGATCTTGGACAACTTCCGAATCAATCCCTCGGCCTGTTCCCAGCCGGGCACGTAGATCAGGTGATGCACCTTGCGCGTTCGCTCGTCGCGTTTGTAGATCGTCGAGATTTCGACTTGCAGCACAAACCGCGTCGTCTGCAGACAGGCGCGCGGAGTCTGTTCGTCTACGGCTCGCTCCAGGTCCTCCCGCAGGCGGAACAGGCCCGGTTCGGCGGGCGTCAAGTCGCGCTGCAGTTCGGCAAACCACTGGGGGTGCGTAAAGTCGCCGGTGCCCAACAGCGTGACGCCTTTGCGGCGAGCCCAGACCGCCATGTGCTCCAGATCGCCGTCACGGCTTGTAGCCCGTGAGTATTTGGAATGAAGGTGCAGGTCGGCGTAGAACATCCGCGGGCGGCTCCTTCCCAGAGAAGTGTGTTCAGAACCAGCCGTCGCGCGGACCGAAGCGCAGGGTTCGCGGCGATTCAGACTCCGGAGCCGGACGCTCGCCGACTCCGGAGCCCGTGGCCCGAATCCGCCACTCACTTCCGCTCGATGAGCTTCATCATCTCTGCCGTAATCGGCATGACCTCAAAGTCCCTGAAGAACATTTCGCAGTCGGCCCCGCCGTGCATTTGCAGTCCGAGCTTGCCCGTTTTCTCGCACGCTTCGTCGACGATATCCGACGTGCAGAATCCGTTCAGCATCTGGACCAGGCGGTCGCCGTACGCGGCCGTACAGGTCGTATTCCATTGGTCGTCCTTGTTGCGCACCTTCTCGACAAACTCGTCGTTCGCGACGACCCAGCCGCGACCGGGAATCATCTTGCCGTCGACGATGCCGGCGGTGTGCCAGAGCGCGGAGTCTTTGCCGCCGTTGGCGATTTCGTTTTGGAATCCACGCAGGACCCAAGGGGCTTCCGTTTCCGCGGACCGAAAGTACAGCGCGCTGTTGCCGCCGTGCATCCGGTACGTGACGCGGGCGATGAAGTTGTCGTAATCCTTGGTGGAAATGACCAGGCCGTCCTTCTTCTGGTCTTTGGAGTGAGCGCCGTGCAGAACGCCGTCTTCCGTAAAGGACCATTCTTCCGGGAGCACGAACTTGGCGTCGACGAGCTGGTATTTGCCGTCGTCGCCTTTGACGAAGAACGGCTGCCACTCGCTCACGCCCAGATCCTGGATGCGGATGTTCCGCCACGCCACCGAGCCGGATTTGCCGGCGTGGATCTGCAGGCCGATGAAGCCTTGCATCGAGAAGCTGTCGAACATATCGACGACCGGCTTGCCGTTGAGCCAGGTCTTGATCGATGGTCCGACGCATTGGATCTCCACATCGTTCCAGTCGCCCTGCTTGCAGCTCGCCGTGGCGGCGTCGAGACGATCCTGCGGGCTGTAGATGTCGAGCCAGATCACGCCGAACTTGTGGCCGCGACGGCCTTCGTCGTAGATTCGGCCCGTCAAGTCGCCGCTGGGGGTGATTTCGTACTGGTACCCGTACACGCGCTCGCGATCGCCTTCGGCACGGGCGGCGGAGCGGAACTGAACGCCCGAGTTGCCGGGTTCAAGGAACTTGTATTGCAGCTTCAGGATAAAGTTGCCGTATTCCTTTTCGGTGCACAGGAACGTGTTGCCCGGCGTGTCCGGCACGCATTTCCCGACGATGCAGCCGTCCGCCACTTGATACTCCGCGGACCCGCCGCGTTTGACCCAGCCGGCAAGATCCTGGCCGTTGAACAAGGAGTTGAACCCTTCCTCGACGTCCGCCGCCGGCGCGTGCGGCGTAAACAGAACGAAGAGCCCAAAGACCACAGCTGCGGCAAGAAACTTTCTCATCGTTGACTCCCATAAAAGTGGTACTGACGGAGGGGCTGCCGCGAGTTGCAGCGGGACGAAAAACGCGTTTCTCGCCTCGCTCCAACGCACGGTTGGCCGTCGCCGCGGACGGCGTGTTTGCCGTCCCTGTGGCGAAGCCCAGCGGAAAAACGACCCGAACACGGAATGCTTGCACGACCTTGTCCTTTTGGGTGTCCTGTCGTTCGAACGGAATTTCGTGGCAGGCTCGTCAGGCAAGGGGGTCGTCAGGCAGGCACGTTCTCCAGTTTAAGACGCAGACGGGCCGTTTTCAAGGTGACCGGTCCCCAGGGGACGGAACCGGCGATCTTCGCCCGCGGTGTTTGGACGCCCTCTCCAACGGAATCGGCGTCCGCGGCGTGGGTCCTGTGCCTGGCGTGCGCCACTGCATCGTCGCCGCGAGTCAGGCCCTCGGTGATGACCAACGCCAAGGCGAATCGCGCGCGTGAGCCCGCAAGTTCTTCGGCCCTCAGCCGGCGTCTGCCACGCCCCCGCCGATCTCGCGCGAGGTGAACCAAACGGGCGGCCCTGGCGTGCCGGACCACGCGGGCCAAACCGGCGGACTCACGCCCGCCGCTGGCCGGATCGTCTGCCACGTTTGGGTTTCCGCAGTCGGCCGTAGGCAGCACGCCGTTTGACGCCTATATTGTAGCCCGAGCGAGCCCCTTGCTGGCCAGACTGCCCCGCGGGTTACCAGAGGAGAACCACCATGATCCGAGCGCTAGTGCTGATGAATGTCGAACGCGGCAAGGTGCCGATCACCGCCAAACAACTCGCGGCGATGGACGAAGTCGTCGACGTTTACTCGGTAGCCGGTGACTACGACCTGGTGGCCATCATTCAAAGCGCGGAGTACGAACGGCTGGCGGAAATCGTCACCGAGAAGCTGCAGACCATCGACACCGTGAACCAAACCACCACGCTGATGGCGTTCCGCAACTATAAGTTCGCTCTTTGAGGAAAGGGAAACGCACACGATGATCCGCGCGGCTTTGCGAAAACTGACGGTGGGCGAACAGTTGAACGAAGAGGAGGTCTTCGGCGTCATCGGGGGCGTCCGGCGGGGAGAAATCACGGACGTCCAGATCGCGGGCTTCCTGGTCGCGCTGCTGATGAAGGGGCCGACGATCCGCGAGGTGGCCTCGATCGCTCGCGCGATGCACGCCAACTGCGCGCAGATTTCCCCGCAGGTCCAGGGGGAACTGATCGACACCTGCGGGACCGGCGGCGGGCGGACGACGTTCAATTGCTCGACCACGGTGGCCCTGGTCGCCGCCGCCGCGGGCATCCCCGTGGCCAAGCACGGCAGCCGGTCCCTGTCGTCCTCCTCCGGCAGCGCGGATGTGTTGGAGAAGTTGGGCGTGGCCATCGACCTCACCCCGCCGCAAGCGGAGAAGCTGATCGAGGCCGCAGGCATTGGCTTTCTGTACGCCCCCAATTTCCATCCGGTCATGCACAAGGTGCTCCCGCCCGAAATGGCCCTGGGGATCAAAACCATTTTCTATACCATCATCGGGCCGCTGATCAACCCGGCCCACGCCCGGCGGCACGTCTTGGGAGTCTATCGGCCCGAACTGGTGTCGATGGTCGCGGACGTCCTGGTCGAACTCGACTTCCGGCACGCCCTCGTGGTGCATGGTCTGGACGGGCTGGATGAAATTTCCGTGATCGGCAAGACGTCGGCGGCCGAAGTCAAGGACGGCTGGGCCAAGAAGTACGAGTTGGACCCGGGCGATTTCGGCTTGCCGCGCTATACCTACGAGGAATTGGCGGGCGGGGATGCTCAGCAGAACGCGGACCTGGTGCGCGCCATCCTGGCCGGCCAGGAACGGGGCGCGCGGCGCGACATGGTGCTCGCCAACGCCGCGGCCGCCTTGCTGGTGGGCGGAAAGGCGGCCGACCTGCGCACGGGCGCCAAACTGGCGGCGGAAGTGATCGACAGCGGGGCCGCCCGCCAGAAACTGGACCAGTTGATTTCGGAATCGAATCGGATCGCGAGCGGGGGCGGATGAAGATGCAGCACCGGCAGCGCAGATTCACAGCAGCTCTGGACGCCGCGCGGCGGGCAGGCCAGATCCCCTTGATTTCCGAGGTCAAAATCCAAAGCCCCAAGGCGGGAGATCTGCTGGCCGGCCGAGACCCTGTGGCCTTGGCCCGCAACATGGCGGAGGGAGGAGCGGCTTGCCTGTCCGTGGTCACCGAGGGCCCGCGGTTTGGCGGCAGCCTGCAACTGCTCCGCACGCTGTCGGCGTCCGTCTCGCTGCCGATTCTGCGGAAAGACTTTGTCACGGACCGGGAAGACGTACGGGCCACGCGCGAGCACGGCGCGTCGTGCCTGCTGCTGATGGCGGCCGTGCTCGATTGGCCGAGGCTCGTAAAACTGCACGAGGAAGCTCGCCGTTGCGGGCTGGAAACGCTGGTCGAGGTGCATGACGAGCGGGAACTCCGCCAGGCAGTGACCCTGGACCTGGATCTGCTGGGCATCAACAACCGGGATATTCGCCAACTCGAAACCGACGACGGCACCGTGGCCCGCACACTCCGGTTGCTGCGGTTGGTCCCGGCCGGCATCCGGACCGTCAGCGAAAGCGCGATCGCAACTCCCGCAGAGGCCCGCGCGGTGATCGAAGCGGGCGGGGCTGGCGTGCTGGTGGGCACGGCAATTCTGCAAGCGGACGAGGTGCAGGAAAGCGTGCGGCGGATCGTTTCGGGAAGGCAAGGTTAGCAGATGATCCGAGTCAAGATCTGCGGGAATACGGACGCGGAACAGGTCGCCTGGTGCGTGGCCGCCGGCGCCGATTGCGTCGGATTTGTGGTCGAGTATCCGGTCGCCGTACCGTGGAACCTGTCCCGCGAACAAGCCCGCGACCTGATCGCCCTTGTCCCGCCGCTGACGATCCGCGCCGTGGTCACCGGGGGCGACGCCGAGCGAGTCTGCACGATCGCACGCCAGTTGCTGCCCCACGTGGTCCAGCTGCACACCGACAACAGCCTGGAGGAGACGGCGCGGATTTCGCGGACGCTGGCGTCACTCGGGATCAACCTGATCCGCGCGCTGCGGATCGACGCAGCCACGGGTCAGGCGTGCGGCGAGATCCCGGACCCTCTGCAAGCGGCCCTCGCCCTGCAAGACGCGGGAGTCGCCGCGGTACTGCTGGATGCTCGCACCCGGCAACTGCCTGCGGGAACGGGAGTCAGGGTCGATTGGGCCACGGCGCTGGCCATCCGCCAAGCCCTCTCCCGACCGTTGATTCTGGCCGGCGGACTGACACCCCAGAACGTACGCGGCGCGGTGGAGCAAGTGCGGCCCTATGCGGTCGATGTGATCAGCGGCGTCGAGTTGTCGCGAAGGGTGAAATCCCCGGACTTAATCCGCCGGTTCGTCCAGCAGGCCAAGGGGACGACCGCCTGAGGCACACCCCCAGCTTGTCCCCGGTGGCCGCAGTCCGGTACTTGCCGCCCCCTCGGCAGTCCTGCGGGTGCAAGACCGCACGGGTCGCGTCCGGAACCGGCCGTCCGGCATCGCCCGCCAATGGGGCTGAAACTCGTCGGTCGCTTCTCACGGTCCCTCCATCAGCCCCGCCCAGCCTGGGGTCTTCCCCCGATCCACCCGGCGGTTTACAACAAGCGGACATGGGAATCGATTGTTTTCTCACTAAAAGGAGCAACTTCATGCCTCAACAGAGATCGACGATGAACCGGCGCCGTTTTCTGGCGGCCGCCGCCAAGGCGAGCAGCTTGTTCGCGCTGCCGATGGTCGTGCCCGGCCGCGTGTTGGGTCTGGACGGCGGAGTCGCCGCCAGCGAGCGGATCGCGCTGGCCGGTTTGGGAATCGGCGGCCGCGGCGGCTACGTGCTGGGCGTCATGATGGAGGAACCGGTGATCCAGTTCGTCGCCATCGCCGACCCGCAGAAGGCCCGCCGCGAAGGCGTCAAACAGCGCACGGAACAGAAATACGGCCCCGGCGTGGAAATGTACCGCGACTTCCGTGAGATGCTGCCCCGCGAAGACATCGACGCCGTGCTGATCGCCACCGGCGACCGCTGGCACACGATGGCCTCGGTCTACACGGCGAAAGCGGGCAAGGACATTTACTGCGAAAAGCCGTGTTCGATGACCATCGCCGAGAGCCAGGCTCTGGCCGACACCATGCGGCGTTACAACCGCATCTACACCGCCGGCACGCAACGCCGCAGCATTCTGAATTTCCAGTTCGCGGCCGAATTGTGCCACAGCGGCAAACTGGGCAAACTGACCACCGTGCATGCCAACACCTTGAACCCGGCGGTCCGCCATGACTGGTTGCCGGCGGAGCCGGAACCGGGAATCGACGAGTGCGATTGGAACCTGTGGCTCGGACCGACGCCCTGGCGGCCGTACAACAGCACCTACACGCGAGGCGGCTGGCGCGGGTTCTTTGACTTCCACGGCGGCGGCATCCTGGAATGGGGCGCGCACACGGTCGACCTCTGCAACTGGGCCGGCACCAACGACACGCTGATGCCCGTGCTGTACGAACCGACTCCCAGCGGCTGTATTGCCACGTACTCCAACGGCCTGAAACTGGTCATGCGCGACGAAGGCTGGATGGGCTTGGGCACCTGCAGCGCCCGCTACGAAGGCGAAGACGGCTGGGTGGAAACCGGCGACAGCGGCCGGCTGGAATTCTCCTCCGGTGCGCTCCGCGCCGAGCAACGGCAATTCACCGAAGCCGGCACGTCGGCCGTCAGCCACGTCAAGGACTGGATCGACGCCATTAAGACCCGCCGCCCGGCGAACGGGAACGCCAACGTCGTGGCGATGAGCCACATCATCTGCCACTGCGCGTACATCGCCTGGCAACTGGGCCGCCCACTGGAGTTCGATCCGGTCAAGGTGGAATTCCCGAACGATCCGGAGGCGAACCGGATGCGCTCGCGGGCCCTGCGCGACCCGTGGCACGTGTAAAGTCGTGCATTCATTTTTTGGAGTGCGGCGACTTGTCGCCGCTTTGTAACCAACCTGACATCGAATCGGCTAGATGCCTTCGACCGAGGTTCCTACGCAGACATGACAAACCATCGCATCCCCAAGGAGAGTCCCTGATGTTCGTGCATCGATACTTCGTCCTCGCGGCTTCCGTCGCGATTCTGTCGTGGTCGCAGACCACTTCCACCGTCGCCCAAAGCAACTCGAAGGAAATCATGGCCAAACCGGCAGCGGAGCTTGTCGAGCTGGTCAAAGACCCGAACGCCTCGGCGTTTGAAAAAGCTAAAGCCTGCCAGCGGCTGGCGGTCATCGGGGCCAAGGACGCCGTCCCGGCGTTGGCCGCGCTGTTGCCCGATGAGAAGCTGAATTTGTACGCCCGCTTCGCGCTGGAGGCGATTCCGGACGCGGCGGTCGATGCCGCGCTGCGCGACGCGGCCGGCAAGCTCCAGGGCCGGCAACTGGTCGGCGTCATTAACTCGATCGGCAAACGCAAGGACGCCCAATCGCTGGACTTGCTCGCGGGCCTGACGGCCAGTGCGGACAAACCCGTGGCCTCGGCAGCGGCTCACGCGATCGGGCGCATCGGGACGGTCGAAGCGGCGGCGTTTCTGACGGCGGCGATCGCCAAGGACTCGCCCGTAAAACGCTGCCTGGGCGACGGAGCCCTGGCTTGCGCCGAGGAACTGGCTGCCGCCGGGAAAAAGGCCGAGGCGGTGGCGTTGTACGAAGCGGTCGCCAAAGCCGCCGTGCCGAAGTACATGCAGATCGGCGCTCTGGACGGCGTGTTCCGCCTGCAAAAGACCGCCGCCAAAGACCTGTTGTTGACCCAGATCCGCTCCGCGGACAAGGCCCACTTCAAGCTGGCCCTGTCGGTCGCCCGCTGGATGCCGGGGGCCGATGTGACCGCGGCTTTGGCGGGCGAGTTGGCCAAGCTGCCCGGAGATCGCCAGGCGCTGCTGCTGCGGGCGCTGGGCGACCGCCGGGAAGCGGCCCCCTTGCCGCTGGTCGTGGCGGCGACCAAGAGTGAGTCGCCCGCCGTTCGCGAAGCGGCCGTCATCGTGCTGGCGAAACTGGGCGACGCTTCCGCCGTCGCCATCTTGCTGGACGCTGCGTTGGGCGACGGCCCGGCGGCGGCGAAGGCCCGAGAAGGCCTGAAGACGCTCCAATCGCCGGAGACGGACGCCGCCATCCTGGCCAAGCTGCCCGAGGCCGGCGCCGCAGCAAAAGCGGTCCTGATCGAGTTGGCCGGAGCGCGGCGCATCGCGGCGGCGGCGGACACGGTCCGCGAGGCGTTGAGCAGCGGCGACGACGCCGTCAAGTCGGCGGCGTTGACCGCCCTGGGGCAATTGGTTGAACTCAAGGATTTGGACCTGCTCACCAGCCGGGCCCTGGCGGCAACCAAGACGCCGGAAACGGAAGCAGCTCAAGCCGCCTTGAGAACCGCCGCTCTGCGAATGGCTGACCGCGAAGGCGCGGCGGCCAAATTGGCCGCCTGCCTCCCTGACGCTTCCGCCGACAATCAGGCCTACCTGCTGGAACTGCTCGGCCGGATGAGCGGCCCGAAGGCGCTGCACACGGTCGCCGACGCCGCCAAGTCCAGCGATGCCGCGCTCAAGGAGGCCGCCACGAAAGTCCTGGGCGAATGGCCCAATCCGGAAGCGGCCGGCGCGTTGCTGGAACTGGCCAAGACCGACCCGGAAAACAAGTACCGCGTCCGCGCCCTGCGCGGCTACATCCGCATCGCCCGGCAGTTAAAGCTGCCCGATGACGTCAAGCTGGAAATGTTCCACACCGCCATGCAAACGGCGGCGCGGGTCGAGGATAAACGCATCGCGCTGGACATCCTGAGCCGCATCCCGTCCGAGAAGACGCTGAAACTGGCCGCCTCGTACGCGTCCGAGGCCGGCCTGAAAGCGGACGCCGCCAAGGCCGCGGTCGCGATCGCCGCCAAACTGGTCGGCCAGCAGCCGAAGGCCGTCGCCGAGGCGATGCAAACAATCGTCGACGCCCAAGTCGGCGGCGATCCCGGCAGCCGCGCCCAACAACTGCTCGACCAGGCCAAGGCCGCGTCGAACTAGCTGACGCAGCCGTGCGGGAAACGACGCGGCGACAAGCACTCCCGCTTGTCGCCGCGGGGCTGTGTGGGCCGCGCACCACCGGCCGTCTGCTCCGTTCGCTCGATCCGTTCGCAACGCCTTCTTTCTTCTCGCCGGATGTTTCTCGTCTTTTGCTAAAAAACATCACAACACGGGTTAACCGTGTTAGCCGTGCCGGAAGTGCGCCGGAACCTCGCCTTGGAATGCGCCGCGCCGGCTTCCGACGACGAGCGAGTTCCCTTCGAGATCAACGCGGGTCCGCAGCGCAGGCACGGCTAACACACTAGCGCGGCACAGCCGCAGCCGTGCCACGCGCAGCGCCAAGCCTGTCACGACTTGTCGCGTTGAACCCGTTCGTAATGCGCGCGGCGGATGAACAATCCGGACCGGGAGAATCGTAACCAGCGGGGCGCACGAATGCCTACGGCTTGGCTCACTGCGCCGCCTGCGGCTCCGGCGTCGGCGCGGGCGGGCCGCAGCAGGCCTCGACGGGGCCGCCGCAGTGGAACTGCCCGCACGGTCCCTGCGCAAGGCAGGCTGGACCGTACAGCGTGCATTTGTCGCCGCTCAGTTGCATGACCTCCACGACCGGTTGGGGTCCCAGCGACTTGTTGACCGCGCGTTTGGCGATGGCGTGCAACGCCTTGTCCTGTTGCGGAACGGGCACCCTCACCGGCTCGGCACAAGCAGCTTCGGGCAGGAACACTTCATAAAAAGGAAGCCACTCGCAGGTCGGTTTGCACTCCACAAGTTCCCCTTCTTCGTAGGCCTCGTACACGTACATCGCCCGCACGGCCACGACGCGGACCGTCGGCATCTTGACGCCCCCCAAGGTCTCCAGGACTTTGGATGGGTCGGTCTTGATGAACTGCTCGTACGCTTTGCACACGGCGCTCTGTCTGGGAACCGGGAAATACACCGGAATGTCAGCGTGCGCTCCCTTGATCACGACCTCAAACTGCAGGGCCTCCGGCAGCTTCTTGACGCCCTGAGCCAGCACTCCGTCGCTCTGACGCTTCAACTGCACCGGCGTCTGCGTCTTCAAGTCGTCGATCGACAGATTCAGCAGTACGTCGCGCGCAATCGGGGTGGGCACGACCTCCGTACCCCGACCGACCTTCGGCAACACGAAACACATCGCCACCACAACCGTCGAAACAACAAGTCGTAACATCGTGAATCCCTCCTCATGTTGACAAGAACAAGTTACGAACGTGACGTTTCCCTGCAGAAAGGAACTGCCGTAGCACACGGCGAACAAGCGTTCGCCGACGCACCGGCCCAGCGGAAGTGAGTCCAACCTGGGCATCCGCTGGGGCAAGCCGTCCCTGCCCGTCCGCGTTCGGCCCGGTTACACTTGACCGGCGCACAGCGAGACCACGCGGTCCAGCAAGAATCCGTGCGTGGAGAAACCATGCGACCATGCCCAGCAGCCTTTCCGAACTAGCTGCGGCAAGGTGTCATTCACGGCAAGAAACGGCCGGCACGCACGTCACATTTATCCGATGCGTCAGATGCGCACCGTAGATCGCCTTGCCCCTTAGAATGACTGTCCTAACTGCCCCAGCCCTCCCTAACTGTTAACCTTGGCGCAAACTACCAAGTTGTTAACAAAATGCAACTAGGGGCGCAGGAAATATGCATTTTTCTCCGATGGCTAGCTAACGGATGGACTCAATCGCGGGCAGCCAAGCCTGTTGTAGAGACACTTAAGTGCCAGTAAGTAAGTGGCTTATAAGGCGACAAAACGCAGTGTTGAGGCGGCAAAACGCAGTGTTTTTTGCGGGGGGGCAAAGAAGGGGTACGCTTTTCGGGTGCAGGCACCGGATTGCCTTACGCTGGCCGCCGCAGTTGTCGCCGAATTCGTCCTACGCCCGCCAAGATCTTTCGCCACTCGCGCGACATGTGCAGCTTGCTGCCGGGCATCTCGATCCAATTCACCCCGACTTCAGCCACTCGATACCCAAGGCGTTGGGCGAGTACGAGCAGTTCCAGGTCAAAGACGTAGCCGTTCTCCTGTGACAGGGCAAACAGTTGTTCGGCCGCGGGGCGACGGAACATCTTGAAGCCGCATTGCGTATCATGCACCGAGATGGGCAGCAGACAGCGGATGAATCTGGCAAAGGACCAACCGACGACTCCTCGGAACCACTGCCGTTGCCGCACCACGCCGGGGGCTTGGAGTCGTCGGGATCCGATCACCACGTCGGCGCCTGCTTCGATGGCCGCTCGCAAGCGGCTTTCCTCGGCGATCGGCGTCGCTCCGTCGGCGTCTGCAAACAAGCGGAGTTCGCCCACTGCGGCCAGCATCCCGGTGCGTACCGCCGCGCCTTTGCCCTGGTTGCTCGCGTGACACACAAGCCTGAGGGCTGGCCACTGGACAGCCATCCTGCTGACATACTGGCGAGTTCCATCGGTACTGCCGTCGTCGACGACGAGCACTTCGTGCGAGTCTGGAAAGGCTTGCATCAGATGACCGCGGACGCTGTCCAAATAGGGCGGCAAGCGGTCCACTTCGTTGTAGGCGGGGATGATCAAGGAAAAAACGGTGGACACGGCGGGATTGTTCACTCCGGGGATTCGTTGTCAGCTGCTTGACAGCGCGGCTTCGCGGATCGTGTATGATAAAGCCTGGGGAAGGCGACGCAACCACGGACTGCGAAACGGCTGATTCTGCGTCTCGGGTCTTGTTGGACGCGGGGCGGGAGTGCATCATGAACGTCCATGACGGACGCTTTATGGAAGATCACTGGTGGCCGCGTCTACGATCCTCTCAACGGGGTGGACGGTCAGGTGCGGGACATTTGGATCCAGGGCGGAACGATCGTGGCGCCGCCCGAAGACCCGCACGTCCGGCCGGCGTCCACGCTGAACGCCGCCGGCTTGGTGGTGATGCCCGGCGGGATCGACATGCACTGCCACATCGCCGGCCCCAAGGTGAACGCGGCCCGCAAGCTGCGTCCGGAAGAGCGGCGCGGCGGCAGGAACGTGGTGAGCCGCACGGCCCGCACGCACAGCGGGACGTTGGGCAGCGTGCCCAGCACGTTTGCCACGGGCTACAAGTACATCGGCTTGGGCTATACCACCGCCTTTGATGCGGCCGTCCCGCCCTTGATGGCCCGCCACGCGCACGAAGAGTTTGACGACATGCCTTGCATCGACAAGGGGTTCTACGTGCTGGCGGGAAACAACCACTTCGTCATGCGGGCGATTCAGGAGCGGCAACCGGATCAGTTGAAGGGGTTTCTCGCCTGGCTGCTGGGCGCGGCCAAGGCGTATGCGATCAAGCTGGTCAATCCGGGCGGCGTGGAAGTCTGGAAGCATCATGCCGGCGGCAACGTCCACTCCTTGGACGAGCCGGTCGACTACTTCGGTGTCACCGCGCGGCAGATTGTTCACGATGTGGCCGCGGCGGCGGACGCCTTGAAACTGCCGCATAGCGTCCACGTCCACTGCAACAACCTGGGGCTGCCCGGCAACTGGACAACGACGCTCCAGACGATGAAGGCCCTGGAGGGACACCGCGGACACATTACGCACATCCAGTTTCACAGCTATGGCGGCGGGGAAGGCGACGAGACCACGTTCAACTCGAAAGTGGCCCCGCTGGCCGATTACGTCAACGAGCACCCCAACGTGTCGATCGACGTGGGCCAAGTGCTGTTCGGCGAAACGACCAGCATGACCGGCGACGGGCCGCTGGGCTACTACCTGCACAACGTGTACGGCACCAAGTGGTTCAGCGCGGACGTGGAAATGGAATCCGGCTGTGGGATCGCGCCGATCAAGTATCGCAACAAGAGCCTGATCCACGCCTGGCAATGGGCCATCGGGCTGGAGTGGTATCTGCTGGTCCAGGATCCGTGGCGAGTAGTGATGAGCACCGATCATCCCAACGGGGCTTCGTTCCTGGCCTATCCGCAGATCATTCGCCTGCTGATGGATCGCACCTACCGCCAGGACGCCCTGAAAGACGTGCACGCGACCGTCGGCAAAAACTCGGCTTTGGCCGATCTGGACCGCGAGTACTCGCTGTACGAAATCGCGATCATCACGCGGGCCGGGCCGGCGAAGTTGTTGGGCTTGAAGCACAAAGGCCATCTGGGCCCCGGCGCAGACGCCGACGTCACGATCTACACGCCGCACGAGGACAAGGAGTTGATGTTCCAGTTGCCGCGGTACGTCATCAAGTCGGGCCAGATGCTGGTCGAGGACGGCGACTTGCGGCAGACATGGGAAGGCAAGACGCTGTACGTCGCCCCCAGCTACGACGCGGACATGGAACGGCTGATCGGCGACTGGTTCGAACAGTATTACTCGGTTCGCTTCCGCAACTATCCGGTTGCCGACGATTACTTGCACGCTGCGGAACAAGTTGCCTGTGGATGAAATCATGCTCCCCGAAACATTTCGTTGCTACCTGGTCACGAAAGACGCCGACGGCAAGGTCCACGCCGAAATCACCCACCGGCGGCTGAGCGAATTGCCGCCGGGCGAGACGTTGATCCGCGTGGCCTACTCGTCGCTGAACTACAAGGACGCCTTGGCCGCCACCGGGCACCCCGGCGTGAACAAGACGTTTCCCCACATCCCCGGCGTCGATGCCGCGGGCCGCGTCGTGAGCGCAAGCGGAGGCCGGTTTGCGGCGAACGATCTCGTCCTGGTTACCGGCTTTGACATGGGCGCCAATCGCTGGGGCGGCTGGGGGGATTACGTCCGGGTGCCCGGCGAGTGGGTCGTGCCGCTGCCGGCCGGGTTGACATCGCGCGAGTCGATGATCCTGGGCACGGCCGGATTCACGGCGGGACTGTGCGTCGACGCCCTGCAGAAGCACGGCGTGGCGCCCGAGTCCGGCGAGGTGGTGGTGACCGGCGCCAGCGGCGGCGTGGGGACGTTTGCCGTCGCCCTGTTGGCCAAGCTGGGCTACCGCGTGGCGGCCGTCACCGGCAAGGCATCCGCTCACGAGTATTTGAAACGCCTGGGCGCCGAACAAGTCCTGGGCCGCGAGCAGGTCGACGACCGCAGCGGCAAACCGCTCCTGTCCGGGCGCTGGGCCGGAGCCATCGATACGGTTGGCAGCCACATCCTGGGCACGATTCTCCGGGCGACGCGGCACAGCGGCTGTGTCGCCTCGTGCGGCCTGGCCGCCGGCAGCGACCTGCCGCTGACGGTCTATCCCTTCATTCTGCGCGGCGTGACGCTGGCCGGCATCGACGCCGCTTGGGGCTCGATTCCCCTGCGCCATGACATCTGGCGCCGCTTGGCCGGACCCTGGAAACTTGATTGCCTGCCCGCAATCGCCCGCTTTGTGGAACTTCAGGAGTTGCCTGCGAGCATCGACCAGATCCTAACGGGCCAGGTCACGGGGCGCGTCGTCGTGAACGTCGGGAACGACGAGGCGACTTGAACCTTCGAAGCCGCGGACTCCTGGCACCCAACGGAAAACCGACACCCCAATGACGGCGTCCTTGATGGCACGGTCGAGCGAAATGGGGTCAGGCTTGCAGAATTCAGTTTTGGCCGAGCAGACTTGTACCCGATGGCGGGCACCCTGATCGGCCAAAACTGAATTCTGTAAGCCTGACCCCGGCCCGGCCAGGGAGTCCTCCACGTCACGTGGTTGCCGTGGACGGGAGTCACTTCTGGGTTTCTCCAAAATCGAACAGCTGCCATACACCAACCGCCGTCCGTGAACACTCGCCTCAACGCTTGTATTTACTGGCCTGGCAGCGTAGAAAGAAGTGAGGCTGCGGATCGCGCAGCATCCTGCTCACACCAACAACGCAACTCAACCATCCGCGATTCTTCCAGAGGCACGCCATGACACACATCTTCACCCGACGAACCTTCCTTCAACATGCGGCGGCGGCCGGCGGGGCCGTGGGGCTGGGCCGTCTGTGGGCGGGCGAGCCGGCGGGCGGTGAACCGCAGCCGCTGACGCCGATCGGCCAGGCGCGGGGCGTCCACCCCGGACGCGTCGTCTGGGTCCACGATCCGGAAGTGACCGACTGGGAAGGGCCTGGCGACGGGCACTGGTACCAGGACAACCACACGAAGCAAGATCACGCCGACCAGATGGTCGCGCGGGCCGTCTGCGATCTGGCGGGCGACGGCACGCCGCGAAGGGCGTGGGACAAGCTGTTCCGACATTTTAACCTCACTCGCGGTAAAGGCGACGTCGGCTACCGGCCGGGCGAGAAGATCGTGATCAAGCCGAACTGGGTCGGGATGATCTGGCGCGAGGGGGCCGTCGATCCGGAGACGTACCAGCTGGTCAAGCGTCAGGATTACATGAACACGGCTCCCCAGATGATCATTGCCCTGCTGCGGCAACTAGTCGAGGCCGCGGGCGTCGCCGAGTCGGACATCACGATCTGCGACACGCTGGCGTACCTGGTCAACGAGTACTACGAAATCCTGCACAGCGACTATCCGCAGGTCCGGTACGAGGATTTCGCCGGCCGGTTCGGACGCATTCAGGTCCAATCGTCCACCGCGCCTTTGTATTGGAGCTGCCGGCCGGCGGGCGTGATGCAGGACTACGTGCCGCAGTGTTTTGCCGAATCCGAGTACCTGATCAACTTTGCAAACTTGAAAGCCCACACCGGGGCCGGCGTGACCTTGTGCGCCAAAAACCATTTCGGTTCGCTCGTCCGCTGGCCGGTACAGAAGGGCTACTTCGACATGCACCGGGCGTCGTTTTCCCGTGGCACGCAGGTCTACCGCGAGTTGGTCGATCTGATGGGCCACGCGCATTTGGGCGGCAAGACGGTGCTGTACCTGCTGGACGGTTTGTACTCCGGCAAGCACCCGATCGATCCCGCGCCGCGGCGGTGGGCTTCGCCGCCGTTCGATGGCCAGTGGGCGGCGAGCCTGCTGGCTTCCCAGGATCCCGTCGCCATCGACTCCGTGGCGGTTGACTTTCTGAGGGCCGAGTGGGACGACCATCCGCACCGCCCCGGCGCCGACGAGTACTTGCACGAGGCGGCCTTGGCGCACGCCCCGCCCTCAGGCACCTTCTACGACCCCAATCACGCCACGCCCGAGAAACGCCTCGCCAGCCTCGGCGTCCACGAGCACTGGAACAACGCCTTGGAAAAGAAGTACTCGCGGAATCTCGGAAGCGGCGAAGGCATTGAACTCGTCTCCGCTCGCGTGGGATAGCCGTGCCGCTTGGCGATCAGAATTGACGGGCAAAGCGCGTCGGCCGGAGTCACTTGACCGCCTTCAAATACAGTACCGCGTCGCCCTGGAAGGGCGCGGCGAAGCTGTGGCGGCTGCCGACGTTGCTGACCGTCTCGCCCGTCACGTCCTGTGCGTTGGCGATGTCCAGCCACGTGACGGAGTATTTCCCGGCGGGCAACTTCACCGTCAGGTTCGGGCTGTTGCCGGGCCGATACACGAAGTACTCCACGCCGGGGTTGGCCAGGCAGTATTGCGACGACGCCAATTCGCCCTGCGGCGTCATCGCGGCCAGATCCACACGCCGCGACCAGGCGAGCACCTGGCCCTGCGCCTTGCGGATCGACTCCGACCACTGAGGATCGGTGCCCTTGGTCAGCACGCGGCCGTCGTAGGGATCCATGAAGATCGGATTCAGCCCCCGCAGAAAACTCTTCCAGACCCAGGCGACGTTGCCGCCGATGCCCCACAGATGGTCCGTGTCGCTGACGATCACTTTCGAGCCGTCGGCGGCGGGCGGGTCGTCGCGGTAGCCGCCCTCGGGATTGGGCGAGATCCAGTCGCCCGGGCTGTCGAACAGCGTCTGGTTGCTGCCGCCTTTGTACTGGAACGTCATTCCGACCGGGTGCTGCTTGGGCAGAGTCTGTTCGTAATCGTGGATAAAGCGGATCATGTCGTACTGCCACGCGGTCGAAGCGGGATGATTCTCGTTGGAGATTTCGTACAGCACGTTGTCGAACGCGTTGACCGTGTCGATCACTTTGCGGACGTAGGCTTTCTGCAGTTCGGTGATTTCGCGACTGCGGCCGGTGTGAATTTCCAGGCCGTTGCCGTCGCCGTCCAGATCGCCGTTGATGCCGTTGGTGTTGTTGGCCGGGTGGAAGGGATGCTGCTTCCAGCCGCCGGGCGAGAACTGGATGCCCCAGCCTTCGAACAGCATGACCGCCGCGTAGATCCCTCGCCGGCCGGCGGCGTCAACGCGTTGGCCGAGGCGCCGGAAGTACTCCTCGTCGAACTCGCGGAGGTTGAAGCGGGGCTTGCCGTCCAAGGCCGCGCCGGGGCCGGGGCGCCGGAAGGGCTGGGGATAGGCGAAGTGGATCAACGGCTCTTTCTCGCGGTTGCCGCGCGTGTCCCAGGCCATCAATTCCCAGGTCCACAGGCGGAAGAAGTTGTGGGGATAGGCCGCCAGCCAATTCAGGTACTTGTCGTAATCGAATTTCGCCGGCGGATCGCTCGGCCCCATGTCCACCAGGTTGTTCCACGTGTGCGAGCCGGTCAGCAGGATGGCCCGCCCCGTGCTGTCCGTGAAGTACCGCGGGTTGTCCGGGTGCCGGCGCAGGGGCCCCCGGCCGGGTCCGGTTTCCGCGGCCCAGCCGAGGTCTGCCGCGACGAGGCCCGCGCCCAGCAAGACCGTTGCCGCAAGGCACAGCGGGAGCCGTCCGTGGAAGCCCGAGTCGATCTTTCTGCCGTTCATTTTTCTGCCTCCCAAATCCTTTTCCCTTCGTTTCTGTGCGGCTGCTGAAAGGCAACGCGGCGAGCGTGCCAACCGCAACGTGAATTCCTAATCCTTGCGCGTGCCCAACGCCAGTCCGGCAATGTCTTTGTTGGCTCGCGGAAAGCCGAGGCTCGTCAAGTACCCCACGACGACACAGGTGGCGATCCCGGTGAACGCGAACCAGTAGAAGTGGACGTGCGGATGAACAAGCCACACGACCGAGGCGCTCACCAGGGCCCCGGCCAGCGCGCCGGCGCCGTTGGCGCGGCGGGTAAAAATGCCCAGGATGAACAAGCCGGAAATCGTTCCGCCGAACATGCCGATGACGTTCAAGAACGCCTCGAACAGCGAACGCACGTCCGAACGCGCGATCCACCACGCGGCCGCCATGCCGGCGACGCCCACCAGCACCGTCACGAGGCGTGCGACGGCCAGGCACTCGCGGTCGGACGCCGCGACGCGCAAACGGCGGTGAACATCGGTGACGTAGGCCGTGGCCACGCTGTTCAGACTGCTGGACAGCGTCGATTGGGCGGCGGCAAAAATCCCGGCGACCACCAGGCCGGCGATCCCGACCGGCATCTCGCGGACGATGAACAAGGGAAAAATGGCGTCGGTCTGAAAGACGGGATCCAGCCGCTCCGGATGCTGCCGGTAATACACGAACAGCACGGTGCCGATGGCGAAAAACAGGGCTTGGGCGGGCGCCACCAGCACGGCGTTGGTCCAGATCGCGCGGGCCGCCGACTTCTGGTCGGGCGTGGTGAAATAGCGTTGCACCACATCCTGGCTGGCCGTGTACGCAAACAGGTTGTGAAACACCGAACCCAAGACGACCGTCCACGCCGTCCCCGCGGCAAGGTTCCAATTCCAGTCCAGCGTTTCAAAGAACTTGCCCTGCGCCGCCGCTTGCTCGAAAACCGCCGGCACGCCGCCGTCGATCCGCAGGACGGCAATCACCAGTCCGAAGACCGCGCCGCCCATCAGCACGAGGCTCTGCGCGACGTCCGTCCAGATGACCGCTTCGATCCCGCCCGCCACCGTGTACAGGATGCACAGCGCGCCCATCAGTACGATGCAGGTGGTCAGGTCGAAATTCGCCACCGTGGCCAGCGCCAGCGCCGGCAGGTACAACACGATCGCTGTGCGGCCGCACTGGAACACCATGAACAGGACGCTGGCCACCAACCGCGTCGCGACGTTGAACCGCTGTTCCAGGTACTCGTACGCGCACGTCAGATTCAGACGCCGGTAGAAGGGCACGTACACCAGCGCGACCAGCGGCAAGATGATGATGTACGAGTTCTGCAAGAACAGATTCCAGTTGGCTCCGTAACCGAGTCCCGGAATCGCCATGTAGGTGATGGAACTGAGCACCGTCGCGTAGATGCTCAGCGCCGCCGCCCACCAGGGGATGCTTTGCCCGCCGCGAAAGAAATCATCGGTGGTCCGGTTGCACCGTGAAAAGTACACTCCAATTCCGACGACGCCCGTCAAATAGGCAGCCAGCGTCGTGTAGTTCAGCCAGCCGAACGCCGTACGTTTGGGCTGCGGCTGGAAGCTCCATACTTCCGGCGATCGCACGCCGGGCCGGATTTCGCCGCTGGGGATCACCCACCGTCCGCGCCACAGCGCCGCCGGCGCCGTCACGCGGGGCGAGGGCATTTCGCCCCACGTGACCCACGTATCGGTGATCGTGTGGTACGCCAGGATCTCGGCGGGAAAACCGGGATGTTCCGCCAGGGGCTGGAAGTTGACTTTGGTCCCGTCGTCGCCGCTGCACAGGAACAAGTGCGACTGGCCGATCGCCGCCGCGGGCGACGCGGCCGCCACGACGGGCCGGGGCACGTCGGCGATCCGCCGCCAGCCGTCCTGGGGCGTAAACCGGTAAGCGTCGCGCAGGTAGCGGCGCACGGGCTGGCCCTCGGGACCGGCGGTCAGGTCCGCGCCGCCAAACAGGTGAAACGCGCCGGCCTGCACGCCGGCCACGGCCAGCATTCGAGCCGGACCCGGCCAGGGCGCCAAGGCCCGCCACTGCGGCCGCGCGGCCGCCAGATCTAGGGTCCAAAACGTCTTCCGCGCAGCCGTCGCCTGCGGATCCGCCGTCCCCCCCGCGACGTACACCACGGCGCCCAGTTGCGCTCCGCACAAGTACGCGCAGGGCTCGGGCAGCGGCGGCAGCGGCTCGATCGCTACCGAGCCCGACTTCCACTGCAGCAGGAACGTGTCGGCGTAATGCTTGACGGCGTCGGCGCCCCCGGCGCACAGCACTCCCCGCTCCGTCTGGACGGAGACGCCGTAGGCCAACGGCCGCGGCAGCCGGCCGGCGTTGCGCCACGCGGCGCCGGCCGGCGACAGAGCGTAGATCGAGTCATACCACGTCTTCGTGCCGCCTTCCCAAGGCCGTTTGTCGGGAAAGTTCGCGCCGCCGGCCGCCAACAGTGTTTCGCCGGCGACTCCCGCAAACATCCCGGCAAACCCTTCGGCATCGGGCAACGTCGGCAACTGCGACCAGGCGTTGGAGCCGCCCGCCTGCTGGGCAACCAGCGCAGGGGTCACGCAACTGACCAGGCACCACCAGATGATGAACGAGGAAATGCTTCGCACCAAGCCGCGTCTCCTTGGACGGAAGCTGGCCATGATCGGTCAGTCCGCGGCGTCCTGCAAGTCGTGAAGCTTGCTCAGGAGACTTTGCACCGCCGCGCACAACTCAGGCGGCCCGCTCGCGGCGCCGAAGCGTTCAAAGCAGTCCGCTCCCAGACGCTGCAACTGCTGCTTCAGCTTGACCGACAGCGACTTGGCGGTCGCGGCATCCGCGGCTCGACGGACCGACTGCTTGGCGCGCTCCAGGAGCGACGGCGCTGACTCCACCTCCTGGGTGCGGCGTTCAAGTTGTTGGACGAGTTCGTCGAGTTGACGGTAAGCTGCGGGAAACTCGGTCAGATAGCGACGATCCTGATACACGGCTCTTCCCAGCGCCGCATAGGCTTTGGGCAGGGCCACCGTCTTGATCGTCGCCGCCTCGGCCTTTCGCGAACCGGCTTCCGCCAGCGTTTTGGCGCCCTGGCCCAGGCCGCTCGCCGCCACGCGGGCCCGCTGCCACCAGCCGCCGACGCTTTCCTTCATCCGGTCCGCCGACGAACGCTCCTCCTCCTGCTGGGCTGCCGCTTCTGCTTCGGCCTTGCGGAGCAGTTCCGCAGCCGATGCCGATGCCGGTTCGGGTCGGCGCGTCTGGGTTTCTTCGGGCTGGAGTTGGTAACCGTCGTCTTCGTCGTCGTCACGATCGGATAACATCGGCGCATCCCCCTTCGCGTTGGCGCTCCCTGTTCCCGGAGCCGGATCGTCGTTAGCCGGCCGCGTCGTCAGGGTTCTTTTTACCTGTCCAAAGTCCGCTCCACGGTTTTGTCGTAGAGCGGACTTCAGTCCGCTTGGGCCCGAATGAATTCCGCCCTACGAAGCTGGTTTCTGGACCGGTGCTTGACGCGGATCATCTTAGCATGTCCCGGCGTTGCCGGACACCGGAACACGAGCTCCGTCGTGCGGAATTCGCGGCGGATCGGCCAGCTGTGTTCTGGCCGACCCTGCCTCCCGCGAATTCCGATTGGGCTTACTGCTGTGCGACCGAAATCCGGTTGACGGCATTCAGGATCGCCTTCACCGTGGCCTCGACGGTGTCGGTGGAGACGCCGCGGCCGCGGTAGATGGCGCCTTGATGTTCCACCTCCAGCGTGGCTTCGGCCTGCGCGTCGCGGCCGATCGAGGCGCTGCGGGCCTCGAACGCCCGGCAGCTGAGTTTGACGCCGGTGATCTTCTCGACCACGAAAAAGGCCGCGTCGATCGGTCCGTCGCCGGTTGCCAGTTCTTCGGTGAATTCCTGGCTGTTCCGGCGCAACGTCAGCTTGGCCCGCGGCGTCCGTCCCGTGCCCGAGTCGGCTTCGAAAGCCACCAGCTGCCATTCGCCGTTTTGGACGCCCGTCAATTCGTGGTCGATCAGGGCCACGATATCGCCGTCGTAGATCTCTTTCTTCTTGTCCGCCAGGACTTTGAATTCCTCGAACAGCTTCTGCAGTTGTTCGCCGCTCAAATGGAAGCCCAACGCCTTGACGCGGTCGTTCAACGCCGCCCGCCCGCTGTGCTTGCCCATCACCAGGTCGGTCCGCGCGAAGCCGACGTCCTCCGGTCGCATGATCTCGTAGGTGGACCGCTCCTTGAGCATCCCGTCCTGGTGAATGCCCGCTTCATGGGCAAACGCGTTGCGGCCGACGATGGCCTTGTTGCGCTGCACCTGCAAGCCGGTGATCGAGGAGACCAGACGGCTGGTCGGCACCAGGCGTTGAGTCTTGATCCTGGTGCCGCAGCCGAAATGATCTTGCCGCGTCTTGAGCGTCATGACGATTTCTTCCAACGAGCAGTTGCCGGCCCGTTCGCCAATCCCGTTGATCGTGCATTCGACCTGGCCCGCGCCGTTCTCGACGGCGGCCAGGCTGTTGGCGACGGCGAGGCCCAGGTCGTTGTGGCAGTGGACGCTGATCACGGCCCGGTCGATGTTGGGCACACGATTGCGGAGCATGGCGATGCGGGCTCCCATTTCCGCCGGCGTAGCGTAGCCGACGGTGTCCGGGATGTTCACGGTGGTCGCGCCCGCCGCGATCGCCGCCTCGACGACCTGGCACAAGAAATCGTGTTCGGTGCGGGCGGCGTCTTCGGGCGAGAACTCGATGTCGTCGCAGTACTGGCCGGCGCGCTGCACGCCGGCCACGGCCCGCTGGATGATCTCCTCGCGGGTCATCCGCAACTTGAACTCGCGATGGATCGCGCTGGTCGCCAAAAACACGTGAATCCGCGGCCGCTCGGCCTGTTTGATGGCTTCCCAAGCGCGGTCGATATCCGCTTCGTTGCAGCGGGCCAGGCCGCAAATCGTGGCCCCGCGGAAGTTCTTGGCGATTTCGCTCACGGCGGCAAAGTCGCCCGGCGAGGCGATCGGAAAACCCGCCTCGATGATGTCCACCCCCAAGTCCACCAGGGCCTGGGCGATCTCCAACTTCTCCTGCAAATTCATACTGGCGCCCGGAGATTGTTCGCCGTCGCGCAAAGTCGTGTCGAAAATCCGGATGTGTCGCGTTTCGGTCATCGGTCGTCGTGCCTTTCTGTATTCGGAAAATTCGAGGATCGTATCAGAGTCTGTACAGGTCAGTCCCAGAAGTCTAAGTGCCAGCCGTTGGCTGGCCCGGGCAGTAACAAGGCGATCCTCGACGGCCCCCGATAGCCGCGACGCAAAATCTGCCAACGTCTCATGTCGGCGGTCTCCTCAGAAAACAAAAAAGCCCCGAGCGACTGGCCCTCGGGGCGGAACGATCCAAACTGGACAGTGCGCGATCTCCCCTACGGGCCGAATCCGGCCAGAAGCAGCAGCGGTCGTAGGTCCAAGATCGGATTCATCAGCGGGCTCAACTCACCAGTATTCTTGCTTTCGTTACAAACAACTCCAAGGCTTATCGGAGAGAACAACTGCTAACCTTCAGCCGTTCCTTCTTAGAGTAGCCAAGCCGGCGGCTCCGGTCAAGCGTGCCTGCGGCCGGGCCTCGGTTGCCGGGCGGGTGACCGCTTCGCCGCTCCCGCGACGGGACGGGCAAAGGCATTCCGCCAGCGGCGAAGGGGGGACCGGCGGGAGCAGGCCCACCGCGGTCGTCCTGCCCGCCCGCCCGCCCCCTTGACTCGCCCGGTTTCGACGCTTAGCCTCAGAGCGCGAAGAAAACCACCACCCGTCACGCACCACCTGTCACGCGAGGAGGCCCTGGGGAATGAACCGGATTGAAAAGGCGTTGATGCACGCCCTCTTCACCCATCTGCATCACAACATCGACAAGGCGATCGACTTCAAAGCCATCGAGGCGCTGAACCAAAAAGTCGGAAAACTGTTTCCCAGGGCTCTGCTGGTCGGCCCCGGTGACGACGCTGCCGCCTTCAAGTTTCCCGGCATCCAGGGCGCTTTCGTGGGCAAGATGGAGAGCCATTGTTCGCCTTGCGTGCCCCGCCCCTACGATGCGGCGGCCACGGGAGCAGGCGGGGCCATGCGGGACGTCGTGGCGATGGGCGCCCGGCCTCTGTTCCTGATGAATTTCCTCGGCACCAAGCCGCTCGATGAAAAAGTTCTCGTCGGCCCCTGCGGATTCGCCGGGAAATGCACTTGCGGGAAGTGTGTCGAGATGACCAGCGGCGAGCGCGTCAACCTGATGGTCAAAGGCCTGCGGGACATGTGCCGGGCCATGGACGTGTTCATCGTCGGCGGCGGATTCTCCACCTCGTTTTCCGACATCGTGCCGGCCACGGTTGTTTCGGTCATCGGCAAGCTGGTCACGGCCAAGCCGCTGACCAAGCCGGCCAAGTCCGCCGGGCATCAGATTATCCTGTTCGGCAAGACGGGAAGCGACGGCAACGACACGCTGTATCGAGCTGGCCTGGTCAGCGAAATGAAGCCCGCCATCGCCCTGTTCAAGGAAGAGCGGGCCGTGATGGAAGCCTCGCTGGCAGCCTTTGGCACCGGCAAGATCAAGGCCTGTTCCGACCTGGGGGCGGCCGGCGTGGGCGCCGCCGTTTGCGAGTCCGCAAGGTACGGTGGTTTCGGCGCTCGCGTGGATCTGGCCAAGGTGCCGCTGCGGGAAAAGAACCTGACGCCCGAAGAGATCATGATCTGCGAGTCGCAGGGCCGGATGGCGGTCCAAGTCGCCAAAAAAGACGTGGCGACGGTGTTGGCAGCAATCCGGGGTAAGGGCGTGCGAGCCGAAGTGATCGGCGAGATCACGAAGGACGACAAGGAGATCTTCGAGTACAAGGGCCAGACGATCGCCGTGATCCCGAACGCGCCCAGCAAAGCCCAATTGGCTGAATTGACGAACGGATAACAAGATGGCACGAAGCAGATCAAAATCCGAGTACGCCCAAGCGGGGGTCGATTACACCAAGATCGAGCCGTTCAAGATGGCGATGGTGAGCGCCGGGAAGAAGACGCTCGCGTTCCCCAACAAGCGCGGTGTGTACATCCAGCCGGACAGCGTGGGCGCCCACGGAGCCGTGTTCGGGTATCGGGGGGCCAAGACCTATTACTGGTGCACGACCCAGGAAGGCCTGGGAAACAAGAACTGGATCGCGGAATGGATGTATCAACACGCCCGGACCGGGAGAACTTACTACGAGGGGATCGGCATCGACACCGCCCTGATGGCGGCGAATGACGTGATCTGTCAGGGCGCCCTCCCGGTGATCTACACGGACGAGGTGGCGGCGGGCGACAGCGAGTGGTTCATGGACGAAAGGCGCAGCCGCGATCTGGCGGAGAGCTTTTATCAGGCCTGCAAGATGTGCGGCATGGCCCTCCCGGCTGGCGAGTCTCCCGCCCTCCGCTACCTGGTGAAAGCCGAGCCGCCGGTCCGCAGCGCCCCCTCCCTGTCCGGTTGCGTCACGGGCATCATCGCCCCTCGCAGCCGGATGGTCACGGGAGCGAAACTGGCCGTCGGTGACCGCATTATCGGGGTGGCTTCCTCCGGGCTGCACGCCAACGGAGTTTCCCTCGTCATCAAGCGGGCTCTGGCGCTGAAAGACAAATTCCTGCATCCGCTGCCGAACGGAAAGTCCCTGGGCGAAGAGGCGCTCATCCCGACCCGCTCCTATGTCCGGCTCGTCGAGGCCCTGCAGGCAAAGAGCATCGACATCCACTCGCTGCTCGGAGGAACGGGGGGAGGAATCTCCAAGATCGCGTATCACAAGCGGCCTTTTACGTATCGCGTCAAGAGGTGGGTGGAGGAGATTCCACCGCTGTTCCTATTCATGCGCGAGGCCGGCGTGAGCCTGAAGGACTGCCTGACGACCTTCAATTGGGGCGTCGGGTTCTATGTTTTCGTGCCGGAAAAGGAAGTCGAGCGAACGATCAAGACGGGAAAGAAGGCCGGATACGATCTCTTGGAACTGGGCCAAGTTGAGGCCGGTGAGCGGAGTGTGATTTTTGAGCCGGAGAAGATCACCCTCCCGGCGATCGAGTGATTCCCGGCTGTTCCGCCTCGAATCCTCGTCCGCCGCAGTCCGCGGGACCGCCTTGCCGGGCGCAACGCGAGCGCAGCCGATTCGGCCGCCGGGACCTGGCGAGCGGCTGACTTTCGGCCCGTCCGCGTTGAACGGCGAAGCGGTAGAGCGTATCCTGAAAGGCCGCGGATGGGCCAGGTTTGGTTCCGGCCAGCCTGGTGACGAATTCAGTCCCGCAATTCGA
The DNA here is from genome assembly GCA_012515235.1 of Candidatus Anammoximicrobium sp. Lineage (GTDB taxonomy): Bacteria > Planctomycetota > Planctomycetia > Pirellulales > Pirellulaceae > Anammoximicrobium. The sequence continues at coordinate 152,731 of JAAYYU010000042.1, forward strand.
TGCGTCGCAGCCCTCTGAAGCAGAAGGGATACAACTCATGGCCTCTTGCCCGTTTCACGAATCGGAAGGCGCTCCCCAAACCCGGTTCGACAATGCCGCTCGCTCGCCACAATCGCCGAGCGATCGGCGCGAGTTTCTGAAGTCGTTGGGGACAATCTCCGTCGGCTTGGCGATGGCGCGCCTCGGCGCCGAACCGGCCGCGGCCGGCGAGCAGCTCCAGGTGCCGCAGGTGGCGTTTGGCAAAGTGCGGTTGTCGCGGTTGATTTGCGGCTCGAATCCCTTCAACGCCGGTTCGCATTTGTCGAGTTTCGTCAACCAGGAGATGCGCAGCTACTACACGCCCGAACAGATCCTGAAGACGCTCCGGCGATGTGAGGCCGCCGGCGTCAATTGCTGGCAGATTTCGGGCATGGTGAACCTGGATCTGTATCGGCGGCTGGTCGACGAGGGCAGCCGAATGTACGCAATTTCGCTGGGCCGCGACCCGGCCGACTTTCCCGCCCTGGCGAAAGCCGGCTGTCTGGCCGTGGCGCATCACGGCGAAGTCACCGACAACCTGTTCAAGGCCGGCAAGCTCGACGAGGTCCGCGACTTTCTCCACCGCGTGCGGGACGCGGGCATGTTGGCCGGCGTGTCCACGCACATGCCGGCGGTCGTCGACGCGATCGAGTCCAAGGGCTGGGAGCCGGACTATTACATGACGTGTGTCTACGAGCGGAACCGCAGCAACGAGGAATTGAAGAAACTCCTGGGCTACGTGCCGCTCCCGGCACGCGAAGTGTACTTGCAGGAGGATCCGCCGCGGATGTTCCAGGCGATGCGGAACGCCCCGCGGCCGTGTCTGGCTTTCAAGATTCTGGCCGCCGGACGCCTCTGCGACCGCCCGGAAACCGTCGAGCGGGCGTTCCGCGAGACGTACCAGGGCATCAAGCCGACGGACGCCGTGATCGTCGGCATCTACGACCGTTACAGCGACCAGCCCGGCGAGGACGCCGGCTTTGCGCGGAGATACGGCAACGCCTAGCGGGCAGCGCGAGCGTCCACTGGGCAAGCCGCTGATATTGGGAGCCTTCACATGCCGTCTGACAAGACCGTGGTGCAGCCATCGTCCGGGCCGTTGCCCGCCTCCTCCGTCGGGGCCGCGCTGGCCGCCGGCCTGAGCGTCGCCCGCTCCGCGCACGCGGCCGGCAGCGACGTGATCCGCATCGGCATGGTGGGCTGTGGCAACCGCGGCACGGGCGCGTGCCGCGAAGCGTTGTTGGCCGCGGAGCCGGTCAGGCTGGTGGCGGTCGGCGATCTGTTCCCGGAGCGTCTGGAGATCAGCCTGAAGAACCTCACCAAGTACGCGGACCTTGCGCCCAAGATCGACGTTCCGGCCGAACGCCGGTTCGCCGGCTTCGACGCCTACCGCCACGTGATCGACGCGGGCGTCGATCTGGTGTTGCTCACGACCCCGCCGCACTTCCGGCCGCTCCACTACGCGGCCGCCATCCAAGCCGGCAAGCACGCGTTCCTGGAGAAGCCGTGTTGCATCGACGCGCCGGGATACCGGATGCTGGCGGCCGCCAACGAGGAAGCCCGGCGAAAGAAGCTGTCGGTCGTCGTCGGCCTGCAGCGCCGCCATCAGCGGAACTATCTGGACGGCATTCAGAAGATCCGCGACGGGGCCATCGGCGACGTCCGTTTCATCCGCACCTATTACAACGTGCAGGGCGGGGGCCGGGCCGGCTGGCGGCGGCCGGAGGGGATGAACGAACTGGAATACCAACTTCGCCATTGGGGCGTGTTTCTCTGGCTGTGCGGCGATCACCTGGTGGAACAATCGACGCACGAGATCGACGTCGCCAACTGGGTCATGGACGCGCACCCCGTGCGAGCCAGCGGTCTGGGCGGCCGGGAGAAACGGTTCGGCCCCGGCAACGGCGACATCTGGGACCACCACGCGATCGAGTTTGAATACGAAGGCGGTGTGCGCTACTTCTGCCAGGCCCGGCAGATGTCCGGCACCTGGGATCACGTCTCGGAGACCGTCCATGGCAGCCGCGGCGTGCTGACGCTGGGCACCGGCGCGTGGGGCTTTGGCAAGCTGACGCCCCGCGAACTGCGCGATCGCAAACGCGTGGCGGAGAACCCTTACCAGCGCGAGCACGAAAACTTGCTGGCCAGCATCCGCGGCACCGGCCCCTACCGCTTGGACGCCGAATACGGCGCCACCAGCAGCATGACCGCCGTGATGGGCCGCATGGCCACCTATTCCGGCCAACTGGTCACCTGGGACGAGGCCGTCCAATCCGAACTGCGGCTTGGCCCAACGCGTTATGCCTGGGATGCCGAGCCGCCGACCCGAGCCGACGCCACCGGCGCCTACCCCGCCGCCGTCCCCGGCGAAACGCGGGCCTGGTGATGATGGCCCGTCGAGTCGGTCCGCTCACGAGATACTAATGGCATGAGTCTCTGCGCAGAATCAGCCCAGCTGGGGCCGCCGCGTTAAAGACCCGCAGGAGCAACGGCTTGGAGCCCCGCAACGGCGACTACTTGCCGGACGTCTACTTGCCGGGCATTACTTCCGCGGGCCGTTTCCTTATCTTCTCCTTCGCTTGTCGGCTTCCAAGGTTGGTGTCCTTCCGAAGAAGAGCGAACACAAAGCCGTCTCCTTCCCGGTCTCCTTCGCGATGTTTCCGCCGTGTTGATGTGCGCCGGGAGTGACGGGTTGTGAGATCCTGGTGCGGCGTGGTGGGCGAGCAGGGGGAGATGGAAAGTGCCGCTCTCTTTCCGGCAGGTAGGCTATCCTGAATTGACGGTCTTGCTGATCAGGGACGCAGAAACACCGTCATCGACGAGTTGGATCAGAGAAGGTGCCCGAGGGACCACGCCCCGTTCGCCGTGAACTGGCGAGATGACGTCGCCAAGGTCCGCCTGCATCAGACCACCAAATGACTTTGTACAGCAAGTTGGCGGGCTTTGCCGTCACGCGCCGAAGCGGAACGTGCCGCTCAGAGACCGGACCAGGCGCCGCCCCAGCGACAAGGGAGCCAGGTGGATCCGGGCGCGGCCGATCGCGCCGGGCAGCAGCGGATGGTCGTGAGCGGCGAGCGACACTTTGGCTTGGTAGAAGACGCCAACCAATCGCGACTGGCCGTCGGCTTGCTTGGCGAGCGGCAACCGGCCTGCGGCGACCAGTTCCGGGGGGACCGCGTCGGCGTCGATTTGCGACAGCTGCTCGATCCGCCCGCTCAGGTATCGGCCGGGAAGCAGATCACACTGGATTCGAACCTGCTGCTGCGGCTGGACGAAGGCGATTTCCGCCTGGTCGATCACCAGCAGGGCCTCCAGCGCGTGCGGGTCTCCCACCAGGCAAAACAGCGTGCCCGTCTCCAGGAAGGCCTCCCGGTTGGCTTGATCCAGGGGCTGGCCGGTCCAAGAGCGCAATTCGGCCTCGGCCTTCGAGGGCGGCTGCCGGCGCGGGGGCAGGACGGTTCCGGCGGCGGGAGCGGTAAGCGTCAACCGTTGTTTCTCTTCCGCGCGTTTGCGCAGACGGTTTTCGATGTCCGCCAGCGCTTGCTCGGCGGTTGGGATCTCGGAACCGGCATCGCGGGCGCCGCGATTGGCTTGCTGAGCGCTGCGGCTTTTCAAACTCTGCAATTGGGACTGCAGCACCTCCCGCTGGCCCTGCAGTCGGGCGATCTCCAACAGCAGATCGGGGTTTTCCAGCCGCCCCAGGACGTCGCCGGGGCGAACCTCCGTGCCCGGCTCGACGGACCACGTGCACCGCCCTGGGACCGAAACGAACACTCGGTGACCGTCCCGCAGTTGCACCACCGCCGGGACGGTGATCCGGTGCGGCAACGGCGTCACGAGCGCCGCGGCCAACAACACCGCCAGGCCTGTCACCGTCACCGCCGCTCGCAACTTGTTCACTTCCCGACTCCTGCCCGGCACACTCCAAAACCGGAACGTCCGCACCAGCGGCGCGGCCACGACGCCCGCGATCGTGAATACCGTAAGCAGTTGCGCCAGAACCTGCAAGCCGAGCGGCTCCAGCAACGCGTGGCAAAACCACAGAATCGCCGCGATCACCGCTATCCGATAGGCGAACGAAGCCACCGCATACAGCCGCAGCAGGTTCCCGTGTCGTTCGGGATACAGGGAGGGGCCGCCGGAGTCTCTGCCCAAGACCCACCGCCCCACCCGCCGCCACAGGGCCGCATCCGCCCGCTGTCGCAGATTGGGCACTTCCCACAGGTCGGCCAGCAGGTAATAGCCGTCGTACCGCAACAGCGGATTGCCGTTGAAGACCACCGTGCTGACCGAACCCACGAACATGACCTTCAGGCAGATTGCGTTCAGCATCCCCGGCCCGCTGAACCACCAGACGAACGTGCAGATCGCCGCCAGGCCCAGTTCGACCATCATTCCGGCGCCGCTGACCGCCATCCGCTGCCACTTGCCCGGCAGCATCCAGGCGTCCGAGACGTTGGCGTACAAGCACGGCGTGAACGCCAACAGCATCAGTCCGATTTCGTGGCAGTGGCCGCCGTAGTGCTTACAGGCCAAGGCGTGGCCCAGTTCGTGCAGGATCTTGCAGCCGGCCAGCGCCGCGGCGAGCCAGAGCCAATGCTCCGGCCGAAAGAAGGCTTCGAATTCCGGCAACCGGGCGCGAAACGTGTCGAACTGGACCAGCACCCAAACGGCCGCTGTGACGACCAGCAGCAGCCACACGGCGAACGCCCACGCCGAGAACAGCCAGCGGACTTGGGGGTACAGCCAGTCCAACAGCGGCTCCGGATCGAGGCCGCGAAAACGCAACGCCAGCGGATTGCCGAAACGTTCCAACCGTTGACGCCGCTGCGCCGCTTGCCGCTGTTGAAGCAGCACGTCCGCCTGGCCGGGAGCGTCCGCCACGACCAGTCCTTCGCGATGCAGCAACGAGCAGAACGCCTGCAGTTGGCGATGCCCCAACTTGCGCGGCGGAAACTCCCGCTCGAATGCCGCCTGAATCTGGTCGGCCGAAGTCCGGCCGTCCAGTTGCTGCAGCACAAAAAACTCTTCGGGCCGCAGATGATAGTAACGCAGCGCCAGCGGATCTTTGACGCCCAGATAGGTCCGCCCGCCAAACGCCTGGACAAAGACGATCAGGTCGGAACGCTTGACCAGCGGCAGCGGGCGGGCGGCGGCGGATGCAGGCGGACTGGTCATGGGAATTGGCGTCGGCGGCATGCTCGAAAGACAACGCGCATGATATCGGCGGCCAGCGGAGGCTCACAAGTTTTCGGGCGGCAAGAAGTCCGACTTTTCCGAAAAAGGGGGTTGTCAGGTTCGCGGCGGCAGATCGCCGGGATCCCGAGGGCCGCGCCCTTTTGTGTTTGGCCGGAGGGTGGTTAGAATAGGCTGGGCGCCCCAGGAAAATGAGGACCAAACGCTATGACGATCGACATCGCCGTCGTGCCCGTGGCCGGGTTGGGAACGCGATTGCTGCCGGCGACCAAGAGCCAGCCCAAGGAGATGCTGCCCGTCGGCCGCAAGCCGGTGGCCCAGCACGTCGTCGACGAGCTGGCCGGCTCGGGCATCCGGCGACTGTTGTTCATCACGGGCAAGGGCAAGCACTCCATCGAGAACCATTTCGACATCGACGGGGAACTGGTGGCCTACCTGCGGGAGACGGGCCGCGAGCGGGAATTGGCCGAGTTGGACTTCGAACGCCAGGATCTGGAGTTCTTTTACACGCGGCAACGCCGCCAGCTGGGCCTGGGGCACGCCGTGCTGTGCGCCCGGCCGCTGGTGGGCGACCAGCCGTTCGTGGTCGCTCTGGGCGATTCGATCATCGGCATCAACGCCCAGTCGGACATCGTCCGCCGGATGATCGAGACGTTCGAGGCCAGCCGGGCGGATGTGGTGGTGGCGTTCGAGGAGGTCCCGCGCGAGGAAGTCTTTCGCTACGGCATCGCTCAGCCCCGCGGGCCGGTCGACGACGTGTTCGAGTTGGAGCGGTTGGTGGAGAAGCCGGAGATCGCGGACGCTCCCAGCAATCTGGCCGTCGCGGCGCGGTACGTGTTCAGCCCCGTGATCTTCGACAAGCTGGTCGAGACGCAGCCCGGCAAGGGCGGCGAGATTCAACTGACCGACGCGATTCAGCTGGTCCTGGAAAGCGGCGGCAAAGGGCTGGGGCTGCGGCTGCGCTCTCACGAACGCCGTTTTGACATCGGCAATTTCGAGAGCTACTTCCGGGCCTTCTTCGAGTTCGCCCTGGCGGACGCCAAATTCGGTCCCCGTCTGCAACAATTCGTACGGACCCTGTTACCGACATGCAAATTATCCGCCAGCCAGGATTCGCCCGCGCAGGCCTGATCGGAAACCCGTCGGACGGCTATTACGGCAAGACGATTTCGTTTCTGGTCAAGGACTTCCACGCCGACGTGATCCTGTACGAGTGGGAAGACCTGGAGTTGATCCTCAGCCAAGAGGACCGCAGCCGCTTCCGTTCCGTCCGGGAACTGGCTCGCGACGTCCAACTGCACGGCTACTACGGCGGCGTGCGGCTGGTGAAAGCCACGATCAAAAAGTTTGTGGATTACTGCCTGAAGCAGCATTTGCCCCTGCACGACCGGAATTTCTCGATCCGCTACGAGAGCAACATTCCACGGCAGGTCGGCCTGGCCGGTTCCAGCGCCATTATCGTCGCCACGTTGCGGGCCTTGATGGAGTTCTACGGCGTGGAGATCCCGCGGTACCTGCAGCCTTCGCTGGCGCTGGCCGTCGAGACCGAACAGTTGGGGATTGTCGCCGGCTTGCAGGACCGCGTCATCCAGGTGTACGGCGGACTGGTCTACATGAACTTTGCTCCCGAGGTGATGCGCGAGGAGTGCGGCTATCGCTACGGCGTCTACGAGCCGCTGGACCCGGCGCTGCTGCCGCCGCTGTATCTGGCGTACAGCGAAGAGGAAGGCGAGCCGACGGAGGCGACGCACCGGCCCCTGCGCGTGCGATTCGAGCAAGGCGATCCGGACGTGGTGGCCGCCATGCAGAAGTTCGCCGGGCTGACCGACGAGGCCAGAAAAGCCTTGCTGGCCGGCGAGGGCAAACATCTCGCCCGCTTGATCGACGAGAACTTCGACACGCGGCGGAGTATCTGCCAGTTGCAGCCGGCTCACTTGCGGATGGTCAAAACCGCGCGGCGGGCCGGGGCCAGTGCCAAGTTCGCCGGCTCCGGCGGCGCGATCCTCGGCACGTACCAGGACGAGGCGATGTACGCACGATTGAAACAGGACTTGCAGGCCATCGGTTGCCGGGTCCTGAAGCCGACGATAGGGTGAAAGAAGCCTGGCGGTTTCCCATCCGCCGGGCTTCTGTGTCAAGGTGCTTTCGAGATTCCCAGACGCCTGTTGAGGTGCGGAGAAATCCATGACTGACCGCCTTCGATCCGCGGCCGCTCGTCGCGCCGGCCGGAGAACGTTCTTTCGCCAGACGAGTTGCCTGCTCGCCGCCGGGGCCGGTTGCCTCACCCGCGAGGCAACGGCCGCCGACGCCGATGGCCCCGCAGCCCCGCTCCTGCGGATCGGACTGCTGACCGACCTGCATTCTGCCGACAAGCCGGCGGCGGGCAGCCGGCACTACCGGGACAGCCTGGCCAAACTGGCGTCGGCCGGCGAGCAATTCGCCAAGGCCCGGACGGACTGCCTGGTGGAACTGGGAGATTGCATCGACACGGCGATTTCTCGAGAAGCCGAAAAAGACGCCCTGCGCCGGATCCACGCCGCGTTGGCCGCGATTCCGAGCCCGTGCCACTACGTGCTCGGAAACCACTGCGTCTCGGCGTTGACCAAGCCCGATTTCCTGGAGATCGTCGGCCAGGCCAAATCCTTCTATTCCTTCGACCTGGCCCGGTATCACTTGGTGATCCTGGATGCCTGCTTCCGCAGCGACGGCGCGCCCTACGGCGGAAACAACTTCGACTGGAAGGATGCGAACGTCCCGCCAGAAGAAATCGCCTGGCTGCGCAGCGACCTGCAGCAGACGACGCTGCCGACGCTCGTCTTCGTCCACCAGCGGTTGGACGTGACGCCGCCGTTGGGCATCAAAAATGCGCCGCAAGTGCGCCAAGTGCTGGAAGACTCGCAACGCGTGGCGGCGGTCTTCCAGGGCCACGACCATCACGGCGACGAGCGCCTGCTGAACGGCATTCCTTACTGCACGTTGCGAGCGATGGTCGAGGGGCCCGGCCTGGACCATAACGCTTACGCGATTCTGGACGTCTTGCCGGGCGGCGAGCTGCGCGTCACCGGTTTCGGCCGCCAGCCAAGCTATCGCTGGCAGCCTCGGTCCTGACGCCCGCTGTCCCCGCTACGGACGCTTGCCCGACGGTGGTTGGCTGGTCAGCATCACCAACGCTTCCTGGACACGCGCGACCTGCTCCGGGGAGGCGATCAAGTACCGGTGCCGGCCGTTGGCCTCCGGTTGGAAGCGGACAAAGCCGTCGTCCTCGACGATGACCCGGCCGGGCGGCGACAGGTCAAAATAGCCCCGGTCCGGCCGGACGGCGTACAGCACGCTCGTCAGGTCGTAGGTCGGCTGCCGGTTCTTCCGGCCCCGGTACAGGTCGTAGGCTTCGGCGACCGGATGGTGCGGCACGTAGCCGAAATCTTCCAAAACGCTCTCGGCCGGATACTGGATGGCGTTCCCAATTTCCCAGCCGCTGAAGACCACCGGCGTGGGCCACCGGTGGATCACATGGCGGGCGTTGGGGACGTCGATCTTGACGTTGTACTCGCAGAAATGTCTCGCAGCCAGCTCCGGCGTGAACGCCCCCGCCATGATCGACAGCAGCTTGACCTTCTGCCCGACCAGCGTCTTGCCGTCCAGCGGCGAGTTGCTGTCCGGTTTGGAGTCCAGGAGCCGGGCCAGGTTGGTCGAAAAGCCCACCTGGACGATCACTACGGACCCGTCGGGCTGGCCGGCGAGGGTCTTCCGCAGCAGGCCGACGGCTTCGGGCGCGTCGGCGCCGCTCGTCAAGTCGTGCGGATAGCGGGGCCGGCCGCCGTCGCTGGCCGTGGCGAGTTGGCGGATGTACTTGTGGTCCTGCGGCGCCATGCCGTCGCGGACGACGCCGACGGGAATGTCGGGGCGACCGTAGAAGGTGTTGAGCAAATCGACGCAGGCGCCGGCGTACGGATTGTCTTTCGTCACGGTGACGGCCAGCAGTTCGCACTGGCCCCGGTCGGCCAGGGCATGGATCACGGCCAGGGCCATGGCGTCGTCGACGTCGTTTCCGAGATCGGTGTCGAAGATCATGGCAACGGGCTGCGGTCGGCCGTCGTCGGCCACGGCGATCCCCGCCAGTGTCGCGAACGCCGCGACGACAGCCAGCAGTCGGCGGCCTGCGGCGCCCAAACGGTTGGAGCGGAAGTTCATGCTTGGATTCTCCTCTTTCCTTGGTGCCCGACGCGGTGAAACGCCGGTTTGGCTACAGGACCTCGTACACGTCGAGCAAGACGTAGGATTTGAGCCGACCGCCCTTGGCAATCGCGATCATCTTGTTCAGCCAATCGTACTTGCCGGCAGGGGCCTCGAAGAACATCGCCTCGCGAAAATAGTACTCCGCGGGATCGACTTCCACGCCGGACATAATCTTCGCAAACACCTCCGCGGAGGTGTGCCGAATCCCGTGCCCTTTCAATTGAACCGTGACGCCGTCGTCCGTCAGGATGGTCACGCGGACGTCCAACTCCGCGACGCCGTCGCGGCGAATGAGCTGAAAATCGGCGCCGCCCGCCTGCAACACGCCCGAAATCCGCTCGCCGCTCAGCGTGCCTCCCGTGACGGGAATGAACAGCCGTTGGCCCAGCGGCCCGTCGATGATCTGGGGCGGATCGACATTTGCTTTCAATTCGAACAACGGCTTCAGTTCGATCATCGGGGGATCTTCTCCGGTGAAGACTTCGGAAGTGCCCGGCTGGCCTCGCGGACGGCCTGGACAAGCGTACGTTCCGCGTCGGCAGAGTAGAAGCCGATATCGGCGACCAGTCCGCGCGCTTCGTAGCCGCCTTCCGCTACGATGGTGGCGTCGGGCAGATAGCCGTCGACTTCGTTGGAATAGCCGGCCACCCAGAGACGGTCGGCGCCCAATTCGCGCCGGACCGAGCGGGCATAGCCCGACACGACCTCGCCGGACAGCGCGACCAGCGTCAAATCTCCGCCGAAGTGCCAGAGGGCCAGCGGATGCTGATGGTGCGAGGGCAACGGCCGCCCGCTGTCCAGCGCGGCCAGCATGCGTTTGGCGTTGTGGGCCAGCGTGCCCGTCATTTTTTCCAACTCGGCCCGCGGCGGGATCGGCTTGAGCGGCAGAGCCACTTCGGCGAACTTCACCCGCAACGGCCCGCGGACCGGCTCGAGCGGCCCCTTGGCGACCCGGCCGACTTCGGCCGCCAGGCTCCGGCCTTGCAGGCGGACGTGCTTCTCTGCGTCGGGGCCGCAGCGCGGGTCGCTGTTGGCATCCGCGCCGCAGCCTTGCACGAACATGGCTTGGACGCCCGGATGGCTCGCCTCGACTTCCTCCTGGGCGAAACTGGCATAGTCGCCGGACAGCTTCAGATTCTCTTGCCCAAAGGTCACCGGATGGCAAGCACAGCCGAAGACAAGCCCGCGCACGGGTCCGCCGGGAGCGCTGACGCGGAGCACCGGCACCGTATCGTCGACCGGCTTGTCCGGGTTCGGCCCCATGCCGCGATAGCTGCCGTCCTCACGGTACAGCCGGCGATTGCGCACGAAATCGCAGCGGCCCGTGCCCCAGGCCAATTCGGCCGGCTTCAAGTCGGCCAGCGCGGCCAGCGTGACGTCCGCGATCTTCTCGTACAGCTGCGCCGTGTAAGCCAACGTCGCTTGCTGATCCTCGGCCGGCATGGGAACGCGGCTGAAGTCCGACGAGCCGATCATCGGACCGGAGTGCGTGTGCGAGAAGTTCACCAGCAACTGCCGCCGCGCCAGTCCCGTGCGCTGCGTCAGCCGGCCGAACAACGCGGCGGCTTCCGGCGCGCGAATCACGCACAGGTCGAGGGTGATCAGGACGGCCCGTTCCCCTCGCGAGTCTTCGATCGCCATGGCCTTGGCGTACAGGTCGTTCAGCTTGCCCTCAAACGGCCGGAATCGCGGCTGGCTGGCGTAGCCGTGAAGCCACAGAGGTTGTTCCGGCGTGATGCACACGCGGGCAAAGCCGACGCGCAACGCGTCCGGCCGCGCGGCTTCAGCCCGAACGCTGCCGCCGGAGAACGACGCCAGCGCGGCCAACGAGGCCGCCGACAAGGCCCGCAACAGAAGCCCGGTGTGGAAACGACGGATCACATGCCTGTGCATCGAACACTCCTTATGCAGACTCGACTCGGATGGTGGGATTCAAACGCTCAGATCACCGGCTTGACCGTTCCGTCCGCCTGCGTTGGCGGCGGATCATCGTGCGCTCAAGGCGCTTTCGCAGACGCCTTCATTTCGGCCAGTCGGGCTTCCACAAAGGCGATCACATGCGGCCAGCACTCGGCGCCGCAACGGCCGTGATCGGCGCCTTCGATCACCACGTGCCGGACTGCCTTGTGGCCGACCAGTTTCAGCATGGAAACGAAGTAGAGATTCTCTTCCGCCCGCATCAGCATGTCCACCTCCCAGCCCCCCGTAACGCACAAGATGGGCGGCGCGTCCGGGCAAACATGATACAGCGGCGCGTACTTGTCGATGGTCGGCCGAAACTTGCTCGGCTCCACGCCCTGCTCCTTGCGCACGGTCTGGTGCGTGATCATCTGGCCGGTCACCGGGATCAGGCCGGCGATCCGATTGGCGTCCAGATCGTGCTTGGCCAGGTAGTCCTTGTCCAAGCCGACCATGGCGGTCAAGTAACCTCCAGCGGAAATCCCCGTGACGAAAATCCGTTCGGGGTCGCCGCCGAACCTTGCGATGTTCTTGAAGGTCCATGCCAGGGCCGCGGCGGCGTCCTCCACGTAGACCGGATGCTGGACTTTGGGGTGCAGCCGGTAGCCGACCCCGACCACCGCCCAACCGCGGTCGGTCAATTCCTTGGGCACGTATCGCTTGCCGGCCGACAATCCGCCTCCGTGATAGAACACGACCGTCGGAAAGCCCTGGACGGCTTCGGGGCGATACAAATCGAGTCGGCACATTTCGTCGGCGTAATCATCCGCCGGCCCGCCGCCCTGCGGAAGGTAGAACACGTCCTTGTCGACAACGTACTTCGTTCCCCCAGGCTCGCCTGCGCCGGCAAAGCCTCGTATCGCCGCCAGGTCCGCGGCCAAGGCGATGCCCAACAAAAGCGGCAAGTGCGAGAGGAACGTCCCGGCGCCCCAAGCCCGTTTCGTCTGGCTCTTCATCAGTGATCCTTTCGTGCTGCTGGCCACTTGTGAACTCGCAATTCATTTTCCGAGAACAGTCATACCCGAAAAAACAAGAGCCGTCATCCACGTGCGATGACGGCTCTCGAAGGATTTGCCAACAACGGCCGACCGCGGAAGGACGGTTCGTCGAACGAGACCGCCTAGGACGGCACCCCGGCGGCCGGGTCAGGCACGAGGTCGATGTCAATCTGGTTGCTTCCCGATTTCACTTCCACCTCGGCCTCCTTGGGGATCAGGCCGGCGTAGGGCGAAGGCGGCGGCGACTCGGCGTGCTTTCCCTCCTGCACCGGCGGGGTTTCGACCGTCGGCGGAGAATAGATCACACGATGCCGCCCCAGAATGGCTCCGTCCCCTTTGGATTCCGTGCTCAGCACAAACGTGCCGTCGGCTTGAACGGCGCCCCCGGCGGGCTTGCCCGCGCTGGCGTCGCCTCCAACGGGCGCAAAGGTCACGACTCCCCCGTTCACCGGTTGGCCATCGGCCCGGACCGTGCCCGAAACGGGCGCGGTGACGAGGTCGGATCCGCAGCCCATCCAGGTTGTGGCCAGCAACGCCAAACCCAACGAAGCCGTTTTGCCGATCGTTTTGGTCAACTTGATCCCAGTCATTGCCACCATGAATTCATGTCTCCTCATCATCAAATACAGCCGCGACCCAACGCAAGAAGAACTCTATCGGTGATTCCTCTGGCGATTAGGGGAAGGGCACGCTCTCGCCGTCACGACGATTGCCCAGATTGGCGTAGACGGACGTACTGATGGCGTCACTGACGAACTGCGTGGAGCCGTCGCACATCACGAACTGCGCACCGCCGGGATGCTGGCTGCCAAAGCAGGCCTGAGACTCCGACTCGGTGATCCCCAACTTCAGCATCTGCGGCCCGCGGTTCAGATAGAACGTCGCGTCGGTCAAGCACAGCACGTTGCCAGCCGAATCAAAGCCGTTGCAGCCGCCGGAACTTCCCGCTACGTTGTTTCCCCCGATCCAGGCGGGAAAGCTGGCGTCGCCGTTGTTGCTCGTGGTCACATAGTTGCACACCGTGCGCTCGCCGACCGCAAACGTCGTGCTCGTGCCGTCCGAGACGTCGGCGAAGGTCCACAGCCAGCTCTTGCAGTTGTCGTTGTCGTAGGTCAGAACCCCCGTCTGGTTGCTGCCCTTCCAGACGCCGCACCCGTTCCAGTTGTTCCCCAGCAGCGGGCCGGAACAGCCGTTGTAGTTCGCCCGGCCAAACCCGTCGTTGTCCGTCTGCGCCAGGATGTCGCTGGGGCACATGTAGGCGGGCAGGATGGTCTTGCCCACGACGTTGGCCGGGGCGTTCAGCAGATCGTTCTTGTTGTTCATGTGCGAAAAGCTGCCACAGGTGCCGGTATCCATGTTGGTGTGGTCACCCGTCGCCGTGACAGCCTGGTAGCCGCCAGCCAGGATCTCGTCCCACAGCGCTCCCTGCTCCATGAACGGCAGCAGATACGCCCGAAAACTGATGTTGTTGCCGTCGTCATCGGTCATGCCCGTGGGAAACTTCTTGTACGTGTCATGGAAGTTGTGCAGGGCCACGCCGATCTGTTTCAAATTGTTGACACACTGCGTTCGCCGCGCCGCCTCACGCGCCGCTTGGATTGCCGGAAGAAGCAAAGCCACGAGAATACCGATAATAGCGATCACCACCAACAACTCGACGAGCGTGAAGCCTCGCCGGTCACGAAAACGATAGTTCATGTCGGACCTCCCAGTAGGAATGACGAAAACGAAAAACTGACGTTCAAAAGCTGTTTTGTGCGAGTGCGATCCGGCTGGTTCACAGGGGAAAGCGAGTGGCAAGGCAGGCAGGCAGGCTTGGCGTCATAGGGGCTAGGAATCTTGGCAAGCACAACGGGCATCTCCCGGCCTGCTCAAGGCCCTTTCTTTGCCCGGCATGCTTTCCGCAGCAGAGGATCCCTCAGCCGGCTGGAAATCAATCAATTAGACCTTATCTTAGGCACACGCCGCTCGCGGTCAAGGTCACGATACGTCAAAGATGTAAGAGAATTTGCCTTGTGCGCAGGGTCCCGGGTGTGTCCGTCGGCGTGTCAAAGACGTCCGGGACCTCTTCTTATCCGACTTAGACAGCCCGCAGAAAATGAACTACCCCGGGCGAACCGGCGTGGCACGGCCTACTTGTTGGCCGTGCCACACGCGCCCGGCGGACCGGTAGATCATTTTCTGCGGATTGCCTTAGACGCCGCGCGCTTGAAAAAGGCACAATTCCACCGTAGCCGAATTCGCCAGAATTGGGGTTTCTTGGCCCTTCTTCCCGAACTTGGGGGAATTCGACTACGCGCAACCTCGAAGACGGCGATCAACGTTTCACGGACAGCACGATCGTCGGGTCGAGCGGATAGCGGCCGAACCGTTCGCCGTACAGGGCCAGACCGCCGGGGAACGCGGCATCGACCTCCAGGCGGACGACGAACTCCTTGGCTGCCGCTGCCGCGCTCACCGCGCCGGCCGGAATGACCGCTTCCACCCGGTAGCCGTACGAGCCGGCCTCACGCAGCTTGCGGTCGTGCGGTTGGGCGTGCCAGGAAAGGATGCCCCGGTGATCCGCCGGGTCGTCGGCCAAGTCGAACTGGCCGACAGACTGGCCGGCGACTTGGACGCGGACGGCGGAGGGGAACCGGACGGTGTCGGTCATCGGATACGCGTTCGGGTTCCGGCTCGGGTCGTGCGTGCCCTGGCCCCGCATAAAGTCGCCTTCCTGCGGCTTGGCTCCCTCGCGGTCCTTGCCGAACAGTTGCTTGGCGGACGCCTCGAACACAAGCGTCGCGCCTTGGACCGCCGTGGCGTCGACGTCGTCCGGCCACGCGATACAGTACTCGAAGAACCCGTGGCCGGCGCCGTTGACTTTGAGGCCCTCGAGCACGTTCCACTGCTTGAGCGACCACTGGGCCGCCGCGAAACTGGCCGGCGCGAACCGCAGGAGCACGGTCTGCCCGCCGTCGCGCTGGATCGTCTCCTGCCGCGGGGCCGGGCCGTCGCTGACCAGGAAGGCCGTGAAGTTGCGGTGCAGCACTGTGCCCGCGTCCCCTTCAAGGCTCAGACTCAAAACCGCCAGGCCCGGTTGGTCCGGCATGGTCACGATCAACGGCTCGATTTCCTGAGACAGCCACGGGCGGAACGCCAGGTCCCGCGAGCTGCGCGAAAACCAGCGCCGCTGGCCCAGATGATTCCAGCCGGCCAGCGTGGCCTGCAGCCGCAATCGCGGGCCGGGCGCGCGGTCGGTCAGCAGGGACAGCCACAGCGGCACGGAGACCCGCTCGCCGGGCTGCACGTCGCGGCACAACTCCGAACCGGTGGAAACGTAGCACGGCGAGTGCAGATCGCGCAGCGTCATGCCGGGGACCAATTCCTCCAACCCGGTCTCCTTGTCGCTGCGGTCGTAGCGATAATAGCCGTTCCATTCGTTGATCACGTCGTGATGCTCGGTATACAACCAGCCGCAGACCTGCGGATGCCGGCGGAATTCGTTCAGCATGAGGTGGTAGTCCCAGCACCAGTCCACGTCGCCCGCGCTGCCCTGGTAGCCCCACACGTTGCCGCACTCGCTGTTCAGCAGCGGCTGGGTCCCCTGCGTGCAGCCGGCGACGAAGTTCCATTTCGAGCCGGGAAACGTGTCGGCCGTCACCTGGTCCAGGTGCTTACGCCACTCGTAGCCGGGCAGGTAGGCGTGCCAGCTGTTGATGTCCGTCACGACGTGGTCGTGGTGGCAGGGCGAGTTGTCCTCGACCAGCCGCGTGGGGTCCAGTTGCTTGGCCAGCCGGTACACGGAGGCCACCCACTGTTGCGTTTCCGGCAGGTACGCCCGTTTTTTCTCTTGCTTGGTGAACAGTCCCCACGTCTCGTTGAAGGGCACCCAGGAAAAAATCGAGGGATGGTTGAAGTCCCGCTGCAACATGCCGCGCAGGGCGTGTTCGATCTCGCCCCGCATTTCCGCGCCGGGCTCGCCCCAGCTGTTGGGCACGTCGCACATCAGCAGCAGGCCCAGCCGGTCGGCCCAGTACAGCTTGCGGGGCACGTCGATCTTGACGTGCAACCGGTTGGCGTTCAGCCCGATCCGCCGCGAGCGCAGGATTTCGTCCCGCATAAAGGCGTCGCTGGGGAACGTGTAGAAGCCCTCGGGATGGTACGACTGGTCCAGCGTCATCTGCAGATACACCGGCTGGTTGTTCAAGGCGATGTACGGGTGCTTCGTGCCGGGCAGGTTCACGACGCTGATCTTCCTCATGCCGAAATACGCGTTCACGTGGTCCTCCCCGCCGCCAGCGTGCAGGACAGTTTCGACTTCGTACAGGAACGGATCGTCCAGGGACCACAGCCGGGCACTGGGCACGGGGACCTCGAACTGGACTTCCTGGGCCCCTGGGGCCACTGCCTGGGAAACCTCCGGCAGATCGCCAGTCTTGAAACGCAGCTTCAGCGAGGTCGCGGCCGGCGCGGCGGCGTTCAACCGGGCGGTCACGGCGACCTGGCCGCGGTCGATGTCGGGCGAGAATTGGACAGAGGTCAAAAACGTCTGCGGCCGGGCTTCCAGATACACGGTCTGCCAGATCCCGCGGGCGTTGCCATAGCCTTGTTTGCCCTCCAGCTTGAACGGCCGCGGGCGGTCGTCGACGCGCAGCGTCAGGCGGCCCTCGCGGCCCGGTTGCAGCTGCGGCGTCAGCTCGAACTCAAACGGCGTGTAGCCGCCGCGATGCGTTCCCAGGGACCGGCCGTCCAGCCACACCTGCGTCTCCCAGTCGCACGCGCCGATGACCAGGAACACCCGCTGACCCTGCCACGCCTGGGGCATGTGCATCGTCCGCGAGTACCAGGCCAGCGGCGCTTCGTCGGCGACTTGGGACAGCGGCGCACCCCAAGGAAACGGCACCAGGATGGTCCGCGGAAACGGCGTCGCGCCCTCGAACCATTTTCCTTCCAGTCCGGCATCCTCGGCATCGAAGCGGAATTGCCAAGTCCCGTTCAGATTCAGCCACTGGCTGCGTTGGAAGTCCGGCCGCGGGTGTTCGGGCAGCGGCATCGGTTCGCCGCCGGCCAAAACGCTGCCGCACGCCATGGCACAGCTCCACACGACCGCTGACAAGACATGAGCCAACACGGTTCCAGGCGACACGGTCAAACGCATGAGCAAGCTCCTCAAAAGGCACGGGCCTCGGAAAGACACTCCAGGCCCCTAAGAATACCGGCGCGACGCTCGCCTGGGTAGCCGTCCGAGCGGGTAGCACGGAGCAAGGTTCCGGGCCCTCACGCGTCATCGGACAGTTGTTTGTCGGACGATGTTCAGCGGACTTCCCGGAGCCCCGCCTGCTGGTCCAGCGGCACGGGTTCCGCCGCCGACGGCGGCAACTCCGGCAGCAGCGGCAACAGCAGGCTGGACGGATGGTCCGCGTCGTGCAGGATCGCGACGTGGCCGGGCGGTGGATGGGAATCGTAGCGGTAGCTGGGCGTGCCGGACCGCGTGCTGCCGATCGGATCGCCTGCGGGCGGCTGGCTGATCGACAAGAGGAGCCTGTGGCCGGGCCGGAAGACGTGGCCGAAGGCGAAGATCTCAATCTGATATTCTTGCGGCTCGTGGGGCACGACCGGGGCGATCTGGTCGTGAGGGTGATACGGCCGGATCAGCGTCGTCTGGCCGTCCGACTCGGCGTACGACGCCTGTTGTGCGTCCAGAGCCCGATGCGAAGCCCGCAACAGGCCGCGTTGCAAGCCGTACACCTTGCCGTCGGGCGCCCGGTCGGCCAGCAGGACGAAGAAGTCGGTGTCGAGCGTCTCCAGCTTGGCCCATAGCGTCAGGACCGCCGGCCCGCAGACCGCCGCGGGTTCGGTGAAGGCGAGTTCATAGGTGGCCCGCGGGTCGCCGCCATCGGGCGATAGGTGCGTCACGCGATAGCCGCCGGGCGGTTCATCCGGGGCCGGCGCGTTTCGTGCCAGCTGCCGATCGGCCCGCAGATAGTAGCGCGTCCAGCGAGTCTGGGGCAGCGGGAAGTCGGCGGCGGTCAGCGGCGAAGTGAGCGCGTCGCGTCCCTCCCGGTTTTGCGCGGGCGTCTCCAGGTAACAGGCGACGCGCCGCGGCGCCGCGGCGATTTCGTCGTCGGATTCATCCAGCAACCAGTGCCGAAACCAGGCGGTCACGTCGGCCGGCAGCAGGCCGGCGCCGTGGCCGCCGTTGGTCAACACCAGCCGCTTGGGCACGTCGTCGGCGATCCGCTTCCAGAGTTGCCAGCCCGTCGGCCCGGTCTGTTCGTCCTGCCAGGCGTGACCGATCAGGATCGGCGATCGGATTCGCGCTGCATGCGTGCCCAAGTTCTGTTCGCGCCAGGACGGACCGTCCAACGGCTGGTGCAGTCCCAGCCAGAGCATGTCCTGCGTCCAGTCGCGGCGGGGACGCGCGGCGACGATTTGCGACCAGGCCGCGTCGTCCAGTCCGCGGGCTGCCCGCGCGGCCGCGTCCGAGCCGAACACGCCGTCGGACCGGTACCAGTTGTTCATCCACTCCACCGGAAACCCCATGTTGGGCACGCCGCCGGGCCGCGCGATGCCACGGTAGAAATCATCGATCAACCCGCCCACACAGACCGCCTTGAGCGATGGCGGCTGCGTGGTCGCGGTTAGAAACCCCAGCAAGCCGGGCCAGGAGTAGCCCAGGATGCCGACTCGGCCGTTGGACCACGGTTGCTGGACGATCCAGTTCTCGATGATCTCGTAGCCGTCTTGCCAGGTGCGCGGCCGCCAGGGGCTCAACGCGCCGCCCGACGCGCCCGTGCCGCGGATCGAAGCTTGGACGGTCACGAAGCGATCGCCCAAGTTGCCAGGGTTGGCAGCCACCGTGGCGCCGGGATAACCGCAGGTCTGAAAGACGGCCGGCCACCGGCGTTGCCGGTCCTCGGACTCAAAGCCGCGCGGATAGCCCACGGCCAGGGCGATGCGGACGCCGTCCGACATCGTGGCAAAAGCGTACTCCTGGCGAAAACGGGGCGCGGCGCGGCGGGCCGCGGCCTGATCCCGCTGCAACTTCTGATGATAGGCTTGAGCTTCCTCTGGCGACAGCAATCCATCGCCGTTAGCGTCGGCTTGCGGGTACTGCTTCATCCAGGCGCGGAGTTGCTCCGGCGAGGCCTTGCCAATGGGCTCTGCCGCGCCGGCCAAGTCCGGCAGCGAACAGGCCAGAAGGATCAGAACGAAACGCCGAGTCCTCGCAGTCATGCTGCCCCTTTCCACGAAAGGTCATTTCAGTTCTGCCAGCATACGCTCGCGCGGGAACTGCTGTCGAGGCGTAAACGCACGAAGGGCGTCAACAAACGTCAAGTTGCCCTAGCCAGCGAGCTGCGGCGACCGCCTGAAATCTCGGCGGATTCTTGCCCGGACGGACGGGCTTCGAGGAATGCTGCGGCGGCCACGCCGTGATCGGATTGACAGCCCGCCTCAGCCGCCGGCGTGCGGTCCCCGCGACATCACCCGGCAGCCGGAACATGGGAGCCGAAGGAAAGCGTGAAGTCTTCCTTTAGGCGGGTCGATTGGACTGCGTCCACCCGGCGGTCAAACGAGCTTGCAGCGGTTTGAGCGTACGTTCGTCGTCCGTCATCCGCCAGCACAGGGCCAGGTCGCAGACCGCGTTGGCGTCGTCCGGCAAGTCCCGTTTCGCCTGCGAGTGCCGGCCGCATCCCGGTAGTCGTTCGGGATATTCCAGTTCTTGGGGATGTGCGGCCGGCAATCCAGTCGCCGGTCAGCACGCGACTTCAGGTCGAGCCCGGCCGCGTGAGCAGGCTCGATCCGCTGCTGGATTCGGCGTCGGAACGTATTCAGCCGAATTTCGCTCAAGAAGACATCCCGCAGGGCCCGATTTCGGCCGTGGCCGAAAGGCTGCAGGTGCCGATCCGCCGCCCTTCGGCGTCGTCTGCAACTCGGAGGAAGCAGGCGGGGAGCGGGCAGACAGCCAGGATGCCGAGGAAGGCAAGCGGGGCCATCGAGGCGTGTCTGCGCGTCGTGGTTGGCCGCCGCAAGGAATGGACCTTGTCGAATCGCCGAAACCCCCAGTCGAACAGATCCGCGGCACGGTGCGAAGCGTTGCCGGCAACTCCCCTCGGCCACGGTGCGTGTCTACCCTGGTTAGCGGAGTTCCCAACGGGGCGCTGCCAACCTGCGCGGTTCCAGGGGCGGTGCTTGCGGCCCCGGTCGCTGTGCTGCGAGAATGGTTGCGGAGCAAGGGTTGGCCGGACGTCTGAAAACTGGACCATGAAAATGCGAATAGCTGCCGTGACGACGTTCTTTCTCCTGGTTGCGTGCCCCTCGGCCTCGGCCGAAATCACGAGGATCTGGCTGACGCATCGCGCGCCCGATCCCAGCAGGATCGTGGTGAACTGGCAGACGGCCCAACCCGGCAATTCCGTCGTCCGTTTTGGCCTGAGCCGGGATTGCCCGGAGACGGTCGCCGTCGAGGAATCCGTCACCCTGCACCACGTCGAAATCCCGCTTGCCAAACGGGACGCGACGTACCACTACCGCGTCTCCACCGGTGACCCGACTTCCGGCGACGCGGCGTTCAAGTCGTATCCCACCGACGTGCTGCGAGTCGCAGTGGCGGCGGATTGGCAGGGCCAACCGAAACTGGACGCGATCCTGCGTGACAGCGTGCATCTGCTGTTGGCCGCGGGCGACCACATCGACTGCCTGCATCGGCTGTGCGGCGTCGGCGTCAAGGACCGCACCAGGCCCTACGGCGAGTCCCTCAGGCGGCCTAAAGCGAATCTGCCTGAAGAAGGCCGGCCGTCCAAAACCGAACCCGATGCTGTTTGACGCTGAGAGAGGGAGTACTCATGGCCGGCGATCCTGACCCACTGATGGCGCTGATGTTCTCGTTTTACGAAGGCCTGCAACGAAAAGCACCGGGCAGCGAGGCCTCCACCCTCAAGGCTCTTGCACTGCTGCACGGGCTGCCGCCCAAGCCTCGCAGCGTCGATTTCGGATGCGGGGCGGGGCTGGCGTCGCTGGCTCTGGCCAGGGCCACCCAGGGGAGCGTCACGGCGGTGGACATTCACGAACCGTTTCTCAAGCAACTTGCAGCCCGCGCTGTCCTGGAAGGGCTCTCAGATCGGATCACAACCGTCCGAGCTGACATGGCCGATCCGCCTTTTCCAGACGGCTCTTTCGAGCTGGTTTGGTCGGAGGGAGCCGTGTACCTTGCCGGGTTCGAGCAGGGTCTGAAGCGTTGGCGACGACTGCTGCGGACAGGAGGATTCATGGCCGTCAGCGAGCTGAGTTGGCTGTGCGAGGTCCCGCCGCGGAGGGCTGCGGACTTCTGGGCCACCGAATACCCCGCCATGACAAGCGTCGAAGACAATCTGGCGAAAGTCCGGGCGGCAGATTTCGAGCCGGTTGGCCATTTTGTCCTGCCGTCCGGGGATTGGGAGAACTACTACGGGCCCGTGCAGGACCAGCTTGCCGTTTTTCGGTCGAAGAATCCGGACAGCGGCGAGGCCCAGGCATTCGCGGACAGCTTGCAGCGAGAAATCGATGTCTGGAAGGAATGCGGCGGCAGCTATGGCTACGTCTTCTATCTGGGCAGGGCGAGTTGAGCGAATGAGCGCAGGAAAATCCTCGCCTCTCACGAGCGACAACGGGCAGCTACGCCTGTGGAGGCCGTGATAGGCTGACCCCCAAGCAAGGAAGCCGAAATCCATGTCCAACAGCAGTTACTCCCCCGGCCCCACCCAAAACACCGTCCGTTCGGCGGACGGCAAAGTTTTCACGGCACCGGAGAGCTGGATGTTGCTGCCGCCGGGCGACGCGACCTTGACCCGCCGAGTCAAGGCCGCCGGTCCCCATTGGGTCGTGCAGGAGAGAAGGGGCCGGAAGGTCTTTTCGCTGGGCGTCTGGGCGCCGGCAGCAACCATCGCCAACGTCCGGGCCGAACTCGACGCCGAGCGATCCACCGAAAAGTATGCCAAACGCAGGGAGGCCGACGCCCGACGCCGGGACAAGGCCCAGGCCAACTACGTCGAGGACTTTATTCAGGCCGTGGTGGCGTTTCTGGCCTTTCATCCCAGCCATGCCGACATGGCTGACAAACTGGCCCGCGCGGTCGCCGATCATGCCACGCCGGTGGGCAGCGGCACCGTGGCCAGGACGAAGCGAATTCCCGTGGAGCGGCGCGCGGAAGCGGCCGTCATTGCCTGGATGCGGCACCAGACCACCGCCTACGATTCGATGAAAATCCCCAGGGTCAAGGGCAAGCGGCGGGAGGTTCGCCGAATGCTCGCCCAGCGATCCCAGGAAGTGCTGAGCCAGTACCGCCGGGGCGAAGTGGTCGGCCAACAGTGCCCGCTCCGGCGGGCGTTGGAGACCGGGAGCCAGCCGCGCTGAACGACGCTCTCCGTGAACCGATTGGGCGACGTTCGAGAGACATGAACGAAGCCCGACGCTGGCCCCTGATTCCGGCTCGGACGTAAGACCGGCGGCCGCGCCGCTCGCGTGCCAGCGGATCGTTGTTTGGGGAACGATGCTGAACTCTTGGAGGCGCAGACCTATCGCAACACGACCAGGGCGTGGTCGGATGACGAAGTGCAGGCCCTGCTGCTGGAGGCCGGGTTCAGTCACGGTGTCCGCTGTCCGCTGTGGCCGTGCAACAGCGACAGCCTGCGATTGTGGTCAGCGCGACGGGGAACCGCGTGATGCCCGTACTCCGCACCGGCTGGGGTCAGGCTTACAGATTTCAATTTTCGCGGTCGCAAGATCTAACACTTGGAAAACGACTCCCCCGCGAAAATTGAAATCTGTAAGCCTGACCCCTTACTCCGCGGAAACCAGGATGTTGTTTCGGTCACTGTGGCTGGAAGCGGTTTCGCAGTCGGAGCCAGGCTTGGCCCTGGAAGCTGCCCCACGCTCGGACCGCAAGGTGCCCAGTCGCAACAACGGAGACCGAAATAACTTCCCCGTTTCGGCGAGAACTGGCGGCAAGCCAAGGCACTCGCCGACTCGCACGGTGGAGTCCGCAGCGACTTTGCGTGGAGAGCCTCCTCTGCGCCACCACGCTGGCGAGCAGCGTGGTGGCGGAGATTCGGGAAGTTATTTCGGCCGCCGTTGCCATAGTCATCGGTGGCGGCTGCCAGCTACTTTGACAAGACCTGTTCGCCGTCGGACTGCACCGTCACCTTGCCGGCAGCGGTGAACGTCACCTGGTCCACGCGATTGCCTTTCTGCACGGTGACCCGAATTTGGTCCGTCGAAACCTCCTGCTTTACGGTTTTGATCGTCGGCGACTGGCCGGCGGGAATCGGCTCCAGCGCGGCGGCAAAGCAGGCCGCCGTGCCGTGACGCCCGATCATTACCAGCGGAACGCGGTCCAGAACAGACGCGCCCACTCCGTCGCCCGTGAGCACTTCGCTGGCCCCGTCGGCGGCGATCAACGCCTGGAGGGACACCGAGGCGCCGTCAAAACGCACGGCGATGGGCGCGTTTGTCGAGCCGGTCTTGACGTTGGCCAAGTACTCCGCGCCGGGAAAGGCCTGAGACAAATCGACGGCTCGCGTAGCGGCGGCCGCTTCCACGGCCGAACCCCGGTTGTGATACACCCAATCAAAACGCCGCGGCTGATCGGCGGACAACTGATCCACCACCAGCAAATAGTCGGACCGCAGGCACAGCAAGCGGCGGTGCAGCACGCCGGGATAGGCTTCCTGACAGCGGGCTGCGGCCACGGCACAACTGCCGGCAGGGACAGCGCTGTCGGAAAAACACTCCAACTCCCCTGCCGCGGCTCGCTGGGAAGCCCGGTCGACCAGCACGAGGTTGTGTCCCAAGCTGGCTTTGTACCAGCGGCTGTGGACGGGCAGCCGGTACGCTTGGCTGGCAGCCCGGCCGGGATCCATTCCCAATTCGCAGCGGTGACCGAAGAACACGAAACTCAGCTTGTCGTAGTGGCCGTGGAATCCGCCGTACGGGCCGAACGTCATGGCGGCGGCCAGTTGCCCCGGCCCGGCGGTGCGCAGGATCGCGTGCCCGGCGCTGGGGAACAGCCGGCTGTCGAGCTGCGGACGAGCGGGGCGAGGTTCCGGCGTGCGGCCCAGGAGGATCGAGTTCCAGGTCGGCCGCTCGTTCAGGTGCGGCAACAGGCGGGGATCGCGGCTCACGGGCCAGACGTATTCCAGGTAGTCGGAGGCGGCTCGCACGGACGACCGGACGTCGTCGCCGAACCGCGGCAGGGAACCGTCCGGAAGGGCGTATTCGATGGGCAAGGTGAACATCTTCCGCAGCGTCGGGTGACTCCAGAGGTCAATTCCCAGCCGCCGCGCGCCTTCGACGATCCGCACCAGGGCTCCCAGCGTATAGAAATGGTAGCCCCAGCTGTTCTCGTACCACATGCCTTCGGCGGAGACGGAGGCCTGCATTTGGAAGAGGAACCCGTTCTTCGGGTCGCAGATCGCCTTGGCGACCCAGCGCTCGTCGCCCAACACAGCGCCGCCGGCGAGCATCCCCGCGTTGTGCCAGGTCTGCCAGTTGCTCTTGCCCGCTTTGTGCCGGTCCATGTTCTCCAGCATCGGCGCGATCAGCCCGTTGCGGATCGCGGCCCGGTCGGCGTCCGAGAGGCAGGGCGCGTCGTGAATCAAATCAAAGGCCGGCGCGATCTGATCGGCCAAGTGATTCGCTTCGTTCAGCGTCTGCTCGAAGAGATGCCCGCCTGACCTGCCGGAAAGGACGGAACGCGCGGCAGTGTGGTAGGGATACGTGCTGTACCGCGCGGCGTAGCCCAGCAGCACCGCTGCGGCCGCCTGAGCGAACTTCTCCTCGCCGGTGACGGCGTAAGCCCAGGCGGCGTCAGTCATGCGCTGCAAATTGCCGACGTGCTGGCGGGCGAAAACCACGTCGTCGTACGGTTCGCCCGAATAGACCTTGTCGCACCGCGGACAGCGATGATGCGTGTCGTCGATCGTCTTCAGCCCCAGCTGGCACTTTTCGCACTGGTACCATTGATTGTGTTGCCCGCCGCGCGGCGGAAAGGTCAAGGGTCGGCCGAGGTTCTGGGCGGCGCGCTGGACAACTTCCGCCACCACGCGGTGTTCCGGTCCGGTCCCTCGAAAGGCCGCCTGCAGCCGCGAAAGCTCTGCCGGCGTACAGGCGATTACCGGATGCACCAGCCGCTGCGGCAGCGCAACCTTGGGCGGCTGCCAATCGTCCGCCCCAACCGGCCACGGCCCCAGGACGCAGGCCAACACGCTAACCAGTGACACACGCCGCGCGAATGGTCTTCTGCCGTCGATGACGGGCGATTGCAACATCAATGATCCTCCCAGGGGTTTGACCTGCCCGGCTCCTTTCAAGCTCCACGGCAGGCAGCTTCGTCTTGGGTTGCATCCACGATCGGGCTTGGCCGCACGCGGTTGGGACCGCCGTTTTCCGCTCGCCTGCCGTACTCGGCGTTCCCTCAGCGTCGTCCGCAATTCGTGAGGGCACGAGCACAAGTCCGATTCGGAAGGCATGCGTTGGCGAGCGAGCTGACTCGCGGGGGAACCACGAGCAGCGGGCGTCGAAGGTTGACGAAACGCTACGCTTTCAGGCCCTTCGTGTCGAATTCCAGTTTCTCTTTTGCCTGCATGATTTCGTCCCAGGTCGCTTCGCCGCCACGGTAGGCGGCGGTGCGGCCGAGGATGGTCGTCAAGTTGCTGCGCACGCTGGGCGCGACGGTCGGGTTGGAGCAATCGCCTTTCAGGATGTTGGCGTGGAACTCGGCGATGTTGGCCACGCAGCCTTCGGTGAACAGGCCCGGCTGGTTGCCGCCCTTGTAGGACTTCCGGCCGACGATCCGGACCAGGCCGAAGTAGTGCGTTTCCAGCGTGCCGTCGGGGCCGAACATCTTGTTGCCGATGTCGTCGTAGCCCGTGCCGTATTGTTTGGACGCGAAGCTGATCACGACGTTGTTCGGGTAGAAGAAGATCACCGAGAAATTTCCGTGGCAATCGCCGCGGTCCACTCGGCCTTGGCGCCCGCAGGTCCCGTAGGCTTTGACCGGGTCCTGGTTCACGATCCAGGCGGCGACGTCCAGGGCGTGGATATTCTGCTCGGTGATCACGTCGCCGGACAGAACGCGGTCCAAGCCCCAGCCGCGCAGGCGGTTCTCCGGGTTGGTGGCATTGGCTCCCAACGCTTCATCGCCTCCCCAAGTCGTGCCGCAGTAATAGACCGCCTCGCCGGAGACCAGCGGGCCGAGGTCGCCAGCGTGGACGCGGCGGATCGCCTCGCGGTACAACTCGCTGGCCCGCGTCTGGAAGTCGACCAGCATGCACCGCTTGTTCTCCGTCGCCTTCTTGCCGGCGTCGGCGATCGTCAAGCAGCCCGGCACATCGACGGCGACCGGCTTGGCCACATACACGTGGCAGCCGGCGTCCGCGGCGGCCAACGCTTGCTCGGGATGGAAATAGGGCGGAGTCTCGATGACGACCGCATCCGGCTTGGCGTCCAAGACACGCTTGTAGCCGGACAGGCCCGTGAAGCGGCGGGCGGATTCGACCTGGAATTGCTCGCCCAGACCGTCGGCGCGGTCTGCGAAGTAGTCGGCACAGGCGGCGATCTCGTAGCCGCCATGCTGCATGAACAGTTTGGAAATCCACTTCCCGCGGCCTCCACAGCCGACGATGCCCAGCTTGACTTTGCTGTTGGCTTGCGTGCCCAGCGCCAGTCCGGGTTGGAGCAGCGTCAAGCCGGCCGCGGTCGTGCCGGCCAGGAACCCGCGCCGGTTCAGCGTAGTGTTTTCCGGATGGTGTGCCGCAGTGGCGAGTTGGGACATGATTGGATCTCCTTGCCGGTTGTGGTGGGCCTTCTGCTTTTCGCGATGCGTGTGCCGTGGTAGCTTAGTCTCAGGGGCCGAATATCGCAAGCATCGTTGGGGATCGTCGTGGGCTTGGCCGCTGTCGCCGTGAGCGTCCGGGGCGACGAATCCGTCGTGTTGTTTGACGCCGAAAGCTTTGCCGACGAGTCCCTGTATCCGCTGGGCGATTTGCGGCCGGTCGCGCATGGCGAGGCACGCTGGACGCCGGCAGCGGGCACGGCCCAGCCGGGCCGGATCGTGGTGTTGGACGGAGACCGTTTTCCCAGGGCGCTGCGGCGGTACCAGACCGGTCAGCAGGCGACCGACGCCGATCTCTTGGATTTTGCCCCCACGACGGCCTCGTGGCTGACGGTCTCGTTCGACGCCCGCGTCTGGACAGCCGACTCGCGGACGCTGGACCTCCATCTCTTGCGGCCCGGCGAGTTCGACGCGCGGCATCAAGCCTCGGTTCGCATCTGGGGACACCGTCCGGGAAAGCGCTGCTACTTTGACGGCGAGTACCGGGAGGCGGCCGAGATCGATACGGCTTGGCGCCGTTACGAACTGGTCCACGACCTGGCGGCCAAGACCTTTGATCCGAACCTCGACGGACCCTGGAGCGTCGGGTCACCCGCGACAGCCCCCAGAACCACAGCTACGTGCGCCGGCCGCACAACCCGGCCGATCCGTTCTTTGCCTTCTGGGCCGACGGCGATTCCCGCCAGCTGTCTCCCTCGCGGCTGGACTTTGCCAACTCCACGGGCGACCGGCTGTACATGCTCCCTTACCAGATGGACGGCGACGGGGCGGAACCCGTGTTCCTGGACCCGCCCTGCCCGCCCCCCCCGCAAACGCTTCGAGTCGCGTGCAATCGGTCGCGGAGTAGCCGCAACGCAAAAAACGAAGACGCCACGGCTCGCCGCGGCTTGATTCGCGCTGGCCGCCGCAGTACGCTGCCGAAGGCAAAGGCACAGAAAACAAAAACCGCCCCAGAATTCAGGAGACGCGCGATGGCCGTTTTGAGCCGCAGAAGGAACGACGCGATCAGCATCAACGACGACATCACCGTCGCGGTTGTGGACCTTCGGGAGGACAAAGTTCAGCTCCGCGTTGACCTTCCTCCAACCGACTGTGTGGTGCGCACGCGGGAAGTGTTTGATCTAGTCCGCCGCAACGACCCCCGCGAGACGTCGAGCACGACCGTGATGATCCCCGAACGCGGCATGACGGCCCTGACAGCGATCCGGGGGAAAATCGCCACGCTTCCGCCGGAAAACGGACCCCTGATCGCTGCAATCCTGGAAGCAGTGGCGGCCAAAGGCCTTGCCGCGGAGGATCTGTCGGCGTTCACTCAGAAGATCTGACTTGACCGGATCACCGCCCGCCGTCTTCGCCGCCACGGGAAGGCACCGCGGGTGGCGAAGCCTCTTGACAGTCCACCAGCTTCAAGGTATTGACAGCGCAAGGCAGCGGCCCGAAACCCACGACGGGCTCAACGGCAGGCTGACCCATCACAGGCTGAGCCCTCACGGGCTGACCCATCACGGGGCGGACGCAGGAAACCGAGGCGAAAAGATGGAGGGGGGGGGACGATGAACCGAGTTTGGCTTTCCAGTGCGGCCCGCCGTGTGGCGCTGGCCCTGGCGGTCGCGGCGCTGAATGCGGGACATGCCTGGATCTGTTCGGCGGCCGAGACCGGTGCGTCGGCGGCGATCGGTGTGCCGGCCGAGTTTCAGGACCCGCCGCGCGAATTCTCCGTGATGCCGTTCTGGTTCTGGAACGACGACTTGAAGGACGAGGAGATCGTGCGCCAGATCGCCGACTTTGAGGCCCACGGCGTGTACGGCTTTGTGATCCATCCGCGGATCGGACTGCCGCGCGACATCGGTTGGCTTTCACCGCGCATGATCCACGCCATGCACGTGGCCATCGACGAGGCGATCCGCCGCAAGATGTACGTGATCCTGTACGATGAAGGCATGTACCCGTCCGGCTCCTCGGCAGGTCAAGTCGTGGCCCGGAATCCGAACCATGCGGCGCGCGGGCTGGCGAAGATCGATCTGCAGCCCGGCGAGCGTCCCCGCCTGGAAGACGGCTGGAAACTCGTCGCCACGCTCGATCGCCCCAACGGCCAGCGGTTGGCCGTCGTCGAACGGCCC
This sequence comes from Candidatus Anammoximicrobium sp., assembly GCA_012515235.1. Lineage (GTDB taxonomy): Bacteria > Planctomycetota > Planctomycetia > Pirellulales > Pirellulaceae > Anammoximicrobium. The sequence goes on from JAAYYU010000042.1 coordinate 182,109, forward strand.
ACGGGCGGTGTGATTCGCGGTTTGCACTATTTGGGCGAAGAGACCGGCAAGATCCGGGAAGAACTGCCGCCCGCCGGCGATATCCTGAACCCGGAGGCCGTCTCGAGCTTCATCGAACTGGTCTACGACCGCTTTGCCCAGGAGTTCGGCGCGCACTTTGGCAAGACGATTCTGGCCATTTTTACCGACGAACCGTCGCCGACGGGTCGCGGCGGCGCGCGCGGGGTGCTGCCCGGCAACGGAGCGCTGCTGGAGCAGGTGAATCGCATCTTGGGCTACGACTTCAAGCCGTTCTTGGCCGACCTGTGGTACAGCGACAACCCGGACGCGGCGCAACACCGCGCCGACTATCACCGGGCGATCGCCATTTGTCTGGAGGAAAACTACTATCGGCGGCTCAGCCAGTGGTGCGACCAGCACGGCATCGCCCTGACCGGCCATCCGGGCGGCTCGATGGACATCGGCGCCGAACGCTACTTCCAGATGCCCGGCCAGGATCTGGTGTGGCGGATGGTTGTGCCAGGAAAGAAAGCCCTGGAAGGCCCCGATTCAACCACGGCCAAATGCGCCTCCAGCGCCATGGTCCATCTGGGTCGGCGTCGCAACAGCAACGAGTTGTACGGCGCTTATGGCCACAACCTGACCTACGAAGAAACCGAGTGGCTGGCCGCCTGGTGCTTTGTGCGCGGGCACAACCTGCTGTACCCGCACGCGTTCTACTACTCGATCCGCGGCCCGCGCAAGGACGAACGCCCGCCGGACGTGGGGCCCAACGCCGCGTGGTGGGGCAAGTACAAGCCGTACGCCGACGGCTGCCGCCGCCTGAGTTGGCTGAACACCGATTCGCAACACGTCTGCGAAGTCGCCATTCTGGCCGAGCCGGCCCGGTTGCCCGACCAATCGGCCAAAGTCTGTTATCAGTACCAGCGCGACTTCAACTATCTGGAGACGCGGCACCTGGGCGAAGACGCGCGGGTCGAGTCCGACGGCGTCCACCTGGCAGGCATGCACTACCGGGCGGTGATCCTGGACGGCGCTCTGCACGTCCCTGCCGATGCGTTGCCCGCGGTGCAGAAGCTGGCCAGCCAGCAACGGCTGATCGTCCTGGGCGACTCGCCTTACGCCGCCCAGTTGCCGGGCGCTCGCGCGGCGGCGACGGCTGCGGAATTGCTGGCCGCGATCAACGCGCTGGTCAAGCCCGATCTGACCCTGACGCCGCCGTCGACGAGGATCCGTTATCGCCACGTGCGGAAAGCGGGGCGCCACTTCTACATCCTGTTCAACGAAGAGGCGTCGCCCGTGACGGCCCAGGTCGAGATTGCCGTCCCCGGCATTCGCCAATGGCTGGATCCGTTCACCGCCTCGGCCACCCCCGCGTCGTCCGAGGACGCGGTCGTCTTTAACCCCCATCAGCTGAAGGTGCTGACCACGGCCGCGATCCCTTCCGGCAAATGACGTTCCGACCGTCCTCGGCGGTCTCCCCAAACGCCGTCCCGGCGCAAGCCCGTCCCGGCTTTGGCCG
>JAAYYU010000043.1 GCA_012515235.1 Candidatus Anammoximicrobium sp.
AACGGGAATGCACCCCGGGTGCAATTATCTTTTGACAGCGCTGTCGCGGGTTGTTACCTTGACGCGGACTGGACCGTGCGGGATTGGGGCAGTCCGGATTCGGCGTGCTGGCGATGGGTTCGCTGGACAAGGTCTTGGGGAGGAGTCGGGGATGAATGTGTTCATCGGTGAGTTGATTGGAACGATGCTGCTGATCCTGTTGGGCGATGGCGTGGTGGCCAACGTCGTGCTGCAGAAGACAAAGGGGCAGAACAGCGGTTGGATCGTGATCACGGCCGGCTGGGGATTCGCGGTGGCGGTCGGCGTGTACGTCGCCGGCTGGGCCAGCGGCGGCCATTTGAACCCAGCGGTGACGGTCGGCATGGCGTGGGTCGGCCAACTGGGTTGGGAGCAGGTTCCGCTGTACTTGGCCGGACAGTTTCTCGGCGGCTTTCTGGGCGCGATCCTCGTCTGGGCGGCCTACCTGCCGCACTGGTCGCAGACGGAAGACACGATTGCCAAGTTAAGCGTGTTTTCGACCGTGCCCGCGATCCGGCACACCGCCGGGAACGTGATTTGCGAGGTGATTGGCACCGCGGTGCTGCTGGTGGGCGCGCTTGGGATTGCCAACACGCACAACGGCATCACCGGTGGCTTGGGGCCGCTGTTGGTCGGCATCCTGGTGTTCAGCATCGGCCTGTCGCTAGGCGGTCCCACGGGCTACGCGATCAACCCGGCCCGCGATTTAGCGCCTCGGATCGCGCACGCCTTGCTCCCGATTCCTGGCAAAGGCAGTTCCGATTGGCGTTACGCCTGGATCCCGGTCGCCGGTCCGCTCGTGGGCGGGATCGTCGGGGCGCTGCTGTACAACGCCCTGTTCGCCGGTCTGACGCCGATCTAGTTCACTTTTTCACAAGCCAGATGTTGCGGTACTCCACGGGATCCCGGTGGTAGTGCAGGATGATCCGGCCGGTGGGGATCGATTCCGGATTCGTCTGGCGGCGTTTTTCGGCGGCCGGTGAATCGGGCAGTTCGACGTCCTTGTGGATCGGCACGCCGTTGTGCCGGACACTGATCCGGCCCGCTTGCGTTCGCTGGCCGTCGGCGTTGTAACGCGGGGCCAGATAGTCGATGTCGTAGGTCTGCCACATCCGCGGCGGCCGGCACATATTCACGGCCGGAGCGGCAATTCTGTAGATCCCGCCGCATTCGTTGTCCAAGCCCTCCAAACCGTAGCTGTCCAGGACTTGGATTTCGTACCAGTTGGCGTCGCCAAACGCCAAGCCGCCGTTGGACCGCGCCTGCCCCGTCTTGTCGGGCATCAGGGCCAGGCGGAATTCGAAGTGCATCTGGAAATCGCGGAAGGCTTGCTTCGTGATCAGCGAATGGCCGCGTCCCTTTTCCTTGTCAGCCGGCGCAACCCGCATGAAGTCCTCGCACAATTCCCAACTGATCTCGACCGGGGAAGTCTTCGCCGCCTGGGCTTCCCAGGCGTCAAAACCGCGGCCATCGAACAAGACGACCGCACCCGCTGGCGGCTTGTCGCCGACGGTCGGTGAGGGTCGGACCACCTTCTTCAGCTCGAAATCAGCCCCGGCCGCTGCCCCGGCCGCAGTCCCCGGCCGGGAGCCCTTCATTTGCCCCGCTGCCGCTTGTCCGCTCCACCCCTCTTGCTCGAACCGCAACACGCCGTCCGCCGCCTGGCCTGTGATGACGGCCAGCGGTTTGCACTTGACGTCGAATTCCGGCACGAAGTTGATCTGGTACTGGCCACCGCCGCGAGGAATCACCTGCGCCGCCAATCCCTCGCCTTGCCAGTCTCCCAGGAACGCAGCGGGCTCCGCTTCGCCCCCGTCACTGGCGGCGGCAACCGACAACAGCAGAAACGACAAACCGATCACGGACGCACGTGGCATGGTGGTTCCTTTCCTCAGGGGTGTCTGTCTGGCACGAAAACCTGCGGGCATCGTACAACGCGGTTTCGACGACTTCAACGGCTGGTCCTGGGCTGCCCCCCCGCGGCCGCCGGGTTCGGGAGTCCAAGGCGAAATGTCTCACCGCCGGAAACTCAAAACCGTCTGGCCGCTGAGGGGATCGAACAGGTGGCTCTTGGCGAGATCCAGGAACAGATTCAGCATTTCGCCGGGCCGATGGTTTCGATCCGCGGCGACGCGCGCGGTCAGTTCCTGGCCGCCGCAGCGGACCCGCAGGATGGTCTCCGCGCCCAGCGGTTGACAGAGCAGGACCTCGGCGGGCAGCGCGTCCCAATTCTCGCCGTCCATGCGAGCCGTCCGCACGTCTTCCGGACGAATGCCCAACGTGACTTCACGGCCGGACCACGACTGCAAGGGGGGCGAGTACTGGAGAGGCAACTTCAGACGCAGCGGCGGGCACTCGAGCGTCGGCGTGTCGTCCACGATCTGCATCCGTCCCGGCAAGAAGTTCATGGGGGGACTGCCGATGAACTCGGCCACGAAGCGGTTGGCGGGGGCGTGATAGACCTTCAGCGGCGGGCCGACCTGTTGGATCCGTCCTGCGTTCATCACGGCGAGACGCTGGCCGAGCATCATGGCCTCCCTTTGATCGTGCGTGACGTGGATCGTCGTGGTGCCCAATTGCCGCTGTAGTCCGACCAGGTCCATGCGCAGCGACTCGCGCCAGCGGGCGTCCAGGTTGCTCAGCGGCTCGTCGAACAAGAACACCTGCGGATCTTGGACGATGGCCCGGCCCAAGGCGACCCGTTGCCGCTCGCCTCCGGACAGCTCCGCCGGCCGGCGCTGTAGCAGATGTTCGATGCCCAAGGTGCGGGCCGCGTCGCGCACACGGACTTCGATCTTCGCCCGGGGCACGCGTCGCAGCTTCAACCCAAAGGCTAGATTACGGGCCACGTCCAAGTGCGGGTACAAGGCGAAATGCTGAAACACCATCGCCACGTGGCGGTCCTTGGGCGCCAGGTGGCGGACCGAGCGGCCGCCGACGTGGATTTCTCCGGCAGTCGGCTCGTCCAGACCCGCGATCATGCGCAGCGTCGTCGTCTTGCCGCAGCCGGAGGGTCCCACCAGCACGAGCAACTCGCCGTCTTGCACGTGCAGATTGATGCCGTCGACGACCGCCACCCCGCCGAAAGTCTTGCTCAAGTTTTGCAGGATGACTTCGGCCATGGAGACAACGCCCGGTTGCATCGCCAATCGGTTCTCGATCATTCGCTCCGCAGGGCACTAGCACCGAACGGGATTTCGGCACTTTTCCGCGTCGTTCATGAAGTCACGGCCATCGGTGCCGGGGTCAGGCTTACAGAATTCAGTTTTGGCCGAGCAGAGTCGTACGACGTGGCTGGCGACAAACTCGGCCAAAATTGAATTCTGTAAGCCTGACCCCATTTCGCGCGACCGTGCCATCCTAGACAGCGACTTTCCGTGGCAGTTTCCCGTTTGGTGCTAGTCGCCGGCGCCAACTTCGCGTCCGAGTTGATCGGCCGCTTCGTTCTTTTCCTTGGCCTCCTCCAAACGCCGGGAGTCGTTTTCTTCCAATCCCGCCGCCAGCGCTTCCCAGGCTTGCTCGCGAAGCACCAGGTACTGCCTCAGTTTGTCCAGGGAGTCCCGCGAGCCGGCCGCGACGCGTTGGACGTCGATCTGATCGAACTCCTCCCTTGCGGCGCGCCACGGAGGCAGGATCTGCGTCTCGATGGTCCGTGCAAATTCGTCTTCGGACAGTTTGCCGTTCTGGTATCGGCGGACGGCGTCGTTGTACGTGTCCAGCGCTTGCTTCTCGACGGCTGAGAACCGCACGGCCCGGCTGTGGAGATCGACCGGTGCCGCCGGAGCTACCGACAGGGCGGCGGCCAGCAACGCGGTACCCAACGCGACCATCACCGCGTTGCGCCAAGTGCGGGTCACCAGCGTTACCCGGTCCAGCGGCTGGCTGAGAACCAGCCCGCATCCGAACCCGGCCACAAACCCGCCGACGTGCGCCGCCATGTCGATGCCGGGAATCGCTAGCCCGAAAATCAAGTTGTAAAAGAGGAACGAAGTGCCGCTGGTGCGCAGGCGGCCGAGGATGCTTTTGGGGATCGAGTCGCCGCGGATCAACACGAAGCCCAGCAGGCCGCCAAACGCCCCGAAGACCGCGCCCGACGCGCCGGCGCTCAACACATTCGGGTTCCAGTAGACGCTGGCCAGACTGCCGAACAGGCCGGACAGCACGTACAGCAACAGGAAACCGGCGTTGCCCGTCAGACGCTCGATCAACTGGCCGACGTCCCACAGGACCCACATGTTCAAGCCGATGTGAATCAGCCCGATATGCACAAAGGTGCAAGTGAGCAGCCGCCACCATTGACCGTCGAGTGTGAGCGGACCGAAGTTGGCGCCCCACTTGACCAGGGTCTCAGCGCCGGGCGAAAACAGGGCCCCGCTGTCCAGCGTCATCAGCGCAAAGATGACCGCGTTGACCGCCACGATCGCGGGCGTGACCAGCGTGTGGGGAGTGATGGCGAACAACCGCTGCCGGAACCGCACCACGGCCACCTGCGGAGATTCCTCCCAGGCCATGGGGCGGCCGTAGGGATCCAAAGGCGCGGGCGGCGTCTCGTCCGGCGACGAACCGTCCTGGGGCCAGCTCTCGCCGCTTTCCAAGACAAACGGTTGGGCCTGCTGCAGCACGACGGCCCGGCCGCAGGCGGGGCAGACCCCGTCCGCTTGCAGCATGACGGCCGCCTGACAATGAGGGCAAGTGATGACCAGCATGGGTGCGTTCCTGTCTCCATCGGCCTCGCGCCGGTGGACCGCGGCGTGCATCGGAGTCGGCGGCCTGGCTTTTTCGTTGTTGCTCCACCGACACGGGGCCGGTGGAAGCAAAGGGATTAAACAGGAGGACTACCGCGGGAGTTTTCTCAAGCTCTCCAACGCCGCTTGGGCGGCTGCCAGTTGTTCCTGCAGCTGCGCCAGGCTCTCCCGCTCGCGTTGGACGACTTCGGCCGGCGCTTTCTCGACAAAGCTGGCGGTGGACAGCTTTCTTTCCTTGCCCTGGATCTGCCCGCGCAGTTTTTGAGTCAGCTTTTCGTTCCGGGCGATCTCCGCCGCCACGTCGATGAAGTCCTTCAGGTCCACGTACACGTCGGCGATGGGCAACGTCACGGCGGCGTGCGTCGCGGGGGGCGCGACCGCCGGGCCCCAGCCGGTCGCCACCGCGCCGGCCATCGACAGCAGGTACGGCGTCATGGGCCGCAGCAGCTGTTCGGTTTCGGCCTCGCAGCGGACGCCGAATTCGATCTGGCTCTTGGGCGGGATGTTCTGCCGGCTGCGGATCTCTCGCAGGGCGCCCAGCACGGCCTGGAAGCGGGCGAACTGGGACTCGATCTCCGCGGTCTGCCGCGCCGTGTCGGCCTGCGGCCAGGACGCGAGCATGATGCTGGCGCTGGCCGGCTGGGGATCGTCCAGTCCGCGCTGCGGGGCGACCTGGGCCAGCATTTGCCAGATCTCCTCCGTGATGAACGGAATCATGGGATGCAGCAGCCGCAGCAACACGTCCAGCGTGTGCGCCAGGATCCGCTGGGCGTGGGCCCGCTGGTTCTGGTCCTGCATCCGGTTCTTGACGATCTCCAGGAAGAAACTGCAGAACTCGTCCCAGGCGAAGTCGTACAAGGTCCGGGCGGCGTCGGAGTAGCGGTAGGTCTCCAGCGCGGAGGTGACTTGCTGGGTCACGGTAGCCAGCCGGCTGAGCACCCAGCGGTCTTCCAGCGTCAGTTCGGCCACCGGCACCGGGGCCGGCGTGTAGTCTTTCAGGTTGATCAAGGCGAAGCGGGCGGCATTCCAGAGCTTGTTGCAGAAGTTGCGGGCCACCTCGAAACGTTCGCTGACGACCGGCCCGCGCGGCAGCGCCTGGTCCTGGTCCGAGCGGGCCCATTGCGTCGAAAACGACTGGCCGCACTTGTCGCACTTGATCCGCGGCAGCTCGCGGTTCTTTTTCGTCTGCTCGATCAAGGCCTCGCAGTGCGGACATTCAAACTGGACGGGCAGCCGCACGTCTTGCGTTTCCGTCGTCAGGTGGGCCATGCCGAACCGCAAGGCGTCCGCGCCGAACTTGTCGATCACGTCCAGCGGGTCGATCCCGTTGCCCTTCGACTTGGACATCGTCTCGCCGTAGCCGTCCAGGATCTTGGGGTGGATGAAGACCTCCGGGAACGGCACTTGGCCCATGTTGTTCAGGCCCATCAGCACCATCCGGGCGACCCACAGCGTGATGATGTCGCGGCTGGTGATCAGCACGCTGGTGGGATAGAAGAACTCCAGCTCCGGCGTCTGTTCCGGCCAGCCCAGCGTGGAATGGGGCCACAGTCCGGAGCTGAACCAGGTGTCCAGCACTTCCGGGCTGCGCACCAGCCCCAGCGATTCCAGCGCCGCGACCAGTTTGGCGAGGTCTTCCTTCAGGCACACGTGCAGCGTGGCGACCGGGCGTTCGCGGCGGACCCGCTCGTACTCGTCGCCGCCCTGGGCCTGGGCCGCAGCCAGTTCTTCGTCCTCCTCGATCCACAGCACGGCTGCGTCGGCGCGCCGCTCGCACAGCGGGCGGAGGGCGCCAGCCAGTTGATCGCATTCGGCCTGATCCCGCACCGCCTTGCTCCAGACCGGAATCTGGTGCCCCCACCACAGTTGCCGGCTGACGGGCCAGTCGCGTTTTTCCGCGAGCCAGTCGAGATAGCCTTTGGTGTAGCGTTCCGGGAAGATCTTCACCCGGCCGTCCGTGACGGCTTGCATCGCGGCTTGGGCCAGCCGATCCATCTTGACGAACCACTGGTCCGCCAGGTACGGCTCGATGGGCGTCTTGCTGCGGTCCGAGTGCGCCAGGTCGATCAGCCGGTCCTCGACGGCCACGACCAGGCCCGCCGCTTCCAAGTCGGCCACGACCTGCTTGCGGGCCGCTAGGACGGTCAGTCCCTGGTACTTGCCGGCGTTGGCGTTCAGCGTGCCGTTGGGATTCAGGATATTGACCATCGGCAAGTCCTGCCGCTTGCCGACGTCGTAGTCGTTGGCGTCGTGCGCGGGCGTGATCTTGACGCAGCCACTGCCCAGCTCGGGCTTGGCCCACTCGTCGGCCACCAGGGGAATGACGCGGTCGACCAGGGGCAACCGCAGTTTGCGTCCGGCCAGCGCCATGTCGCGGAGTTGTTCCAGTTGCGGCAGCAACGTCTGGCGGCGTTCCCGCACCGCGTCAAGTTCCTGCTGGATTTCGTCCCGTTCCTTGGCCGGCGCCTTGGACAGCCGGTCCCGCAGGCCGGCTTCCGCCCCGTCCAGGGCCGCGGCCGGGTTGGGGTGGACCGCCACGGCCGTATCGCCCAGCATGGTTTCGGGCCGCGTGGTGGCGATCGTCACGTGCGTCGGCTCGCCGGGCTGCGGGTCGATCACCGGGTATTGGAAGTGCCAGAAGTGGCCCTTGACTTCTTCGTGGAAGACCTCGTCGTCGCTGACCGCGGTCTGCAGGAACGTGTCCCAGTTGACCAGCCGCTTGCCGCGATAGATCAGGCCTTGGCGGAACAGATCGAAGAACGTACAGCGGACCGCGCGGGCGCAGACGTCGTCCAGCGTGAACCGCGTCCGCCGCCAATCGCAGCTGCAGCCCATCTGTTTCAGCTGACCCAGAATGCGGTTCTCGTACTGTGCCTTCCACTCCCAGATGCGTTGGACCAGCCGCTCCCGGCCCAAGTCGTGGCGCGTCAGGTTCTCCTCTTCCTTCAGCCGCCGCTCGACGACCGCCTGGGTGGCGATGCCGGCGTGATCCGTGCCGGGCATCCACAGCGTCTCGAAGCCCTGCATGCGTTTCAGGCGGATCAGGATGTCCTGCAGCGTATTGTTCAGTGCGTGGCCCAGGTGCAGCGCGCCCGTCACGTTGGGCGGCGGGATGACGATGGCGTAGGGCGGCCGGCCGCGGTTGGGTTCGGCATGAAAGAACCCTTGCGACTCCCACCAGGCGTACAGTCTGGGCCGGGCCTCGGCATAATCGAAACGATTGGGAAGCGATTCGGGCGAGAAGGTGGAAGACATAGCGGTGTCGATTCGTGAGTCTTGTAGGAGTCTGTTCGTGTTACCGTTTCCAGGACACTGGCATGGGGACCGCCTCTGCGCCGGTTGGGACTCCGCTCCAACCGGCGTGACGGCGGTTTCCGTTGGGCGCGGGTCTCCCGCCCTCAAGCCGACGGCAGCGTGTCCGGCTCGGGCAACACTGCGGCCGGCCGTTCCGGCGAGGCCGCCAGACCTGCGTCGGGCGCTGACTCGTCCTTGTACAGTTTGTATTCGATTGCGTCGACCAGGGCCAGCCAGCTGGCTTCGATCACGTTTTCGCTCACGCCGACCGTACCCCAGCTGTCCTGATCGTCCTTGCTCTCGATCAAAACCCGGATGCGGGCCGCCGTGCCGGCTTCGGAGTTTACCACCCGGACCTTGTAATCGACCAGATGCATTCGCCGCAAGCTGGGAAAGCTGCCGTTGAGCGCCTTGCGGAGCGCGGCGTCCAAGGCGTTCACCGGGCCGTCGCCCTCGGCCACTTCATGCCGCAGTTCGCGGTGGACGCGCAGTTTCACGGTGGCTTCGGTGATCACATCCGCCCCGTCGTGCGCCGCCACGGCGACATGGTACTTGACGCGTTCGAAGTGGGGCGTAAAAGCACCCCTGCAGCGCCGCACCAACAGGTCGAAGGAAGCTTCCGCCGCCTCGAATTGGTAGCCGCGGTTCTCCAACCGCACGACCTCGGCCAAAATCCGGTCCATCAATGCCCGGTCGTGGGCGATGTTGTGCTTGGTTGTCATGGCGGCGATATTCGACCGGCCGGACAGTTCGCTGACCAGAACCCGCCGGGCGTTGCCGACGAGCTCGGGATTGATATGTTCGTAGGTTCGCGAGTCCTTGGACACCGCGTGGACGTGCATGCCGCCTTTGTGAGCAAACGCGCTTTGGCCCACGAAAGGCTGGGCGTTCCGCAGGTTCAGATTGGCCGTCTCGTACACGAACCGCGACAACTCCGTCAGCCGTTCCGGACGACGGCCGGCCAGGACTTGATACCCCTTCTTCTTCAACGACAGGTTGGCGATCACCGACACTAGGTCGGCGTTGCCACAGCGTTCGCCCAGGCCGTTGATCGTGCCCTGGACCTGGATCGCGCCCGCATCCACCGCGGCCAGCGTGTTGGCGATGGCCAGTTCGCAATCGTTGTGGCAGTGGATGCCGACCGCCACTCCGTAAGACTGCAGGCATTGACCCGCAGCGCGGGTGAGTTCCGCGACTTCTTCCGGGAGCGCGCCGCCGTTGGTGTCGCAGAGAATGACGACTTTGGCCCCGGCCGCAGCGGCCGCCTGGATCGTCTGCGCCGCGTAGTCCGGCTTGGCTTTCCAGCCGTCGAAAAAGTGTTCCGCGTCGTAAAACACCTCGCGGCCGGCTTGGACCAGAAAGCGGATTGTGTCCCCGATCATCGCCAGGTTCTCTTCCAGCGACACCCGCAGGACGCTCATCGCATGGAAATCCCAAGTCTTGCCGACGATCGTGCAGACGGGAGCCTGAGAAGCCAACAGCGCCTGCATGCCCGGATCCTGGGCGGCGGAAAGGCCGCGATGGCGAGTCATACCGAAAGCGCAAATGCGAGCCCGTTCCAGGCCCAACTGGCGGACGCGCTGGAAATACTCCACGTCCTTCTCGTTGGACAGCGGGTACCCGCCCTCGATGAAATCCACGCCCAGTTCGTCCAGCCGCCGGGTGATTTGCAGTTTGTCGTGCAGCGACAGGCTGACACCTTCACCTTGAGTGCCGTCGCGCAACGTCGTATCGTAGATCTGGATGGAACGCATGATGGTGGCCTTACTGCAGTCGTCAACAAAAAAACCCTGAAGCCTCTTACGGGCCTCAGGGTTGCGTTTTTCGCTCGGATCGGTCAAATACCTCCCTCAGGCCCGTTTACGCGGGTACGATAATAATTGCGACGCCGATGCCAACGACGAGGCGGTAGGGGTCGATCATCGTACGGGGCCTTGGGGGTGTTGATTACAGGTTTGGATTTGTGGGACCGCTGTGTGTAGAGGACGGGTCGGAGACCCATCCTGCGTGATTTTTCAACAAGATACGTCGAAACCAGCCGCGTGTCAACTGCTCACATGGAACGCGAACACATCCATTTCATCACCGGGCGACTGGCCGAACATGCGCTGCGGTCGGTCTTGGAGCCGCTAGCTGAAGCGGCCCAATTCGACTATTCCGTGGCCGTCATGCCGATTTCGGTGGCCGCCCTGATGACACCCGTTTGGATCGCTCGCCACATCGCCCCACCCCCGCACGCAACCCGAATCCTGTTGCCCGGCTACTGTGCGGGCGATACGGGGCCGATCGACCAGCGAGTGCAAATCCCCGTGGCGTTCGGCCCCCGCGATTTGCGGCAACTGCCGGAATTCTTCGGCCGCAGCGTTAGTCCGCGGCATCCGTATGGAGATTTCGACATCGAAATCCTGGCCGAGATCAATCACGCGCCGCGGCTGAGCCTGGAACAGATCCGCGTGCAAGCCCGACAGTTGGCGACGGCCGGAGCGGATTTGATCGACGTCGGCTGTGAGCCGGGCGAGCCCTGGCGCGGCGCGGCCGAATGCGTCCGGGCGCTGCGGGACGACGGGCATCGTGTCTCGATCGACAGCTGGAACCCGGCGGAAATCGAGCCGGCTGTCCGCGCTGGGGCCGAATTGGTTCTGTCCGTCAACCGCGCCAACCGGGACGCGGCCCCGGATTGGGGCTGCGAGGTGGTCGTGATTCCGGATGACTTCGCCACGCTGGGCGGGTTGGACGAGACCATCGACAGGCTGTCGTCCGCGGCGGTGCCGTTCCGCATCGACCCGGTTCTGGAGCCAATCGGCCTGGGCTTGGCCGCGAGCCTGGACCGGTATCTGGAAGTCCGGCGGCGATACCCGGCGGCGGCGATGCTGATGGGGATCGGCAATCTGACTGAACTGACCGACGTCGACTCGGCCGGCGTCAACGTGCTGTTGTTGGGTTTCTGCCAGGAGTTGGGGATCCGCAGCGTGCTGACGACGCAAGTGATCAACTGGGCCCGGAGCAGCGTCCGGGAGTGCGATCTGGCGCGGCGACTGGTCCACTATGCAGTCCGGCAAGGCGTGCCGCCGAAGCATCTGGAACCGCGGCTTGTGGCGCTGCGCGATCCGCAGCTGCACGAATTCGGCGGATCGTATTTCGAGCGGCTGGCGGGGCAACTCAAGGACCACAACTACCGGTTGTTCGCCGAGGGCGGGCGGATTCATCTGGTCTGCGCCGGACTGCACCTGGAGGACGCCGATCCCTTCCAGCTGTTCGCCCGCTTGCTGGCGACGCAGCCCCAGAACGTGGATCCGTCCCATGCCTTCTATCTCGGTTACGAAATGGCCAAGGCCCTGACCGCCTTGACCTTGAGCAAGGACTATCGCCAAGATGACTCGCTGGACTGGGGCCATCTGACCGTCCCGGAGGCCAGCCACCGCCGCTGACCGAAACGCAACTGCAAAGGAGACGATCATGCATCGGCTTTTCATGGGCCTTGTTGTTTTGAGTCTAGCGGCCGCCGCGACGGCCGCGGAATCACCGTCCAAGGCGGCGAAGCGGCCGGCGGAACAGCAGTTGCCGCGGCTGAGCAGCCCGCAATTGCTCAATCACTGGGGCCTGCAGCCAGACCATGTCCAGCGTTTGTTTGAGGCCTGTTACCGCGTGCTGGCGGCACATCCCGCAGCGACGTTCGGCGACGTGGCGGCCGACGCCGCCGTGCAGCGATTGTGCGAGGAGCACGGGATCAGGCACCTCGGCGGCCCGCTGCTCGGCGATGTGACGCCGGCCGGAGCCAAAATCTGGCTCCGCACGTGCCGCCCGGCGCAGGTCGAGGTGCGCGTGGCGGTCGACGGCAGCGAAAGGGTTTTCGGACCGGTGGCCAGCACCGTGGACAGCGACCTCGCAGCCGTCGTGCCGGTGAGCGGATTGAAGCCGGGAACCCGCTACCCGTATCGCGTGCTGGTCGACGGCGCTCGGCTGGCGGCACCGGCGCACGCCGCGATCGCCACCCCCCTCGCCGAACCGAATCCCGCCTCCGTCCGGATTGCCTTTGGAACCTGCTCCCATCGCTTCGGGCTGGGCAACCAGCGGCAGGCCGAAGCCATCCGCGGTCGGCAACCGGCGGCGATGTTGTTGTACGGCGACGTCGCCGTGCAAGACCGGAACAATCACCTGGGACTGCACCGTGCGGACTATCTGCTGCGAGATTTCTTTCCGGCCTGGCAAGGTCTGGCAGCCGCCGTCCCCGTGTATGCCGGCTGGGACGATCACGACTATTTCGACAACGACAAGTACGGCATTCCCAAGGGCTATACGCCGATCGACCGGGCGGGCGTCCGGGACGTCTTCCGCCGCTCGTGGAGCAATCCCTCTTACGGCTTCGGCGACGAGCGGGGCGGCGTGTTTTTCCGCGCGCGGATCGGGCCCTGCGACGTGATCGTGACCGACGGCCGCTCGTTCCGCGAAAAGGGCGACTTCCTGGGCCGGGACCAGATGCAGTGGCTCGAAGCCCAATTGCTGGACTGCCGGGGCCCGTTCATCATCCTCGCGTCCAGCACCATGTGGAGCGACTATGTGTCCAACGGCAAGGACTCGTGGGGCGTGTACGATCCGGAAGGCCGGGAACGCGTCTTCCGCCTGATCGAAAAGAACCGCATCGGGGGCGTGTTGCTGATCTCCGGCGACCGGCACGGCGCCCGCGGCTTCCGTATTCCGCGGCCGTCCCAGTTCAATTTTTACGAGTTTGAGCCGGCCAGCTTGGGCGGCATCACCTGGGGCCCCAAGGCGCTGGTCCCCGGCTGTGCGGAGCAATTGTTCGGTTACCTCGGCTACGCCTTTGGCGAATTCACCATCGACGCCCGCCTCCCCGACCCCACGGTCACCTTCCGCTTGATCGGCGAGGACGGCGGCGTAATCTACGAGCTCACTTTGAGCCGCAGCCAATTGACCCCCAAGGGCGAAACAGGGCGTTAGGCTCCCCTGAAGACTGGCCCATCGACGACGCGCCCGAAAGCCGCTGTACCATGACCACAGGAGAAATGGTGCCGATGCAATTTCGACTGCTGACCTACAACATCCACAAGGGCATCGGCGGGATCGACCGCCGCTACCGGCCGGAGCGGATCGCCGAAACGATTGCGCATTGCCAGCCGGATCTTGTCCTGTTGCAGGAGGTCGACGAGGGCGCGTCGCGGTCGAACCACCATCGCCAGGTGGACTGGTTGGGCGACGCGCTCGGCCTGCCGCACCGGGCTTACCAAGCCAACGTGCGACTGAGGCAGGGGGGCCACTATGGCAACGCGATCCTTAGCCGGTTTCCGCTGCAGGACGTGCGGGACCTGGACTTGACCGTGCCGCTCAAGAAGCCCCGCCGGGCGCTGATCGCGCATTGCCGCTTGCACGTCGACGGGCACGTCCGCACGATGCTCGTGTTCAATTTCCATTTGGGCCTGGCCGGCTACGAACGGGTCATTCAGCTGCGGCGGTTCCTGAACAGCGAGGTCCTGAAACACTCGCACCAAGATACTCCCGTAGTCGCCGCCGGGGATTTCAACGACGTCTGGGGCACGCTGGGCCGGCGGCTGCTGTTGCCGGTGGGATTCCAGTCGGCGGCCCGACGGATCAAGACTTTCCCCGCGATTTTGCCGGTCCGCCCCTTGGACCGGATCTTTTTCCGGGGCGACCTGCAACTCGACCACAGCTTCGCCTCGCGCACCAAGACCGCGCAGTATGCCTCCGACCACCTGCCGATGGTGGCGGATTTCGCACTTACCAACGGCGTCACCACAACGGCAGAAAAAGCGTGACGCGAGTTTTGTCGAAAGTTCCTTGCGACTCAAGATCCTGTTTCTGGAGGTTTTACCATGCAACGTGTGTCGACAACCCTGCTGTTCGAATTGGCTTTTTTTGCTTTCGCTTGTCTTGTCGGCTCGCCGGCGCAAGCTGCCGAGAGCGAACCGGGCTTCACCTCGATGTTCAACGGCAAGGACTTGGCCGGCTGGGACGGCAAGGAGGGCTGGTGGTACGTCGAGGACGGGGCGATCACTTCGCAGAGCACGCCGGAGAAGCCGTGCATCAAGTGCAACTACCTGATCTGGCAGGGCGGCAAGCCGGGCGATTTTGAGTTGCGGTTGAAGTACCGCATCGTCGGCGGGAATTCCGGCATCCAGTTCCGCAGCCAGATGCGGCCCGACTGGGACACCTACGGCTACCAGGCCGACATCGACGCCGCCGGCCAATGGGCCGGCGCGCTGTTCGAGCACGCCCGCGGCGGCATCGCCATGCGCGGCCAGCGCGTGGTGGTGGATGAGAACGGCAAAAAGCAAGTCACCTCGCTGGGCGACTCGGCCGAATTGATGAAGCACATCAAGAAGGAGGACTGGAACGAATACTGCATCACCGCCCGCGGCAGCGAGATCACGCTGGCCATCAACGGCGTGGTCATGTCGCAGGCCGTGGATCGCGAGAAAGGCAAAGCCGCCCGCGACGGCATCATCGGGTTGCAGGTCCACCCAGGGCCGCCGATGAAGATCCAGTTCAAGGACCTGCGGATCAAGGTGTTTGACCAAGCGAAGCCGTAGTCGGCTGAAGCACCCGAGACGAGCGGTTCGGACAACGGGTTGATTGTGACGGAGAAGGGCAGATAGAATGGAAACGAGGGCGTCCGCGAAGCGGCTTCGTGGCAAGTCTGCGGCGGACGCCTGGTTTCCAATCCAGGGCGAGTCTTCCATGAACACGGACATCCCACTCGACTACGTGCCGTTCGTTCAACGAATGGTTGCCCAGCGACGATTCTTCACGGAAAGCGACGTGGTCGCCGAAGGGCTACGTCTTTTGCAGGCCCGTGAAGCACTCAGCCAGGAAGTGCGTTTGGGATTCGAACAGCTCGACGCCGGCTTAGGCATTCCGGCGGAAGATGTGTACGCACGAGCGGACGACCGCATCCGCGAAATCGAAAGCCAGAAGGCACGCTAAGGTTCCATGCCCAGAGTCATTTATGCGCCTGCGGCTGACGACGACCTTGTCGATATCGCAGCATACATCGCGCGGGACAAGCCGGCCGCCGCTACGGCGTGTTGACGTGGGGATAGTCTCGAATCCTCTGGTCGGCTGTCAACAAGTCACACCCCAGCACCCTGGCAGTTGCGACGATGATCTGGTCAGCGGGGTCACGATGAAAAGGGCTTGGCAGTTGCGTTGACTCGATGGCCATGCCGGGCGTCAAGTCCACGAGCGTGACGCCCGGATAGTTCACTGCCGCCAAGAACCACTCGTCGATTGTGACGGGCAAGATCAACCGGCCGAGTTCGACGAGCTTGGCGACCTCCCAAAGCGAAATCGTGCAGACTCCGATCTCGCCATCCTCATTGTCTGCGATCAAGTTCGCGTGGAAAGCGGAAAGCCGGGAATCTCCGTGGACCCACCAGACCCAGATGTGAGTGTCCAATAGGATCACGCGAGAATCTCCCAATCCGCTTCGGCAACTGGTCCGGTGGGATCGTCAAATCGAATTGGCGTGCCCCGCAGCGGATATCGCTCTCCTTGCCGCGGTTGATCCTCTGTCGGAAATACAACTACCTCGACCGGTTTGCCCGCCGGGAACGGTAGTTTCTCGATGGTGAGAGTGCCATTTTCGGCAACGACGGCCCTCGTGCGATGGGATTGCATTTTGTCTCACTTTCGGGAGATGCCTCCCTTGCTCATGCTAGCTCCGGCCAATGGAAGCCGTCGTCTCACGCCCTCCTCATTTTGACGCCCTGCGAAAACGCTGTCAATCTTGGAAGCGAGGACCGCGTCACGCCAGCGTGCGATCGTAGTTGAACCGGAAGGGATCGCGATTGCGGCGGCTGTCGAGCCATTCCTCGGCGGGGTCGGCGGCGCCGACCAGGTCCACGACCAGGTGCCGGACGTGGATTCGGTCGTTGCGCACGTCGCGGAGGTCGAAGGGCTCTTCGGGCCGCAGCACCCACAATCCGTTTTCGCGATGGGGGATGACGCGAGTATCCCGGCGGTCGACCATCAGCTTGCCGTCGAAATCGTCCGGAAGAGCGACCCGCGTGATCATCAGCGGGGGACGGCCATAGACGACCAGGGAACACGGCGTCGGACAGCGGTCGGTGGCGTTTTCCAGCTGCCGGCGGTCGGCCTCGACGGACAACGTCACGGACTGCAGGCCGGCGTTGCCCAGGACGCGAGCGGCCAAGGAGTTCAAGACGGGCAGCAGCGGGCCGCCTTCCATGCGGGCGCCCGCTGCCTTGGCCAGCAGCCAGCCGCCCCAGCTGTTCACCTCGACGGTGACGCCCGTCCGCTGGCAGACCCGCAGCAGGTCCCGGATCGCGTCCAAGTCCGCCTCGAAGAACACCGGCGGCAGCGCGGCGATCAGCGGAATCCGCCGGCAGAGCGAGCGCATTTCTTTCACCCGTTCGGCCGTCAGGCCTTCGACGATCAGGCCTTCGACGATCCGGCTGTCGGGCTGGACGGCGGAGACAAAACCACCGACGGCGTCGGCGGCCAGGCGGACGCGGTTCGGCGGCTGGCCGAGCGCCGTGCGGTTGGAGGGATGACGGGCACCGCTGTCGAAGATCGCCCGCACGCCCTCCGGCACCTCCATGCGCCGCAGACGCTGCTGGACCTTCTGCCGGTGCTGAAGCGCCAGGGCGATGCGGTTGGTCAACTCGTTCACCTTCCGCGGCGGCATCAAAAAGTCCGGCTGGTTGGTCGAGCCCCTGGCAAGTTCACAGCCCTGAACCTCCTGGACGCTCAAGAAGTCCAACAGGTTTCCGATCGCCACCGCCTTGTGCGCGCGGTGTACGATCGTCTTGGGCATCGTCCACTGGGTCGTCTCGCCCAGGTACTGGCAGCGGCAGACGATCCCCTGGGGCTCGACGTCGATGTCTAACTCATAGGCCGCCCGGCCCGACTCCGTTGCCGGTTCACGCTCGGAATCCCATTCTTCCATCGCTTCCGCCTCGCGGTCCCCGGAAGCTCCGCGACGTTCTCGGCCCGCCGCGCCGGTCAGATCGTCGCACTCGCCGTCCAAGTACCCCCAGGTCAACTGCCGCCCGGTGTAGGCTCCCAACGCTTCGACTTGAGCCGCCAGGTCCGCGACATCTTCTCGCGCCAGCGCCCGGCGATACAGGCGGACCGCCTGGGCGACCCAGTCGGCCGTCTTCATCCGGCCTTCGATCTTCAGTGCCGCAACTCCCGCCGCGCGCAGGTCATCCAGGCGATGGATCAACGCCAGGTCTTTCATCGACATGGGCGTGCCGGCCGCGCCGCCGTCGACCGACCAAGGCACGCGGCAGGTGCTGGTACACGTCCCCCGATTGCCGCTCCGCCCGCCCGCCCAACTGGACATCATGCAGCGGCCGGAAACGGAGAAGCACAAGGCCCCTTGGACGAAGACCTCGGTCTCGACATCCGGGACGGTCGAAGCTTTCGTAATCTCGCCCAGGGACAATTCCCGCGCCAGCACGACGCGCGTCGCGCCCAGCCGGCCCGCCGCCGCGACGTCGGCGCTGCTGGCCATGCACGTCTGCGTGCTGAAATGAAAATCCAAGCGAGGGAATTCCGGCTTCATCGCCAGCAGCGCCGGATCTCGCACCAAGACCGCATCGACGCCGGAATCCTGGGCCAGTTTCAGCAGCCGGGCGGCCTGGCCCAGTTCGCGCTCCGTCAGATCGATGTTCAGCGTCAGATAGGCCTTCGCGCCGTGCTCGTGCGTCGTTTGCACCGCCTGGGCAAACTCCGATTGGTCGAAGTTGCGGGCCCGTCGCCGCGCGTTCAGCACATTCAGGCCGAAATAGACGGCATCGGCGCCGGCGTCCAAAGCGGCCTGGAGCACCGCAAAGTCTCCAGCGGGGGCGAGCAATTCCAAACGCCGGGGCGACGAATCGCTCGGTGCCGACGTCGGCTTGCGCGTTGTTTCCGAGACGGCATCCAATCCCAAGTTTTCCATCGCTGAACTCCCTTGATTACGGACTTTCGGGCCGCGGCCCCAGCGTCGCATCGTACCCGGAAAGTTGAACGCGGCACAAGGCAGGCACAAGGCAGGCAGCCGCCCGCTTTGCCAGCAGCCCCGCTGCCGGATATGCTAGATGGGGCGTAGCAACGTGATCGAACCAATTGTTGTGCAGCAAACGAAAGGAGCGGAGCCATGATTCGTTTGGCGTTGATGGTGGCCGGCGCGGTCTTGCTTTCATCTTGGACGGACCCGTCGTGCTGTGCCGCAGAACCCGAGAAAACGACGCTCACCGGCTCGAACCTGGAGGCTTGGCAAGCTCCGCACGGCCAATGGCAAGTGGTGGGCGATGTCCGCGCGGGGGGCGAGGGCGGTCGGCTGCTGGTCGGTTCGCCGGGGCAAGGCGCGATCGTCAACGGGCCGACCGGCCGCACGAGCAATCTGCTCTCGACGCGGGAGTACGGAGACATCGAGGCGCACGTCGAGTTCATGGTGCCCCAGGGCTCGAATTCGGGCGTCTATTTCCAGGCCCGCTACGAGATCCAGATTCTGGACAGCTGGGGCGTAGCCCATCCCAAGCACGGCGATTGCGGCGGGATCTACGAGCGTTGGAAGGACAACCGGGGCTACGAAGGCCATCCCCCGCGGGTGAACGCCAGTCGCGAGCCGGGCCAGTGGCAGTCGTTCGACGTGGTCTTCCGCGCTCCGCGATTCGACGCCGCGGGCCGTAAGACCGCCAACGCGAAATTTGTGAAGGTCGTCCACAACGGGATCGTGGTCCACGAGAACGTGGAAGTGACAGGGCCAACCCGCGCCAGCACGTTCGCCGATGAAAAACCTCTCGGCCCGCTGATGCTCCAAGGCGACCACGGGCCTGTCGCGTATCGCAACCTGTGGATCAAGCCCGTGCAATTGGACTAACGACTGAGTACAAGGGGTCAGGCGCTTCAAACTTCAATCTTCGCCGAAAAGAGACCAGCGGCATGGTTCGTCGTTCGCCGGCGAAGATTGAAGCTTGAAGCGCCTGACCCCGACTTGCAAGCCCCAAGGAGAAACCGATGCTTACGGCAGGCGAGGTGCTGAGCACCTATTTCCTCGAAACCCGCTGCCAGCTCATCGAGATCGCAGCCACGCTGGATCGGTTGGATCGCGCGGCGGCCGGCGCGGCGGCCGGCTCGCCGGGCCAGCCGCCGACGGATGTACGGTTGGCCAGGATTTACCAATCCCTGGCCTTGTTGGCCGAGCCCAACACGACGCCCGACCGCGCCGAACGGCTGTTGAACCTGTTTACCCATCTCGATTGAGGGAGGCGCCGAACCATGCAGATCATTCAACCGCACTATCACGGGATCGCGCGCACCGCTCAGGACTACGAGCGGATGGCCATGTCCGGCGTGGTGGCCGTCGCCGAGCCGGCCTTCTGGGCCGGCTTTGACCGCCAGTATCCCGAAACGTTCCTGGACTACTTCCGCCAGATCAGCGAATTCGAGCCGACGCGGGCCGCCCAGTACGGCATCCGGCATTTTTGCTGGGTCGCCGTGAATCCCAAGGAAGCGGAGAACCCGCCGCTGAGCCGCGAAGTGATGCGACACATGCCGGAGTTTTTCCAAAAGCCCACGGTCTTGGGCGTCGGCGAGATCGGTTTCCACAAGACGACCAAGAACGAAGAGGAAATCTTCGAGGCCCAGATCGAACTGGCCCTGCAGCACAATCAGTTGATCCTGATCCACACGCCGCACCTGCACGACAAGGTGCGGGGTACGAAACGCACGCTGGAAGTCCTGGCGCACATGCGGGTCGATCCGCAACGCGTGTGGATCGATCACGTCGAAGAGCACACGATCCGCGCGCCGCTGGACGCCGGCTACTGGGTCGGATTCACGCTGTACCCGATCACCAAGTGTTCGCCAAAACGGGCCGTCGACATGTTGGAGAAATACGGCTGCGAGCGGATCCTCGTCAACTCGTCGGCCGATTGGGGACCGAGCGACCCGTTCACGCTGCAGGAGTGCATCCTGGAGTTCCGCCGCCGCCAGCATACGCTGCAGGAAGCGATCGAGGTGTTCCACAACAACCCCTGCCGCTTCCTCGGCCAGTGCCCCAAGTTCGATATCCAACCGATCCGGGTCGAAGCGGCCTGAGAGGGCCTTGAGCGGTGCGGACGACACGCCCAACTCGGAGCAGTCACCCACTGGGAACGGCCCTGGTGCCCAACGGGATTTGGACGTTCCTTTCGCGCCGTTTACGAAGTCACGATTTCGGTGCCGGGGTCAGGCTTACAGAATTCCATTTTGGCCGATCGTGGCGCCAGCCAGATGGTACGATCCTGCTCGGCCAGAATTGAATTCTGTAAGCTTGACGCCCCTTCCTTTTGCTCGACCCTGCCGTCAGGGACGGCGCCTTTCCGTGTCGGTTTCCCGTTTGGCCCTAGCTGGACAAGCGTCGGTCCGTCCGCTCCAGTCGTTCGCGTTTGCCGTCGTCGGGCACGGTCTGCACTCGCTCGTAGATCAGGAAACTGACAGGGAAATCGTTCTTCTCGTCGGCCGGGTGTTTCGTTTGCTCGATCACCCGCCAGCGGTTTGCGGGAAGTTCCGGAAACACGGTATCGCCTTCGACTTCAGCGTCGACGCGCGTCAGGTAGATCCGCTCGACCTGCGGCAACACTTGCCGGTAGATCTCGCCGCCGCCGATGTAGAACAGTTCCGTGTCGCCGGCAGCCAGACGCTGGGCTTCGTCCAGCGAGGCGGCCACGAGCACGCCCGGCGGACGGTAGTCCGGTTGTCGCGTGACCACGATCGAAGTCCGCCCCGGCAGCGGACGCCCGATCGACTCGAACGTCTTCCGCCCCATGACGATCGTGTGCCCCATCGTCAGCTGTTTGAAACGCCGCAGATCGGCGCTCAAATGCCACGGCAAGCGGCCGCCGCGGCCGATAACCCCGTTCTCCGAGCGGGCGACGATCAGGGATTGACGCATCATCATAGACAACCATTTGGCGTCAGGCGTACAGCATTCAATTTTCGCGGCCCAGCGTCCAGTGACATGGAGAAGCCTGTCCCCGCGAGAGTTGAATGCTGTACGCCTGACCCCAGAATCCGGAGTTACACCGCCACCGGCGCCGCGATCCGCGGGTGCGGGTCGTAATTCTCCAACCGAAAATCCTCGTAACGGAAATCGAACACCGATCGCACTTCGGGGTTCAGTCGCATCGTGGGCAGCGGCCGCGGCTCGCGCTGCAACTGGGTCCGCGCCTGCTCCAAGTGGTTCAGGTACAGGTGGGCGTCGCCAAACGTGTGGATGAACTCGCCGGGCGTCAGACCGGTCACCTGGGCGACCATCAAGGTCAGCAGCGAGTACGACGCGATGTTGAACGGCACGCCCAGAAACACGTCCGCACTCCGCTGGTACAACTGGCAGGACAGGCGGCCTGCGGAGACGTAGAACTGGAACAGCACGTGGCAGGGCGGCAAGCGCATCTGAGCGACGTCGCCCACGTTCCAGGCACTGACGATCAAGCGCCGCGAATCGGGGTCGGCCTCGATCGTCCGCACGACTTCCTGGATCTGGTCGATCGAGCGGCCGTCGGCCGCGGTCCAGGCGCGCCATTGGCGGCCGTAGATCGGTCCCAACTCGCCGTTTTCGTCCGCCCACTCGTCCCAAATCGTGACGCCGCGCTGCTGCAGATAGCGAACGTTCGTGTCGCCCCGCAGGAACCACAGCAGTTCCTGAATGATCGACTTGACGTGCAGCCGTTTGGTCGTCAGAAGCGGAAAACCGCCTGCCAAGTCGAACCGCATCTGGTAGCCGAACACGCTCGACGTCCCCGTCCCGGTCCGGTCGTGCTTCTCGACACCGCGATCCAGAATGTGCTGCAGGAAATCCAAGTAGACTCGCATGGCCGGTCTTTTACACTGCCTGCGGCCGTTCCGCAAGGCGGCACCCGAGCCGGGCTTTTTCCGAAAACAGGGGTTTGCGATGCGTGCAAGCCGGGCGGCCTGTGGTAAAATCGCAGCCCGTTGGGAACCGCCGGTACCCCGACAGCCGCGACGCGGGTGGATGAGATGATGCACCAGCCAAGCTTCGTGCGCTGGCGACTGCGGACACGGTGACGGACGGGGCCAGCCGCCCGGTGCGCATCCGCCGGAGGTTCCCGTCGGCCGGTACGGACAGTGCGTCTCGCGACACCCCTTGCCATGCACGGTCTGCGTGTGGTCTTCATTACGCCTCGCTTCTGGCCGCTGTTCGGCGGTCCCGAAGATGTTGTCGCCACGCTGGCGGTCGGTTTGCAGCGTCGCGGAGCCGAGCCGACGGTCCTCACCGCCGGCTGGGATCCGCACTGGTCGCCGCAGATGGTCTATCGTCAGATCCCGGTAGTCCGCCTGGCGCATCCGGGCGCTGGAGGTTGGGGAACCGTGCGGTATTTGATCGCCTTGGCCCGCTGGCTGCGCCGGCATCGCGACGAGATCGACCTGCTGTACGTGGCCGGACTGGGTCCCGAGTCGCTGCTGGCCAGGCGGGTGTTGGGCGTGCGTCCCATTCCGATCGTCGTCCGGCCGGATCAGCCCGACGGCCGTGAAGGGCGGTCGCCTTGCCGCTGGCTGGTGCGCCGCCGCTGCCAGGCCGCGGCCGCAGCGGTTGTGCCCGATCCGGCCGCGGCGCGCGCTGCCTCCGCCGCAGGCTTGCCGGACGAATGCATTTATCGGATCGCGGACGGCGTCCGGGAGTCCGTGAGCGAACGCGCGAGCGACCGCCTTGCGGCGCGCCGAGCGCTGGCCGAGGTCAATTCGATGTTCAGCGTCGCGGACGACGCGCCGGTCGCGGTTTGCGTGGGAAGGCTGAGAAAAGGCCGGAGATTGCCCCGATTGCTGGAAGCCTGGAGGCCGGTGGCCAAACGCTGGCCGGGCGCACGGTTATGGCTGATCGGCGACGGTCCGTTCCGCGATCCGCTGGACGCTTACCTGGGCGACCTCGACCTGCGTCTGTCGGTCTTGCTGCCCGGCTCGTTCGACAACATCAGCGACGCACTGGCCGCCGCCAACCTGCTGGTCGAACCGAGCGCAGACCCGGTCTCGCCGCAGCCGCTTCGGGAAGCCATCGCCCTGGGGCTGCCTGTGGTGGGCTGCCATCTGGAGACGCTGCAACAGACACCGGCCTGGGAGGCGGGGACCGCTCGATTCGCAGGGCCGGACGAGACGGCGGCGCTGAGCCGAGCCATGCTGGATCTGCTGGCCCAGCCGCCCGCTGCCGACGCGCTGGCAGCGGCCCGCGGTCGAGTGCTCGCCGAATACGGATCGAGCCGGATGATCGACGAGCATCTGCACTTGTTCGACCGCCTGGTGCAGCGCTGTCACAGTCAACGGCCCGCGTAATCGCCGGCCGTCTGGTGCGGTTGCCCACCGCCACCGCTGAAGCCCGGCGGTCCGGGAGACGCCGGGTACCGTCGGCTGCGGCGGCGAGCCCGTCCTGTCAGGATCAAGGCGGACCCGACAGACGCCCACCACCTGGTGCTTTGTCAGGTATCGCTGAATGGCCAAGGCGGACTTCGTTCCGCCCCCCAGGCAGGCTGAAGTCCGCCCCACGATGCCTCAACTCATGGTAGACAGAGCACTAGTTGCTCAGTTGTGCCAGGGCCAGAATGGCCCGCTTGGCGGCGTCCACGCCGCCGAGCTTCTCCGTCAGTTTCTTGGCTTCCAGCAAGGCCGCCAACGAAATCTGGTCCCCGGCTGCCGGCTGCTGTGCCGCGACGGACTTCGGCGCCGCCGCCGGTGGCTTTTTGCGATTCTTCGTGATGCCCATCTGGAACTTGATGTTGCTGACGTAATTGGTCGTCATCTCCATGCCCTGGTCCTTCAACGCCGCAGCAATCTCGGTGGGGCCTGCCTGGGGATTGGCCTTCAGGTAGTTCCTTACCGCCTGCGCTTTGGTGAGCGTGCCGGCCTCCGCCGCCGGCTCGGCCCTCTTGGCTTCCTTCTTCGCCGTCGGCTGCTTCGCCGGCTCGCTTGTCGCCGGCCAGTCGCTTTTCTTCAGCGACCACTTGATCGTATGGACCGATTCCGGCGAGATATCGATCCCTTGCCGCTTGACCCCGGCGACCACTTCCCCGGTCGTCGCGTCCGGATGGTCGGTCAAAAAGTCCGTCACCGCTTGTTTCTTGCTGATCTTGGTTTTCTCTGCTTTCGCCATGCCACTCCTCTCACTCATTTCTCTTGAGATAGGAACTAACCGTGTACAGTCTATCTATCTTCCCACATTTAGACAACCGGCCACCGTAGGCCACTCGCTCCGCGAGCGGTTTTCCGTTCGCGGAGCGAACGGCCTGCGATTGCGACCCGTGATAAACCAACGTGTCTAAATCGTCTCGGGCAGCTGATAGGGAGCGCGTCGAGGGCGATCCAAGAGAGCGTTCGCTTCCGGATCGTCGGGGAACTCCTCCTTGACCGGATCCCAACGGAGGCGGCGGCCCACCCAGCGGGCGATGTTGCCCAAGTGACAGACGGTGATCGAACGATGGCCGATCTCGACATCCGCCACGGGCTTGGCGCGGGTCTTCATGCATTCGATCCAGTTGCCCACATGGCTCTGGTCTCCGCCCTTGGCCTGTCGGTTGATCTCCTCGGCAATGTCCGCCGGGTTGGTGTTCACCCGGCCGCGAGTAAGATCCATCTTGCCATGTTCGCCGAAAAAGATCCCGCCGCCTCCGCTGCCGTTGTCCAACTTGACCACCACACCGTTGGCATAACGGTAGAAGATCATCGGCACCTGGCAGATTTTGTCGCCACGGGCTCTTGACTCGGGCGCGGTGTATGTCGGCGGATTGAACTTGGCGCCCTCGGTCCAAACTTCCACCGGCCCGCTCTCGTCCATGCCCAAGGCCCACTGAATCTGGTCGATGCCGTGAGCGCCCCAGCCCGTCATCTCGCCGCCGGAGTAGGGACGGAACGAGAGCCAACCCGGATTGGCGCGGGGTGCAAACAGGTCCTTGTTGTACGGCACCAGCGGCGCCGGGCCGCACCACATGTCCCAGTCCAAGCCCTCGGGCACAGGCTCGGCCGGCAACGCGCATTCCCACGGACTGGGATAGTTCGCTCCGACCACCTCTTTGATCTTCCCCAGCTTGCCCGTGCGCACGTACTCGCAGGAGATGCGGTTCACGGCTTGAGACCGCTGCTGGCTGCCAACCTGGAACACGCGGTTGTACTTGCGGGCCGCCTGGACCATCAGCCGGCCTTCGCGGACAGTCAGGCTCAAGGCCTTCTCCGCATAGACGTCCTTGCCGGCCTGGCAGGCGTGGATCGTCACCAGCGCCCGCCAGTGATCGGGCGTCGCGGTCACGATCGCGTCCACGTCTTTCCGTTCTAGCAGCCTGCGGTAATCCTGATACGCTTCGCCCCCGCCCAGCTTCTTGCACAATTCCTGAGCGCGTGACAGGAACACGTCCGCGATGCCGATGAAACGGCAGTCCTTGGAACCGACGGCGCCGCGCAGCACGCCGCTGCCCTGACGACCGATCCCGACGCCTCCGATGCCGATGCGGTCGTTAGCGCCGGGATGGCCCTGGAACGCGAGGACGCCGGAAGGGATGAGGTACGGAGCCGCAAGGCCCGCGGCGGCCAAGGCGGTGCTGCGGCGGAGGAACTGTCGGCGGGAGAGGGTAGTTGCGGGAGACATGGTTCGATCCTTTCTCAGTGAACTTAGGGGTCAGGCTTAGGGCGCGAGTAGAAATCCCCTTCGGCTCAAGTTAAAGAACATCGCGTGGAATCAGGTCTCCGGCGGACCGGTGCCGCTTGGAGAACGGAGTATTATCCTAGCCCTTGTCAACGTCGCACGCTATCGGGTAGCTTGTTCTCTGTGCGACAGGGAATTCCCGGCAAATCCTGGTGAAAAGGGTGCGGTGTATGGCCAGCTCGGCGGAACGGCGGTTTGCGATCGGCGTGGATTACGGGACCAACAGCGTGCGGGCGCTGGTCGTCGACGCGGCGGACGGTTCGGAAATCGGGACGCACGTCTACAACTATCCCAGCGGGGAGGCGGGAATCCTGCTCGACCCCAAAGACCCCAATCTGGCTCGCCAGAATCCGGCCGACTACATCGAGGGCTTCTACGTTTCGGTCAAGCGGGCCGTGAACGCAGCCAAGAAGGAGCCTGGGTTCAGCCCCGACAAGGTGCTCGGCATCGGCGTCGACACGACGGGCTCGACGCCGATTCCCGTCGATCAGGCGGGCATGCCGATTGCCCTGCAGCCCGAGTTCCAGAAGGACTTGGCGGCCCAAGCCTGGCTGTGGAAGGATCACACGGGACACGCCGAAGCGGCGGAGATCACGGCCCAAGCCGCCGGTCACGGAGATCATTACCTGAGCAAATGCGGCGGGACCTATTCCAGCGAGTGGTTCTGGTCGAAGATCCTGCATTGCAAGCGATCGGCTCCGAAGGTCTTCGCGGCAGCTTATGCTTGGGTCGAACTGGCCGATTTCATCCCCGCGTTCCTCACGGGCGACACCAACCCGCATACCTTGCGGCGGGGCATCTGTGCGGCCGGCCACAAAGCGATGTACAACGACCTCTGGGGCGGCTTGCCCAGCGAATCGTTCCTGGCGTCGCTGGACCCGGACCTGGTGAAAGTCCGCCAGCGGTACGCGGATCGGGCGGTGCCCGCGGATCAGAAGGCGGGCAAGGTGACAGCCGACGCGGCCAAGAAGGTCGGCCTGCCGGCGGGCATCCCCGTGGCCGTGGGCGCGTTCGACGCTCACCTGGGCGCGGTCGGCGCGGGGATCAAGCCCGGCACGCTGGTGAAGATCATCGGCACCAGCAGCTGCGACATGCTGGTCGCGCCGCTGGACAAGCCGCTGCCCGACGTGCCCGGCCTGTGCGGCATCGTGCCCGGTTCGATCGTGCCGGGCATGTACGGCTTGGAAGCCGGCCAATCGGCGGTGGGCGATATCTTCAACTGGTTCGTCAGCCATCTGACGCCGGACAAGTACACCAGCAAGGGCGATCCGCACGCCAATCTGACGCGGGAAGCCCAGCAACTGCAACCGGGCGAAAGCGGCCTGCTGGCACTGGACTGGAACAACGGCAATCGCACGGTTTTGGTCGACCCGCTGCTGAACGGCTTGCTGGTCGGGCAGACCCTGCATACCTCGGCGGCGGAAATCTACCGCGCGCTGGTCGAGGCCACGGCGTTCGGCGCGTTGACCATCATCAACCGCTTTGAAGAATACGGCATGAAGGTCAAGGACGTGGTCAATTGCGGCGGCATCGCCGAAAAGAACCCGTTCGTGATGCAGATCTATGCCGACGTCTGCAACCGGCCGATGAAGATCAGCCGCTCGCCGCAGACCTGTGCCTTGGGCGCCGCCATCTTCGGCGCGGTCGTGGGCGGGGCCTATAAGAAAGTGGAGCAAGCCCAACGCAAGATGACTGGAGTCAAAGACACCGTGTACCAGCCGATCAAGAAGCACGCGCAGGTCTACGCCGAACTGTACCCGCTGTACCGGCGACTGCACGACGCCTTCGGCACGACCGGCAAACGGGAGTCGCTGGAGAGCGTGATGAAGGACCTGATCGCGATCCGCAACCGGGTGCGGAGAGGTTGATTAGCTTCGCTTGCGTTTGTAGTGCCGCCTTGAGGCGGTAGAAACCGGCTGAAGCCGGCACTACGAACATCCAGAGACAGGATTTCATGCTTAAAGACCTCAAAGATAAAGTCTGTCAGGCCAACGTCGATCTGGTCCGCTGCGGATTGGTCACGCTCACGTGGGGCAACGTCAGCGGCATCAACGCCGACCGCGACCGCGTGGTGATCAAGCCCAGCGGCGTGCCGTACGAGCGGCTTCGGTCGGCCGACATGGTGGTCGTCGACCTGGAAGGCTGCGTCTTGGAGGGCGATTTGCGCGCATCCTCCGACACGCCCACGCACGTGTTGCTGTACCGGCATTTCCAGAGCATCGGCGGGATCACGCACACGCACAGCCGTCATGCCACGATGTTCGCCCAGGCGCGCCGCGAGATCCCGTGCCTGGGCACAACGCACGCGGACCACTTCTTCGGCGCAGTGCCCGTCACCCGGCCGCTGACCGCCGCCGAAGTCGAGGCGGATTACGAAGTCCACACGGGCGCAGTCATCGTCGAGCGGTTCGCCGATCTGGACCCGCGGGCGATGCCGGCCGTCCTTGTTGCCAGCCACGGTCCCTTTGCCTGGGGCAAGGACGCGGCGGACTCGCTGAAGAACGCCGTGGCCCTGGAAGCCGTCGCCGAAATGGCCATCGGCACTTGGCTGCTCAACGCCCAGTCCCCGCAGTTGGAGGCTTACGTGCTGGACAAGCATTACCGGCGCAAACACGGACCCAACGCGTACTACGGACAAAAGGAAAGTTTGGGGTCAGGTCTTGACATTTAACTTTTTGGACAGTTTCCGACCGTCCTGAGACAATCTAGAAGTTCTGTCAGGCGCAGGTCGCAAACGCGATCCTGGGCACGTCGAATCGCCACCCGTGCTACCGCCTTGGAAATCGCCGCCGCGCTCACTCCGCCGAAGTGCGCGCGGATCGAGCCCACCGCCGTATCGGTCTCCTGACGCGCCAAGTAGATCGCTGCGGAGTGCGCCTCGTTCCCGTGACACCGACTCACTCGTAACTCCGCCGGTTCCACCCCGAACGCCTCGCTCACCGTCTCGACCACGTGCTCCAAGGTCGGACGCCACGCCCGTTTTCGCTGCAACGGCACGCCTGTCCGAACCGGCTCCGCCGACAGACGCCGCCGCCACTTGTCGATCCACTCGTCGCTACCGAGGAACATTCCGGCACGGCTAACAAAGTAAGCTGTGCCACGCGCAGGGCCACGCCCGCCGTCACGAGCAAGCAGGCCGGGTGTGGCACGGCTTAGTTTGTTAGCCGTGTGCCTGCGCTGCCGACCCGCGTTGATCTCCGGGGAGAAGTTGTTTTCGGATTTGGTGCGCCAGCTGGCGACGATACGGCGGCCCGTCGGGGCTCGGACGCACCTCGTGAGCGTGGCGGGGCGGAAAGGCCTTCCTAGGCAGGATTCGTCGTCCAGGCGACTTCAAAGCCCGCCTCTTCCAGCCAGGCGGCGACTTCGGCTGGCGAACGGTGGTCGGACACTGGAAACTGCGCGCCCTCAGCGGCGTTAGGCGAACCGTCGGCGGCGTAACCGCCGGGTGCAGTCGAACTGCCCGCGCTCATTTCCGTGATGCAGATCTTTGCCAGCGTGTGGCGGAATTCGGCCTGCTCGCGCGTGGAAAGGACCAGCCCTGCCCGAGGAAAAGCAATCCGCAAAACGCAGAAGAACCGGATCAGATCTCGGTCGGAGACGAAGTAAGGAATCTCGAACCCCGCAGGGGCTTCATGGATCCGCGGCAGGCTGAAGGCCAGAGTTCGATCGGGAAACCGATCGGCCAGGTAGGCCGCGTGCCGCATCATGGCCAGCAGGTCGGCTCGCGGATCGGCCAATCCCAGCAAGATTCCCAACCCCAACCGCGGCATGCCCGCCTCGGCGGCTCGATCGTGCGTTTCCAGCCGCCAGTGATACGCCGACTTCGGCCCGCGGACGTGGTACTTGGCATAGAGCCGTTCGTCGTAAGTCTCCTGGTACAGGTTCACTCCCCGGGCGCCGGCCGCCACGAGTTCGGCGTACGTCTCCGTCGTCTGCGGCGCGCTCTCGATATTCGGCTCGAAGCCGTCGGCGGCCAGCGACCGGGTGATCTCGCGGTAGTAGGCTGGCGTTGTCAAGCTGGGAAACTCGCCGCCGACCACCAGGATGCGGCGAAAGCCCCGCCCGCGGAGAATCCGTGCCTGGTCCAGGCTTTCCGCCACGCTCAGATGCCGGCGCACGATGCCGAGCGGATAGCGGAATCCGCAGTACAGGCAGTAGTTGACACAGTCGCTGGAAACGTACAGCGGCGCGTACAGCAGGATGCGATGGCGGGCGGCACGCTGGATGCGCGGCGCTGGAATGCCGGGGAAATGCTGTTGCGTCAACTGCCGCGCCGTTTCCGTCAATCGGTCCAGCGGAAACGCAGTATCCAGCGCAGCACAGGCCTCCCGGATCGAGTCCGTATCCACCGCCGGATCGCGGACCGCGTGCCGCGTGCGGCGCGACTTCAGGGGGGCGCGGCCTGCGAGTTGTCGCGCAGCTCCGTCCAATGCGTCGACGAAGGCCTCGTCCTGCGGCGTCAGTCGCCCCGCGTGTTCCTTCAGGTGCTGATACCGCCAACGCTCGACTTTTCGGGCAAGGCTGGAGCGCACGACCGACGATCCGTCTCCCGCGTCGTCCCAGGCTTGTCCGACGTGCGCCAACAGGTTCAAATGGTGCGGTGCATGGTCGTCGGTCGCTTGGATCCAGCCCGCAAAGGATTCGAGTTTCGGCGGCGTCCGGCTGCTCATCGCGTACTTCCCATTCTGGTCCCACCTTACCGCACCCTATCGCCGCGGGGAAGCCCTGGGGAAGCTGTATTTAACGGGAAACCGCGACGGAAAGTCGCCGTCGACGATGGCACGCTCTCGCGAAATGGGGTCAGGCTTACAGAATTCAGTTTTGGCCGAGCAGGGTCGTACCATTGGGCTGGCACCAAGCTCGGCCAAAACTGAATTCTGTAAGCCTGACCCCGGCAGAAACTCCGTTTGGCGCCAGTGCGAGGTACCGAAAGATCACCGCCAGCGGCGTCAGACGCGCGAGACGTATCCGCAGGACCGCGGGCCCGCACGGGCCATCTCTGGCTGGATCATGAGGCCGTCCTATATTTGGCACCGGACGTGTTCGAGGGACGTTGTGAATCAAGACGTCGAGCGTTGCAGGCGTCGTTGTCCGAGACGGCTCGGACCGCGGCGCGAGCGGCGTGGTTGCTGGAGTTCGCACCGACGGCGGACCGGGGAAGGACCAGTGGAGACAAATGTGAGCATCTTTTGCCGGTCGAATCAGCATCGCGAGGCGGCCAGATTGGCTCGCGAACCGAAGACGGTCACGGCCATGCTGCGGATCTATTGCCGCGCTCATCACGGGGGCGGCAAGGAGTTGTGCGCGGCGCGCGCGGAATTGCACGCATATTGATGAGCCGCCTGGACCGTTGTCCGTTCGGGGAAGAGAAGCCAACCTGTGCGGCCTGCCCCATCCACTGCTACAAGGCCGATCGTCGGCAGCGGATTCGTAAAGTGATGCGTTACGCCGGTCCGCGAATGCTGTGGCACCATCCGTGGTCCGCGCTCTTGCACCTGTGGGACGCCCGTCGGGCGGCGGCGCAACCCGGTCGGAAGAAAACTACCGCCCCCGTATCCGCCAAGGATTCGAGCGAACAGCCGTAACCCTCCGCCGTGACTCCTGGCCCGCGGGCCGTGGACAGGTCTTCCGGGTCCGCGGGGCAAATTCTGGGATGGATTTGGGCTGAAGCCGCATTTTGCCCGATGGATCGGGCCTCTGTGAATAAAGTTGAAAAGTCTGACTCGCATTTCATGAGAATTCGCGACGCGTGGGAGCCAAGGCTGTTGGGTGCTGGGGTCACCCCCGTGAAGCTAGCAGAGCCAGCTTCTTGTCTTTGATGAGGAAATGCCTAAGTAATTCATCATCGTGAGTCTTGGTCTGTCTCAAAGGAGGTGGCGCATGATGATACTTGGCAAGGCGTTCGA
>JAAYYU010000044.1 GCA_012515235.1 Candidatus Anammoximicrobium sp.
GGCACCGGCTGGGTGCCGGACCTGACGCTGATCGACAGCGGCTGGAAGGACAAGCAGTGGGGGACCGAGCCGGTGTACATCCTCGCCGCCCAGGCCGGCTTCCGCGGCATCCTCCCCTGCAAAGGCCGCTCGCCGTGGCAGCAGCGGAACGCGAGCCAAACCGTGGTGCCGCTGCCGGAGTGCAACCTGTCCTACGCCAACGGCATCTGGCTGGCCGACCTGGACGCCGACGCCTGGAAGCTGAAGGTCCACCACGGCTTCCTCCAGCCCTTCGGCACCGTCGGCAGCCTCGCCCTCTTCACGCCCCCGCGGGACGAGGCCGGCCGCGAGAAATGGCAGCGGCATCAGAACTACGCCGGCCACATCCTCCGCGAAGAGTGGCAGAAGCAGCCCAACAGCTCGTACCGCTGGGTCCCCGAGGGCTCTCGGCCGGGTCACCTGCGCAGCCAGAAAGCGAACCACTACCTCGACGCGACCGCCTACGCCATCGCCGCGCGGACGATTTGGGGCCTGTGGACCATCCGGCCGAAACAGGGACCGCCGACCAAACCCGCCAAAAAACCGCTCACCCGCGACCGAGGCCCCCCGTCCGAAACATCATGGATTCACCGCCGTTGAACAACCCGCGCTCGGCGCAGGTCTCCCGACCTCGCCGAAACCGCCGACCGCAGGTCTCCCCGACCTTGGCCCCATTGGTCCCATACTTCCCATTCGTCCCATTCAATCCCAAAAACACGCCACCCCCGATAAGGAGATCGAAAATGCCCAGAATCAGCGTCAGCAAGGACACCAAGACCGTCACGCCCCTGCCGGGTCCGCCCCCTGTGGCCGAACAGCCGTTCTCGGACCCGCCCGCCGAGACTCCGCCCCCGGCTGCCCAGGCCGAGGTCCCTCTGCCCGATCCGGAAACCCCGGAGCCCGCCCCGCCGCCCGTCACGAAAATCGTCCGCGAGATCAAAACCGTCCTGATCGAAGTCCCGTTGTGCGACAACCCACCCGGCCTGGACGGGACGCCCTCGTTCTGCAAGGCCCACGTCAACCTGCAGCTCATCAAAAGCCGCAGTCCCACCGGCCGCTACCTCCTCCATCGCCTCTGGTGGGGCCTGAAAGAGACCGGCGCGAAGCTCGCGAACGGCCGGAAGGTGTTCAACCGCAACGACGCCGTTGTGTGGCTGATCGAGCAGCTTGAGGAACGGGCGTAGTCTTACCGTCGGCGGATCAAAAAAACCGTCCGGGGCGACGGTGGGCTTGCGGCTTACTGGCCGCCCCGGACGGTTCGGTTTTGGTTCCGGCTACGCCGGAACACGGGATACGATGGATGGGACAGTTTCCTTGCCATTGCGGTTCAAGCAACTGTGCTTGCGAGGCGGAAGCCTAGGTTGTCGTTGCGGTTGCCGGGGTCGTTCCTGTTGCGGTTCGACGCCCGGCCGTTGGACGCGTCGTTGTTCCAACTGCCGCCCCGGTTCACCCGGTTCGAGCCTCTGCTCCATCGTCCCTTGCACCCTTACAATTCGATTTCGCTCCGCAACGGTTCCCCTGCCCGCAGGAACTGCCGGCTGCCGTCCATCGACCGGGCGCAAGCCGTCAGTTCCTGGGCCGTCAACTCGCCGCGAAGATAGGCTTCCTCCCGCTGGCGAAACAATCGCCGCCGGCGCCGCGCGCGCTGGCCCTGATGCCGGATCAGCCCTGGAAAAATCCGGTAGCCCAAAAAGGGAACGCCCACGCTGCACGGGGCCACCAGCGTCCGCTCGGCCTTCAACTGCAACGACCGCGTGGCACCCACGTGTTCTTCTAAATCGTCCGCCAACGCCCACAGCCAGGCCTTGCTGTCGCTCCACACGACCAAATCGTCCATGTAGCGCACGTAGCCCGGCGCGCCGCGCGTTTCCTTGATCCAGTGGTCCGTCTCGTCCAGGTACAGATTGCCGAACCATTGGCTGGTTAGGTTCCCGATCGGCAAGCCGCGTCCGGGCATTTGTCCGGGCAGCGGATGGCGAATGATCGTGGACAGTAACTGCCGCAGGGCCGATTCTCGCAGCAGACGACCCAGCAAGTCCTCCAGCGTCGCGTGGTCCACGCTGTCGTAATAGCGGCGGATGTCCGTCTTCAGGCAGTAGCGGTAGCGGCGGCAAAACGCCTGAGCGCGCAGCACCGCACGGTGGCTCCCTTTCCCGCATCGGCAGGCATACGTGTCGTCGATCAAACGTCGTTCAATGACCGGAGCCAGCTGCCCGCAAATCGCATGGTGGACCACTCGATCGCGGAAATCTGCACAACTGATCAGTCGCGGCTTCGGGTCGCGCACCGAAAACTGCCGGTATGGCAACGGGCGGTAAGTCCCGTCGATTAGGTCGGCATGCAACTGCTCCAATTCCGCCGGCCCGTCGGCCAGGAACCGCTGCACGCTCTTGCGGTGGCGTTTGCCCTGGGCCGCTCGGTGCATCGCGGATTCCAGATTCGCGGCATTGGTGATGATCTCGAACAACCCACCCACCGATTTCATTTCTGCGGTTCCTTGTCCGACGGCGGGGCCGCTGCGGGCTCGAGCGCCGGCTGCAACTCGGGCGGAATCTGCCCCAGAATGTCGCGGCCGTACTTGCTGACCGTCGCTTCCCCGATGCCTTCGATCTGCTTGAGCGCCTCCAGCGTCCGCGGCAACGCCCGGCAGATTCCCGCCAGTTGGACGTTGCGCATGATCACGTAACTGGGCACGCCGTCCTGCTTGGCTCGGTCGTTGCGCCACTGCCGCAAGGACCGATACAAGGGCTGCAATCGCTCCGGCAGTTTGTCGCCGGGATCTTCGCGGTCGCGGGCATACGTCGGGCTGCTGGGACGGCCATTTGGGCTACCGTCCAGCATCAGGACCAGAGCCAGATGCGGCACGCCCCCATGCACGAAGAAGTACTCGCGTTGTTCCACCACGTTGCCTGCGGCCAACGCCTGCCGCAACGGCTCCTCGGGGAACCCGCCCAGGGATTCGCTGTACCGCAAGGTAACGACGCGGATGTTCATGAAGTCCTCACGGTGACGTGGCTGCCATTAGAGCATTCATGATTACGAAAACCCCCCAAAGTTCCTGTTTTAACACCCCGTTTTCGAATTCGCTGGGGCTTCGCCCCAGGCCCCACGGCGGCCTGCGCCGCCTACACGTAGACGCGTCTCTCCGAGACGCGAATCCGGTCTCGGAGAGACCGGGCTACGTGGTGCGCTCCGGCTCACAGGGGCCGGGCGACCGCCACGGCCCCTGCGGCCTACGCTACCGGACGGCTACCGCCGAAGACAGACGGCTACCGCCGAAAATGACTGTCAATGAGGGAAGGAAACTGTCCTCGC
This sequence comes from Candidatus Anammoximicrobium sp., assembly GCA_012515235.1. GTDB lineage: Bacteria > Planctomycetota > Planctomycetia > Pirellulales > Pirellulaceae > Anammoximicrobium. Next base: position 3,334 of record JAAYYU010000044.1, read on the forward strand.
GAGGCGGAAGCCAAGGTTGCCGCCGCGGTCGCCGGGGTCGTCCCCGCAGCGGTCCGACGCCCGGCCGTTGGACGCGTCGCGGTTCCAACCGCCGCCCCGGTACACCCGGCGCGAGCCTCCCGTCGCCCCCGTGGGGTCCTCCAGCGGCGACGTTGCGTAGTACCCTTCCCCCCACCAATCCTGACACCACTCCCACACATTCCCGTGCATGTCGTACAGACCCCACGCGTTCGGCGTCTTCTCACACACCGGATGCGTCTTCCCTCCCGAGTTCGCAACGTACCAACCGATCTCTTTCAACCCAGCCGCCTCGTCACCGGAATACCACGTCGTGGTCGTCCCCGCACGGCAAGCGCACTCCCATTCCGCCTCCGTCGGCAGCCGATACGCTCTCTGCCCCGATCGTTCTTCCGGCAATTCGCCAAGCTTTCGGCAGAACGCCGACGCCTCGTCCCAATTGACCATCTCCACCGGACAATTCGCATCCTCCTTGAACTTGCTCGGATTATTGCCCATCACCCGCTCGTATTGCGACTGCGTCACCTCGCTGGCCGCCAAGTAGAACGGCTTCGTGATCCGCACGCGATGCTTCGGGGCCTCGCCAGGCAGTCGCTCGATGTACCAACTCGGCTGGTTCGTGGCTTTGGCTTCCTCCAACAGCTTGGCGACTTCCGCCTCCGTCGAGCCCATGTCGAACTCACCCGGCGGGACGAGCACAAAACGGATGCCAATCGAATTCTCCGATTCCACCTCCACGCCCAAGTACTTGGCCCACGCGGCTTGGTGCTCCTTGGCCTTGGCCGCGTCGAACGGAGCAATCGCCGGTGGTGGCGACCCCGGCGGCAGATTCCACGGCGGCAGCGGGGCCGCGGCAGTCTTGGAGTGCGGTGACTTGTCACCGCTTTTTCTTTGCGTCGGGGCTTCGGTCTTCGCCGCCGTCTCCACCGTCACGGTTCCCCCTTCCGGCACCGGAACGCGGGCGACTTCCTTTCCGTCCTTGTCCCGGACCACGACCCAGATGCCCAGCAAGATCACCAGCAGAGAGCCCGCGCCGGCCGCTGCCAGCCAGCGCCGGTCCCGCCAGTTCGTGGTGCCGGCTTGAGCCGGTTCAGGCCGCGGCAACGACGGCTCCATCTTCGTCGCCGTCTCCGCGTGCGGCTCCGACCAATCCTGCGTCACGTCAGGGTCGGCCGCGGCAGGCGGCGCAGCCGGCGCGGCTTTGGTTTTCACCGCCGCCGGCGATGGTTGACTGGCCGTCGTCCGCGACCAGCGCGGGCCAGCCGACGGCCCCAGCCCCCGCAGGAACGCGTCCAGTTGCGAATCCTCGACAACGGAAGGACTCCGGGCCGGCGCACTCGCAGCAGGCCGGCAAAACGGCTCCAATTCCGCGATCACCTCCGCCATCGTCTGGTAGCGGTCCAGCGGCGTTTTGGCGACCATCCGGCGGAAGACCGCATCCAGCGCCGGGGTCACTTCCGGACACGCCTCTCGCAAGGAAGGAATCGCTTTCGTCTGGTGAGCCATGAGTTTCTCCACCGTAGTTTCGCCGGCGTACAGCGGCCGACCGGTCAGCAGATACCAAAGCGTGACGCCCAAGCTGTAGATGTCGGCCCGCGCGTCGGCGTGCTTGGTGTCCATAGCCTGCTCCGGGGCCATGTAGTCCACCGTACCCATGATTTGGCCGGTGCCCGTCAGTTGATCCTGCTGGGCACCGGCCGAATCTAGTCGAGCCAACCCCATGTCCAGAATCTTGACGGTCCCTCGCTGGTCCAACAGCAGGTTCGCCGGCTTGATGTCGCGGTGGATGACACCGTGCTCGTGGGCGTATTGCAGCCCGCGTGCTGCCTGCAGGATGCAGTCCAGGGCTTGGTCCAATGCCAGAGGGCCGTCCTTCTTGACCCGAGACGACAAATCGCCACCATCCACGTACTCGGTCACTAAGAAGTGCGTACCGCCCGCTTCGCCGGCATCGTGGGCAATTACGATGTTGGGATGCGTCAGCCGGGCAGCGGCCTTGACCTCACGCTGGAACCGGCGCAACGCCTCGGGCGTCTTGGTCACCTTGGGCGAGAGCACCTTCAACGCCACTAACCGTTCCATCCGCCGGTGCTCGGCCTTCAGCACCAACCCCATGCCGCCCTGGCCCAGCTTGTCGAGAATGACGTACTCCCCCAGCACCAGCGACCGGCCCTTCCCGGCGTACATCTGTTGAGCTTGGTAGGCGGTGAGCTTCTTCTGGCGGACCAGTTCCTTCGCCAGCTGTTCCCCATCCTGCGGTTTCTTCTCGGCGGGCAAGCTCTCGATAAGTGCCGCGACGGTGTCGGCCGACAGGAGGGCACTGTCGTCGAGTTGACGCACGAATTGGTCCAGAGGGATCGTCACGATGGCTTCTCCAGTGGCAGCCATCCGGCCACGGCTGCATGGTTCCTACGACAATAGCTGACGCGATGGCCCCCTGCAATACCACCGCGATGCCATTTCCGCGACGCCACATTCGTTTCGTCGGCCTGTGTGGGGCACGGAAAGCGTTTGCCCCCACGTTGGCGCGAGTCGGGTCCATGTCCAACGAATATACCTCCGGTATACGCCCCGTTTGCCTTTACCTGCCCGTCGTAGTCCTTCATGCTCAGGCGATGTCCACGCTGAGCAGCAGTTCGACCGACGCCGAAGTCTGGGCGGCATACGACGACAACGCCTCCTATGAGGAGGACGGCAGCCGCGCCAAGGCCCTGGCGTTCGTCACCGCCTGCCGCATCCTGCGGCGGCGGCTTCCGCTGTCCGCCGGCCGTGGGCCGCAGTCGGTCACCCGCGAGTCGCTCGACGCCGAAATCGCGGCGGCCAAAGCGTGGCTCGACGCCCACCCCGCGACCACGGGCAGCGGCAGTGGGCGGGTCCGTTACCTGTCGATGGAGAACTTCCGAGGATGACTGCTGTAAGACGCCGACGGCAAGGCTTGGCGGGCAGCATCCTGGAGCAGTTCGCCGAGCTGAAGTCCGACTACGAGATCGGGAAAGCCTCGCGGTA
>JAAYYU010000400.1 GCA_012515235.1 Candidatus Anammoximicrobium sp.
GGCTGGGTTGCCGGTGGTGACCGTGTCCCGGTGGGCCGGCGCTGCGTGGGGGTGGTTCAGGCGACTTCCCCGGCGTTGACTCGGTTGGCGATTCCACCCGCCAGGAAGTGGTCCGCTTTAGCCCACCCTACGTCAGTCGGCCCGTGCAGGTGTAGGGTGGGCCAGAGCGGACCATCGGCATTACCGCCCGCACCGCTCCCGAAGTCACCATCATCGCCGAGCCGGAATGACGCATTGCGCAGCGCCGGCCCACCGGAACACGGCCACCATCCCCCCGACGCCGCATCCAATCCACGCCGCCGCCATCCGCGTGCCGATGCGGCTGGGTTGCCGGTGGTGACCGTGTCCCGGTGGGCCGGCGCTGCGTCGCAGCGCTGCTGGCTTTTTGACCGGCGTTGACTCGGTTGGCGATTCCACCCGCCAGGAAGTGTTCCGCTCTGGCCCACCCTACGTCGGTCGGCCCGTCATGCGTAGGGTGGGTCAGAGCGGACCATCGGCACGGTCGCCCGCACCGCTCCCGAAGTCACCACCACCGCCGAGCCGGAATGGCGCATTCGCAGCGCCGGCCCACCGGAACACGGCCACCATCTCCCCGATGCCGCATCCAACCCACGCCGCCGCCATCCGTGCCCCGATGCGGCTGGGTTGCCGGTGGTGACCGTGTCCCGGTGGGCCGGCGCTGCGTGGGGGTGGTTCAGGCGACTTCCGCGGCGTTGACTCGGTTGGCGATTCCACCCGCCAGGAAGTGGTCCGCTCTGGCCCACCCTACGTCAGTCGGCCCGTGCAGGTGTAGGGTGGGCCAGAGCGGACCATCGGCATTACCGCCCGCACCGCTCCCGAAGTCACCATCACCGCCGAGCCGGAATGGCGCATTGCGCAGCGCCGGCCCATCGGAATGATGGAAACACAGAGTTCGCAGAGGATAAAGAGAATCTCACAGAAACCGCCCCTCTGTGCTCTCTGTTCGTGTCTGTTGCGGATCCGAATGCGGGATCGTCGAACCCGAGCAACTTGGTGTCCCTTCTTGAGGATTCAAGGCGGAGCCGTGGACTAGTGCAACCCGGAGAATGGACAAATGCGAAAAAGAGAAAAAGACAGACAAAATCGGCAGAAATGGTTGCTTCGGAATTCTCGTTCGTTAGCATGAAGATTGGTGGGGTGCTTCCACAGGCGGTTTCCGCCGCTTGGTGTGTCGGTTCTCCGCCGACGATGCCAATCGTCTGTGTTTCGGAGTCTCGCAGGACAGAAGCCGATGGCCCGGATGCTTGCGAGCCACACGTTGAGGATTGGTGATGCCGCAGCGCGGGGCGGCAGGTTCTTGGTTTGCGCACCGGCTCGAACACGGACGCGGCACGGCCGCGACCCGCGACAGAGATCCCGGACCGGCCCGACGAATTCGGCCCTGCCAAGCACCAGGCAAAGCGCGGGGGTGCCTCCAAGCCTGCCATTCTGTCCGGTCCCGTGGACGGTTTTGCTCACGCGAGGCCGCGTGTTCGGCGAAGGCACTCCGCCGGCGCTGGAACGGCCTACCACCCGAATCTCTGGAGACCGAGCGGTCGGGGTCCGTGCGGGGGCGGAGAACCGCGCACACCAGCCGGCCCAGGATGGGTCAGTGTGCCCGTGTGGAGGTCGGTTTGTTCAGCGATTCCCCTCTGTACGCTTGCCTTCCTGCCGGGTCGCCAGTAGCCCAAGCGACCCAACAGGAGCTTATTGAGGAGATTTCCCATGAGTCGGTTACACCGCCTGCGCCGCGTCGTCGCAGATCATTTCGCTAGTCGCAGACAGCGGGTGTCTCCCCACGACTCCCTCAAGCGAGTCCGGGCGCGTCGCCTGTTGATCGAGCCTTTGGAGGACCGTCGGCTGCTGGCGCCGGGGGACTTAGATCTCACGTTCGGCGGTGACGGAAAGGTGACGACGGACTTTGGGGCCAGCAGCGACGGGGCCTACGCCCTGGCGATAGACGGCTACGGCAGGACGGTCGTCGTCGGCCACACGTCTGACGGCAGCAACTACGACTTCGCTGTGACTCGGTACAACGCCGACGGAACGCTGGACAGCAGCTTTGACGGCGACGGCAAGCTGACCACCGACTTTGGCGGTGGTCTGGACAGGGCCCAGGGCGTAGCGATCGACGGGGATGGCAGAATCGTCGTCGCCGGCTGGTCCCGCGTCGACAGCTACTACGATCTAGCCCTGGCCCGGTACAGTGTGGATGGAACGCTAGACAGTAGCTTCGACGGCGACGGCAGGCTGACCGCCGATTTTGGGGCGACCGATTACGCTGCTCACAGCGTGGCCATTGATGGCAATGGCAGGATCATCGTCGCGGGGTATTCCCGTACCGGTGGCGTCAGCCGCTTCGCCGTCGCCCGGTTTAACGCCGACGGGTCGGTGGACACCAGCTTCGACGGCGACGGGAACTTGACCACGAGTATCGGAGATGGGTGCGTCGCGCACAGCTTGGCTATTGACGGGGAAGGTAGGATTGTCGTCGCCGGGAATGCCTATGTGCCGGACGAGCAGAGCGATTTTGCCGTGGCGCGTTACCGTTCGAACGGCGCGCTGGACACTACGTTCGACATGGACGGCAAGCTCACCACGCATTTTGGCCCGAACAGCGAGTTTGCCTACAGCGTGGCCATCGACAGCACCGGCCGCATCGTGGTGGCGGGAATCGCGTTCGACAGCACCAACACCACGGACTTTGCCCTCGCCCGCTACAACCTGGACGGCTCGCTGGATACCAGCTTTGACGGCGACGGCAAGCTGACGACGGCCATCGGCACTAGCAGCGATTACGCCTACAGCGTAGCGATCGACGGCAACGGCAAAATCGTGGTGGCCGGGACCCAGTTGGGCGATGATAGTGATTTCGTTGTGGCCCGTTACAACGCCGACGGCTCCCTGGATACGAGCTTCGACGCCGACGGCATCGCGGTCACGGCTCTTGGCGGGAATTACGACGACGCTCGGGCGGTCGTCATCGACGGCTACGGCAGGATCGTGGTTGCCGGCACCGCCTCCATCGGCACGGACGCCGATCTTGCCGTGGTGCGGTATGAGGGCGACGGGAGCCTCAACTTTGGAAAACTCGACGTCAGCTTCGACGGCGACGGCAAGCTGACCACGGCGATCGGAGCCGGTGCTGAGACTGCTGTGAGTGTTGTCATCGACGGATACGGAAGGATCGTCGTGGCCGGGTTCTTCCACAACGGCAGCGACTTCGATTTTGCCGTGGCACGCTACGCTGCGGACGGGTCGCTGGACACGAGCTTCGGGGTGGACGGCAAAGCAACCCTCGCCGTCGGAACGAGCAACGATATCGCTACGAGCGCGGCCCTGGACGGCGACGGCAAGATCGTCGTCGCGGGCAGTTCGGTGAACGGCACCAACTACGATTTTGCCCTGGCACGCTTCCACGCGGACGGGACGCTGGACGTCAGTTTCGACGGCGACGGCATGCTCACCACGGCCGTCGGTCCAGGCCACGATTACATCGAAAGCATGGTCATCGACGGCGCGGGGAGGATCGTCGTCGCAGGCTATTCCTGGAACGGCGCCAATTTCGATTTTGTGTTGGCGCGGTACAACGCGGACGGGTCCCTGGACACGACATTTGACGGCGACGGCAAGCTGACCACCGCCATCGGAACGGGGCACGATTACATCCACAGCGCGACGATCGACGGGAACGGCAAGATCGTCGCGGCCGGAGTGTCCTATGTGGGAAGCAATCTTGACATTGCGTTGGCACGCTACAACACGGACGGGTCGCTGGATACCAGTTTCAGCGATGACGGCAAGCTGACCACCGCCATCGGAACGGGGCACGATTACGCTCTCAGTGCGACGATCGACGGCAGCGGCAAGATCCTCGTCGCGGGGCAATCCTATGTCGGCAGCCAGTCGGATTTTGCGTTGGTGCGGTATCTCACGAATGGTTCTTTGGACATGAGTTTCGGCGTCGGTGGCAAGGTAACAACCGCCATTGGAGCCGGCAATGACACGATCGAAGAGGTGGCCATCGACTCCAACGGCAAGATCGTCGCGGCGGGGTACTCGCACAACGGCAGCAACTCGGATTTTGCCTTGGCGAGGTACAACGAGGACGGATCGCTGGACATCAGCTTCGACTCGGATGGAAAACAAACCACGGACTTCGACACCAGCGGCGACGTAGGCCGGTGCCTGGCCATCGACGGCTATGGCCGGATCATCGTCGCGGGCCAAACCGATGCGGGCGGCGACACGGATTTCGCCTTGGCCCGCTACGGCGGTGGCGTGCCGACGTTTACCCCAGGCAGCGTTTTCGTCGCAGACAATTTCTCGCCGTATGATTTCGTCGATGTCACCGCGGGTGGCGATTTCGCCGGCCAGCCGTCGTTCGCGTCCTTGCCAGGCCGGTCGCCCGGGCAGATTGCGTGGAGTACGGACCTGCAAATCGCTTATGTTACCCAGTACGACACCGACACGGTGGTGGCCGTATCCGCGACCGGCGCCGTCTCGACGTTCGCGACCGGCATCGACGGCCCCACGGGGATTATTCAAACGAGCACCGGCAAGCTGCTCGTGGCATCCTACCCGTCTGGCAAAGTGTTCGACATTACGGCTGGGGGCAATTTCACCGGTGCGACTGCGTTCGCCACCGGTCTGTCCGGCCCCCGCAACTTCATGGAATTGCCGACGGGCGAGGTGCTGGTAGCCGAACAGGGCTCGGGGCAGGTCACCGACATTGCGGATGGTGGGAACTTGAGTTCAGCGACGCCCTACGCTTCGGGACTGAATGGCGTCCATGACCTCACGCTGACGCCCGACCGGCGGTTGTTTGCCGCAGCCAACAAGGCCGTCATTGGCGTGTATGAAATCACGGGTGGCGGGGATTTCTCGGCGGCCTCGGCGTTCGCGTGGGGACGCCTGTTTTTTGGCTTGGCCGTGGATGCCGGCAACCGGCTCTTGGCCATCCCCCAGAACGGCAATCAGGTCTTTGATATCACCGCGGGCGGCGATTTCACTTCGGCGGCACCCTTCGCCTACAACCTGCCCATTTCCGGCGAGACCCCGTTGGATACGGTACCGTCGACCACGACGGTCACCCTGGACGTGTTTGGAAACCTGTTGATTGCGGATACGGCGGCAGGAGGCAAGGACGACCGCTGGACGTTGCGCAAAGTCGGCACGGCCATCCAAATCACCGATCTCGACGGCCGAGCCATCCACGCTGGTTCAGTTCCTGGGGCGACGGGTTCCGGGACGGCCACGGTCATGATTCCCTACACGTCGTTCACGGGCGAAGTGCGGGTTTTGACGCACGCCGGTGATGACACGCTGACGGTGGATTTCTCCGGCGGGAATCCGATTCCCAGCGGCGGGGTCGACTACGACGGGGGCACGGGCGGCAGCGACGCCGTCGAAGTGACGGGCGGAAGTTTCGGGACGGTTGTTCACGCGTTCACAGGTGCGGGTGCGGGCGACATCGACTTGGACAACGACGGTGCGCCGGATCTGTTTTACACGGCCTTGGAACCGTTCCTGATGACCAGCGGTACGGCCGACCTGGTGCTGGACATCACCAGCGCTGGCATCACCGACGCGGTGCTCCGGGATTACACGGGCGTTGGCGATGACGAGCACAGCGAATTGGCCTTCACGGGCCACAGCGGCGAAGATTTCCAGTTCCAGCCGCCCAGCAACTCGCTGAAGATCGTTACCCACGGCAGCAGCATTGTGAGCATCAGCGGATTCGACTCGGCGTTCGATACCCCCAGCCTGATTTTCGAGGATGGCAGCGGCACGGCGAGCCGCTTCGCCCTGGCAGCCGCCGACGTGATCCCGGACAGCACGTCGCTGACAATCACAGGCGATGCCGTTTTCGACTTGAACGGCCATGCCGAGACGATCAACGGTTTGAGCGGCGACGGCACGGTCGACAATACGGCGGGGAGCACGGATCCTTGGTTGACCGTTGGCCACAGCGGCGCCAGCAGCACGTTCAGCGGTGTGATCCAGCAAACGACGGGCAGTGTGTCCTTGAAGAAGACCGGCATCGGCGAACTGACACTCAGCGGCATCGGCAGCGATGTCACAGAACTGCAGGTCAACGGCGGCGGCGCGCTTACCGTGACAGGCGGGTTGAACTCGCACGGCAATACGTTCATTGGGACCGACGGCAACGGAACGCTGAACTGGTCCGGCAGCGGCACGCTCGGCAGCGGCAACGGCTGGCTCGGAGGCGGTGAGAACGCCGGGGCCACCGGCACCATTAACGTCACGGGCGGGGAGTTGATTTTCTCCGCCGGAGCAGCCGAGGGCTTCTACCTGGGGCACGGGGGCACCGGGATCTTGGACGTATCGGGCGGCACGGTCACGATCAACAGCAACGGCCGGCCGGTGTACATCGGTGGCGTGCCGGGGTTCGGGTTGAACGAATCGACGACCGGCACCGTGATTGTCCGGGATGACGGCATCCTGAACGTGGCGGGAACGGGGACCTTCCTATTCGGCGCCGACTACGCGGATGCGTCCGGCACCGTGAACCTGGACGGCGGGACCCTGCAAACGGCCCGCAGCTTTGCCAAAGGCACGGGTTCAGCAACGATCAACTTCAACGGCGGAACGCTGCAGGCGGCGGGCGACAATCCTGTGTGGCTGCAGGGTCTGACCGCGGCCAACGTGGAAGACGGCGGCGCGGTGATCGACACGCAGGGATACACGGTGGGCATCGTCCAGCCGCTGCTGAACGCGGGCAGCGGCGGCTTGACGAAACGGGGCGCTGGTGTCTTGGACCTGGCCAAACCCAGCACGTACGCCGGCGCCACAAACGTCGAACAAGGCACGTTACGGTTGCAGCCGCCAGTGGCCGGCAGCGCCGTCTGGCTGGACGCGACGGACGTCAACGGAGACAGCGTCGAAAACAATCCCTCGGATGCTACGAAGATCGGTTCCGGGACGCATCCGTGGGTGAACAAGGGGACGCTAGCCGTGGGCAGCGGCACGCAGAGCACCGTGGATTATCAACCTGCTCTGTCGTCCGGTCACATGAATGGTCGGGACGTTTTGACTTTCCTCCGAAACGACGTGTACGACCCGCTCCCGTACCATCAATACCCGCAGTACCTTGAGTTCAGCGACCCGGATCTGAATGGATTGGTGAACAGCGCTCACACGATCTTCGCGGTGGCCAAGGCAACCACGGGGGCCGGGCCGCAAGGTGCGCAGGGCTTGGTGATCTTCCCGGGTCAGCACTCCGGTCTTACGCTGGACGGTGAGGAGACCGCCGCCACTGCCGATTCCCATCAGTGGATCGGTGGCGCCGATGTGAAGTCAACGTCCGGGTACACCCAAGGGGATGTCGCCGTGCTGACGTCCCTGATTACCGGCAGTTCGACCTCCGGCCCCAGTTCCAACCAGCTGTTTGTCAACGGCAGCCCCGCCACGCAGGAGAACCGCGCGCAAGCGTTGAAAGCTTATAGCAACGGCTTGCTGCGGATCGGCGGCGCGAATCCGCCGGGAAGCGGGTGGGAATGGGGCCTGACGGGCGAGATTGCCGAAGTCGTGATTTACGACCGCGCGCTGTCCGAAGCAGAACGTCAAGAAGTGGAAGCCTACTTGAGCTACAAGTGGCAGGCGGAAGGAGACGCCGTTGACGTGATCCCGCCCGCGACGGCGGTCACGGTCTCCGACGGAGCCACGCTGGACCTGAACGGCGTCGACCAGACGATTGGTTCGCTCAGCGGCGTGGCCGGCAGCGTCGTCGTGCTCGGTTCCGGCACGCTGAGCACGGGCAGCGCGGGCAGCACGGCGTTCGCGGGCAGCATCAGCGGCAGCGGCGGTCTTGTGAAGCAGGGCAGCAGCACCTTCACGCTCAGCGGGGCCAACACCTACACGGGCGCGACGACCGTTTCGCAAGGGACGCTGGCACTGGTCAGCGCCGCTTCGAACAACAATATCGCCCACTCGACTACCCTTGACGTGCAGTCGAGCGCGACGTTGGACGTCTCCGGCCTGGACAACGGCGCGCTGACCGACACCCTGGTGCTGGCCAGTGGCCAGACACTGATGGGCAAGGGAACGGTGACCGGCAAGCTGACGGCGGCCAGCGGAGCGCACGTTGCGCCGGGCGCCAGCCCAGGCGTTTTGATCCAAGACGGCGACTTGACGCTGAATTCCGGGTCACACTTGGACATCGAGATCGGCGGCAACGCGCCGGGCAACGGCGACGACAACCACGACCAGGTGCAGGTGACCGGCACGGTGAGCCTGGGCGGCGCGACGCTGAATGTGTCCGCGTTCAGCGGGTATACTCCGGCAGCGGGCGACCAGTATGTGATCGTGGCCAACGACGCGGACGAAGCCGTGATCGGGACGCTGACTGGCGGAATGGGCACGGGCGGCGGGGCCTTGGCCGAAGGCGCGGTGGTCAGCAACAATTTCCTGGCCAGCGGCAAGACGGCGCGGATCACGTACCTGGGCGGCGACGGCAACGACGTGGCCATCGTCGTCGACGCGCCGAATCTGGTGATCTCGGACGACGACGGCCTGGCGGACACGTTCCGCGTGAAGCGGGACGAGACCGGCAGCAATCTGCAGGTGTTCAACGACGACACCTTGATCTTCTCGGTGCCGTTTGCCGGAGTGACCTCGCTCGCCATCAACGGCGAGGCGGACCAGAACGACTCGCTGTTTGTCGATTTCGTCAACGGCAATCCCATTCCGTCCGGCGGACTCGATTTCCACGGAGGCAGCGGCGGCGACGACGATTTGACCGTCGAAAGCGGCTCGGTCACGAATTTCACTTACACGCCCTTCGATCCGGCCGGCCCCGATGGTCCCGGTTCCGGCGAATTCGATATCGACGGATCGAAGATCACCTTTACCGGGCTCGAGCCGACCCTCGTGACGCTCTCTGCCGCCAACGTCACGATCGACATGTCCAGTCTGGGCGCGGGCGAAGAAGTCACCGTCGCGGACACGGGCACGACGACGGACAAACAGTCGTACGTGGATTTCGCCAACGCGAACATCGAGGACATGTCGTTCACCAACCCGACGAACTTGCTCAAGATCATCGGGACCGGGTTTGCGGACACGATCCGCATCGACGCCTTGGACACGCGGGACGCCGACGGCAACCCGCTGGCCGCGGCGGTGACGGTCGAGGCCGGCGGCGGCAACGACGCGGTCGATGTGCAGGGACTGGGCGCCGGCTTTGCCGCAGCACTGATCATCCGCGGCGATGCAGGGAACGACACGTTGGACGCATCGGTGTTGGATCTGAACGTCACGCTCGACGGCGGCGCGGGCAACGACACGCTCACCAGCGGCAGCGGCAACGACACGCTGATTGACGGTACGGGGGACGACAACCTCACGGCGGGCGCTGGCGACGATACGTTCGTCCTGACTCCCGGCAGTGCCGACGTGGTCAACGACAGCGGAGGCAACGACACCGTCGATTTCTCCGCGGCCGGGGCCGGGATCACGATCGACATGGATTCCACCGCCGTGCAGACGGTCAGTGGTGCGGACACGGTGCAGCTCAATGGGCAGATCGAGAACTTCGTCGGCAGCGACTTCGCGGACACGATCTTCATGCTCCCCTTGACCGTGGTTCGCAGCGTCGAGGGGAACGATCCAGGGGCGCCGACGGGTGACACGCTGATCGTCGACGGGCAAGGGCAACAGGTGGCCGTCGCCGGCGGGCAGGTTGCGGTGCCGGGCTTCCAGCCGATTGGCTACACGGAAATCGAGTCGCTCGACGTCCGCAACGAAGTGGTTCGCTGGAAGGACGCGGTCAGCGGCAATTGGACGGACGCATCCAAATGGGATGTGGGCCGAGTGCCCGGTGCCCAAGACCATGTTTACGTCGATGCCACTGGCTCCGGCTACACGGTCACACTAAACACAGACGTGACCTCTGCGGCTATCGGCAGCTTCACCATGGATTCTTCGTCCGCGGTGTTTGCCGCAACCAGCCGGACGTTTACCGTCAATGGTACGTCAAGTATTCAAGCGGGCCGAGTCGAGTGGGCCAGTTCAACCTGGACGACCGGATCGCTGGTGAACGAGGGCGCATTCATGGCCCGCCGGTTGGATGACTACGGCGGCACTTCAACCATTAACGGGCCGTTCACCAATGCCGCCTCGGGGACTTTGTGGGTTCAGGGATACCGCGACTTTTTTACACTGGACGTCACTTCGGGGATGACCAACGCGGGAACCCTGTATCTGGACACGGTGGGAC
>JAAYYU010000401.1 GCA_012515235.1 Candidatus Anammoximicrobium sp.
CCGTCCCCTTCTTTCCCCACAAGCGGCTAAGCGATTCCTGCGAGCACAGCATCGACCGCCGCTTCGTAACTGCCGTTGGCGGCCAGAAGTTCGGCGTCGGAGACTTCGCTGATTGCTTCGCCCTCGCCAGCGACCACAGCAGCCGATTGATACAGCGGCAGTCCAAAATCGTTTGCCTCGCCATCAATCCGGGTCATCCAACCGCCGGAGCGGTTGTACATGGTGCGGATGGCTTCGTCGGTCGCGTCCAGTTCGCGGATCGCCGCGGAATGGCTGTCCGTCATCGGTAGCTTGCCGTCCTGCGTCGTGACCGCAAAGCCGTTGGACAACGGTTGGCCGGGGACGTAGCCACTCCAGCCGCCGAGGTCGATGTACCACTGCAGATTGCCCAAGGCGTCCGCCCCAAACAACATGCCGCCGATGGGGCCGCCTGTTCCTGCCTGTCCGGAGTGAATCAAGTCCCACAGCGCCAGGCCGCCGAATTCGGGTCGGAAGCCGAGTTCGCCAAAGTCGTTGTGGAACGCCACGGTGGGGTCGGCAAATCCGAACACCGGCAGCGCAATTTCAAACTGGTCGTTGGCCTTCCAGGTGGCGGCTTGACCGGGCGTGTCTTTGCCGTCGGCAATGCTGATCGGCTGGTGCTCGGTCAGCGTGTATGGGCTTTCGAGCTGCGACGGCAACACATCGTGGAACGTGTATTTGCCCGTTCCGTCGGTCCACGCCGTCCGCTCTTCGTACTTGCCCTGGATGTTCCATCCCGACAGCGTGACCTGCACGCCGCCAATGCCCCATTCGCCAGGATCCATGCGCCCATCGTCATCGAAGTCGAAAAAGACGTGCCCCGACACGTCGCTGGGCACATAGTCCACCACGACGATGTACACCGTCGCGGTATCGGTCAGGCCCGTGAGGTCGGCGCGATCGTTCACGGTGTAGACGATTTCCGCGTTGCCCGTATAACCGGCCGCGGGCGTGTAGAGCAGTTTCCCATCCTGAATCGCCACCGTGCCGTGGGCGTTGGTGATGTCTACCTCGGTGATGACCAAGGTCTCCAGCGGCTCACCCGCGTCCGGCCCATTGTTGTCGTTGGCCAGCACGTCGAACTCGTTGCCGACCGTATTCCAGAGGACCGTCGTCCGGTCGGTCGGGCTGCCGTCGTCGTTGGCGACGGGAGGATCGTTAGAGGGCGTGACCGTGATCGGCACGGTGTCGGTGTCGGTAAGTTCGGTTTGGCCGGGAGCAGGAGGATCGCCCGTGTTTCCTTTGTCGTTGGTGGCAATGACCAACTGGGCTGGACCGTGATAATCCTGATCGGGGCGGAACTTGAGACCGTTCAAAGCCTGATTGATGTTGGGAATGGACCCCGTCAGCTTGATCCCGCTCGCAACCGGCGCCACCGTGACGCCTGGGGTGGCGACGGGGGTCAAGACGCCGTTGGTCGCGGACAAGGTGACTTCGATATTCGCCACCGCTCCCGCGTCCGGATCGCTCACCTGCAGGTTGCCGTTGAAGACCAGGTCGTTGTCCTCGGCGACGACAACGGGCCCCGCCGGCAAAACATTCACCGGCGGATCGTTAATGCCGCTGACGATGAGGCCCACCGTAACGGCCGGGGTGAATTCGCCGTCGGAGGCCGTAATCTGCAGCGAAGGCATCCCTTCGTAGCCCGGCAGCACATCATATCGCAAACCGTTCAGGGCCGCGTTGACGGCGGCGCGCGTACCGGTGAAGGTGACCGCGTTCGAATTGTCGGCGCCGCCCGTGACGGTCACGCCGGCAGTCGTGCCCAGGACGAGATTGCCCGAATCCGCCGCCGGCTTCAGCGGATCCGGCTGCAGAACCAGTCCGACCGTCAACGTGGCGCTGTCCACGTCAGCGATCGAGATTTCCGTGGCAGTGCCCTGCGTGAACGTGATGGGGACGTCTTGTTTCGTAGCCGCCTGCACCGGCGCCTTGATCGTCGGGGCATCGTTGACCGGGTTGACGGTGATGGGCACCGAGCCCGAATCGGTCAGCGACCCGCCGCCGGTGTTGCCCATGTCGTCGACGAGAACCTGCAGCGTGTCGGCGCCGAAATAATCCTCCGCCGGCGTATAGGTCAGGCCGGCCAGCGAAGCGTTTACCGCGGCGATCAAGCCGGTGATCGAAAGCGTCCCCGTATCGGCGCCGCCGACGACAACCGTACCGTTGGGAGCATGCAGCGTCCCGTGAGAGACGCTGGCCGTCACCTTCACGCCTCCGCCGGAGTCCGCATCGAGGTCGGCGACGGTCATGCTGCCGCCGTTGACGATCAGCACCGGAATGTCCTCGTTCGTCGTGATTTGCGCGAAGGGAATGGTCAACTCCGGCGGGTCGTTCACCGGCGTCACGAGCACATTGACGGTTCCCGTGTGTTCTCCTTGGCCCGCATCCGGCGCGGCTTCAATGGTGTAAGTAAACGAGTCGTTTCCGAAGTAGTTGTCCGCGGGCGTGTAGGTAACGTCCGTGCCGTCGGTGGTCACGGTGCCGTGCGTCGTGGCGATGGGCTGGAGGGCGACGTCCTGACCGTTCAACTTCGTGATCGTCAGCGTTCCGCCGGCCGTCGGAATATCATTGCCGAGCACGTCGATCGGGTTGTCCTGGCTGCCTTCCGCGACCGTGGCCGAGTCGTTGGCGGCAAACGGCTGCCGCGGCGGGACGACGTTCAGCGTGACCGGATCCTCGTCCGTCAGCACATTGCCCGAGCCGGTGTTGCCCAGGTCGCTCGTCAGCACCGTCAGGGTGACTTCGCCGATAAAGCCCGGCGACGTCTCGACCGGCGGCGTAAAGGTGACTTGGCTCAGGGCGTCGTTCACTTGCGACACAGTTCCTGCGATCCGGACGCTCATGGCGTTGGGCGCGGTGATCGTGGCGCCGCCGCCCGGCTTGACGGCCAAGCTGCCGGCTGTGACCGACAGATCGGTCTGGACGTTCACGTCGCCGTCGGCGTCCGCGATGGAAATCAGATTGCCGTTGGGGGCAGAGAAGACAAAGGCGGCGTTGTTCGGGACGGTCTGCGCTCCCGGCACGGTGTTCACGGGGGGGTCGTTGTCCGGCGTGACGCTGATGGTCAAGTTTTTCGTGTCGCTCTTCGGCCCGCCAAGTTCCCCGGTATTTCCTTGGTCGTTGACCGTGATCACGACCGAAGCCGGGCCGTTGTAGTTCAGGGCTGGGTGGAAGGTCGCGGCACCGAAGGCGTTGTTGATCTGCGTCAGGTTGCCGGTGAACGTCATCTGCGTGTCCCGCGTGCCGTCGCCAGCGGTGAATGTGACGCCGGACGCGGGGTTGCCCAGCGAGAAGGTACCGGCGGCGGCGTTCGGAATGCTCACGGTGACCAGCAACTGGCCATCGCTCGCATCGGGATCCGCCACGGAAATCGCGCCCGCCGCAAAGGTTTTGTCGGTGTCTTCGTTCGTCGTTTGGCCTGCCGGAACTGTAATCACCGGCGGATCGTTGACCGACCCGATGTTGACGGTGACCGTGGCCTGCTTGGACGTTACACCGTCGCTGACGGTATAGACAAAGGTGTCGGTGTCCGGCCCTTGAACGGTCGGCGTGTAGATAAATGTGTTGTTCAGTCCCGGCGTGACCGTGCCCTTGGTGGGGGCCTGGAAGATGCTCGTCGTCAGCGTGCGCGTATTGACGACCGTCAGCCCATCGTGAACGAAGTCAATCTGATCTGACGGGACGGCCGAATTCTCCTCCGGATCGGTGTACACCAGGAAATCGTGCCCCGTGCCTTGGGCGGGCCCGATGTTGAAGGCGTACGAGACGCCCGTTGCGCTGCCGATCTTCGCATCGTTCTCCAGCACGCTGAGCGTCGCAGGTTGACCCTCTTGGACGTCGTACTGGTCGTTCTGGACGACGAACGACTGCACGGTGAACGGCACGTCGAGTACATGCGCCACGAGGAAGACGTCTCGCTTGGCCTCGGGGACATTCGGCAACGTTCTGCCATACAAGGACGACGGGTAGTTGGCGAACCCGCCGAGTTCATCGATCAGTCCGGGCGTGCTCGCGTCACCGCTTGACCCGTTGGGATAGTTGTAGTCCTCGGTCTTCGTTTGATTTGGCGGCGTCCCGAACGTTTGCTGGTGTTTCGCGTTTCCGAAATTGACGGGAAAGCTGAAGGCTTCCTGGGGGTTGTTGGAGGCGCCTGCAGGGATCGAGAACGCCGCCGGGTCGTAGGCCAAGTCGAAGTAGGCGGCGAAAACGCCGAAGTTGTTCGAACCGTCATCGGGGCGAATGTCCTGAACGAACACGTTCAGCAGGACCGTCTCGCCGGGAGTCACGGTCGTCACATCCTGACGCGTGGGCCACGTGGCCTCCGGATAGTCGATGACCGGGCGCTGGATCGTGACCCCGCCCAGGTCTTCGTAACGCAGCGGGACGTTCGTGGTCATCCGTACGCTGGCGCGAACCATCCCCGGTTCGCCCTCGCCCGCGTTGTACGCGTTCACCAGACGCGCGGCATCCAACGGAGTCAGGAGGTTGTCGTTGTTGACGTCCACCATGACTTTGGGATCGCGAATCGCCTCGGAGCCATCTTCGCCCTCGCTGGCTCCGCCCTGCGTGGATCCGGAATGGATGAGGGCGCCGAGCGATTCTCCTAGCCGGCCGATTCCGTACCGATGAATGCTGTTCACGGACACCACAATGTCGTTGGGCGTGAACAATCCGTCATTGTTGACGTCCAACGGATTGGCGACGTTGTGCCAGGGGTTGGCGTTGCCGGCCAGCATTTGGCGTGCTTCCAGTTGCTCCAGGCAGGCCCGTCGCTGCGGAGAACGCACTGCGGCCCCGCGAGACTTGCTCTTGTGGCGAAGAGAACGAACCGAACTGCGGCGTGTCGGACTCATGGGTTCTTTCCCGCTAAGAAATAAAACGCAATTGCCCCCGGGGACGGCGCAAGCCTGCCAACCGACAGACCTGACTACCTTGCTTTAGACTAGTTGTGGACTCCACAAATGCAAACCGATTGAGGCAGGCCGCCCGCCCTGCAGATTCCTCCAACCGCGTTAGACGCAGCAAAGGCAAAAAAGTTCCTACAGGCCGCCGCTCGCCGTAACGCGTCAACGGACGAATTCGACAACGGCGGTGGACAGCATCCCCTAATTCTAGCCCAACAAACGCATCTTATCCATAATCCCTAACATAACATCTTTGATCGGTGCTTCTAGGTAGCGATTCAAGCAACACAGTTGACGAACGGGTTCGTTTCTGTTTCCGGCATCGTCGCAATTGGAAAAATCGGCCTGTTCCGAGCAGCTGGCAGTCGTTTCGGCTTGGCGCACGAGTGGGCCTGAGATCAAATTTGTGCAGAATTCGTTGGGTTTAATAAACGTCTTCCTTTCTTGCGAGAAGAACGTAGAATGACCGTCTTGCCGAACGGGTCGCTATCGCTCAGGCGGGCAGAAGAATGACGTAAGACGGGAATGCGGACCCGGCCGATTGGGTTTTCAGATCCGTCTTACGAACGGGCGCGGCTTGCCGGCGCCATGGAATTGGGCGGCTTGTTTTGGCGGTCGGGGCGAATTCAGCTCCGATGTTTCCGTGAATTCAATGGCCGCGGGCAGGCTTGGAGAGAACTGGACAAGAAGCTCCGGACATGGGCGGTTCGACGTTTTTTGACCGCTCAAGTGGTCCTAAATTCCTTTGTCTTCCGGGCCAAGCGCGGATGGCTAACGCCTTCGGTGAGATCGAGTAATGGATCGACAGCATCAGTTGGCCCTCTACCGAGCGATGGTCTCCGCCAGGCGGGTCGATCAGCTTGAACAGGAGATCACGAACCGCGGCGAGGCGTTCTTCACCCTTTTTAGTGGCGGTCACGAAGCCACCGCGGCGTTGGCGCCGCACCTGACGGAAGACGACTGGCTGCACTGCCACTATCGCGACAAGGCCCTGCTGCTGGCCCGCGGGTTGCCGCTGCGTGCGTTTTTCGACAATCTGTATTGCAAGAACAACTCCAGCTCGCGCGGACGGCAGATGTACGGGTTCATGAGCGACCCGGAACTTCACTTGCTGAGCATGGCGGTGCCCGTGGCGAACAACGCGTTGCAGGCGGTTGGCGTGGCCGCCGCCGTCCGCGACCAGGACACGGCGCCCATCGTGTATTGCGGGGTGGGCGACGGGACAACGCAACAGGGCGAGTTCTTGGAGGCGTGCGCGGAGGCTGTCCGCAGTCGCTTGCCGGTCCTGTTCGTGGTGCAAAACAACCGCTGGGCCATTTCGACCAGAACCGAAGGGCGGACTTTCTACTCGCTTCCGGACGGGCCGGCCGGCACGCTGTTTGGGATGCCGATCCAATTCGCAGACGGCAGGCATATGCACCGCGTCTATGACCAATTCGCCGAGATCGTTGCAGAAATGCGATGCGAGCGGCGTCCGGCCCTCATCGTCCTGGACATCGAACGTTTGGGCAGCCACACGAATGCCGACGACCAGTCGATTTACCGCAGCGCCGACGATATCGCCCAAGGCCATCAGACAGGCGATCCGATTCCGATTTTTGAGCGATGGCTGTTGGAAAACGGTTGGAGCGAGGCCGAGTTGGCGGAGGTGCGGAAGCAAGCCGAGATCGCCGTCGTTGAGGCCGACGAGGAGGCGGTTGCCGGGATGGAACCGGAGCCGACGCTCGAAGCGAAACGGCCGCTGAAGGTCGAACTGACGCATCCGTCCCGCGAGCGGCGGGGAACGGGCGAAGGCCTGCAGTTGATCATGCGGGACGCGATCAAGGAAGTCCTGCGCGACCACCTTCGCAAGGACGAACGGGTGTTGCTCTTGGGCGAGGACATCGCAGATCCCAAGGGCGACGTGTTCGGGGTGACGCGCGGCTTGAGCACCCAGTTCCCCGGCCGGGTCATCAATTCCGCGTTGACGGAATCCACGATCCTGGGCACCGCGATCGGCCGGGCGCTGGTGGGCCAGCGGCCGGTGGCCTTTATCCAGTTTGCGGACTTCCTGCCGCAGGCTTACAACCAACTGGTCGCGGAACTGGCCATGCTGCACTGGCGGACGGGCGGCCAGTGGAATGCGCCGGTGATTGTGATGGCCGCGTGTGGGGGCTATCGGCCGGGCCTGGGACCCTACCACGCGCAAACCTACGAATCCGTGGTGGCCCACACGCCGGGCCTGGATGTCTTCGTGCCCTCGACGGCCTGCGACGCCGCCGGACTGCTGAATGCCGCCTTCGAGTCGGCGCGTCCGACGGTCATCTTCTACCCCAAGAGCATGCTGAACAATCCGGAACTGACCACGTCGGCCGACGTCGACCGCCAGTTCGTGCCGATCGGCACGGCGCGCAAGGTCCGTGCCGGGCGCGATCTCACGCTGATCGGCTGGGGCAACACCGTGCTGCTGTGCGGACGGGTCGCCGCGGCGTTGGAACTGGCCGGAGTGGAGGCGGAAGTCCTGGATCTGCGGTGCATTTCGCCCTGGGATCAGGCGGCCGTGCTGGCGTCGACGGAAAAGACCGCCCGCTTGATCGTCGTCCACGAAGACAACCAGACCTGCGGCTTGGGCGGCGAGATCATGGCCACCGTGGCGCAGCGCACCCGCGTCCCCGTCGCGATGCGGCGGGTCACGCGTCCCGACACGCATATTCCCTGCAATTTCGCCAATCAGATCGAAGTCATGCCTTCGTTTCAGCGTGTGCTCACGACGGCGGCGGAATTGCTGAACCTGGAAATCAGCTGGATTCCTCCCCAGAAGGCCGAGGAAGGCGTCCACATCGTCCAAGCGATCGGCTCCGGACCCTCAGACGACACGGTGACCGTGGTCGAGTTGATGGTCCAGGCGGGCCAGCGTGTCGAACGGGGCGATCTGCTGGCGTCGCTGGAAGCGACCAAAAGCGTCTTCGAACTGACCTCGCCCGCCTCGGGCCTGATCGAGAAGATCCTGGTGGCGCCGGGCGACGTGGTCGACGTCGGGGCGCCGATGATGCGGATCAACACCGGCCAGCAGGCCCAGCGGCCGAAACCGATCACCCAGGAGCAGTGCGGCACGCCCGTCTTGACGCGCAAGACGACGACCGGCACGCTGCACCTGCCGAAGCAATTCAAGGAACGCCGGCCGTTCGACGTGGGGGTCTCGTCGGTCGCCACCGTGACGGGCAGCCGCGTCGTGACGAACTCGGAACTGCTGGACCGGGGCGCGATCAAACACGTCCCCGCCATGTCGGCGGAAGACATTATTCGCCGCACGGGCATCGAAAGCCGGATGTGGGCGCAAAACGGGGAAAACGCCGTCACCATGGCCGCCCAGGCGTGCTGGAACGTGCTGGACCGGGAAGGCCTGATCCTGGAAGACATCGATCTGGTGATCTGCAGCACGACCAGCCCCACCAAGTCGACGCCGTCGATGGCCTGCCAGGTGCTCAATGCCCTGTGCCGCGACAAAACCGAACTGATGGCGCAGGCCTACGACATCAACGCGGCCTGCTCCGGCTATTTATACGCTTTCCAGGCGGGCTACGACTATCTGCAAAGCACGCCGCTGGGCCGCGTGCTGGTCGTCACGGCCGAAGTCTTGTCGCCGCTGCTGGACCCGGAGGATTTCGATACCACCATCCTGTTCGGCGATGCGACTTCGGCCACGGTGCTGTACGGCGAAGCGCATTGCGAAAGGGCCAAAGCCCGGCTGCACCGCCCGGAACTGTCGGCCAAGGGCGAGGACGGCAGCACGCTGTCCGTGCCGCTGCTGCACGACGGCTATATCCAGATGAAGGGCCGGCGAGTCTTCAGCGAGGCGGTCCGCCTGATGGTCACCAGCCTGAACCGTGCTTGCGACCGCGAGGGACTCCGCGTGCAAGATCTCAACCTGGTGATCCCGCATCAGGCCAACCAGCGGATTATCGACGCCATTCAAAACCGCATCGGCGTCCGCGTGTACAGCAACATCCGCAAGTACGGGAACACGTCGTCGAGCAGCATTCCGCTGTGCCTGTCCGACATCTTTCCCACGATGCAGAAGGGCGAGCGACTGGGCCTGTGCGCCTTCGGCGGCGGCTTTACCTTCGGGGCTTGCATCCTGCAGTCCAGCTAGTGCCAAACGGAAAACAGCCACGGAAAGTCGCCGTCTAGGATGGCACGGTCGCGCGAAATGGGGTCAGGCTTACAGAATTCAATTTTGGCCGAGTTTGGTGCCAGCCACGTCGCATGACTCCGCTCGGCCAAAATTGAATTCTGTAAGCCTGACCCCATTTCGCGCGACCGTGCCATCCTAGACGG
>JAAYYU010000402.1 GCA_012515235.1 Candidatus Anammoximicrobium sp.
CCGTCTAGGATGGCACGGTCGCGCGAAATGGGGTCAGGCTTACAGAATTCAATTTTGGCCGAGCGGAGTCATGCGACGTGGCTGGCACCAAACTCGGCCAAAATTGAATTCTGTAAGCCTGACCCCAGCACCGAAACCGTGACTTCATAATAAACGACGCGGAAAAGTGCCGAAATCCCGTTTGGTGCTAGTGCCTTTGCCCGCTTAGCATCGTTCGAGAAATAACTGTCGCCTCGTCAGAGTAGCCATCACACTCCGAGGGATGATCAGCAAAGGACACTGGACAGTTATTTCTCGAACGATGCTCACTCGACGCCACGACCCGACGGGACGCCAGTCTTTGAAGTGGCGCATTTTTCGCGGGGCCGCCCCCGCCGTGCGTGCTCGGTGGAAGCAGTGATTGGAGCGTCGCGCACGGTGGTCGAATCCTTCGCTCCACCGCAAGCTCGGCAGGGGCGGGTTTTGCGGAGGTTTCTCGGCCCTGGTGTAGAATCGCCGTCACACCGAGCAAGCTCGGCGGAGACGATGCGCAACTTCAAAGACGCCAGTGGATGCCGCCAAAACGTTGCTCCGGCGTTCGTCTCAGAGAATTCGTGAGTTGCTGGTCCATGAAAAACGGAAGGGGGGAGATGATGGACCGGGATACGTTCGACGGCACGATCCGAACGTTCCAACACCGCACCCCATTCCGAACTTTTACCGTGGCCATGGTAAATGGCGAGCGGCTGGAAGTGGACCACCCGGATGCGTTGGCGGTTCGAGACGGCAGGGCATTGTTTGCCGCTCCCGGCGACGTTCCGGTGGTATTCGACCCTGAAGGCGTATGCTAACTGGTCGGAGACTTGGCCGATCGACCTTCGTCATGACGACGGCGGAGGGGCCAGGCCCAGTTGTTCCGCGATGCCCGCCATCGCGTCGATGACGAATTGGATGTGTTCGTTCAAGTCGACGCCCAGCGCTTCGGCCCCGCGGACGATGTCGTCGCGGTTGACGGCGGCGGCAAAGGCTTTCTCCTTCATCTTCTTGCGGATGCTCTTGGCCTGCAGTCCGCCGATCCGCGTGGGCCGGACCATGGCGGCGGCGGTAATAAAGCCGGTCAACTCGTCGCAAGCGTACAGCGTCTTGTCCAGTCGCGAGACGCGGGGGCAATCGGGAATATCGTCGCCCGCGTGCGACTTGATGGCATAGATGACGTCGTCCGGATAGCCGCGTTGCGCGAGGATCGCCGCGCCCTGCAGCGGATGGTCGGGCAGCGTCGGCCACCGCTCGTAGTCAAAGTCGTGCAGCAGGCCGACGATCCCCCACTTCTCTTCATCTTCGCCGAACTTGCGGGCGTAGGCCCGCATGGCGGCTTCGACCGCCAGCATGTGCCGGCGCAGACTTTCGGTTTGGGTGTATTCGCACAGCAGGGCGTAGGCGTCGTTGCGGTTCATCACTGGCAGGCTCGTGAAAGGGGTTGAGAGGAAAGGGAAACGCGAAGCGTGGGATGAACAGGCAAAGCAACCGACGGGCCGGTCGCCAGCGATGCAAACGCATCGGCTCCGGCGGTCGCCAGTTCGGGCTCGCGGGCACGGCACTGCCGGGTAACCCTCCGGCGTCTTGCCGCTGGAGCCGCTTTGGCGCGGTGCGGCGGGGCAAGCCTTACGCCGGCTCGCCTCCTTCACCTTGCTCGTCGTCGGCTTCCAGCCGCTGTTCCGGATGTTGGGCTTCGTACTGCTCCATCAGCATGGACGGACAAACCTCCTGTTCGCCGCACTGATTGCACACGATGCGGACCAGATCCGAGCCGCCGATCTTGAGCCCCTCTTTGAGGCACAGGTCGTACAGCTGTTTGAGATGGACGCAGGTCATGGTAAGCCTCCCTGAGACGCTGAGATGGGTCAACGTATTGTTTGGTTTCCGTCGCCCAGCGACAAGCACCCGCGGTGGAATTTCGGGGACAATCTCGTTTGTTGAGTCGCGCCCCGACGGCGCCAGCGCGGGCCGACTGCCAACGGTGCATCCGCCGTTGCCGTTGGCTGCGGGGTAAACAAACCAGCCGCCACTGGAGCGCCCGGCCGCGATGCCCGTTGGAAAAAGCCGCGGGGTTCTGCTATCTTTGAGGACGCCGTGCCGCGGGGCGGCTGGCGGTTTGACGAACGAACCATTCGAGCACCCATTCACAGGTTTCTGAGAGAGGGAGGTATCCCGTGCGCAACATGACAATCAGACTGGGCGGACTCGTCCTGGGAGCGTTGGCGTTCTGCAGCGGCTTGGCGGCCGTCGCCGAGGATCCCTGGGTCGTCTACGAAGGCCAAGAAGGGCCGGGCAAGGGCAAGCACATCGTGCTGGTCGCGGGCGACGAGGAATATCGTTCCGAAGAATGCCTGCCGATGCTGGGCAAAATCCTGGCCGTACACCACGGCTTCAAATGCACCGTGCTGTTCTCGATCAACCCGGCCGACGGCACGATCGATCCGCTGAACCAGAACCACATCCCCGGACTGCAGGCCCTGCAGACCGCCGACATGATGATCATCGCCTCGCGGTTCCGAGAACTGCCCGACAGCGAGATGAAATACGTCGACGAGTTTGTGAATTCGGGCAAGCCGATCCTGGGCCTCCGCACGGCGACGCACGCTTTCAGCTACTCGAAGAACAAGGCCAGCGCCTACGCCAAATACGATTGGCGAAACAAGGACTGGCCCGGCGGGTTCGGCCAGCAGGTGTTGGGCGAAACGTGGATCAACCACCACGGCCACCATCGCGTCGAAAGCACCCGCGGGGCGATCAACGAGAAGTACCAGGACCACCCGATTCTGAAGGGCGTCAAGGACATTTGGGGGCCGACCGACGTGTACGGCATCAAGAACCTGATCCCGGAAGCCCAGGTGCTGGTGTACGGCCAGGTGCTGGACGGCATGAATCCGACAGACAAGCCGGTCGTCGGCCCGAAGAACGATCCGATGATGCCGCTGGTCTGGACCAAGACGTTCACGGGCAATCAGGGCAAGACGGCGAAGATTATCTGCACCACGATGGGCGCGGCCGTGGATTTTGCCTGCGAAGATCTCCGCCGTCTGGTCGTGAACGCCGTCTACTGGGCCACGGGTCTGGAGGAGAAGATGCCCGCCAAGGCGTGCGCCGACACCGTGGGGCCTTACGAGCCGACGTTCTACGGCTTCGGCAATTTCAAAAAAGGGGTGAAGCCGTCGGACTTGAAGTAGTCGTCCCAGTTGGCGAATTGGGAGCAGCCTGATGCACCGTATCGAATCACCGCAGTCTCGCTGCGTGGTCGGCGTCGCCCGCGGCGACATCACGCCGCCGGTGGGCATCTACCACCGCATGTGGGGCGCGGCCACGCACGACCGCTCGACGGGCGTGCACCGGCCGCTGACGGCGACAGCCCTGTATCTGGAGAATCCGCACGCGGCGGACGACTTCCACCTGGCCGTGGCGCTGGACCACTGCCTGCTGTCGCGGGAAGAGATGGATGGCGTGCGGCAGCGTGCCGCAGCGGGGGCCGAATTGCCCTGCGAGCGGTTCGTGTTCTTCTTCTCGCACACGCACGGAGCGGGCCTGATGGGCTACGAGCGCCGTGACCTGCCCGGCGGCGACCTGATTCCGCCCTATCTGGAGCGACTCGGCGACAACGTCGCGGCCCTGGCGCGCACCGCCCGCGCGACGAAACAGCCGGCGGCCGTGGTCTACGGCCACGGCCGTTGCTCGCTGGCCGCCAATCGGGATTATCGCGATGAATCCCGGCAGCAGTACGTGTGCGGGTACAATCCGGACGGCGTCGCCGACGATACGGTGCTGGTGGCCCGCGCCACGGGCCGCGATTCCCGGCCGCTGGCGACGATCGTCAACTATGCCTGCCATGCGACGACGCTGGCTTGGGAGAATACGCGGATCAGTCCGGATTACGTCGGCGCGATGCGCGAGGTCGTGGAAGCGGCGACGGGGGCGCCCTGCTTGTTCCTCCAAGGCGCCTCCGGCGACCTCGGCCCGCGCGAAGGCTTCGTGGGCGATGTGGCCGTGGCGGACCGCAACGGCCGGCAACTGGGCCACGCCGCGCTCGCGGCGCTGGAAGCACTCCCTCCGGCGGACATGGCCTTTGAGTACGCGGGGCCGGTGATTTCCGGCGCGACGCTGGGAACCTGGAAATACGTGCCTGCCGGCGACGATCGCCGCCGGGCGTGCGAGACGTGGCAAACCCGCGAGTTTGTCGTACCCTTGCCCTACCGCAAAGACTTGCCGAAGGCCGAAGAGGTCCAGCGGGAGCGGGCCAAGTGGGAGCAGGAAGAAACGGCCGCCAAGGCCGCCGGCGATCCGGCCCGCGCCCGCGACGCTCGGGCCATGGTCGAACGCATGACCCGCAGCCTGAAACGGGTGGGCCACCTGCCGCCCGGCGATTGCTATCCGTTTCCCGTGCGACTGTGGAAACTGGGCGACGCCGTCTGGCTGGCACTCACCGGCGAGCACTACAACGTGCTGCAACGCGAGCTGCGGCGACGCTTCCCCGGCACGCCGATCATCGTCGGCACGGTGGCCAACTCCAGCGAAGTATCCTACCTGTTGGACCAGGCGTCTTTCGGAAAAGGCCTGTACCAGGAGAACGTCTCCGTGCTGGCCCGCGGGTCGCTGGAGACGCTGATTGATGCGATCGCGGAGCAGTTGGGGGATCAGTAATTGGTGATGAGGGATCAGCGATGAGTGATCGGTGATCGGTCACCGCGTTGCGGTTGGGTAGGCGTCTGAAAGACCTGCCGGGGGAAAGCCTGGGGGCCGGCGAAGCGTCCAGAGGCGGGCTTGGGGGATTGCGGCTACAGGCCGCCTGGCGGGTAGAAGGAGCCATCGCATGTTGTTTCGACACTGGGTTTGGTGCCTGCTGGTCCTGGGGCTGTGCGCGACGTCCGTAGCGGGTGAAGTTCAAGGAGAAAAGAACCCTGCCGACGTCTGGTCGCCCTACACGCTGTTCCGCAAACCGCCGCGGCCGGCGACGATGGTCGTTCCCGGCTTTCTGTGGGTCGAGGCCGAGGATTTCGCCGACTACGGCGACTGGCGGCTGGACACCCAGTTCGTCCAGCAGATGGGTTCGGCCTATCTGATCGCTGCGGGCGTGGGACAGCCCATCGGCGACGCGGCGACCGAGGTGCAGTTGGCCCGAACGGGCCGTTATCGGGTGTGGGTCCGCGCCAAGAATTGGATTCGCGATCACGCGCCGGGGAGATTCGGCGTGTCGGTCAACGGGGTACGTTCGTCACAGGTTTTCGGGGCGGCGGACACGGAGGCCTGGATCTGGGAATCCGCCGGCGAATTCGACTTGGTTTCCGGAGCGGTCAAGCTGACGCTGCACGACCTGACAGGCTACTTCGGCCGTTGTGACGCGCTGCTGCTGACCAGCGATCTCGCTTACGTGCCGCCGGCGGACCTGAAGCGGCTGCAGCAGGAGCGGAGCCGGCTGAGCGGCGTGCCGTGGGAACCGGCGGCCGAGGGCGAATTCGACGTGGTGGTGGTCGGAGCCGGCGCGGCCGGGTGCTGTGCGGCCATCGCCTCCGCCCGGCTGGGCGCCCGCACAGCCCTGATCCAGAACCGGCCCGTGCTGGGCGGCAATGCCAGCGACGAGCTGGGCGTGGGCATCTGTGGGGCCAGCGTCAGCCATCCCAACGCCCGCGAAAGTGGGATTATGGAAGAAGTCGGCCGGCACAAGGCGTACTTTCAGCAGCAACGGATGAGCGAGGGATTCCGGATGGTGGCCGAGGAAGAGCCGCTCTTGCGGATCTTCTACAACCGCCACGTGATCGCCGCCACGATGCACGATCCGCAGCGGATCGCCGCGGTCACCGCCGTGGATACGCTGAGTGGACAGCAAAGCGAATTTCGCGGCAGGATGTTCATCGACGGCACGGGCGACGGCTGGGTGGGGTACTATGCCGGAGCCCAATACCGGTTGGGCCGCGAGTCGCGCGAGGAATTCGGCGAGGATTTGGCGCCGCCTCAAACGGACGCGATCACCATGAGCGGCTGCATCATGGGCAACTACACGGTTTCCTTCCGCGCCCGACCTGCCGGACGGCCGGTGCCTTACACGCCGCCGCCGTGGGCCGCCAAGCTGCCGCCCGCCGAGCAGTTCGGCCGCCGCATCGACCACGTCAGTTGGGGCAACTGGTGGCTGGAGCACGCTGGCGACATCGACGATCTGTGGGATCCGGAACAGGCCCGCGACGAACTGATCAAAATCTCGTTCGGCTACTGGGACTTTATCAAGAACTGCTGGCCCGAGCGGGAACAGGCGAGCGATCACGTGCTGGCCTTCGTGCCCTACATGAACGCCAAGCGGGAGACGCGGCGGCTGGAAGGGGATTACCTCTTCAAACAGCAAGACGCCCAGAACGGCACCGTGTTTCCCGACCGCATCTCCTACGGCGGCTGGCCGCTGGACGTCCATCACGAGCGGGGAATCTTCTCCGGCGCGGAAGGACCCTTTCACTGCAACCCGCACGTGCCGATCTACACCATTCCCTACCGCATTCTGTATTCGGTGAACATCGAGAACCTGCTGTTCGCCGGCCGGCACGTGAGCACGACGCACATCGGCCTGGGATCGCTGCGCGTCCAGGGAACCCTGTCCACGCTCGGACAAGCCGCCGGCACGGCCGCCGCGCTGTGCCTGCGGTCCGGACAGACGCCGCGCGAACTGGGCCAGAAGCAGATTGGACAACTGCAACAAACACTCTTGAAGCACGACCAGTACATTCCGGAGCTGCAGAACGAAGACCCGGACGACCTGGCCCGCGCGGCGAAGGTGACTGCGTCGAGCACGACCTCCGTCGAGACGTTCACGCGGGACCAGGTGCGTCATCGCGAAGCCCATCCGCTGAACATGCCGCGGGCCGTGATGCTCCCCCGCGGCGTCCACGAGCGGCTGCAAAGCATCTTTCTGTTGCTGGCCTCCGAGCGTACCGAGCCCGTCGAGGTGACGGTCCACGTGCGGGAGGCGGCGGAGCCGGGCGACTTCTCCTCCCGGCAGGATCTGACCACGGCGTCGGCCCAAGCCGCGCCGGGGCGTCTGGCCTGGGTCCGGTTCCCGATCGACTGCGCGGTGCAGCAGCCGTACGTCTGGTTCTGGCTGCCGAAAACCGAAGGCGTCTCGTGGCGGCTGATGCAAGCTGCCCCGCCGGCAAGCTGCCGGGCCTACGGCGGCGACGCGCGACCCGAATGGACCGTGGTCCGGGGACAGCACTACGCCTGTGTGACGGACCCGCCGACCGCAATCGCCTGCGACTATCGGCCGGAAAACGTGATCAACGGCGTGGCCCGAATCGTGGGCACGACGACCAACATGTGGGCTTCAGACCCAGCCCAGAGTCTGCCCCAGTGGATCGAGCTGGCGTTGCCTCAGCCGGCCCAAGTCAACACGGTATACCTGACGTTCGATACGGACATGAATACTCGGTTCCATGCTGAACCGCTGGTGCCGCAGTGCGTCAAGGACTACCGCCTGGAGTACCACGACGGCGGCCAGTGGCGCGAGTTGGCCAAGGTGGCGGACAACTACCAGCGCCGGCGAGTTCATCGGTTCCCGGCAGTCGAGGCCCATCGGCTGCGCGTTACCGTGGAAGCCACCGGCGGCGCCAAGTCGGCTCGGATCTTCGAAATCCGGGCTTATCACGAAGCCCAATAACGACAGCGTCCTGAGAGTGCGCTCGTCATCGTAGGCCGCTCGCTCCGCGAGCGGCTTACGGGGGATTACGGATGCAGCCGGAACACGGCGACGCGCCGGGCCCACACGTCGTCTTGATCGTAGGTGACGGGGCGGAAGATGAATTCCCACTTGTCCATCTTCAGCGTACAGAAGCCTTCGTGCGGCGCGCCGTCCGCCGAGTACGCGACGCTTGGCAGCCCCAGCGTCCGCGGCGCGTCCCGGGGCTTGTCCGTCCAGCGGTGCTCGTGCCCGTGAAGCCAGGCCAGGAACGTCGCGCTGCCGCTCAGCCATTCCGCCGCGGCGGAACGCGCTGGCGGATGATGCGAGACGACGAAAAACGGCTTTCGTGACGCCGCGTATTTCCGCGCCTGGTCGCCCAGCCATCGCTTCTGTTCATCGGCCAGCACAGCCCTCCCGGCCTCGTCTGCCGCCGTATTCAACAGCAGGAAGTCGGCCCGCGGATGTTCGAGAACCGCCATGGGGTTGTTCGGTGCGAACGCCTTCGCGAGCTTATCTTCCGGAAGGACGGCAGCCAACGCCTCCCGCCGATCCGCCTCGCCCAACAGGCATTTCACCGGAATCCTCGCATCGGCAAACCGTTTCAGGACAGGGCTGGCAAGCGCGTATTCCGACGGCGTGCCGTGGGCCGCCAGGTCGCCCGTCAAGAGGATCATCGCGGGCCGCGGACGCATCTGCAGAACCAGGTTGGCGGCATTCTGCAGCCGGTCCAGATTTCGCAGTTCGGCGCCGAGGTGCGCGTCGCCCAGCAGCACGATCAGGTGTTCGTCCACTTCCGGCTGCGGCGGGAGTGTCTTCCACGTGACGGAGGGCAACGCAGTCCGGCGGACATCCACCGCCGGCGGCATCTTCCCTCGCGGGATCGGCACGTAGCCATTCCGGCAAGCGTGGGCGTACGCCCGCAGCAGATGGCACGTGCCGCTGACGCCCGTGTGCTTCAGCTTCCGGTGCGTGAGCGTGTTGACCAGGTGGGTCTTCTGCTCCGGGGTCAAGGCCAGCGACGGGTTGACCAGCTGCGCGATATGGATGTCGGCAAACTGTTGCAGATTCTGATTCTGGACCAGCCCCGGAAGACGGATGGAGGCGAAATCCTTCGCGGCGTTCATTGCGTGGAGTGTCTTGTCCTTCAGCGGCGTGTCTTTTTCGACGCGCAGCATGACGTCCAGCGAGCATTGCATCTGGTAAAAGCTGTAGGTCGGCACCCACGCGTTGACTTCGGGCAACGGCCGCGAGTTCAGGGTCAGGGATTGATCGACCGCGTCGTGGGCCAGCGTTTCGTAGAGAGCTCGATATTTGGCGTCCCCCGACGCATCCCACGCGGCGGCGTAAATCATGGGCAGACGGGCCGCTTCGTGGGCGTAAACGTGCCACATCTTGTGCAACCCACGCGGGTCCTTGGAGCCGTCCGCCCGCAGGAAACCATAGTCATTCTCGGACCTGATTTGGGCTGCCATGACGTCGGCCAGATCGGTCAGCAGGCCGCGGATTTCCTGCCGCGTGCCGTCATCGCACAGCGGCGAGCGGAAGTATCGCCACAAGCCCTCGACGTAATGCGTGACCTGGTCGCGGGACGAGGTGATGTACGTGCTGGCGCCGTCCTCGGGACAAATCCCGCGGGAGACAAACCCCCGCACGCCGTGCGCGGTGCCGACGGCCCGCAGGCCCAGATAGGT
Organism: Candidatus Anammoximicrobium sp.; assembly: GCA_012515235.1. Lineage (GTDB taxonomy): Bacteria > Planctomycetota > Planctomycetia > Pirellulales > Pirellulaceae > Anammoximicrobium. The sequence continues at coordinate 9,379 of JAAYYU010000402.1, forward strand.
GTCGTAGGCGCGGGCTCTCAGAGAATCGTCGCCGGTCAAATCGAACAGCTCGACCCACGCGACCAACAGCGTGCCCGCGTACATCGTACAGTCTTCCATCCCGGTCCCGTAGCCGACCGGGTTGGGGTACAGATCCCGGACCTGGCTGGCGGACGGCAAGCGGTCCAGCGGCGTCGAGTAGAGCAGGTGCGTCTTGGGAGAATAGTGCGTTTGCCGATGACTTTCAAGGGCTTCCCACAGCGTGCCGCAAACCTTCTCGCTTTGCTCCTGGGTCAGCAGAGATTTCTCCTCCGCACCCAGCGTCCCCCACGTCCAAAGCAGGAGACTGAAAACGGTCAGGCCTCGACTGCAACTGGTACCCATCTTGGCGTCCTTCCTTCCTCTTCGCTTCGATTGCAACGCACAGCTCGCGCAGCCCCCGTGCGGCATGACACGCCCCGGTGAGCGGACCGAAGCAAGCCTGCTGCGCCGCGCCCACGACCTTGACGGTAAACGAGCGGCGAATAAGCGGCAAGCAAGCGGCAGAAGTCAAGCTGCTCCTGCCGTCGCCGGCCGAACACCAGGCGGCGAAGGTCCGCCTGGTCCGGTCCGGTATCGCGGAAGGCTTGGACTGGGAGACGCTCGTCGGCTGGGGCGCGACGGGATTCACGGGCTCCGCTGGCTCCCACGCCAACTCGGCAGCCCTTGCTGGGTCAGCCGCGCGGCCAGTTCCGTCTTGGCCGGATCGTTGGCGATCCTGGCGTCGGCTATTTGATCTCCTTGATGCGGATGTTCTTGTATTCCACCCAGAACGGCTTGCCGGCGTGCAGTTGCAGGGCCAGCACGCCTTCGCGCAGCGCCAGTTGCGGATCGTTGTCCGTGAAATCGAGGATCAGCCGGTTGTTCAGGTAGTGCTGGATACGGGTTCCCTTGGCGATGATCACGACGTCGTTCCAGTCGTCCAGCTTGAACAGCTTCTGGAACTCGTCCGCGTCGATCAGCTTGCCGGTGATCTGCTTTTTGCCGTCTTCGCCCCACGTGGCTTGCTCGCCCACCAGGCAAACGCGGCCTCGCTTGCCGCCCTCGTCATAGATGAACCCGGACACGCTGGGCAGCTTGACCTCGTTGCGGATTTCGTGCTGATAGCCGCGCACGACCCACTGGTTCCGGAGTTTGCCGTCGGTGATGTGCTTGGACCGGTACTGAATCCCCGAGTTGTTCGCCGCGCTGGAGCGGAACGCAAGCCGCAGTTCAAAATCCTTCATCGTGCCGCCGGTCCAAATCAGGAACGTGTTGCCGTTGGCGGGCGTCTCCGGCGTCGTCTCGCCGTGGATGACGCCGTCCTTCACGGACCACAGCCGCGGATCGCCGTTCCAGCCGGCCAGGTCCTTGCCGTTGAAAATGCACTTCATATCCGCCGGTTCGGCCGGCGCAGTCTGCGGGCCGTCGGCGGCCAAGGCATGGACGGCAAACGAAACAACAGCTACCAGGGTCAAGGTGCGGATCATCGTCTTCTCCTAAGTTTGAGGAAAGGAAATCGCAGCTTATTATGATGGAACTTCTGTCCGTTTCCAACCCGGCAACGAAAACCCGCAGACGTTCCGCGAGTGCATCCGCGTCCAGGATAATTGACACGGCCGAGAAGGCGGGCCTAGATTGATGGCTGGCCATTGCTTGGATCTTGTCAGGCACGGCGGCGCAGATCCAGGTCAGCGGCCGTGTCGCGGACAGGCGGCGAGTATCAGGCGCCAGCGTGTTTAAGCAACCGAACGTCGACAAGGAGCATTACGATGGCCATCGCACGCAAGTCAGGAAACAGGCACGCGGCTTCTCGTGGGCGACGTGGGACTCGACGGGACTTCCTGGGCACGGCGGCAGCCTCGGGCCCGCTCCTGCTGCCGCTTGGCCAGGCCTTGGGCGCCGCAGCCAACGAACGGTTGCAGGTGGCCGTCGTGGGACTCGGCGGACGTGGCTCGGCGTTCGCCGTCGAGGAAGGCTGGTCGTCGGTGCGTCAGCAGACGGGAGGCCGGATCGCCGCGCTGTGCGACGTCAACAAACAAAAAGCGGCCGAGTCGTTTCAGCGCTATCCCGACGTCCCGAAGTACGAGGACTTCCGGGTGATGATCGACGAACTGGGTTCGAAGCTCGACGCCGTGGTTGTCGCCACGCCGGACCACGTCCACGCCGCACCGTCGGCTCTGGCTTTGCGGTCCGGCCTGCACGTGTTCTGCGAAAAAGGGCTGACCCGCACTATCCAGGAAGCCCGCACGCTGGCGGAACTGACCGTGGAGAAGAAACGCTCGACCCAGATGGGCAACCAAGCCGGCTACAACGAGCGCGTGATCGAAACCGTGTGGGCTGGCCGGCTCGGCGAAATCCAGACAATCCACATGTGGGGCGGCCCCGGCGCAGGGCCACGCCAGGCGCCGACGGGCACACACGAGGTGCCCGACTATCTGAACTGGGACCTGTGGCTCGGCCCGGCCGCTTTCCGGCCCTATCACCCGGACTGGATGCGGCATGCCATGTGGCGGGACTTCTCCTGCGGGCATCCGGGCTGGTGGGGAGCGCATCTCTGGGCCACGCTCTTCAAGGCGATGAAGATCGAGACGCTCTGGCCAATCGCCAAACAGCCGCCCGCCGCCGGGGCCAAGACCGTCAAGGTGACCGCTGAATGCTGCGAAGTCTGCGACCTCACCTTTTCCAACGCGAGCATCGTTCATTGGGATATCCCGGCCCGCATGGACCTGCCGCCGATCCGCATCAGTTGGTACTCGGGCGGCCGCGAGCCCGAAAAACGCCGCCGCGATTTCCTGCGGGAACTGTTTGGAAAGCACCCGACGTGGGGCAGGCTGGAGGACAAGCGGTGGAGCAATTGGGTGGGCAACCTGTGGGTCGGCACGGAAGGGATGATGTATACCTTCGGGCACGGCGACACCCTGGTGGAGATATTCCCCGAGGACAAGTTCTTGAACATCGGCAATCCGCCCCCGGCGCTGCCGCGCCCGCTGCCGGGACGATTCCTCCGAGGCTGGGTCCAGGGCATACAGGCAGGGCCGGTGCCGATGGGCTGCTTCAACGCGTTCAGCGGGCCGTTCACCGAGTGGTACCTGCTGGCCAACATCGCCACGCAGTTCCCCGACAAAACGCTCGAATTCGATCCCCTGACCTGCCGGATCATCAATCACGCCGATGCCGACCAGAAAATCCGCCCCGCCTATCGCGAAGGCTGGACGCTCTGACGGCAAGCAACGGTGACCGAAAGAACATCCCGGTTCCCGCGGAGCGAGGGGCCAGCCGGAGAAAGACGCTGATGACCGCACGAGCGCGTCGTCTGCTGCACGGCTTCAGTATCAGCTGTGTGGTCGCCGCAGCGTTGCGCTTCCCGGCACCCGGACCATAGACGGACGATCCACAGAGAAAACGCAAACACTTGATAGGAGGATTTCCACATGCGAACGCAGACGAAACGTACGGTCTTGACAGTCGTTGGGACAGGTCTTGCGCGGCGAATTGTCGCCTGCGCCGTTCTTGTCGGGGGAGCCGTCGCAGGAGCCGGGACGTACGGCTGGACGGCGGAGCCGAACGCCGGTCCGCGGTTGCCGCGCGAAAAACTGCTCGTCTACCGCGGACCTGACGGCGCCCCGCGCGAGGCGCGGACGGTCGCCGAGTGGGGAAACCGTCGCGCGGAGATCCTGGACGGGATGCAGCAGGTCATGGGGCGGCTGCCCGGACAGGAGAAACTCGTGCCGCCGGACGTCAAGGTCGAGGAAGAAGTGGACTGCGGCGCGTACGTGCGGCGTCTGATCACGTATGCCTCGGAGCCCGGCAGTCGAGTGCCGGCGTACCTCTTGATCCCCAAGCGGGCGTTGGAGAAAGACGCGCAGCCTGTTCCGGCCGTGCTCTGCCTGCACGGCACCGATAACGTCGTCGGCCACGGAACGGTTGTCGGGCTGGGCACGCGGCCCAACCGGCAGTATGCCAGCGAACTGGCCGAGCGCGGTTATGTGACCTTGGCGCCCAATTACCCGCTGTTGGCCAAGTACCAGCCGGATCTCAAGGCCCTGGGCTGGAAGAGCGGAACGCTGAAGGCCGTGTGGGACAACCTGCGCGGTCTGGACCTGCTGGAGTCGCTGCCGTACGTCAAGCGGGACGGATTCGGCGCGATCGGCCACTCGCTGGGCGGTCACAACGCCGTGTACACAAGCGTTTTTGACGAGCGCATCCGCGTGGTCGTCTCGAGTTGCGGACTGGATTCGTACCTGGACTACTACAGCGGCAAGATCGACAACTGGTATCCGGAGAAGGGATGGTGCCAGACCCGCTATATGTTGAAACTGGCCGATTACCGCGGCCGGCTGGAACAAATCCCCTTCGATTTCCACGAGATGATCGGCGCCTTGGCGCCGCGACACGTGCTGATCATCGCTCCGCTGGGTGACACGAATTTCCGCCACGACAGCGTCGATCGCATCGCGGCGGCCGCCCGCGAGATCTTTCAGTTGTACGGACACCCGGACCGGCTGCGCGTCGAGCACCCGGATTGCCCCCACGACTTTCCGCCCCCGATGCGTGAAACGGCCTACCAGCTGTTCGACGCCGTGCTAAAGTAAGGCGATCGGCGCCGCCGGGCCCGCACGCCCGTTGCGGGGGCCAGAAGGATCTCTTGGGCATCCGCTTCTGGTCCTGAACACCGCTCCACGCTGGCGAGCAGCGTGGTGGCGAGCCGGAATGGCGTCTGTATCCTCGGACCCCGGCGGGGCTTGCCCCCGCCGAGCCGAGGTTCAGCACCAGAGAGCCTCCCGTCTCCTCCAGGCCACCAGGCGCAACGAAACGGGCCGGAACTTCATCCGGCCCGTGCGGATTCGATCGTCAAAGCCGGCGTGCGGATTCAGCAGCCGCAGCCACGGCGGCAGGCTCGCAGACCGCAGCCTCGGACACAAGTGCCGCACTGGACCGGCACTTGCACCGTCTTGGGCACCATACGGCAGACGTTCACTTGCACTTCTTTCTGGACTTGGCGCGGCACGCACACGGTGACCGTCCGCGTGACTTCTTCCGCTCGCGTCTCGAAGCATGTCACCGTCTCGGTCCACGTCCGCTGCTGCGGCACGCACACCGTACAGGCGACTTCCTTCTGGACGACGTCCGTCTCGTACGTCGTCACATTGCACTTCATGGTCCGCACTTCCTGTTTGTAGTCGCAGACGCGGACGGTGCAGGTTCGGACTTCGGGCTTGCAGACGGTGACCGTGTATTGGCAAGGCTCCTCGACAATCTGCGGCTTGCACACGGTGACGGTGACTTGTTCTTCGACCACGTTCGGCACCCAGACTTTCCGGCACACGGTGGTCGTGCAAGGCTGGCAGCAGCACGGATCGCAGCACGTGGCGCAGCCGCGGCGGCCGAGCAAGCCGCAACGGCGCGGCACGCAGGCAACCTCAACCATCTGCGTCTCCCAATGGCCGCGATCGACGCACACGGTCTGCACCACTTCCTCCTGGATCGTTTTGCAGACGCGACGTACGCCCTGACGGGTTTCGACGGTAGGAACCCAAGTCGTGTACTGCCGCGGCTCCTCGCGCCATTGCGGCACACACACGGTGTACTGCCGCTCGACCTGCTTCACGACCGGCCGGCACACGGTGTATTGCACCAGCTTGGTCCGTTGCTCGGGAACCAGGACAGTACAGCAGCGTTGAACCTGTTTCTGCACCGGCACGTATCGGCACACCGTCTGCTTCACGTTCCGCTGTTCTTGGACGTATTCGCAGACGGTCACCGTGCGCGTCTCCGTGGCCCATTCCGGCACGTAGCACATCTTCTCGACGTACGTCACTTCGCCGCAGCCGCCGCAGGGCGAGCACCCGCCGCCGGGCGAGCCCGCCATCGCAAAGCCGGCTGAGAAAAAGAGCATTCCGACAGCTGTCAGGACGAGCAGGCAGCGACGCATGGGGAGTTCCTCCAGTCAAAGAAGTAAACACTCAGAATGCCGAGGCGGGTCGCGAGCGTCCTACGTCCAGCCGCAACCGCAACACCGTCTAATTCCCGTACCAATAGCACTATTAAACTAAGTTGCCACGAATTGTCAATCAACGCGGGTTGCGCGCATTGGAAAACATGGGGCTTTTGCGTGCTCTGTGCCTTTTTTTTCGGGCAATTTGGGGCGGTTTCCCAACCCCGTCCCGTACGTTTTCCACGCCAAACCGCCGCTTGTGAGGGGCGGCAACCTGGGCGAGATCTCGTCGGTCGTGCCGGCTGGGGCCGGTTTCGAGCGCATTCCAAGCCGTCTCGGCGGTAGAGGGGCCGCGTTGGTCGTGCCGGCTTTTGCCGGTTTCGAGCGTCTGCAGGCGGCGCGGCCAACCCTCTTCTTGGATTCGAGGTGGCGGTCGTGTTGCCTCCGCGCCCCAAAAACGGACTGAAGCCCGCCCTGCGATCGCTTCAGTCTTGGCACAGAGAGTTGTCAACCTGCTGGCATCCGGCAATAATTCGCGTCTTGGCTTTACCCTTCCCACTCCAACGACAGCACAATGCCATGCAAGAAAAAATCTGCTACACCGCCATCACGTTTGATGATGTCTTGCTCGAGCCGCGTTTTAGCGACGTAGTCCCCTCGGAGGTCGACGTCCGCTCGAAACTGACCAAAGAAATCGGGTTAAACATCCCGTTGCTCAGTTCTCCGATGGACACTGTGACGGAGAGCGAGCTGGCGATTGCCTTGGCCAAAGTGGGCGGAATCGGGGTGATTCACAAGAATATGCCCATCGAGGCCCAGACAGAGGAAGTGAATCGGGTCAAACGCAGCGCCAACGGGATTATCTTCGACCCGATCACACTGCCTCCGGACGCCCCGGTGGCCCAAGCGCGAGTGCTGATGGACCAGCACAACGTTTCCGGGATTCCCATCATTCATCGCGACGGCCGCCTGGCAGGCATTCTAACCCGCCGCGACCTGCGGTTTCTGGAAAAAACGGACATCCCCATTTCCGAGGTGATGACCAAGGATCAACTTGTAACGGCTACGGGGGAAGTATCGCTTGCAGAGGCTGAGAAGATTTTAACGGCTAAAAGAGTGGAGAAACTTTTGCTGGTTGACGAAAGATATTGTCTAACGGGACTGATCACAATCAAGGACATCGACATGATGAAGCGGTTCCCGGATGCTTGCAAGGACAAGCAGGGCCGCTTGCGGGTGGGTGCCGCAGTTGGGGTCTTTGATTTTGATCGAGCGCAAAGCCTTATCGCAAAAGATGTTGACGTGTTGATCGTCGACAGCGCTCACGGCCATTCGGCCAACGTCATCGAAACGGTCAAGGAGATCAAGAAACGCTGGGACATCGACGTCGTGGCTGGGAACGTCGCGACGAAGGAAGGTTGCAGCGACCTGATTCGCGCTGGTGTCGATGCTGTCAAAGTCGGGATTGGCCCCGGCTCGATCTGCACGACACGGGTGGTTTCGGGAGTCGGAGTTCCCCAAGTCACGGCGATTTACCAGGTGGCCCAGGCTGCCAAGGACGCCGGAATTCCGGTCATCGCGGACGGGGGAATTCGTTATTCGGGAGATGTGACAAAAGCGATCGCGGCCGGCGCGCATGCGGTCATGATCGGCGGTTTGTTTGCCGGGTTGGCCGAAAGCCCCGGCAGAACGATTTTGTATCAGGGACGCACGTTCAAGACGTATCGCGGAATGGGTTCGTTGGGGGCAATGGTCAAAGGGTCCAGCGAACGGTATCGCCAGGCGGGAAACACAGGCACGGGCAAGTTGGTGCCCGAAGGTGTCGAAGGCCGGGTACCGTTCAAGGGACCATTGAGTGATTTTGTGTATCAGCTGGTCGGGGGCCTGAGAGCCGGCATGGGCTATTGTGGCGCGCGGACGATTGAGGCCTTGCGGACGGAGACGCGATTCCTTCAGGTCACTCCAGCTTCGGTTCGGGAGAGTCATCCCCATGACATTGCTATCACGCAGGAAGCGCCCAACTACAGTGTCGAATCTACGTCGGGATCGGAAGGAGGCTGAACGCGCCCGCTCTCTGCGCCGTCGTCCGGACGTGCCGCTTCGCGCGGTCGCCGCCTGGATTGCGGTTAGCGTTTCTCTTTGCGCCCTTTCCGCGACGGTAGCCGGCGACGAGTCCGCGCCGGCGTCACTGTCCGTTGCGAGCGATGCCCGCCCGATCACTACGCTGAGCGGGCCTGAGTTGGATTCGCCGCAAGGGCCTGTCGGCACGCTGCGGTTCAGCCTGCCTGCGGAAACGCCGAGCGGTCGGCGGAACAGTTCGCAAGGATCGCTCGATTCGGTCGGCACGGTCCTGCGCTGGAAAACGCGGCAGTCCGACGCCGCGTCCGCCGCGACCGGCTTCTCGGTCCGGCAATCCGCCAGCGATTGGCAGAATCGCGGTCAGAAGAACGGGGTCGCCATCCGGCCGGCCGGACACCAGGACGCTCCGGCGCCGTTTCGAGATCCCTTCGACGACCAGGCCGCTGCCTCCGCGGCGACAATCAAGCTGCGGGCGCCCGTTGGCCCGGTCAGCCAGTCTGGAACGGACGTGATCCAGACAGCGAGTGCCGATGATTATGCCCCGGCTCCGCCCGCTCCGTGGACTCAGAAATCCGACTCACCTCAACAAAAATCGACGGTCCGGCCGGGCAACGGCTTCTTGCCGCCCGCCCGCGTCCGCCCCTTTGCGGAACAGAAACCGTCGCGCGTCGAGGAACTGCCACCGTTGCAGCCCGCCGAGCCCATGCTGCCCGACTTCCTCCGACTGCCCAACGACACGCCGGCGGCGCCGATGACGCCGAGTAAGGCAGGCGAGAAACCGGCCCCGGCAAAGCAACAACCGGCTCCGGCAGAAAAGGCTGCGCCTGTCATGCCTCCTGCGCCGTCGATCGGACCGGCGTACCAGCTGCCCGATGTCCGCCAGGGGACGGCGAGTGGCGCCTGCGAGCGGACCTACAACGGCCGCGACTGCTGCGAGGAGGACCGGAAATGCCAGACCGCCCGGCAAGCCCTGCGCGATAACGCGATTACCAAGATCTCGCTGGACATCACCGCGCCCTTCAAGCCGGACGCGGCCTCGCTGGAAGAAGAACGGCAAGCTCGCGAAGACCAGTTGCGGCAGATCCCCGCTCGCCAGTGGCGAGACCGGAACGGACAACTGGTCGCGTCGGGCCGTCTGACCGAGATCGCCAACCAGAAAGTCCAAATCACCGGAGCCGACGGCAAATCCGCCGCCGTGCCGCTGGTGAACCTGAGCGACGATGACTTGTGCTTCCTGGCCGCCTGGTGGGGCGTGCCCACGGAATGCTCGCTGGGCGGCGATTCGTTCAACCCGCGCAACTGGGAACAGGTCACGTTCACCTGGAAGGCGTCGGCCTTGTGCCACAAGCCGCTGTACTTTGAAGAAGTCGGCGTCGAGCGTTACGGGCACGCCATGTGTCCGCTGCTGGAACCCGTTCATTCCGGAGCGCACTTTTTCCTGAACATCGCCTTCCTGCCGTACAAGGCGGGCATCAATCCGCCCCACGAGTGCCAGTACGCCCTGGGCTACTACCGCCCCGGCAACTGCGCCCCCTGGCTGGTGCCGCCCGTGCCGGTCAGCCTGCGAGGCGCCTTGCTGCAAGGCGCTGCGGCGGTGGGACTCGTCTATCTCTTCCCCTAGACCTTCAATACATCTTCGAGTTTGGGAGCGATTGGGAAGGCAAACGGCGGAGCGTCGTCTGACGGCGCTCCGCCGTTTGACGTTCTTGAGGAACCCGCAAACGCCAATCCGGCGCCAACCTCGGAACAATGGCCCGCGCTGACCGCCTGGGGAAAAAGGAAGCGGCCTCCCAACGTCGCTGGCGAACCCCAAGCGAGAACGGCCACCGCGAGGTGCCTGTCCTTCCTCCACAAGCTGCAAACGCCGCGGGTTCCGATCAGTCGAAAGCACCATGGCCCACGTCGCACCCCGACTGCCCGCAAGCCGACGTGCATGGCGTTCCGCAGACCGGCAGCGGATTCGAGCCCGACGCGGTGTGCGCCGCCGCCAAGCTGAGGTGTCGTTCCAGCTTGCGACTGCCGCATTCCGGGCATTCCGGCGTTTCCTCGCCGCGGATCAGCAGCTCAAAATCTCTTTGGCACTTGCGGCAAGTGTCGTCCTGATTCTGGCATACCTGCTGCAGGTCCAGTGGGCGTAACGCCAGCCGACAGTTGTTCGGCCGGGGGTACCAGCCTCAGGTCAGGCTCAGCCTGCGATCGGCGAGGTCTTTGCCGGCCGTGCGGGCTGTTGATTTAGTGTCGGCGGGCAGGACGAATTCTGGCCCTCGCCGAGCGAGCGATCTCTTTTGGAGAACTGCGGAGTGCCCAAAATGGTCTTGCAGAATTCCCGACGCCACTCTGACCGA
>JAAYYU010000403.1 GCA_012515235.1 Candidatus Anammoximicrobium sp.
CGACGGCGCGAGGGAGGCGTAGCCCAAGGCTCGGCATCGTCCTCGTCCGCTAAGGCAATGCGAACGCCAACAACACGTCCGCGCCGCTCAGCGTCATGAACGATTTGCTCAATGGCGGAACGATCGATCTTGCCGACCGTCGATAGGAATGCCCATTGATCGGGATAGGGAATGCCCCGTTCGTCGACAAATACGCTATTACCAAGGTCTCGCGGTCGTTTTTGCAGCGGTAAGGCGATCAGATTGCCAAACCCACCTTGAGGCAGTGTGTCTTGATTGGGGAAGAAACGGTCGTAGGAATCCAACCCGATGTCGGGTCGAAACTCCATGGTTTCGGTCAGGATGTGTGAACCGAGCCTGCGCGCCAACGCTGCGGGGACGGCCTCCTGGAAGAATAGCCAAACATGCCCGCCATTGCCGGAGCGAGATCGTTCCAGAACAGCCGTCACCTTCATGCGGCGACATGTCTCCAGGATGGCTTGTGCATCTTCCTGCCAATGTGTCTTGTCGAAATCGGCAGCCAGGAAGAAGCAGGTCTCGTCCTGCAGCATCGGGTACGTGCCCATGACGAAATCACGGCCGTTGTCATCTCGGCCCGAGAGGTGCCAGCGTATCACACCGTCCGTGACGGGAAGAAAGCTGCGGTGCTGGCAGTCGGCACACTTTACCTTGGGCTTTTGGCACATGCCTGGAGCCCACTCATTCGCGCACGCAGGTTGATAACCGGACTTGCCAGTCTTGCGACTCTCAAAGCGACGAGGATAGACATCATCACGTCCGCGGAAGAGCGAGCGAAACAGGGCGATTTTGGATTCTGGTGAGGACTGACGATGGACAAAATCGTGTTCCGGTTCCATCTAGATCTCCGTCGGCCGAGCGTCTGTGGCCTTCACGGTTCCGCAGCGTTGTCGAGAGTTTAGCCGCAACAAGCGATGAGCATCTCGTCGAGAATTCCTTGCCGCTTGGTCCGCGAAGGCGCGGAGGCTGGATGCCGTGGACCGGTGAACCCCAGCATTTCGAAGTTGATGGCAAGGTCGATGTCTTCGGAAAAGCGATGAATCACATGGAAGATCTTCGACAGAGACGTCCCGCCCTTGAACAGGATGTTGCCTCGAAGTGATGCTATGCCGAACAACTGTTTGAGAGTCCAGCACACCCAAAAGTCCTTTTCGATCAGGGCGGGTGGCAGGCCCACCTGACTGCTCGTCTCACGGAACAGGTCGGCTCGGGCGTCCATTCTCATTGTCGCAACCTTGTCCATCAAGCATCCTCCTCGGCAACCTGCCGGGCCACAGCGAGGATCCAATCGGTGGCGTAATCTGCCAGCGAAATCGTCGTGCGATGGCGTGCGCAATCTCGTCGATATCAGGCCTCAGGGTGAGTCCCAGAGGGTCGCTGTGTTTTGGATAATCGTAGATGCCGCGTGCCAACCGCCTGATAAGACCCGTGGAAACTAACTGAGACAAGGTGACGTCGACCATTCCCCGGTTGCCTAAGTCAAGAAAGTCCTTCGGCGTGAAGACGCGACCGGTTCCCCAACGGTGGATGCGAGCACTGATCTTGTTTCTGATCGTCGGCATGAAGTCACCTGCGCTGATTTAGAAATAGTATACTACTTTTTCTAAATTCACAAGCATGTGGGGTGAGTGGTGGGGCGTTGACGCGAACAATTCCCTCCGCGGACATTTCCTTCGTGTTGCCACCCCGGACAAAAGACATTTAGCCTACGCTTGTTTAAGGCCTAGTTCCAGAAGCGATGCCCCGAACGATACCGCTTGTCCCGCTGCGGAACCCAGCGCGATGCGGCCCTCGCCCCCGCCCCGCACCAGACGGTCATGCAGTGCGCTTACGTTTCGTCGGGTTGAAGTAGTCGAAAGGGCAACAGGACCTTGTTTTACAGAACGGCCCAATACCAAAATAATGGAGCGCTCGTCGGGCGGTTTTCGCTTGCGGGTCAAGGACATCGACTTTGACCGGCTGCAGGTGATCGTCCGCGAGGGCAAAGGGGACAAGGATCGTGTGACTCTTTTGCCGGAGGCGGCGGTCGAGCCACTGAAGCGGCACTTGGTTCAAGTGGGCGAGGCGCATGAGCGGGCCGTGCGGGAAGGGTTCGCTGGCGTGGAGCTGCCTTATGCGCTGGCCCGCAAGTACCCGAACCTGGATCGCGAATTGGTCTGGCAGTACGTGTTTCCCGCCGCTGGACCGTCGAAGGATCCGCGGAGTGGTGCTTGGCGGCGTCACCACCTGGATCCCTCCTGCCTGCAGAAAGCCGTGGGCGGAGCGGTCCGCAAACTGGGGATTCAGAAACACGCCGGATGCCACACATTTCGGCATTCGTTTGCCACGCATTTGTTGGCAGACGGCGTGGACATCCGCACGGTCCAGGAACTGCTGGGGCA
>JAAYYU010000404.1 GCA_012515235.1 Candidatus Anammoximicrobium sp.
CCGGCTCCGCCGACAGACGCCGCCGCCACCCGTCGATCCACTCGTCGCTACCGAGGAACATCCCACCTACCGCCTGCTCCAGCGGCGACTTGGGCGGCTCGGATAACCCCGCCTCCACAAAAGACTGATAGGCCGACCTGGCACGGGACCGGTTTTTGCCGAACCCGTCGAGGACCGTCTCGCAATCCAGCCATTCCGGTGCCTTTCTCACTGCCAAATAGTCCTGGTAGCTGCTCCATCCGTACTCTTCCGGCCGCTCGACGATCGAAGCCCGCACGGGATTGAGGTGAACGTAGCGAGTCAACTGCAGGGCATGCGAGTCATCCTCCACCAGAACCGCCTTGAAGCGGCCCTGGAACAACGACCCGCTCCGCCGGTACCGGCGGTTGAATCCGCTGGCGTATCCCGAGTTCAAGTCGTGCATCCCCGCGGACAAGTTCGGCCGGGGCGTGCGCAGATATAGATGAAAGTGGTTGTTCATCAGCACCCAAGCGAAGACCCGCCAGCCGCAGCGTGTCGCGACGCGGTCCAGCAGTTTGAGCCAGCGCTGCCGGTCCCGGTCGTCGCGCACCACAAGCCGCCGCTCCCAGCCACGACTGGTCACATGATACAAGCCGTTCTCGATGTCGATTCGCAAGGGCCGAGCCATGATGGCTCAAACCTATTGCCTGAAAGGTTAAATGTCAAGACCTGACCCCGTTACACTCGGTGCCAGCCGGCCAAGCGGATCGTGGCGTGGTCCGGGTGCCAGACCTTGCCCCGGACATAGACCACCGGGTTGCGGGCCATCGTGCGCCAACGCCACTTGGCGGCAGCCGGGTCGGCCTTCAGCAGCGTCCGGTACTCGTCCACCGTGAGGCCGTTGGGATGCCGATCGCAGACGTAGACCGTGGTGCCGCCGTCCCGGTACAGTTCTTCGCACAGGTGCGGCTTGCTGCGCGTTCCGCGCGTGATCGGCTCGCGGGGCAGGATCAGTTTTTCGTTGACCTGCAGCTCGGGGGCCGGGATGAAAAACCACTCGCCCTGCCGGATGAAGACATCGGTCTTGCGGCGGAGCCGTTTCGACTGTTTGCCTCGTTTTCCCCGGTCGCGGCTCCGCACGGCGTCCGGCTTCAACGCCTCCTTGGCCGTGACGACGTTGCTCACAGGCGTCCTCTCCGGCACGCCGGCGACGAACCAGTGCCGCTCGTCGTGGCCGCACAGCAGTTTGTCCTTGATGTCGGGCAGGCCCGGACGCTGGCTGGGCTGACGGATCATCAACAGCAGGTGGCGGTCCCTGGGCTGCACGTCCAGCACTTCGACGTCGGCCTCGTCGCCGGCCTGGATGTCGAAGAATTCGCCGTGCCGATCGCGTCGCACGTCGATGACAACCCGGCGCGGTTTGGGCTGCCAGCGGTTCTGCACCAGCGGGCGGATCTTGGCCCTGGCGCCGAGTTTCTCGAATTTGGTTTTGATGTGAGTGGCGTCCATGTCCTGAGAGACACGTGCTAGGGCGGGAGGTTCGGAATGGTTCGCCCCTTTTCGTGACAGGCGGTTCCTGCCCGCTGCAGGCACGGCTAACGGTGTAAGCCGTGCCGCACGGAATCGGAATTAGCCGGCCTTGCGGGTGGGCTGCGGGGCGCGTTGTGGGGCGAGGTCCCAGTGCGGGCCTTGCGGCGGCGCGGAGCGGCGGGCTGACGGGTGCGGCTCGTGAATCTGGGCCAGAATCCGTTCGGCGACAGCCAGCGCATCACGGCCGTGCTGGCCGGTGACTTGTGGCGGCTGGCCGCTGCGGATGCTGATCACGAAATCATGCTGCTCGTCCAGGATCGCGTTCCGTTTTTCCACGGTCACGTCTTCCACCAGGAGCAGGTCCGTGAACAGTTGCTCCTGCAGTTTCCGGCGTTCGTCCGGCGGCTGTTGCAGGACGTCGATCTCCCGCCGCCGCAGGCGTTCGCTGGGGCGAATGATCTTGGCCTTGCCGGCGGCGAAATCGATGCCCGCATAACCTTGCTCGCCGTAGATGTGCATGGTGCGTTGCGGCTGATAGCTGGTCCGTGACGCGTTGAGGGTCGCCCGGCAGCCGTTAGCGAACCGCAAGTGGGCGTGGGCCATGTCTTCGTGAGGCCCCAGCACAGCCGCTCCGACGGCGTCCACGTCGAGCAACTGATCGGCGGCCAACGTCAGCACCAGGTCGAGATCATGAATCATCAGATCCAACACGACGCCGACGTCGACGGAGCGGCCCGTATAGCCGCTGGCCCGGACGGCCTCGATATAGCGCGGCTTGGCGACGTTCGCGGCGGCCGTGAAGGCGGGGTTGAAGCGTTCGACGTGGCCGACTTGCAGGACGAGATTCCTGGAACGGGCCGCGCGAATCAGGGCGTCGGCCTCAGACACGCTAGCGGTCAGCGGTTTTTCGACCAGCAGATGCACGCCCGCTTCGGCCAATTCCATGCCGATCCAGTAGTGGTCGCGTGTCGGTGCCGCGACGATGGCGGCATCGACGCGGCCCAGCAGGCGGCGGTGATCCTCCCAGGTTTCCACCTGGAATTCGTCGGCGATCCGTTTGCGGGCCTGCGGGGACGGATCGCTCACGCCGACCAGTTCGACGTCGTCGATCGTCCTGAGCAGACGCGTGTGAATCGTTCCCAGATGCCCCGCGCCGACAACTCCCACACGCAGCTTGTGACCGATCATGGTTCTTCCTTGCTGTTTGTCACGTCTTCACGCGGCTTTGCGGCGTTCGCGGGCGCGGCCGAAACGTCCCTCTTGCTGTTCCTGAACGAAGTTCAACAAGTGATTGACCGGCGGCACCAAATGGCCTTGGTTGCGGAGAATCTCGCAGGCTTGATCCAGCCCCACCTTAACGCGGAACAACAAGCGGTGGGCTTCGGAAAGGGCTTCGATATACTCCCGCGGAAAACTGTTGCGGCGCAGGGCCACCACGTTCACGCAGCGCGGTCGCGACGGGTTGCCCTCGATCAACATATAGGGCGGCACGTCGTGCAAGACCCGGCTCAGCCCGCCGATGAAACTGTAACTGCCAATCGTCGTGAATTGATGGACGCCCACGTTCCCGGACAACGTGGCGTGGTGGTGGATGCGGACGTGCCCGGCCAACAGGGTGCCGTTAGCCAGGATCACGCGGTCGCCGACCACGCAGTCGTGGGCCACGTGCGAACAGGCCATCAGGAAACAGTCGTTGCCGATGCTGGTCACGCCCTTCTCTTTTTCGGTAGCCCGGTTGACCGTCACCGCTTCGCGGAACACGTTGCCGTCGCCGATCACGACCTGCGTATCGCCGCCCCGGTAGCTCAGGTCCTGGGGCTCCGCCCCGATCACCACGCCGGGATACAGTTTGTTGTCTTCGCCCAGCGTCACGCGGCCCAACAGCGTGACGTTGGCCATCAACTTTGTCCCGCGGCCGATGGTGACTTGCGGGCCAATCACGCAGAACGGCCCGATTTCGACTTCGTCGGCGATTGCCGCCTGGGGATCCACCGCCGCGCGATCAGAAATGTGTGTTGCCATGAGCGACGCAACCTCCGGATACCTGCCGAAAGCACCTGCCGAACCGAATGCCGACCTGGGAACGCCTCGAACTTGCCGAAACGCGACGGGCAAGCACCCTGCGACAACGGGGACAGGCGTCCTGCGGCAGCGTTTTCTCTTGGGATTTGCCAACGCAACTCGGAGCCAATCCCCTTTTTTCAACGGGCTGCTAGGCGGTGCGTGCCAGGCAGTCCCGTGCCTGTTCGGCCAGCAGCCGCCCGACCAGTTCTGCGTTCAGGCGATGACTGCTGCAGTGCGCGACAAAATAGCCTGACAGGTCGCAGCCGGCCAACGTCAAGTCACCGATCAAGTCCAACATCTTGTGCCGCACGCATTCGTCGGGAAAACGCAACGGGTTGTCGATCGGTCCGCGTTCTCCAAACACGAGCAGATCCTGGCACGTGACCCGCGTCCCAAGTCCTTGACTGCGCATCCAGGCCGCCTCTTCTTCCAAGATGAACGTGCGCGCTGCGCTCAACTCCTGGCGGAAGGCCTGGGGCGTAATCGCCAACGTCAGCGACTGCTGCTGGATCGGTCCCGACGGGCCGTAGTCAATCTGGCACTCGACCGTCAGTCCCCGCCGCGTCGCAGGACGGGCCTCGACCCAGCACCGCTGGTCACCGACGCGGAGCGTGCGCCGCACGCTCCAGTGCCGCCGGCATGCGGCCTGCCGCGTGACGCCGGCGGCGTCCAAGGCTGCGACAAACGGCCAACTCGATCCGTCGCAGCCGGGCATCTCCGGGCTGTCGGCCCAAATCTCGCAGTTGTCAATCTGCAGGCCGCCCAGCGCCGCCAGGATGTGCTCGATCATGTCCACGCGCACGCCGCCATCCTGCAGCGAGGTCCGCCGCGGCACCTCGACCCGATACTGCGCTCGGGCCGGGATGTGGCGTGCCGTGCCGGCTTCGGTGCGGACGAAGACGATCCCGCTGTCGGGCGGCGCGGGCCGGAATTCGACGCACACGTCCCGCCCGCTCCAGTACCCGAAACCGTCCACCCGGACGACGCTCGAGATCGTGCGTTGTTGGCGCCAGCAACTGCTCAAGGGATGCCCCTCTGTGCAAGCGTGTGGACAAGGAAGAGAACGCCCCGGCGCTAGCGCCGCGGAATCGGCGGTATGATCGGGCCCTGGGGGCTCGCCACCGGCGTGCCCGGCGTGCCTCGATTCAGCGTGTCCAGGATGATGTCCGTGATGTTCAGCCGGTTCTGGTAGATGACCATCCGGTTGATCCCCTGCATGATCGATTCCCGCTTGGTCGGATCCATGTCCTCGGCGCTGTACCGCAGCACCAGCCCGATGCGGTTGCGGCCCGCAAAGTCGGCGACGGCCGCTTCGATCTCCTTATAGACGTTGAAGTAGATCTTGGCTTCGCGTTCCATGAAGTCCTTTTGCCGCTTGGCGCTGTCCAGTTGGAACTCGACGCGCATGCGGGCGATGTTTTCCTCCACGTCCTTGTACTCGCGCGTGCCCGGCTTGAACTGGTTCAGTTTTTCCGTTTCCGTCCGCAGTTGCGTCTGCTGCTGCGTGACGACATCCTTGTAGCCGTCAATGTCCTTCTTGATGTCTTCGATCTGCTGCTGGAACCGGACGTGGTTCTTGAAGATGTAGGGCACGTCGATGACGGCGACGGCCGTGCCGGCCGTCTGAGCGAAAGCCGGACTTGCGGCCAGCCCGCAAGCCAAGAGAGCGGCCGCCAAAGCGGCGGGGCATAGCGAGGTCTTCACTTTCAGCACTCCTTGCATTGAAAGGGTCTTCCCTGACGGGCGGCGTCATTTTCTGCGGCACGTCGCCCACACACGCGACCGCGCGGCGGTCGGGCCTCAACGGCGTCAACGCGGGCGGTATTTTGCCGAACTCGGCGGAACAGGTAAAGGGCAAAAAATCGCACTCTGCGGGTTGCCTCAAAATCGGTTTTGACAGCCGCCCCGACAATCGCTATGCTTCCGCCCTCGACAGCCGATCAAGGACGATCGGTTGCCCCCTGCATCCGGCCGCCCGACCTCCACGGACGCGACTTCCTGCCTGGCACGCGTTTGGGCGGGTGGCTGCCTGCCCTGCTGCACAAGGAGGTGCGTCTGTGTTCGTACGCCCCGCCGCGGACTCCCGCCCCAGCGTTCTCATTGTCGATCGATCGGCAGACTCGCGCCAAGTGCTGCGCACCGTTCTGGAACGGCGCGGCGTGCAAACTTGGGAGGCCACCGAGGCCCGCCGGGGTGTCGAACTGGCACGCCAGCATCACCCCCAGGTGATCGTCCTGGACCTGGACGCCGGCGACGCGGAGCAGGAAGATATCCGCGAACAGTATCAGACGGAATCCAAAGAACACGATGTCTCTTTGCTGGTGATCGGCCGCTCCGTGTCCTACGAGCGGATCCTTCCCAAAGACCGAATCCTCGCCAAACCCTACCACTACGCTCCGCTAGTGCGTACAATCGAAGCATTGCTGGCACCCGCCGCGGTGGCGTGACCACGGCCTCCGGCGATCGCGCGTTGGGCGGCGACGGTGCGCGCGGCGGACGGTCCCCAAGCCGGCGGAGGGACGAAGGGCTGGGTCATGGCGTGTCTGTTTGTCATTCAAGGTCGCGATCAGGGAAGGCGTTTCGAGCTGGACTCGCCGGTCATCGGCGTGGGCCGCGAAGCCAGCAGCGACGTCCGCTTGCACGACGTGGAGGTCTCGCGGCGGCACGCCCAAATCGTGCAAACGGACGGGAACTTTCGTCTGGTCGACTTGGGCAGTTCCAACGGGACGTTCGTCAACGAGCAGCAGATTGACCAGCACGTCCTGCAAAGCGGCGATCGCGTGCAGATCGGCCGGACGCTGATGATCTTTACGGGCAACGAAGACCGTTCGTCGCTCGACCTGGCCGCCGAGGTGGACATCATCGCGCGCGGACCGGCAACCGACGGCTCGCGAATCGTGTCGTCGATGAGCCAAGAGCAAAGCAGCCATATCTTCTCGGACGCCGAATTGTCCGCCAGTCCCTGGCTGGCCCGCGCCCGCAGCAACCTGCAGATCATGTACCGCACGGCGCTGGCCGTCAGCCACACGCTGGACATCGACCAACTGCTGCAACGGATCATGGAACTGATCTTCGAGTGGGTCGAGGCGGATCGAGGCTGTATCATGCTGGTGGACTGGGAATCGGGCGAAGCGATCCCCAAGGTCTACCGCAGCCGCCGGGAGACGCGGAACAGCGAACGGATGCGGATCAGCCAGACGATTCTGGACTACGTGCTCGAACACCGCGAAGGCGTGCTGACCAGCGATGCGCGCGAAGACGACCGCTGGGACCCGGCGGCCAGCATTCTGAAAATGGGCGTGCGGGAAGCGATCTGCGTGCCCATGCAAGGCCGCTACGGCATGGTCGGCGTGATCTACATCGACACCTACACGCCGCCGGGCCAAGTAGTGCAGAACCGGCACGTCAACCGCTTCTCGGATGAACACCTGAAGCTGATGGTGGCGATCGGGCACCAAGCGGCGCTGGCCATCGAGGACACCTCGTATTACTCGGCCCTGGTCCAGGCCGAACGCCTGGCCGCCGTCGGCCAGACGATCGCCACCTTGTCGCACCATGTCAAAAACATCCTGCAGGGCATCCGCGGCGGCAGCTACCTGATCGAAGAAGGCCTGAAGAACGCCGACACCGAGTTGATCCGCAAAGGCTGGAACATCGTCGACAAAAACCAGGAAAAGATCTCCAACCTGGTCATGGACATGCTGACGTTCAGCAAGGAGCGGCAGCCCGAGAAGGTGCCCGCCGACCTGAATCAAGTCGTGGCCGAGGTGGTGGAACTGATGCAAGTCCGGGCGGACGAAGCGGGCGTCCAACTGCGGTGGCAGCCCGCGGCCGACATGCCCGTGCTGCATTTCGACCCGGACGCGCTGCACCGCGCCATCCTGAACGTGGTCACCAACGCCATCGACGCCTGCGAACGGGCGTTGGACGGATGCGTCGCCATCACCGCGGAGCACCTGGCGGACAAGTCCCTGGCCCGCGTCACCGTAACAGACAACGGAGAGGGAATTGCGCCCGAGGACGTCCCCAAGGTGTTCTCGCTGTTCGAATCGCGCAAAGGCAGCCGCGGCACCGGACTGGGACTGCCGGTCAGCCAAAAAATCCTGCGGGAACACGGCGGCGAAATTCGCGTCGAGAGCGCTCCCAACACGGGCAGCAAGTTCTGCTTGGAGTTCCCCGCTGTTTCCCCCAAGGAGGCGGCCTCGGCCGAAGCAATCGCCCCGGACGAATTGCCCAGCGAAATGATGACGAATCCTGGGACCAGAACGCCGGACGAGGTCGCCGACAGCGGCGGCGAGGCGGGAAGGCTTCGCGGAATTGAATAGGTCGGCCGAGCACGTGGCCGGCGTTTGGACGCACGCAAAACAGCACCCGGTAGCAACGGCGGCCGAAATAACTTCCCGATTTCGCCCCGACCATTCGCTTCCGGGAAGTTATTTCGGCCGTCGTTGCTGCAGGAACTTCGGGATTCCGGCGACCCGGCAGTCGGTCGTCGGCGTCTTCAAAAACGCAAAAGAACATCCCTGCAAAGAAGGCGGTCGGCTTGCATCCGGGGAACTGCGGCGACCATGCTCAACAACGACCGGCTCGTTGCCGCGTGTACCAACTCCTTCCCCCCGAACATCCGGAAAAACGCTTTCCGATCGTTCAACTGCGCAACAAGAACGACAAATCTCGACCACCATCCGCACGACGTGTCAAGCCCCATGTCTGAACCGACCAACCTCTGTCCGCCCTACGCCAAGAAGAGCCGACAAGTGCGATTTATCCGAGCCGTCCGTTAACAAGAAACTCGCCGTTCCTATTCGTTAATACCCCACGCAACTGGGAACCCCCTTGCGTCAAACCGCTGGTGCAGCCAAAGTCCCGGTAAAATCTCGCCGACTTCTAGCAGGTGTGAAGATTTCCTTGCCGCTTGTGCTGAGCAGCGCGTCTTGCCGGGGCGGTGAGACAGTGGGGCGGGTGTCCGATTGACTGTAGAAAATCCGCGAAAAACGATGCTTCGGGGGAGTTCTAGGTCTTGGTTTCTGGAGACCCAACCGTGCGCCGCGAATCAAGTGTTACAGAGTTCCGGCGAACAAAAAAATTCGTCGAAATATTCTGTTGCACGACTGGCGAAGCTGACTTGTTTTGGGTAAGTTAGAAAAACATTGGCGGTTGAGGAGATTGTACAACTCCGTAAACTTCGTTAACCTTTTTCCCCGGGGAGTGTGCTCATGAAACACACGTTGATCGTCGCGATTTGTGGTTTGTTGTGCCTTGGTACCATGGCGTATGCCGGTGACGGGGCTCAGAAGGACGGCGCGGCCCAGAAGGCTGGCGCGGCCCAGAAGGACGGCGCGGCTCAGAAGGCTGGCGCGGCTCAGAAGGACGGCGCGGCCCAAAAGGCTGGCGCGGCTCAGAAGGACGGCGCGGCTCAGAAGGACGGCGCGGCTCAGAAGGACGGCGCGGCTCAGAAGGACGGCGCGGCTCAGAAGGACGGCGCGGCCCAGAAGGCTGGCGCGGCCCAGAAGGACGGCGCGGCCCAGAAGGACGGCGCGGCTCAGAAGGACGGCGCGGCTCAGAAGGACGGCGCGGCCCAGAAGGACGGCGCGGCCCAGAAGGCTGGCGCGGCTCAGAAGGACGGCGCGGCTCAGAAGGACGGCGCTTGCCAAAAGGACGGCGCGGCCCAGAAGGCTGGCGCTTGCCAGAAGGACGGCGCGGCCCAGAAGGCTGGCGCTTGCCAGAAGGACGGCGCGGCCCAGAAGGACGGCGCTTGCCAGAAGGACGGCGC
>JAAYYU010000405.1 GCA_012515235.1 Candidatus Anammoximicrobium sp.
AGAATTCAATTTTGGCCGAGTTTGGTGCCAGCCACGTCGCATGACTCCGCTCGGCCAAAATTGAATTCTGTAAGCCTGACCCCAGCACCGAAACCGTGACTTCATAAACGACGCGGAAAAGTGCCGAAATCCCGTTTGGTGCTGGTGACAAGCTGCTGGCCAGGCCCCATTCCAACAGAAGCGAGGACGATCCATGTTCGCAGGCAAGAACGTTCTGGTAACCGGTTCCGCACGCAACGCCGGATTGGGCATTGCGCAGGTCTTCGGAAGCTACGGCGCGACCGTGTTCATCCACGGGCGCACGGCAGGACAGGTTGCCGCACTTGCGGAGAAGCTCAACCGGGACGCCGGCGCGGGCCGCGGGAGATACCTGCCGATCGCCGCCGATGTGGCTCGCGAAGAGGACGTGGCGCGTGCCTTTGCCGCGATCGCGCAGCAGGCTGGCGGACTGGACGTGCTGGTCAACAACGCCTGTCACCTGGGTTTGGGCTACCGCTTCCTGGACATGCCCATCGCCTTTTTCGACGAAGTGCTGGCCGTGAATCTCCGCGGCTACGCCCTGTGCGCCCAGTACGCCGCCCGGCAGATGATTCCCCGCGGCGGCGGGGCGATTGTCAACATCGGCAGCAACACCGCCCGCCGCGTGTTGGCCGACCGCGCCGCCTACATCGCCTCCAAGGGCGGCGTGGAAAGCCTGACGCGGGCCTTGGCGGTCGAATTGGCGGAGTACCAGATCCGCGTCAACTGCGTCGTCCCCGGATACATCCACACCGAACGCTGGAACACGCTGTCGGAGGAGATCAAGCAGCGCCGCTGGAAGAACGTGCCGCTGGGCCGGGAATCGAGTCCCGCGGACATCGGCGAGGCGGCGGCGTTTCTCGCCTGTTCGAAAGCCGGCAACATCACCGGCTCGTCGTTGTTGGTTTCGGGCGGCACCGACATCCAGCTGGTCCCTCCCGATTGCGCCGTGTAGCATGATTGTCCAAGCGGGCCTGCCGCCAGTCCCACGACACCGCCTTGTTGCAAGGAACCGGGCCATGAAATTCAACGCGATCCTTTCCATGATGGCCATGCCGTGCCTGGCCGCGATCCTGTCTGTGACAGCCCAACAGCCGGCCTGGGCCGCCGAGACGGCTCCACGGGCAAGAGCGGTCCGCGTCGGCGCGGTGTCCCAAGCGTGGGCCGCGAAAGACCGCAACCTGGACCATGTCTTGCAGATGCTGGAGCGGGCGGCGACGCAACAGGCAGAGATCGTCTGTCTGCCGCAGGACTGCGTGCCGACCGACGGCGGCGCATCCGCTCAAGCGGCACGGGACGCCCTGGCCGGGGCGGCTGCCCGGCACAAGATGTACGTCGCGGCCAACCTCCGCGAACAGGACGGCGGCCGGCAGTATTCCACGTCGTACCTGCTCGGCCCCGACGGACGCGTCGTCGGCAAATACCGCAAATCGCATCGGCTGCCGGACGAGAACATCGCGCTGGGCGACGACTTGCCCGTGTTCGACACGCCGCGGGGCAAGATCGGCCTGATGATCGGCACGGACCATTACTGGCCGGAGATCCCCTTGACGCTGGCGCTGGAAGGCGCGGAGCTGATCCTCATGTCGCTGGGCGTGGAACCGGTGCCCCAGCAGTTTCCTCTGGAGATCACGCTCCGCGCCCGCGCGTTCGACGATCACGTGACCGTGGCGGCCGCCAACTACGCGGGCGACCTGCCGTATCTGTGCAGCAACCATCCGGGGTACACCGGTTCGCCGCTGGGCCGCGGCTGTGTGATCGACCGCTCCGGGATCATCCTGGCCGACACGGGCGTCCGGTCCGGCGTGGCGGTGGCTCCGGTGGACCTGGCTCGCCCCAAGGACGTGTATCACCTGACGTTCTTGGAAGACCGCAGCCTGTTCCACTACCTGGCCGACGCGGAAGTGAAGCGGACGGTCTTCAAGGGCCCGCAGCGCAAGATCCGCGTCAGCATCGCCACGGTGGGGTTCGAGCACGGCCCCAATCCCCGCCCCGATTCGGAGTTCGCCAGGATTCTGGACGAAGCCGGAAAGCTCGGCTCAGACGTGATCCTGATGACCGAATTCGGGCTGGCCACCGACGACGAGAACGGCCGCCAGACGCTGGCCCTGGTGGCGGAAAAAGCAAAGCAGCATCAGACCTACGTCATCATCGGCGGCCTGCGCGACCCGCAGATGCCCTATCGCAGCCGCGGCCGCGCGTCGTGGGCCTATGTCTGGGACCGCCGCGGACAGGTCGTGGGCAAGTACCGCATTTCTCAGTATGGAGACAGCGTCGAGTTGCCCGTGTTCCAGACCGATTTCGGCGTGATCGGCGTGATGCTGTGCGGCGATATCTACTCGCAGGAGATCGCCCGATCGCTGGCCCTCCAGGGCGCGGAGATCATCTTCTGTCCGTCCCAGTCGTGGGGCGCGTCCGGCCAGTTCAATCTGTGGATGCAGCAGGCGCGCGCGATCGACAACGGAGTCTGGATCGCCGCGGCCCACTTGCCGATGTCCGAAATCAGCCAGCGCAGCTACGTGCTGGACCCGTACGGCTCTATCCAAGCCGCTTCGCGGTATTGGAGCGACAGCGTGTGTTCGACCCAGATCGATTTGGACGCAGGCCCGATCTGGTTCGCGCATTCCGACAAGCCTGGACGAGCCGGCAAGCCGGGCTATCTGGCCGGCTACTACCCTCGGACGATTCCCGAACGCCGCGACGACCTGCGCGCGGTGCTGTTGGCCGGCCGCCGCCCGGAGCTGTATCAGGCGATCCCCCAGAAAACGCTGGCGCACCGGATGTACTCCGAGGAACTCCAGAAACGGATGTCGGAGCCGCAGGAGTAGGCCGCGTCTTGCCTCGTTCGAGAAACGACGGTCCGGTGACGTGCGAGCGGCCAGATTCGCGCCGCCGATCTTGCGCGGGGCCGCGGAACGGTGGCCAGCGCCAAACGGAATCGGCCGCTTCCTCGCGTGGTTGATGTTCACGGTTTCGGCGCTGGGGTCAGGCTTACAGAATTCAATTTTGGCCGAGCAAGGTCGTTGCCTCTAGCTGGACCCAGCATCGGCCAAAATTGAATTCTGTAAGCCTGACCCCCTGGCGTGCAATTTTGGCCGAGCAAGGTCGTTGCCTCTAGCTGGACCCAGCATCGGCCAAAATTGAATTCTGTAAGCCTGACCCCCTGGCGTGCTCTTTGGCGTGCTAGTGCCATTCCGCTTACTTGTCTCGCGAACGAGGCTTCGACGATAGTGACCTCCGTCACGGCGGGGTCGAGGCCGTGTTCGCGGTTATTCTGACGCTTGCACGTCGATCTCGTACCACACGGTCCGGAATGCCGGGCCGATCGTGATGATCGAGCCGCCGTTGCCTGCCTTTTCGACCGGCACGTCCTGTTTACGGTTGCCGCTCGGATCGAGGGCAAAGCACTTTGTTCTCGCCGCCGCGGACGGCAGCGTGATCGTCGCCGGGATGCCCTCGACCAGAACCGTTCCCGTCCCCCACTTGTCGCGGAGCGTGATCTCCTGGGCATTGACCTGCTCGATGACCATGCCCTCGTTTTCCGCCAGGCCGGTGGCGGCCAGCAGGATGTTGGCGGATCGGCCCGATTCGCCGAAGCCGGACGCCTGGCGCGAGACAAGCGACACGGTAGCCCAGTCCAGGCGCGTTTTGCCGATTGCCAGCGTGACTCCGCCCAGCGGGACCGTCCGGCCCCGCGGGAAACCGGTGAAGAGTTTCGTGTTCGGGGTATCCACGGTCCAATACGCGGATTCGGGCAGCTCGGTGTTCCACGTCAGCTCGCCGGTGTCGCTGGTCAGCACCTTGCCCTGCAGCTTGGCGACTTCGGCCGGATCGGTCCCTTGCCGGCCCGTCAGATCCACGGCCGTCTTGTGGATCAGGCTCAGCCGCGAATCGAAGCCGGCGGAGCCGATGCCGGCGCCGACGGAGCGGGACGCGACCAGTCGCTCGAAATACGTGGGGTAGTCCGCAGCCGCGACGATCGTGGACTGCGCCTCCCGCACGTCGCCGCGCAGATAGATCGCCGCACAGGCGGGAAAGTGCGCCAGCACGTCGGTCCGGGCGATGATGCTGAAGAAGTACGTGTTGCGGGCCGGCTCGAAGTCCGGCGAATGGTTGTACGTGTACTCGAAGACCCCGTCCCAGCCCTGCAACGCGCCGTAGGCCCGGAGCAGCGGCTGGCCCTCCGCGCCGTACTGGTTCGGAAACGGATGGTTGTACTCGCTGACCGTGTAGGGCTTGTCGTGGACCCGTTGCCCGGCCAGGCCCAGGATGCAGGACAGGGAGTTCACCATCGGCAGGTTGCGAATCCGCCAATCCGGACTGACGGGACTGGGGTGGCACCAGTAGGCGTGGCTGTCGATATAGTCCAGTTCCGCCTGGACGTGCGGCGGACTGTAACCGAGCTGGGTGCCGGAAATCAACGATTTGACCTTCAGTTCTTTTTTCAGATAGCCGGCGATCCCGGTCCAGTAAGCGCGTTCGGTATCGACCAGGAACTGGTAGAAATCGCGTCTTGCCTGCGGGGGCGCGAAGCTGCCGTTGCGGACCGTGGAGATCGTTCCCTCCTCCAGACTCGCCGCCGCATCGAAATCGCTTTCCGCGCCGCTCTGGAACGACAGGTCGTCCAGCTCGTACGTTCCCGGTTTGAAGCGGGTCAACTGGAACTGCGCCTGGTCGGAATCGTCGCCCGCCATGAACGCCAACGAGACCGTTTTCCAATTCGAGCCGACCGGGACCATCTGGTGCAGCCCCAGCGATCGCCAGCCACGGGCGGTGTCTGCCACGGCCAGGCCCAGCGTGGCCGCCGGTGTGCCCTCCGCGCAGCGGACCTTGAAGGACAGCGTGTAGGGCTGGTCTTTCCTGACCGCCAGCGTGCGAAACAGTTTGGGGAAGTACTCGTGGCCTTCCCGCGTGACGTGGATTCGCAGCACGCCGTCCGCCACGCTCACGCTGGCCTGGGCCGTGCCGGCCGACAGGATCCACGTCTTGCCGTCCGGCGCCACCGGCCGGTCGAAGGCGCCTTCGGGAATCTGCTCGGCGTGCAACGGGGTGGCGACCCACTTCCACGCGTCCCGCAGCGCCGCGGTCGAAGCGTATTTCTGCCGCAGCCAGACGTTCCATTGCCGGCGGAACTCGGCGGCGTACGGATCGGGCAACCGGTCGATGCCACCGCCGTGATATTGGCTGAACAGGGCGTTCTCGTTGTTGATCTCGACCACCGCCACGCACGGATCGTCGGTATAGGCGAGACCCGTGTAAGGGTTGACGCGCGTCAGCAGCTTGTGGGCGTACTCCTTCTGCAACTCGATCATCCGCGGCTCGAAGTTGTCCAGCCCCTTGTCGAAACCGGGGCGTGCGTCCTTGCCGGTGAACCCGTCGCGTTCGTCCCACCAGCGGGCGACGTGCAGGTTCATGTCCACGTAGATGCCGCGCTTCTTGAGGGCCGCGATCAGATAATCCTGCCGGTCCACCTGCTGCGGATCGAAATGGCGTTGCGTCGCCGGGTCGTCGGCGATGATCCCCGGCTTCTTCTCGGTCATGAAATTCCCGTAGGCCTCGTCGAAGTAGTGCAGGCGGACGCAGTTGATGCCGAAGCGGGCCAGCCGCGCCGCCAGTTGGTCGGCCTGTTCGTGGGTCGGGAAGTTCGCCGGGCCGGTGAGGTTGGTCGCGTGCAGCCGGACCGGACCGGCGTCGTGGACGAACCGGCCGCGTTCCACCCGGAGGAAGCCGTGCTTCCCGGCCGGCGCGTCCAGCAGATGGGCCATGCTGGAGGCGTTGTCCGGCGCGTCGTACGAGATCAGAAACGGAAACAGCGGCGGACCGGCCTCGTCCGCCGGTGACGGCCCGGACCATCCGATCCAGACGAGTCCCAAGATGACCAGCATTCCTCGAAGATGGTGTGTCCTTCGGCTTCTCATCGCTTCTCCCTCGGCAATCATTCTTTCGGTTGATCAGGCCGCTGCCATCCGCGTCGATCCGGACGGCCGCGAAGCCCATTGGAACAAACGGCGCAGGTGCGAACAAGCGGGTTGAAGGCTTCGGGGTTGAAGGCTTCGGGGCGCGAGGCGGATGAGGGCTGTTTCGATCTTTGCGACGGGGCTGGGGCCGGATGGCGAAGCCCTGTGCGGGCGCGGGTCCGGCGGCGTCCGGCCCGGCGGTTGTTCGTGCTTGCCCTGGCCGCCGGGCGGGATTATAGTTGCAGGCTCGGTGTCGCCTTCTCGCGTTCGGTGATCTGGGGAATCGTGCGGCCAGCAGCACGGCAGGTGGACAGGATGAACGGACATGACCGGCGTCGTTTTCTGGCCAGTACCGTTGGCGCGGCGGCGGCCGCTGTGCCGTGGCTGCCGTCGCGGGCGAGGGGAGCCGCTCCGCCGCCGCGGATCAAGGTGGGCCAGGTCGGCATTGGGCACAATCATGCCTCGGCCAAAATGGCCACGTTCCGCAAGTTGGCCGACCAGTACGAGGTGGTCGGCGTCGTCGAGTCGGACCCCGAGTGGCGCCGGAAGCGGGGCCACGATCCGGCCTATCGCGGCTTGACCTGGATGACCGAAGAGCAGTTGCTGAACGCCCAGGGCCTGACCGCCGTGGCAGTGGAAACCGACGTCCCCGACCTGGTGCCCACGGCCGCTCGCTGCCTGGATGCCGGGATGCACCTGCACCTGGACAAGCCGGGCGGCGAATCGCTGGGCCCGTTCGAGAAGTTGCTGGCCGAGGCGGAACGGCGCGGCTTGACCGTGCAGTTGGGCTACATGTACCGCAACAATCCGGCGGTCCAGTTCTGCCTCCGCGCGGTGCGCGAGGGCTGGCTGGGCGAGGTCTTTGAAGTCCATGCCGTGATGAGCCGCAGGGACGGGGCCGACTATCGCAGGTGGCTGTCGCAGTTTCGCGGCGGAGCCATGTACATCTTCGGTTGCCACCTGATCGACCTGCTGGTGGCCATGCTGGGCAAGCCCGACCGAATCACTCCCTACCAACGTCAAACGCTGCCGGAGCCGGCCGGATTGTATGACCATGGGTTGGCGGTCCTCGAGTATCCCCGCGCGACGGCTACGGTTCGCACTTCGGTGGTCGAGGTCGAGGGATACCAGCGGCGGCAGTTGGTGGTCTGCGGAGACGAAGGGACGGTCGACATTCGGCCGCTGGAGCCGCCCCGATTGCGGCTGGCCCTGGCCAAGCCGCGCGAGCCGTTCACAACCGGTTATCAGGAAGTGCCCCTGCCGCCCGTGCCGGGACGCTACGACGACCAATTGCTCGAACTGGCCCGAGTGATCCGCGGCGAGATCGCGAATCCCTATCCGCCGGCGCATGAACGGCTGGTTCAGGAAGCGCTGCTCGCCGCCTGCGGATACGCACCGTAACCCGAATCCCGTTTCCCTGTTGATCGGAGGAGACCGTCTCATGCATCCGACAAGGACAACCTGGCTCTGCGGTTGCATCGTCGCGCTGGCAGCCCTGCACGCGGCGGGGGCGGAGTTGGCGGAGCATCGCGGCATCTGGCTGCACCCCGACCAGTTCAAGACGCCGGAGGCGGCCGAGATGTGGATCGAGAGAATCGCGGCGGCCCGGCTGAATGCCATCTATCCGCTGGTCTGGCACCGGGGCGGGACGGCCTGGTTCCGCAGCGAACTGTCCCCGCTGGCCGGCGACGTGGCGGACGGATTCGATCCGTTGGGCCACCTGATCAAGCTCGCCCACGCGCGGGGCATCGCCGTGCACGCCTGGTTTGTCAACGGCAGCTACGGCCAGACCCGGACCGACCGCGGGGTGTTCGCCCAGCACCCGGAGTGGCAATTGCAGGGCGGAGGCGACCCGTGGTACGACCTCGGCCGGCCCGCGGTCCGCGACTTCCAGCGCGACGTGATGATCGAATGCCTGCGCAACTACGAACTGGACGGCTTGCACTTCGACTATATCCGCTACAGCGGCATCCAAATCTGCTATTGCGACCACTGTCAGCAGGAGTTCGCCGCGAAATACGGTTTCCGGCCGCTGCGCGGCGAGGAAGACCGGTTCCCGATCCTGGTGGAAACGGGCGGCAACCCGTTGGACAAGCCGACCACGGCCCAGGTGCTGGCGACGTTCGACGACGGCAAGCCGGCCATCACCGTCAACCGGCTGGGCTCAGGCGAGGCCGTGCTGCTGAACTGGGGAGCGGCCCGTTCGGGCAGCCCGGCCGTGGACAAGTTCGTCCGGCAGACGCTGACCCGGTTCGGCGCCACCGCCAAGAATACGCTCCAGCTCGACACGACGCAGACGCGGGCCAAGTACCGGCCGGAGACGCAAACGCAAACGGCCCAGTGGCTCCGGACGCTCGGTTTTCCCACCCGCTTGATCGACGAAACCGAACTGGCCAAGACGCCTGATCGAGGCACGCTGATTCTCCGCGGACAGTATTACATCGCCGAGGACACCGCGCAGCAGTTGGAGGATTTCGTGCGCGCCGGCGGCCATTGCCTGTTCATCGACGGGCCCGTCTTTGCCATCAAGCAACCGCCGCTGCAGCGGGTCATCGGACTGAAGAGTACAGCCGCCTTCTTCAGCGGCGGAAAGGTGGTCTCGCCGGCGCCCGGCCAGGACGTGCTGGAGGCCGGTCCGCCGCTGGACGTGAACGAGGCGCGGCAGCGGATGGCCAAGTGGGTCGAGTACCGCACGTGGACCGTGTCCGAGCTGGTGCGCAGCGTGTCTCGCGACGCCAAGGCCCTGAAGCCGGACGCCTGGATCAGCGCCGCCGTGTTTTACGTCAAGGACTCGGCCGACCGCGTGTGCCAGGACTGGTACGGTTGGCTGCGCGAAGGCTCGATCGATTACGTGTTGCCGATGGCGTACACCGAGGACAACGGCGTGCTGGCCAAGGCCTTTGCGGAGTGGAAAGACGCCGATCCGGGTGGGGAGCGGATCATTCCCGGCTTGAGCATTTACAGCCGCCAGGACGGCCGCGCCGTGCCGCGCGATCTTGCGTTGGTGAGGTCGCAACTGGACCTGTGCCGGGCCCACGCCACGCACGGCGTCCAGTTCTTCAGCCTGGCCTTCCTGAACGAGGCTTTGATCGAGGCCCTCGCCCAAGGCCCGTTTGCCACGCCGGCCCGGACGTGGTATCCGGCCAAACGCGCTGTACCCAACGACGCTCCGTAAGCACGCAGGAAACCGACTTGGTAAAAAGAGAGAAGGCATGAAGCGCGACGCTGTTCCCGTGAAGATCGCCGTTCCACTTGCCGTGTTCGTTCTGCTGTCCGTTTCGCCGGACTCGACGTCCGCCCAGGCGCAGGAGCACTGGCCGCAATTCCGCGGCGCCGAGTCGCGGGGCGTCGCCAGCGGGCCGAATCTGCCCGACCGCTGGTCCGCCACCGAGAACATCGCCTGGAAGACGGACCTGCCGGGGCGTGCCTGGTCGTCGCCGATCGTGTGGCAAGACCGCGTCTTTGTGACGACGGCGGTGAACACCGGAGAGTTGGAGACGCCCAAGAAGGGCCTGTATTTCGGCGGCAACCGTCCGGAGCCCCGGTCGGTGCAGTTGGATTACCGGGTCCTGTGCCTGGACCTGGTGTCCGGAAAAAGACTCTGGGAACGGTCCGTTCATCAGGGCTCCTCCCAAAGCCCCATCCACCTGAAGAACAGCTTTGCTTCCGAGACGCCGGTGACCGACGGCCAGCGGGTGTACGCCTACTTCGGCAACCTGGGCCTGTACTGTCTCGATCTGGAAGGTCAGGTGGTCTGGTCCAGGCCGTTTGAGCCGCGCGCGACTCGAAATGGCTGGGGGACGGCCGCCTCCCCGGTTCTGCACGGCGAGAGGCTCTACGTGGTCAACGATAACGAGGAGGAGTCCTTCTTGATCGCGCTGGACAGGCGGACGGGCGAGCCGATCTGGCGAGTCGAGCGTGACGAGAAGTCGAACTGGGCCACGCCGTACATCTGGAAGAACGACCTCAGGACGGAGATCGTCACGCCCGGCACCGGCAAGACGCGCGCCTATGGACTCGACGGCGAACTGCTCTGGGAATTTGGCGGCATGTCGTCGCACACCATACCCACGCCCCTGGCCGCACACGGGCTGCTCTTCGTCACCTCCGGCTACATCAACACGCTGGTCCGGCCGTTGTTTGCCGTCCGCCCCGGTGCGCGCGGCGATATCACGCTGTCCGAAGACCAGACGTCCAACGCGTCCCTCGCCTGGTGTCAGAAGCAGGCGGGTCCCTACAATCCCTCGCCGATCGTTTACGGCGACAACGTGTACGTTTTGTACGACCGGGGAATGATCGCTTGCTATCATGCTCGAACCGGCGAAGAGGTCTACGGCAAACAGCGCATGGGAGCCGCCGCGAGAGCCTTTACGTCTTCGCCCTGGGCCTACGACGGCAAGATCTTTTGCCTGGACGAAGACGGCGTGACCTTTGTGTTGCGTGCGGGAGACGAGTTCCAAGTGCTGCATCGGAACAAGCTGGCGGACGACGACATGTGCATGGCGACGCCGGCGATCGTCGGCGACCGGCTGCTGATTCGCACGTCGGCCAGGGTCTATTGCATTCGCCAGCCGGCCGTGTCTTCCGCGCGGTGAACCCTTCCGTTCAAGGAATTTCCCAATGTCCCAATCGACTCGCAGAAGTTTTCTACGGCAGACGGCCTGTGGCACGGCCGCAGCAGCCTGGGGCGCCTTGGCGGCTCCCGCGATCCAGGCCCGCGGCGCGAACGAGCGGCTGGTGGTGGGCATCGCCGGTTGCTCGGACCGGGGCATCGCCGTCGGCACGGAACTGCGCAAGCTGGGCGTGCCGATCGCCTGCGTCTGCGATCCCGACCAGGCCCGCGCGGCGCGCGCCCGGAAGCTCCTGGAGGCCGACCAGGAGGGGCCCGATCTGCGGAGGATTCTGGACGACCGCGCGGTCGATGCGATCGTGATCGCCGCGCCCAACCACTGGCACGCGCCGGCCGCGGTGCTGGCTTGCCAGGCCGGCAAACACGTGTACGTCGAAAAGCCGTGTTCGCACAACATCGCCGAGGGCCGGCGGATGATCGAGGCCGCCCGGCGCAGCGGCCGGGTGATGCAAGTCGGCTCGCAGATCCGCGGCACCAAGGTGTTTCAAGAGGGCCTTGCGCTGGTCCACGAGGGGGCCGTCGGCAAGGTGTTGGTCGCCAAGACCTGGGTCAGCCGCATGCGGCCCAACATCGGGCATTGCCAGCCGTCGGAGCCCCCGCCCGGATTGGACTACGACCTGTGGGTCGGCCCGGCCCCGCTGATCCCTTACCAGAAAAACCTGCTGCACTACAACTGGCACTGGTGGTACAACTTCGGCAACGGCGACGCCGGCAGCCGCGGCGTCCACCAGTTGGACATCGCCCTGTGGGGCCTGGACATCAAGACCCATCCGACGCGGATCACCGGGTTCGGCGAAAAGCTGTATTTCGACGACGACAAGCAGTATCCGGACACGCATTACGTGATGTTCGAGTATCCGGGCGACGGCGGCTTGGGCTCCAAACGGCTGATCGTCTACGAACAGCGGCTGTGGTCGCCCTACTGGGGACAGGTCGACTGTGAGGACGGGTGTACGTTCTACGGCGACGAGGGCTACCTGACGGTCGACATGCACCAGGGCTGGAAACTGTTCGGCCCGAAGAGCGTGCTGCGCCGGCAAGCCCAGAAGTACTTCGACACCGGCGAACACTGCGCCGATTTCCTCGAAGCGATTCGCAACGGCGGGCGGCCGAGCGCCGACATCGAGATCGGCCACTTGTCGGCGACCCTGCCGCACCTGACCAACATCCTGGCCCGCACCGGCCGCCCGCAATTGACCTTTGATCCCCAAACCGAAAAGTTCATCGATGCGCCGGACGCCGATGCGCTGACCACGAGGACCTATCGCGAGGGGCACTGGGCCCGCTTGTAGCGGCGTCGTGCCTGGAAGTTGACTATGAACGCAACGTTGCGGCATCCAGCCAACATGAATCCCGCCAACTCGCCCGGTGCCTGGCCGCCCCCAAATCCCGCCGGCTCGCCCGGCGGATCTTCCCCGCAAATCCCGCCGGCTCGCCCGGCGGAT
>JAAYYU010000406.1 GCA_012515235.1 Candidatus Anammoximicrobium sp.
CAAGGCGGCCGAGGAACGGATGCGCAAGCTGCGCGGGCTGACCGGCCTGGAGGAGGTCGCCCGCCGCATTGTCGACGGCTGGGAGGAAGCCTACGCCGGAGCGCGCCAAGACATGCGCACGGACGTGATGCTGCGGCACTGTGTTCGGGAGATTGAGTTGCCTTACCGTCAGGTGACCGAGGCGGAAGTGGCCGAAGCGCGGCGCGAGGCCGCCAAGTTCGCCGCAGATCCCGCCCAACGCTGGAACTACCGCTGGCATCAGGGCGTGGTGGAACGCTACGAGGCTCAACAAGCCGGCACCGAAGGGCTCTTCCCGATGGAGTTGCACGCGCTGCGATTGGGCGACGTGGCGATTGTCACGAACACGTTCGAACTGTATACCGACTACGGCGTGCAGATGAAAGCTCGCAGCCCCGCCGTGCAGACCTTCGTCATCCAACTGACTGGTTCCGGCGGCTATCTGCCCAGCGAAAGGGCTGTGCGTGGCGGCGGCTACGGCGCGGTCATCCAAAGCAGTCGCATCGGCCCTGACGGAGGCCAGGTGCTGGTCGATCGCACGCTCGAAGCGATTAAGGAGCTGTGGCCGGACTCCAAGTAATCCGGATCGAGGCTCACCGTCTGTGGGAAACGTCGGGGCAAGAGTATGAACAAGATCATTGTTGGCATGACCATGGCCACGCTGTGCATGGGAACGTACGCTCTCGCGGAGCCACGTGTCGTCCAGGAGGCGCGCGGCTACAACTCGTGGCCGATGATTCAGGCGCTCGGAGAAAAGCTGGTCTGCGTTTACAGCCGAGGCACGTCGCACACGATCGCTGAAGACACCCGCGCCGTTTACGCACGAACCTCCACGGACAACGGAAAAACGTGGACGCCGGAAACGGTTGTCGCCAACACTCCGGGCTACGGCGAGGTCGCCGTTGGAAAGGGGCTGGATTCCAAGGGCGCGATGTTCCTGTGGGTGCGTCGAATGAACGGATCGGAATGCGTTCAGGACCTCTACCGCACCACGGATGGCGTGACGTTCGTGCGCGTGACGACGCCGAAGCTGGCCGTGGCGCCCGTGCAGATCACCGACATCTTCTCGGTCCCCACGGTCGGGCTCATGGCCCTGTGGTTCGCAGGGCACTACGGCGATGTTGGCCCGAGTCACGCGTGGGGCACGCTGACCAGCCGTGACAACGGCGCCACCTGGGCACAGACCGCCATCGAGTCCAAGTTGACCAAGCCGCAGTGGCCGACCGAGCCCTCCGCTGTCTACCTCGGCAATGGCAAGATTCTCGTCGTCGCACGGACCGAGCAGGGAGGCCGATCTCAATTCCAGATGGTTTCCTCGGACTACGGTGCGACGTGGGCGCGCGCGGCAACGAACATCGGCGATGTCCTGATCTCCACGCCGAGCCTGATCCTCGACACCGAAACGGGTCTGTTGAGCAACTATTACTATCAGCGCGGCAGGGGAGTTCTGTGGCGTCGGGTCGTCCATCCAGACCGCGTGTTCGGCAATCCGCTCGAGTGGCCTGCCTCCGAGGCCGTCGCCACGGGCAGTCCGATCACGATTGATGCGGGCAACGCGAACGCCACCGCGATCAGGGACACACACTACGTCGCTTTCTACTCCGGCAAGGCTCCTGACACGGCGATCCTCGTATCTGTGCTTCCAGCACCGGCTGCGGGGACATCACTTCTCAGCCCCTCGCGCCCCGGTGGGCCGCAAAAATAAAGGGGCAACCCCCGGCAACGGGCGGGTTTCGCTGCGGCGATCTTCCTGCTCGAAGCCGCTCCGCATGTCTTCCGGATCGTCCATCGCGGGAGAATCCAGCAGCCGGGACCAGTCGAATCCACGCTCGAACGGCTTCAACGCCTTGGCCGGATCGAACAGCCGCGGATCGACCGGTTGGGGTGTATAGGGAGTGAAGTCCGGTTCATCGCTGAAGCAGTCGCTGGGCATGGCCGCCGTCGCATCGAATTGATTCAGGCTCGGCAAATCCAGGAGGGTGAAGATCATCTTCATGATCGAGCCGAAGTCCAAGAGGGTGCTCGAGACCCAACCCTTCTTCACGTAGGGACCGATCAGCATCAGCAGCGAGCGATGAGCGTCGACGTGATCGCGGCCGCCCTGCGGGTCGTCCTCGGTGACGATGATCAGCATGTTCTTCCAGTACGGAGTGCGGGAGAGGAAACGCACTACGCGGGCCAGGGCCAGGTCGTTGTCGGCCATGTACGATTCCTTGAAGGGATAACCGGTGGACGGGCTTTCGTCGGTCAGGTGATCGTTGGGCAGCACCATGGTGACCAGACGGGGAAAACTCTCCCGCCCGCTGGCCCATTTCTCGCGATACTCCTCCTCGAACATGTCGACGCGGAACTGGTCGGGGATGTGCATGTTGAACGTGGCGAACTTGCGCGAGGTGTTGTCGAAGAGCGGCTTGGGCAGCGGGATGCTGACTCGCATCTGCATGCCGGTGTACTTGTGGATCTGCTCCTCGATGCTGGCCGGCATCTCGGTGCCGAAGCCGAAGTTGAAGAACGGGACTCGGTGGCGATCGAGGTGCTCCCAGAGGGCCCCGGCTTCG
This sequence comes from Candidatus Anammoximicrobium sp., assembly GCA_012515235.1. Lineage (GTDB taxonomy): Bacteria > Planctomycetota > Planctomycetia > Pirellulales > Pirellulaceae > Anammoximicrobium. The sequence continues at coordinate 2,577 of JAAYYU010000406.1, forward strand.
TTGTAGTCCTCGGGGAAGACGCCCGCGGCGGCACCGGCGACGTACCGCCGACCCGGAGCGGTACTGAACAGCCGGGCTTCGATTCGCGAGCGCGCGTTGACTTCGACCCATTCGTTGGGATAGACGCCCACCACCCAGCGATGCCCGGTGTTCGACTGGTCCGAGTCGCAGTAGAAGTTGTCGCAGAGGGCAAAGCGGTCGGCCAACGCCTGGTGGTTGGGTGAGACATTGACATCCTCGACCTTCGCGCCCGCCTTGTTGACGACCGTGACGTGACAGCCCAACCCGGCCAGCGTGGGGTCTCCCACGACGTTCTTCCGCTCCCCGAAGACCTGGTCGAACGTGCGGTTCTCCTTGACGATGAAGACGATGTGCCGGACCGGACTGGGACGCAAACGCGGGGCCGGCGGCAGCGGATTGCGGCCGTCGTCGGTCAGTTGGCGCTTTTGATAGGTGTTGGCCACGACCTGACGCGTGTACTCGGCCAGCCGGGCCGCGTCGGGGACGTCGATCACCTGGAACAGGCCCTGCATGATGTCGCCCGGATGCGAGCCGCGGGCCGGGGCCACGAAGCCGCGCCCGCCATTGGGTCCCGAGCCGACTCCCTTGGAACTGCAGACAAACAGCCGCTTGCCGTCGCGCGAGACGTGGACCAACGAGCAGAACCAGCCGGCCGGAATGTAGCCGGCCAGCCTCCGCCGCTCCAGATCGACCACGGCAACCGCGTTCAGGCCGGCGCAGGCCACGTAGAGCGACTGCTCGTCGGGGCTCAGGGCGATCGAGAAAGGCAACACGCCGCGCAGCGTTTCCAACCCCGGCACGAGCAATTCGATCTGATCTACGATGGCGTTGCGGCGGACGTCGATGACCGAGATGGTGTCGTTCGTGGCGTTCGAGACGTAGGCGAACCGCTGGCCTGCGACCACCGTGCTGGGACTGGCGCCGCCGACGGTGTTAATATTGCCGCGCCGCTGGCCGACCAGGTAGCCGGTTTTGATCTTGGCCTCGACTCGTCCCGTCATCAGCTCGACCTTGAAGACCGACATGGCATCGGGATGATTGGGCGATCCAAGTCCGGGGATCTTCTTTCCTTCGGCGACGACGCCTTCCTCGGATTCCTTCGAGGGCACGCCATACGCGGGGAATGACAGCCCGGCCGTCGGCCCCGATTTGGGCGTCACGCCCGGCAACAACGGATACTCGAACATGCCGACGTTGGAGACCCAGGCGTACGTGGCGTCCGGAGAAAGGCAGATGCCGAACGGATTGCGACCCACGCGCACCGACCGCACCACGCGGCGCTGGCCCAGATCGACCACGACCATGCGGTAGTTGAACTGGTCAACGCCATACAGCAAACGTCCGTCGGCACTGAGGAGGAAGTCGCCCAAGAAGCTGTCCTGGTAGCCGTCTCCGTTGATGTTGATCCGATCCACGGCGGACCGGGATTTCAAGTCATAGACCACGATCTCTCCACGATTGGCACTGCCGAGATACAGCTTCTGGGAGTCGGGCGAAAGGGCGCAGCCCATGTACGCCCCGTCCTCCAGCCATTGCGGCGCCTTTTGACCGAACGCCGGAAAGCGATCGACCACCTTAGGCTCCGCAGTCGAGATGACCTGGAAGGCGCCGCGGGACAACAGGACCGCGGTCGATTCATCGGCGCTGATGGCCATTCCCCAGCTATACGACTGGGCCAGCGCGGTCCGGCCGGCAGGCGTGAGAAAGCGGCCGCTGATGAGCACCGGCCGGCCCGGGCCGATCGAGGGGCGCAAGTCCTTGCCCGGCGGCTCGAACACCGTGATCGTGATCTCGTCGTTCACCACCAGTCCCTTGTCGGGCTCGGTGTGCGCCAGCATGACACGTCCGCTGCATCCCTTGCCCACCTGGGACCGGCCGCGGGCGACGAGGAATAGGCCCTCCGACAAGCCGACGATCCCCAGAGAACAGTCAAACTCGTACTTTCCGAGGAGCCGGAACGACTCGTCAGTCTTGAGCATGACTTGAGGCTTTCCGTAGCAGCCGAACCACCATTGCCCGTCCGCAAAGGTTGCAGTCTGGATGCCCATCAACGTGTAGCCGCTGTTGATGACGTGCTTCTTGACGAAGCGAAAATCCTGGTCGTACTGATAGACGTAGTTTTCGTTCACGCCCTCCGGCAAGCCGCCCACGACGAAGAACTGGCCGTTACGAATGCCAATCCCACCTGCCCCGTGGAATACCTGCTGGACCTCGTGCTTTTTCAGGAACGACAGATCACCGGCGTCGTACACGTAGACCCAGGAATCAGCCCTGCCAGCAGCATCGTTGAACTTGCCCAAGTTGACGGCGACGTAGATCTTTCCGTCGTCGAAACAGATGTCGCCGTGGTGACTGGCAACCGGGATCTTCTGCAAGACTTTTCCTTGCCGGTCGGTCTTCACCAGGGTTGTCGTGAACGACCAGTAGATCGCGTCCCGCTCGTTGGTGCAGATGCCTTGCAGGTGATGCGGGTAGGTGCCTTCGCACGGGGCCGCGTGGAATTCTGCTGCTACGGCGCTTGTTCGGGCGATCTTCGCGGCAAGGCACACGCTGGCGATGGCGAAGCAGCTGACGGCGAAGCGGAACCTCATGGCGTTTCCTCCGCGACGAAGTGAAGTGGCAGACCTCCCTGCCAGCAAAGGCTTTCAGGGTTTCGCCGCCGGGGCCGCGGGGATGGGGGCCCGCTGCTCGTGCTGGGCTTTCCAGGTGGAGATAGCGACAGGGATGTCGGTGCAAAAAGCATCGACGCCGAGCCCGACGGCAAGATAGTAGTCTTGCAGGCTATGTCCCGGCCAGCCGGTGACGCGCA
>JAAYYU010000407.1 GCA_012515235.1 Candidatus Anammoximicrobium sp.
GCCGTCGAGCCCGCCACGCGATTTCTTCCTCTTTGGCCACCACGCTGCTTGCCAGCGTGGAGCCGTGTTCAAAACCAGCCGTCGAGCCCGCCACGCGATTTCTTCCTCTTTGGCCACCACGCTGGCGAGCAGCGTGGTGGCGAAGAGACCGAGTTCGGGGACGTCTCTGGTTTTGAACACCGCTCCACGCTGGCGAGCAGCGTGGTGGCGAAGGGACCGAGTTCGGGGAGATCGCTGGTCTTGAGCTGACCCCGCACACGTGTCTTGCACTCGCCGCCCGACGGTTCAGCGAAGCGGGCTGATGGATTCCAGCATGTCGTCCAGCGCCGTCGCTGTGTCTTGAGTCACGATCAGGTGGTCGCCGGGGTGGAGCGCGTAATCGTACAGCGGATTGACCTGCGTCTTGGTGTGCTCATATTTCACGTCCAGCTTGGCCCGCTGCTCACCCGCCACCCGCAGCAACTGGATGTTCATGCGGCGGAACCGCTTGGTCAGATTGGCCTTTTCCAACGCCTGCTGGATCGTGGTCCCGTTGTCCAACTGAACCTGGGTCATCTGGGGCTTCTTGCCGGCGGGGCGAATCTCCATCGTGATCGACGCTGTCGCCCCAGGGGCAGCGATCGCCGCCGCGTCTGGCAGCGGCAGATTCTGGCCGCTCCCGGTGTCCAGCACGGAGCAGCCGGACAGCAGTAAAACAGTCGCCAGTGTTTGCCCGATCCGCCAAAAACTCTGCAAGTCCCCGTTCAGCATATCTGCGTCCTTCTGAGTCTGCTTCCGCGGCGGCTTGCTGGCATTGCCTGCAAGACGCTGCGGCTTACCTGGCTTGCCTAATCGGAATGGTCGTAACAATCGGCACATTCAGCCCCTAACTTGCGTCAAAACTGGAATTTTTCCTGAGCGGAACGAGGATTTCTCCGGCCGACTGGCAGGCCGTCGCCGTTTCGACAGGCCGTTAGGGACGAGCGGCGACCGTTCGGTTTCGCCCGGACAGTTTGGCGCAGCGCAACGCCACGTCGGCCTCCTCGAACAGGGCGTCGAGCCCGACGGACGGCAGCACGGGCGACAGCGCGAACCCAATGCAGGCGGTGACCTTCAGATGAGGGGTTCCGGCGCACGCGGACGTCCGCAGGGCTTCCAGGTCAGCGGCGGCGGTGGCCGCATTTCGCCCCTCCAGCAGCAGGGCGAATTCGTCGCCGCCCAGGCGGGCGACCAGGTCAGATTCGCGGCGGGCCGCTGCGAGTCGGCGTCCGATGTGACACAGGATTTCGTCGCCCGCAATATGCCCGAAACGGTCGTTGATCGACTTGAACAGATCCACGTCAAACACGGCCAGACAGACGGACGACGTGTCTCCGGCGCCGCGTGCGGTTCTGGCCCGCAGTTGCTCGTCCCAAGCCCGCCGGTTTGGCAAGCCGGTCAGCGGATCGGTAAACGCCAACTGGCTCAGCGCCTGCTGCAACTGGCGGCCATAATGGCATTCGCGGCGCCAGCGGACGACTTCGGCCAATAACCGGCATGCCAGTCGCAACTCGCGAGGCGTCACATCCGCGGGCAGGACTACGTCGCCCAAGCTGGCCGGTGCGATGGCCACGACCCCCACCTCGCACCCCGGCCACGCTTCGAGCAACGACCCGCCTGCGGAGACGTCCAGGCCGGGGCTGCCGTCCGTGACGATCAGATCCGGGGCCCGGTCACGAGGGAATTCGCTGGCGTCTTCCCAGACCTGCGTATCGCGGTCGGCCAGAAACTGGCTCCACCGGCGAACTCGCGCGGGATCGGCACTGAGCACCAGGATTTGCAGGGGACGATTCATGGCAAGCAGCATTATACTCCGCGCGGCACAAAATGGCACCTTTGCAAGGTCCGCCTCAGTCCAGTCGCCGGGGCCGCGTCCCGTGAGGCAACCCGGCCAAGTCGCCCCCGGGGTGAAGCGTTGCCTCGGCGGTTCAGCCGGGCGGTGCCACCACTTTACCCCGCACGCTTGCTTGTCATGCGGTGGCCGATTGCTATACTCCAAGCACCTTGCCGCCGTTTTCACTGGAGGGAAAAGCTGTGAGCGCCGCGACTGCTGCCCCGGAGTTTGGACCGCTGCCCCGTTTTCCCGAGACCTGGCGTCGGCGCCACCTGTTGGGCTTGGAGGATCTTTCGGCGGAGGAAATCCTGACGATCCTCGACACGGCGGCCGCTTTCAAAGCCGCGACCGGAGGCTTCCGGCGGAAACTCGTTGAGTTGCAGGGCAAGACCAGTGCGAACCTGTTCTTTGAGAACTCCACGCGCACGCGGAACAGTTTTTCGCTGGCCGCCCGGCGGTTGGGGGCGGACACCGTCGAGTTTGTGGCGTCCGGCAGCAGCTTGTCCAAGGGCGAGACGTTCATCGACACGGCCAAGAACATCGAATCCATGAACGTCGACGTGATGGTCATCCGGCACCACACGCCGGGGGCTCCCCTGCTGTTGTCGCAGAACGTGCGTTGCGGCGTGATCAATGCGGGGGACGGCCCCCACGAACATCCCACGCAGGGCTTGCTGGACATCATGACGATCCGCGAGCACGGGCGGCGATTCGAGGGCCTGACCGTGGCCTTGGTGGGAGACATTGCCTACAGCCGCACCGCTCGCTCCAACATCTGGGGTCTGAAGAAGCTGGGCGCCCACGTGATCGTCTGCGGGCCCTCGACCCTAGTCTCGCGAAGGTGGGAGGAATTCGGCGTCGAAGTGGCGTACAGTCTGGACCAGATCCTGCCGCGGTGCGACGTGCTGAACTTGCTGCGGATCCAGTTCGAGCGGCAGCATACGCGGCCGTTCCCTTCGGTCCGCGAGTATGCCCTGTTGTTTGCGATGAACCGGGAACGGATGGCGCGGGCCAAGTCCGATATTTTGATCATGGCGCCGGGGCCGATCAATCGCGGCCTGGAGATCACGCCGGACGTGGCGGACGGCCCGCAGTCGGTGATCCTGGACCAGGTGACCAACGGAGTGGCCGTCCGCATGGCGGTTTTGTGGTTGGTGGTCGGGGCGGCGGCGCGGGCGTGAAAGCCGGGATGGGCATGCTTCTTGATTATCTCCGCTTGTTGCGCATCGCCAACGTCTTTACGGCGCTGGCCGATGTGATGATGGGTTACGTGCTGGTCCAGCAGCAACTGGCCCCCGTCCCGCCACTGGTCGGCCTGTTGGCCGCTTCGGGCCTGTTGTACTGTGCCGGCATGGTGTTGAACGACGTGTTCGACGTGGAGGCCGACCGGCGATGGCGGCCGGAGCGGCCGCTGGCGGCAGGGCGGATTTCGTTGCGGACGGCGCGGAGGCTGGGCTTTGCCTTGCTGCTGGGCGGTGTCGCCGCCGGCTGGGCGACGGCCGTGGCCGCCCAAGTGCCGGTTTGGCGGAGCGGCATGCTGGCGACGCTGCTCGCGGCCAGCGTCCTGGCTTACGACGGCGGGATGAAGGCCACTCGACTCGGACCGCTGACGATGGGCGTCTGTCGCTTCTTGAACGTGTTGCTGGGAGCGAGCAGCGGACCGCTGGCGGGAGACGGGGGCGGATTTCTGGGCTACCCGCCGTATGTCCTGGTCGCCGCCGCGGGGTTGGGCGTGTACGTCGCCGGCGTGACGTGGTTCGCGCGGCGGGAAGCCGAGCCGAGTGACGGTTGGCAGTTGGCCGGAGCGATGTTGGTCATGCTGGGCGGGATTGCCTTGCTGGGCCTGCTTCATGACCGTCTTCCGCCCGGCGTGCGCCCCAGGTTGCCCGACCGTTGGTGGTGGATGATGCTGGCCCTGCTGGGGTTGCCCATCGCGCGGCGGTGCGTGACGACCGTGGCGGACCCCACGCCGGAACGAGTCCAAATGGCGGTCAAACACTGCCTGTTGTCCATCATTGTCTTGGATGCCGCCGTGACATTCTTGGCCGGCAGCGGGTATGATGCGCTGGTGGTGCTGGGCCTGCTGCTGCCTGCCGTGGTCCTGGGCCGCTGGGTGTACTCGACGTGAAGGGATGGGTGCGAGCGATGGCTGCCGACAAGGGTCGCCTGTGGCTGACGATGTTGAACGTTCCCAACGCGCTGACGCTGGCGCGGCTGGTGCTCTCGATCGTCGTGTTTGTGCTGGTGCCCTGCCGCTGGTATTACGCCGCGCTCTGGGTGTTCATCGTCGCCGCATCGACCGATTGGGTCGACGGTTACTGGGCGAGGCGGTTTCATCAGGTCACGCAGTTGGGGCGCATCTTCGATCCGTTCGTCGACAAGATCATCGTCTGCGGCTTGTTCATTTTCCTGGCGGCGGAGCCGGGTTCGGGAGTCTCCGCTTGGATGGCCGTGGTCGTGGTGGGACGCGAACTGCTGGTGACAGCCCTGCGCGGCTTCATCGAGCAGAGCGGCGGCGACTTCTCCGCGAAGATGTCGGGGAAACTAAAGATGGTCTTGCAGTGTCTTGCCGGCGGGTTCAGTTTGGCCAAACTGATGTACGACGGAGGCACGGCGCCGTCCTGGCTGCAGGCGATATGGATGCCGGGCCTCGTGACCGTGACCGTCTGGCTGGCCGTGTTGTTGACGATCTACTCCGGCCTGCAGTATGTCGTCGCCGCGACGAAGTACATCGTCTCGCGGACCGAAAAGTAAAAGTGCCAGGCCGCGGATCTTGTCCGGGGAACCGCCCTCCCGTCTGTCGCCGCGCCGGCCCAAGACGACGGGCAGGAAGCCGCGCCGTCTGGGGTCAGGCTTACCGATTTCAATTTTCGCGGGGCAATCGCTTTCCAAGTGGGAAGTCCTGGGACCGCGAAAACTGAAATCGGTAAGCCTGACCCCTTACTTTGCGGAAACCGGGAAGTTGTTTCGGTCACCGTTGCTAGCGCGCTCCGGAGCGGCCCGCGCGCGGCGCTGGCGGCGGACGGCCCGACCACACGCCCCGCGATTGCTCGCGGGCCTCGTCTTCCGCTGCACGCAAACGCCGCTGCATCGATTCGGAATCGCCGGGAAACATGGCGACGAAAGCCAGGCCGGCTCGGACTAGTTCCTCGTTCAGCATCCTGTCGTCCACGAAGACATAAGCCAGATAGCGGTCGTACTGATCCAATCGCCGCTTGTCAAACCGCAGCTGGACCGCGCGACGGGCCAGGAAACGTTTCGTGAATTCCGCCGCTTCGGGTCCCCAAGGCTCCACGGGATAATCCGGCTGGACGCTTTCCGGGCAGTCGATGCCCAGCAGCCGCACGCGGATGTCGCGGCCACGGCGCCGGTCGGCGGACGCCGGAACGCGGACGACCAACGTGTCGCCGTCCACGACGCGAAGCACCTCGTATCGGCCTTCGGACAAGGGGGGTTCGCGGGCGGGGTGGGGAACGTCGCGCCAACGATCACCGCTCCAGCGCAGCAAGGCCCAAACGGCGAGAATCGCCAACACCAGCCAAATCCGCCGGGGACGGCGACGGAAGCTTCTGCGCCGGCCCTGCATGACCGACTCCTGCGCCGTCAGTTGGAACTGAAGCCGACGATCAAGGCGGATTCCACGCCCAACGGATCCTGCAAGAACTTGCGGTAGCACTCCGAGCACAGGTCGAACCGCAGTTGCTGAGGCGCGTCGTCCAGCAACGAATCCTCGTCCTCCAAGGCCAGCGACTGCAGCATTTCGTCGATCTCCAGCAGTTCGTCGCGGTCGTCGTCCAGTTCGTCGTTGGGCAAGGGGTCCAGGGCAGCTTGCGCATCGATTCGCACGACGTACCGAATCTCTTTGGCTGGGTCAATCATCCGCCTGCAGCGGTCGCATGAATAGTGAATCATCTGACTTTCCTTCGAGTGACGGCGATGGGATCGGGATCGGCCGGGCCTCCCGTCCCAGCCCTTTCCCACTTGCATCCTAATCCCGGCCCCCGGCCGTTGGCAAGTCGAGTCCACAAGATTCTGTCCGCAGCCTTTCCCGCGCGAACTCGTTTTTTTCCAGGGGGGACTTGACGGCGGGCCAATGTCCGGGAAGGGAAACGGCGCTACAGCGCCAATTCGATCTTCAGCTGGTCCATCACCAGGTGGATCGGGTTGGCATAGGTCAGACCTTGCCTGCCGCGCCAAAACGGCGCGGTCGAGAGACTGGGATTTGTTATCCCGTTTTTGTTCCTCCAGGAGCCGCGGCAAAGGCCAGTCGGCGCTGAGACTGGACGGACGGTCCAAGAAGGTCGCGTCCC
>JAAYYU010000408.1 GCA_012515235.1 Candidatus Anammoximicrobium sp.
GGAGCCAGTCCAAGGGACTGGGCGTCGAGTCCAAGTGCGGCCGCCGCACGTGCAAATAAACCATCGTCGTGATAAAGCTCGAATGTCCCAGCAGGCGGCTGATCGTCAGCAGATCGACTCCCGCTTCCAGGAGTCCCGTGGCGTAACTGTGCCGCAGCGTGTGCGGCGTCACGGGCTTGTGGAGCGGCCCGCCGTCGAAGTGGCGTGGCGAGAGTATGAATATGCGACCCGCCGCCTCTCGGATGTCTTGTTGGACGGCGGCATCTACAGCCACCAAACGGCAGTGGTCGAAGAAGAGGTGGAAGGTGAAGACGGCGACCCGGTAATCAAAAAGAAGACAACCGGCGGCGACCCTGACTGTTTCAAGTTCTTCCTGGAGCGCGCGTGGCAACTTGCCGCTCGCGACCGGGCCGTGGGCATGGTGATGTCCAGCGGCCTTCACAACGCCCACGGGTGCACAGGACTGAGGCGATTGTTGATGCAGCACTCTCGGTGGAAAGCCATTGCAAAATTCGACAACGAGATGCGCGTCTTCCCCGGCGTTCACAACCAGTTCAAATTTGATCTGGTGGTATTCGAAAGAGGTGGGCCGACCAAGGAAGTAGACGCGGCGTTCTTGACTCGTGAAACCGAACAGGCACTGCAGAAGTTCCGCAACCACCGCAGTTACCTGCGGATCACGTCATCAGACGTTCGTCGCCTCAGTCCGCAGACATTGACGCTATTTGAGTTCCGCAGCCAGCAAGATGTGGACCTGGTTCAAAAGGCATACCGACTCCACCCAACCTTTGGCGAAGGCCTCATGCCGAGGCTGGGGCTTAGGTACCGCTGCGAGTTCCACATGGGCAACATGGTCTACCTGTTCCGGACGCGTGACTGGCTCCGACGGCACGGCTGCGTCCCGGAGCCGGGCGAACAGTGGCGGGCCGCGGATGCCGAGTGGTATCGGTCGCGCGGCTACGTCGAGCGGCCGATCGCCAAATGGTATGCGCTGTTCGAGGGCAACCGAGTAACTGCCTACAACCTACCGTGGCCGGTTAAATCTGCGAAGAACATTCCGGAGTCCGACCTGGACGACTTCGAGATCCGCTTAGTCCTGCCCAATGGTCGTCGGTTTTTCGGCAAAGCCCCAGACGACGGGGGGCACCCAACTGTGTTCGTACCCGCAGATGAGATCCAGGCGAGAGACCTGCCGGTGTACATACCCGCGGCAAAGCAGCTGAACTCGTTTACGATTTCCGCCTGCCTGCGACCACTTGACGTCCTTCTGCCACTAATCGAGGGAAAGTGGATCTATGCCTTCAATCATCGGGCATATGCGTACGTATCCGGGGGAGGCAGTTGGGTCGTTACCAGGCCAACGGACGATACCGAAGGCGACTTGGTGCCGCATTACTTCCTGGCGCGTCTTGACAGCGAAGTCAGAGCGGCATGCGGCCGTGGAATGAAGGTGGGATTCCGCGACGTCTCGTCGTCCAGCAACGAACGCACAATCGTGGCCGCCGCAATTCCTTGCCACGTCCCGTGCAACCACAAGACACCAACTTTTGCCGCGGAGTCCCCGAACGACGAGCACATCCCCGCCGTGACCGCTTGGCTCTCGTCAATGGTCAACGACTACGTCACTCGCATTACCGGTGGCAGCACCACCTTGGGCGCGATGAAGAATCGTCCGGCACCTTGCGAGCCGCTGCTGGAACTGCAAGGGATCACGGAACTCGTCTCGCCCCTTGTAAAGCATTGGAATCTCGCCACTGCAGGCGAATCTGCGGGACCACGAAACTCGCAACCGGAACAGCTTAGGGCGCAACTTGACGCGGTCATGAGCGAGCTCCTGGAGCTGACACCCCATACCTACGCTTTCGTTCTGTCGGGGTTTCCCCTTCTCGATCGTGACCAACCGCCGTTGCCGCACGACTACCGCATCCGGCCGACGAACAAAGGCATCGACCGGCGGCCGATCAGTTTCATCACGCGGGACATGGCCTTGCTGACCTACTTCGACTACTTGGCGGGCCGGCTGGAGATCAAGCCGGACCCGGAGCGGGTGAAGCAGATTTGTCCGGACGGCGTACCGGAACCGCCGACCGACATCGTCGAATTCTTTGCCCAGGCGGGCGTCGACATTGGCGGCCGGACCGAGCACGCCGTGGCGGCCACAGGCCCGTACCGCAACTTGCGCCAGCGGGTGGCCAAGGCCCGCGAGTTGGGCGCGGTGGCTTACGTACCGACCATCGACCGCCGCCGCGCCACGTTCGTCGAACGCGCGGCTGCGGCCGGCGGCCTGACGCTCGAGGAAGGCGTCCTCACACCCGAAATGGCCGCCCACGTGCTGCGAGGAAAGGTCGACCGCGAAGCCAAATGGCAGCGGGCTATGGAATTCTGGGAAGCGACACCCGCGTCAGAGCTGGATAGGCAATCCGGAGCTGACTGACATCTCCCTGGATGCCACGGCCACCTGCCGCTTGTGCGGCGCGAATGCAAGCTCGGACAGCTAGGAGGGCCGTGGCACGAGAGCCTGCCCCCTGCCCAGCTTGTCTGGCAGGAGCGTAAGTCTTGGGGCGAAATGCAGGCGACATCATTCACCGGCGCCAGCGCCGGAGGATATGCCAGCTACTTGGGCCTTCTGCAAGCCTTGCTCTCCTCTTCCATGAACCGTACTATAATGGGATAATCGTGGATTCAAGGGAGACGAACTGACATGCCTGTCACGATCACTTTGCACGACAGTCTCGCGCGGCAACTTGAACAGCAAGCCGGCCTGCGGAATGTTACCCTTCAGCAGTGGGCTGTCGAGGTTTTGCTTGGTCAGGCGGAGGGTGCTGCGGCTCAGCGGAAGGAAGGACAGGGGGCGTGGAGCGACGAGAAAAACGCCCGTCGCTGCGACCTGATTGACAAACAGATCGAGGGCACGATCGGGCCGGCGGAACTTCGAGAACTGGAGGACCTTCAGGCTCAGTTGCGCCGTCATCTGGATGAGGTAGCTCCGTTTGATCTGGTGGCGGCGCGCAAGATCCACCAGCAGCTGCTCCAGAAAAAGCGCGAGTCGGAATCCCAGCGTGAGCTTCCCTGTGACACCCTTTGAATATCCGGATGAGCCGCACGCTCGACGGCACGGACCGCAGGGGTACGCGGACTACGAGTCCTACCGCCCGTGGCTGCGGGACGAGTTCACGTTCCGCTGCGTCTATTGTCTGAAGCGGGAGCGCTGGGGCCACGTGGCGGGCGAGTATGATATCGACCACTTTCAACCCGTCTCCGTCAACGCGGCGCTTGGCACCGACTACGACAACCTGCTCTACGCCTGCGCCCGGTGTAATCTTGCCAAACGTGACCGCGAGGTCCCCGATCCGACCGTCCATTTGACCACCGACGAACTGCGCGTCTATCCGGACGGACGGATCGAAGGGCTAACGCCGGCTGCAAAGAAGCTGATTGCAAAGCTCGACCTTGACTCGCCGCAGGCAACGCAGTGGCGGCTGATTTGGATCAGGAATGTCGAGCTGGCGCGACAATTCGATCGGGAGCAGTACGAACGTCTGCTGAGTTTTCCCGACGATCTTCCGGATCTTTCGAGGCTTCGTCCGCCGGGCGGCAATACTCGCCCGGCCGGCGTCGAAGAAAGCCATTTCGTGCGACGACAACGCAACCAGCTTGCCGTAACGTACTGAGAAGCGAAGACTGCGGGAAGAATGGGCCGCGCGCCCCGAGCGTCTGCTCTATCAGGCGATCTGCCGCTCGGCTACAATCGTCGTCAAGAAAGACGGTCTTGATTCGTGTGGCATAGTCCCGATCAAGGCCGGAGCTTGCCGAGGGTCTGAATCGAAACCCGAGGGGCGCCTGCCATGAATCCGTTGCTCGTTGCCAGAAGCCTGCGGGAAGAGTACTTGCGGCTGCTGAAAACGGCCTTTCACCCGCGGCAAGACGACGTTCGTGAAGCCTTCAACGCCGAAGTCGAACGGGATGGATTCCTCACCCGTGAACCATTCATCGCCCTGGCCCAACCGTACAAGTTCGGCTCGGCATTGACCGAGCTGCTGCCGCTCACCCAGCAGCGTTTCGGTCCCATCTGCCAGTCACCGTATCACCATCAGGCGGAAGCGTGCCGTCGCATCCTGTCCGGTCAGGCGACCGTCGTCGCCACGGGCACCGGTTCCGGCAAGACGGAGAGCTTTCTGATGCCGATCGTGGACCATTGCGTGCGAGTTCACGAGCCGGGAAAGAACTCCGTCAAGGCGATTTTGATCTACCCCATGAATGCGCTGGCCAATGACCAGTGCGCCCGTATTCGCCGCGTGCTGGAGGGCACCGACATTTCGTTCGGCCGCTACACGCGGGAGACCAAAATGTGGGGCTCGCGGCCTTCCGATGCCCCAGCCAACGAGCGCGTTCTCCGGCAGGAATTCCGCCAGTCGCCTCCCGACCTGCTGCTGACCAACTACATGATGTTGGAATACATGCTCATGCGCGGCGACGGGCGGGACATCTTTGCCAATCATCAGGTGCGGTTCATCGTCTTGGATGAAGTGCACACCTACCACGGCATGTTGGGAACCGATGTGGCGTGCCTGCTTCGCCGACTCGGCGAGGCTCTCCGCAAGAGCAACCCCAACGGACCGCCGCCGCTGTACATCGGGACGTCGGCCACGCTGCAAGCTGGCGAAGAGGGCGATCCGAAGGTCGGCATTGCCAAGTTCTTCACGCAACTGACTGGCCAGGTGACGCCCGCCGAAGCCGTGGTCACCGAGGTGTCGGATCCGCCGTCGATGCCGCCTGGCGTTACGCTACCACCACCGCCCAACATCAGCGAAGCAGACCTAGGCGAGTTCGATGCCGATGCCCCCGGCAAGATCGAAGCGTTGATTGAGAAGCTGGCGGGATTGCCGGCTTCCGGGACGCAACGGGAGAGCGTCAGTGAAATCTGGTCCGGCATGGCCCTTCCCTACCTGCTCATGGAATGGCTCCGGCAGCCGCGTTCCGAGGAAGCGATCGTGGACGAGTTGGCCGCCCGACCCGAACGAGCAGGCGTCCAGCGGGCAGCCCTGCGAAGAGAAATCGAGGCCGCGCTGCTGGTCGGTCCGTGCCTGCCGGACGACAATCGGGTCAAGCTTCGGCCTCGGGTTCATCGGTTCCTCCGCGGTTTGGCGCGTTTCTACCGCTGCGTCAACCCGGACTGCGGCAAATTGCTCGGCGAGGGCATCGACACTTGTGACCTGTGCGGCTGTGGTGCATTGCCGCTCGCCCTTTGCCGCACTTGCGGTTGGGATTTTTTCATGGCCACCGCAGGCGACGAGGGGCATGTCGAGCCCTGGATTTTTCGGCGATCCGACGAAACCACCTTCTTCCTGTTCGATCCGCCCGGCAGCGAGGTTGAAGTCGATGCGGAGGAAGATCCCAGCGGTGAAGAGGTGGAGGATGCCGAGGTTCCTTTGCTCGCCCTGCCCGATGTCGCTGGTACCGGAGAACCGCCGCAAGACTACGAAGTCGACGTCCCGGACGAGGAACCGCCGGACGTGTACCTGAATCCCAAGACACTGCGCATGGGCACCAGCCCAGGAGATCTCGGCCCCGACAGCGAATTCCAGCCGCGACCGCTCCGGATGCATGTGGGCCGAGGAAACCGGTGCCCCGTTTGCCGCAGCCGATACGGGCCTTTTGACATCTTGACGCCCGTCAGCTTGGGCAACTCATCCGCCTTGGCCCACGTGTCTCGCGTCCTGATGCGGGACCTGCCGCAGAATCAGCGGAAGCTTCTCGTTTTCTGCGACAGCCGCCAGGATGCCGCGCACCAAGCCAGATTTATTCGAGCCATCGAGGACCATCTCCGGTTGCGGCGCCTGGCCTACCAGTCGCTTGCGGCCGAAGGCGAACCCCACGACTTCGATTGGCTGGTCGAGACGCTGTACGAGCAGTACATCGAGGACGGCACTTTCAAGCGGAGCAAGAAGAAAGACCAGCAAACACGAGACAAGAAGACGCTTGAGGGGTTGCTGCTTACCGAGTTCGCCGTCGCGGCGCGAGTCCGCGCCGGTTTGGAGCGATTGGGGCTGGTCAAGGTCTGCTACGCGGGGCTGGACGACGACCTGGCGGACGACGAGTTCCAGCAGTTGTGTGCCCAGCATCATCTCGTCCCGGAGTTGGCTGCCCAATCCGTGGTGGTCCTGCTGAACGAAATGCGACAGCGCATGGCCTTGAACCACGAAGCCCTGAAGACCCGTCTTTACGCCAACGACAAGTTGGCACGCCTTTACCGGATCCAGGTCAATCGGCAAGTCGGAATTCCCGTGGCGTTCCGGAAGCCTGGCGAGAAGACGGACGAGCACCGAGGCTACAAGCTGCTCCCCACCTGGAACGCCAAGGGCAGTCCGGCAGGGATCCAGAGCATCTGGCGCCAGTTCCACAAAGAATCGGCCACCCAGGAGTCCCTGGAGTCGGTGCTCCATTGGCTTGACGAGCACAAACACCTGGCGTGGGAGGAAATCGGCAGCAAAGATGAACGCGGGGAAGGGTGGCAGATCCGGCTGGACGCCCTGGAATTCGAGGCGGGCCGCTCGTTTCTTCGCTGCCGGGTCTGCGATAGGATCGCCGCGAACGGACCGGCCGGCGGTCCCTGTCCGCGTCCCACCTGTCGCGGCACGATGCGACCTTGGATCGGACCGCTGGCGGAAGAAAACATCAACGCCCTGATGGCCCAGACCGAGTACGCCCCGCCGCTGTATGCTGAGGAGCATTCGGCGGCCGTGACCGACGAAAAACGGCAGGCGGCCGAAGAGGGCTTCAGCACGGGAAAGCCTCCCCGGCCAAACCTGCTGGCCTGCACGCCCACGTTGGAAATGGGAATCAACATCGGCGATCTGGAAGCGGTCGCCATGCGCAACATCCCGCCGAGCCCCGCCAACTATGCCCAGCGTTCCGGCCGCACGGGGCGGACGAGCCGGATGGGGATCACGGCGGGATTCAGCCGCAACACTCCGCACGACGGCTATTTCTTCGATCATCCGGACGAGATCATCGCGGGGGCCATTCCGCCACCCAAGTTCAACCTCCGTAACCTGGAGGCAATCGCCCGGCATGTGCGCAGTCTGATCCTCGAATACGCCCAACTCGACATCCCCAACAATCTGGAGAAGTTCCTGCAGGAAAAAGGGCAACTGATCGAGCCGAAGGTCAAAGAGGTTGTGGACAAGGTGGCGCAGGCGGGTCCGTGTGCAATCGGCACGGCCCGCACGCTCTGGTCCGACATTCCTGGTGTCACGGACGCATTTCTGCAGAAGCTTGCCGAGGAGTTCCCAAGCAGGATCCGCGCCGTCTTGGTGGAGCGGGGCAGTCTCCTGGCGCAGGCTGCGGAAGAGGTGCATAAGCTTGGCGACAAGATCAAGCTCACGCCCAAGGAAGAAGATGCGCAGCGGGGTTATCGTGAACTGGCAATTCGCTTGCGAGAGGATAACCGGTACGCGTACCTCCCACGAGTTCTGGCCGAGGCGGGACTGTTGCCCGGCTACTCGTTCCCCTCCGATCCGGGTTCGGTCGCTTTGGGCTACGATCCGGAGCCGGTCTTCGGCGGACGAATTCAGGCGCAGCGGGAGTTCGCGCCAGGCCAGATCGTCTACGCCCGCGGCGGACGCTGGAAGGTTGGGGGAGTGGCCTTGCACCGCCCCGGCGCGACTAGCACGGCGGGGCCCCATCAGTTCAAATTCACGCTGTGCGGCCACTGTGGAACGGCCAACAACCCGAACCTGGACTTCTGCGCCAGGTGCCAACATCCCATCGGTGACAACGCTGGCCACGGTCTGCCGGACTTCACGGCCTGGGACGCCGGTGCCTTTCAGGCCTGGGACGCCGAAGTCGCGGCGGATACCGAGGAAGAACGAGCCATCGTCACTTACGATGTCCGTCCGCATCCGCAGCTGGATGTCGGCGGCCGGCGATACCGTGTCGGCCCTTGGGCTTTGGACCTGCGGGAACAAGAGGAGATCTGGTACATCAATCACGGCCTGAAGGACGTGAGACGGCTGGAAGAAGAGAAAGCTCAAAGCCCCGGCTTCCACCTGTGTCCCACCTGCGGCGGACAATTCAGCCGGCCGCAGGCGAAGAAGGTCGCCAAAGGCAAGCAGGCCCAGGGGGACAGCGACGCCAGGGCGGACGTCACGGCTCACGCGAAACGCTGCTCCGGTCAGCCTCAGGACTTCTCGTTGGGGCACAAGGTCAAGGCCGACACATTGCGGCTGGTGGTGCCCGGGATCGCGTCTCGGGGGGACGAAGGCATCGCTTGGGCCTGGTCCTTCGTGTATGCAATCATCCAAGGGGCGGTGCGGCTCTTTGAAATCGACGAGGATAACGTTGAAGTCTTCGTGCTGATCAAGACATCCACGGACGCCGAGGGTCAGAAACAACGGGAGGTCCTCGACATCGTCTGGATCGACCGCGTTGTCGGCGGCTCGGGAATTCTGCAGCGGCTGGTAAGCAGCTTCCCCAAGGTGGCCGAGGCCGCTCTAAAGCACCTCGACGGCCACGACTGTCCGAATTCGTGCTACCGCTGTCTGCGGTCGTACCGAAATCAGTCGGTGCACAAGAGCTTGGATTGGCGTCAGACGGTGGCCTATCTGCGTGCCCTGACGGCGGAAGCGGTGGTTTACGAGGGGCCCTTCGAGACAGCCACCCCGGCCCCGCCGACGGAAGGCCCTGAATGGGAGGAAGCCCGCGCCGAAGGATGCGAGTCACCGCAAGAACTCCGCCTGTTGAAGGCGATCCGCGCCGTCGGCACACTCCCGGAGCCGGAAAAGCAGTTCGTCGTGTACGACAACGGCCGAATCCTGACTCGCGCCGATTTTGCTTACCTCGACTGTCAGCCCCACTTACTGCTTTACGTTGACGGGTTGGAATGGCATTCGGCTCCCCGCCAGCGAGTCCACGACAATCGCATCACGAACCGACTGCAGACGCTTGGCTACCGGGTATTTCGGTTCCTGGGCACGGAGACGCATTCCCATCCGGAACGCTGCGTCGCCCAGGTCATCGAGGCACGGGATATGCAAACACCGGGAAGCCCACCCGAGGCGCCGACTTGGAGAACCGGTATTGAGTCGTTCGTTGACCAGCAATTCGGCGGCGAGCGGTGGGCCAGGATTAGTCACCGATTGATCGCCGCTGCCGAGGCAGCCCCGGGTGGAGAGTTGACCTTTCCCGACTTCGTCGCACTTGCGGCGGCTTCCGGATTGGACTGGCAAGACGTTCACGTGGTGGCGGAGAAGATGTGCCATCACCAATCCGGCGTCTGGCGACGCGTCTTCGTCCAGGACACCGGCGGAACGGAAACGGAAATCCCGTTCCAAGCGATCGCCAAGAGACTGCGGGAGCATCTTGACCACGATGGGCAATCTGAGTGGCCTGATTGGACTCGCAAAATCCGCGTGAAGTGGCGACTTGCCTCCCCGGCGGAGATGGAGGAACGCACCTCATGACAGCCACACGTCCGCTTCCGACACAACCAACGACGGACGGCCTTGATGCCTATCTGTCTTACATCCGCAGCGTCAATCCGGCTGGACTTCAAGTTTGGACTTCCCGAACGGAGTTGGAGTTCTGCGAGGCCGTGGAGCGAGCAGTGGAATTCGGGATCCGAGACATCGAAGAAGGAGCTCGAGTCTACAACAAGCTGGACGAGCCGGGGCTTTCGCTCATGCTCACGAAATTCCTGGAATGTGGTGGTATTCCTGCGATTGCGGAGGGTTACCACAACGGGCACGTCGATGTCACGGTACGACATCCGGCAGACATTTTTCCGAAGGTACTCGGCGAATGCAAGAAATGGGATGGGTTCAAATACCACTGCCAAGGATGCGACCAGCTGCTGAACCGCTACGAGAGTGGGCGTGCCCACCGAGGTTTCTGCCTTGAATTTCTCTTCGTGCCTGGGATGTACCAGAAGCTGCAGGACCTACGGGCTGAATTCGATCGGCAGCAGCCTCACGAGCAGCAAAAACCGTCCGCTGAGCATTGGATAAAAGGTGCCTTTGTGACGGTCCATCTGCACTTTACAGGCACCACCGTCGAGATTCTCCATCTCGGCTGCAATGTGTACCACCCGGACAGCTAGGATGCGAGCGGTACCTGCCTGCGGGCCACGCTGACGCCCGTCGCCAACGCGAACACGATTGCGGTTCACAATCTGGTTCGCCTGATCGCCCGTCCGGCAGCCGAGACGGTCATTTTAGGTCAAGACAATTCACTTGCTTGCGGCCTGGAACTCCCCTACCCTGAGAACGCGTCATAACGTCCTTTATGTCGTCTTTTCCCCTTCCTTATATAGTCACCCCCGATCGCCGTTGCCTAACCGTGCATTGACCACCGGCAGCAACCAACTTTCCGTCACGACGGCAGCCGTGGTCCCGGCAATGATCGAGGCCGCCGGCCAGCGTGCCAAGCGGCGGTTCGTTGAATTCTTCGCGGCGAACATCCGCAACGACAATACCCGGCAGGCGTACCTGCGGGCCGTCGAATACTTCTGTGCGTGGTGCGACGCACACCGGATCTCCCTGGTGCGCGTCGAGCCGACGATCGTGGCGATGTACGTCGAGCAGCTTATGCGAGACAAGAACGAGCGGACGGGCAAGCCTTATGCGGATGCGAGTGTCAAGCAGCACCTGGCCGCGGTCCGGATGCTGTTTGACTACCTGACGACCGGGGGCGTCGTCCCCTTCAATCCCGCATCGTCCGTTCGGGGGCCCAAGCTGGTCGTCGAGAAAGGCAAGACGCCGGTACTGTCGGCCGCCGATGCCCGGCGGCTGTTCAACGCGATCGACGTGACCAGGGTCGGCGGCCTTCGCGACCGGGCACTGATCGGCGTGATGGTCTACGGGTTTGCTCGAATCGGGGCGACATTGAAGATGAACGTGGATGATCTATACGAAAACAACGGCCGGACGCTGTGGTTGCGGCTCCATGAAAAGGGGGGCAAGTATCACGAAATGCCCGCCCATCATAAGCTGGCGCAGTTTCTCGACGAGTACCTGACCGGAGCCGGGATCGTCGGCGAGCGCGGTACTCCCCTCTTCCGCACCCTCGACCGGAAGAAAAATCTGACCGAGAACCGGATGCTCCGCCAGGACGCATGGGCGATGATCAAACGCCGAGCGCGCGACGCCGGGGTGACGCTCGCGGCGCGCTGCCATTCTTTCCGCGCGACGGCGATAACCGAGTTCATTCGCAACGGAGGCTCGGTGGAAAATGCCCGCAAGATGGCTGCCCACGCATCGAGCCGCACGACGAACATGTACATCCGCATCGATGAGGAAATGAAGCTGGAGGAGGTGGAGCGAGTGCGCATCTGATGCAATTACAGTCGCCCCACCATGCCGCAACAATGACAGCAATCGCACACGGCAGAAAACAGTCCTTCGCAGACAGAATTGCTCAAATGACATGGGCCAACCAAATGCTGTTGTGATCTCTGTCAATCGTACCGGATACACAAGCCTCATGAAATGACAAGCGTTAATCGATCCGGAACCAGGACCCCCCCCTTGGGTACGCACACAAGCCTTACCACTCGCTCCCGTACGTCGACTACGCCCATGTGCCTATCAACGAGCTGTTCCATTTCAACCTCGCCGGCCCTGTGAAAAGCTCTCTTCGCCCTTGAGAAAGCGAACGCCGCACCATCAGCCACCTTACCCTCCAAGCACATCACGCCAAAACTATTGGCTACACTTCCATAAACAATAGACTCTTGAACTTTCTCACTCCTCTCACCCTCCTCCATAAGATCAATCATGAGCTGCATGTACTTCGTAGCGAGTCCATCAACCGGTAGTTCAGTGAATACGCCCCAGTACGAAAGCGCAAGAATATATTTCCCATACGCCGTCGCTCCAAGCTCAAGAAGCCCTTCACAACTGTGGGCCGCTTCTCTCCACTCTCTTTTTGTCAAGAAACACAAACACATGAACGTGTGCCAATCCTCTCCCCTAGCCCCTTCTCTCGCCGGAACCCGACGCAAGCTCTGAGTCGCTTTCTCGATGTCTCCCAGGAGCCAGTAGCAGCGTCCCAACATCGTGAGCCACGCAAAGCTCATACCTTCTGGCGCGAGAACAGTACCCTGCACCGATGCATCAAGATCCGCTAACGCCTTTTCAAATAGTCTCGCAGCTTCAGCGAAAGACCCTAACATAAATTCGGCTGTTGCGAGCGCCCCCCACAATACCCTAAGTTGCGTTCGTTGAACTGTCACGTCTCGGGAGCGACCTAATCGCCGACCCGTGTCAGCTTCACAAGCAAGAATCCCCTTGAGAACACAGCTCTTCGCATCCCCCCACCGTCTCGCCTCCATGTATGCTCCACCAAGAAGCGCATAGAAACCAGTCACCGTTGAGTCTGGACAGCTTATCCCCTCTGCTATGCTAAGCGCCGTTTCGAGCACCTTGACGCGTCGGGGGATACTTCCGCCTCTCCCTGGCCAACAGCGGAACATGAACACGAGGGAACAGGAAGCAGCGATCCGCCAGGAATCGAGAAGAAAAATGAGACACTTTTTCAAATCCAGCCACACATTATTCGCCCTCAGCTTATCGAAACGTATTCCGCACCCTATGCGGCCACGAGAAGAAGAACTGCTGATGCGCGGTCTGTCGTCGCGATTGGCAGTATTGAGTAGGCCAAGTCAGAACCCCCCGCTTCCTTCATGAGTTTCTCCAATGCTGTAATCACGGCTGCCATCGGTGCGCCAGGACATCGTGCCAAGATGTCTCGGCCTTTCGACATCAGCAACTCTCCCTCGTCCCGTCTTCCGTTGTGATACACGAGGACACCCAGATTAAGCGTAAGAGCGCCGACGACGGGATTCCGATCTGCGTCCTTAGCGTTCGCTCTGATCCACGACACAGCGTCCCTCGCCCCTTCCTCCGCCAGCTTTCGTTCATGGAGTCCCCAATTCACCATCGCTCGCAGGAACCGTAGTATTGCCCGTTTCGCTGGCTTCATCTTCTTCGGCAAATCCTGTTCTATCCTATCAAGAACCTCTCGTGCCGAGTCGTACACTTCAAGGTTAATAAGCAACATCGCATAGTCCAGCTCGACATTGGCTCGCTCGACGCGGAAAGGCGATTTGGCCGTGCTGAGGACAGTTTCCAAACAGTACTTGGCCTGTTCAAGTTCGCCTTTTTGCCAGCTTGCAAGCGCGTGCTGACAGAGTACCGTCAGATATTGGGGATCATCCTCGCCGAATCGCCACGAGACAATCTGCCCAGCACGTCTTACGCTTGAGATTGATTCGTCGGGCATACCGAGCAAGTAGTAGCTCGCCGAGAGCTCCTGATATGCCCCTCCCAGAAGGCGATAGGCCAAATCCCCGTCCCTTCCGAGGTACCCATCCTGCCTCCTACGCAGCAGTGCTACATCGGCTATTTCGATCGCGCGATTGGAGGCAGCGACCGCTTCCTGGTACGAACCCTTCAGGCGATGCACGTTCGCCAGTGTCATAAGAGCCCAAGCCTGATAACTGTTGGGAAAACCAATTGCGTCAGCTAACTTAGTGGCACTCTCCAGACGTACTTGCGCGGAGTGAAGATTGCCACGACACAAACCCGCGCGGCCACGGGATTGCAAGTAGACGATTGCCAGCTTTCGTACAGCGTTTCGCACCCTCGTCCATAGCGATGGTCGGCCGTCGGCGTCCACAGTTGCCAGCCAGTCGACATCATCAAATTGCTCACTTGTCAGTCTCAATCCTTCTAGGAACGCTTCTGCCTCGTTCCCCTCGGGCGACTTGGTGTCGTTCAACTGGACGATGAGCTCATCGTCCCCATTGCCGCTGAGGAATGAAGCAAGTGTCTCGAGATCTAGCTTCATGTTAGAACTTCCAGCGATATGGTATGCATGCGAAAAAGCAGCACCAAGACGGCATCCAGTGTTTTACGAGCAGATGCAAGTCGCTTGGCTCTCTTATCAGCCAGCCAGCTTCATGTGCTGGAGGTTTTAGCGTCATGTGCAATGCATCGAGGAGCTGATTAGCAAGGGAATCTAACCTGGCAAGCCGTACCCCCTTCGATCTTTCTTTGCATGCCTGCCGCCAATCCTCGCTCAGAAAGACGGCACGAAGGGCGGTCCAGACCTCCTCCGTCATTTCGTTGGGCGAGTGCGGTGATACTTCCCGCTGAAGTTCCCGCAGGGTCCTGATCATCGCGTCGCGCACCGCCTGACGGCGTTCGGGGAATGGAACGTCGGCAGGTCGAATGCCAAAGACGTGAAGGATGGAAATGAAATGGTCGAACCGGAGCATGACCCGACCTTCAAACCAGCGCCAAACCGTGGAGTAGACGACGCCGATGCCGGACATGACTTTTCCTCGGGTCAGGTTTTCAGCGCGGAGACGATCGAAAACGGCCTCGGAGTAGTTGGTCGCAATTTCCTGGTCGAAGAAGTTCCTAATCCTCTTCCGGAAGCGACTCCGCAGGTGGCGGCGGTTCAAATACCGAACGCCTTGTTCTCGATATATTTCGAGGACTGCGATTTGGCGGTCGACTTGTATGAGTCCCTCAATATCATCCGGAAGCATGCTGAGTCCCCGGAGTGTCGACGCCTGTCTTTCTTGTGCTCGGATCAGTCGAGCAACAAGCTCATGTCCAACCGCATGCCCTCGACAAAATCATCGAACTCCCTTTCCAACTCGGGGTCATCGTGCAGAGCTTGGAGTAGCTCATCGTCAGCTTCTCCACATAGGATTTTGGCCATTTGGTCGAGATCAAGTTGCTGCATGGACCTGATATTGGAACACTGACAGTGTGGCTTAGGAAGTACTAGTGGGCAATCCCCCCACGAACCTTCTTTGCGATCGTGCGCGAGTTATCACGCCCGGGCGCCAGCGAGCGATAAGTCGTTTAGTGAAGAGAACTTAGGCGCAGCTGCTTCGGTTCGAGGTTAGTCCAGTGTTTAGGATTTTGTCAAGAAGATTGCACGCGTGCAATGACGCAGGGTGCATGTACAGGAGAATCAATAGAGCGGGACGGCGGGTACGGGAGAAACGCGTATTTCCCAAGCTGATTTTCTCGCTTACCGGTCATTGGACGTTTTACTGCTAGTTACCGTGGGGGGGGGTAAAGAAAATGCCACAAGAAAAAGCTATCGAGCTTCGTATCGCCGAGGTCAGCATCGCAATCGCGTCGATGCTGGCCATTTTGTGGGGGGTGAACATGTTCATCATTGAGGATCCGTTTACGTGGGGACCGTACGCGTGGGTGATTCTGATCGGCTTGATTGGCGGTCTGATCTATATCGTCAATCTGCTCAAAGAGCGGCATACGGTTGTCGCTGAAAAAAAATGGATCTCGAAGCACCTTCCCATGCTCGTGATCTTATTCGTCAGCATGATGTTTTCCGGCCTGATGTTCGGCGTGGCGATGGATGTCGATCATCGCCTCATATCCGGGATTGAAACCGGAATCATGATCGTCTTCGGCGCGTGGGGGCTGAGTGCGGAAGTGCAGGTCGATGAGCAACGGAAATACGAGAAGCTGCAGGAAGAAATGCCGGCCGTTCAAGCACGCGACGCAGCGGCGACGGAAGCCAAGGCGTGGACGTACTACTATGCCGTGCGCGCCGCTCTTGGGAATTTTCTGGAAGAGGCGGAAGTGAGGGAACACGCACGAAGGCTATTCGACAAGCGTTTTTCAAAGAAGCAGCTGGAAGAAAACCTGGAGGAGTTCAAGGACTTGATCGACCGCGGCGTGCAGATGATCGCGGCCATCGAGGAAAAACGCGTCAATAAGCCGCGTATTGCTGCCGAAACGCGTGCACCGGAAGCGGAAGAAGGCTTGCCACCGGATGTACTTGAAGAACAGAAGAAATGGGAAAGGAGTGCGACACATGCTGAGCGTTGGTCTGATTGATAAACGCGTAAGCGTTGCGATTGACGAGCAAAAACACGGTTGCATCTATGGGCAGACGGGGTACGGGAAATCCATGCTCCTGTACCTCTTGCTCACGACGATGCTTTTCAGAAACCGCGCGTTCTTCCTGATCGACGGAGCTGGCGATCTCGTGAGCGACCTGTGCGCGTGGCTTCGGAAACAGGCAATGGACGCCGAGGATGTCGTCGTCATCAAGGTCAGTCCACAATGCCTGTTCCATTTTGACCCGTTCGACGCGGAGGGGAGGACAGGGAAGGAATATCGGGCGTGGCTGGACGCCAAAGTGAAGCGTGTCGCTCGGGAATTCATCCGGTCATCGGGACAGTTCAACTTCAACGAAACGAAGCGAATGGAACGATGGCTGAAAAACGCCATTTACGCGTGCGGCGTCGATTACGAACCCGGTCGGCATCTTGGGCTGGATCGGATGCTGGACATTCTGAACGTGGGGAGCGCGGAATGGGAAACGCTGTTTCTTCAGGTTGCGCCGCATGTGCCCTACGACGTGGCAAGCGACCTGTGGGAACTGCGGAAGGACAGCCCGCACATCCGCGACAAGAAGATCGAAAGTACGGTCAATCGGCTTCGATCATTTTTGACACCGATGGTGAAAGAGATTCTCAGGACAAGCGATGCGCCGTCGCTCCGGTCGGCGATCAGGCAGGGAAAAACGGTTTTGTGCGACTTGGCGGCAAACGGCGATTTTGACCACGAAGACTCCGTGACGCTGGGCGGGCTTTTGATCAGCGAAGTCATGGAGGCGAAGGAAACGGAGCGGGATCACCGAAGGCCGCTGACGCTTTTCATTGATGAAGCGGAGGCGTACATCGGGAAGGACATTTCCAGTGGTTTGACGGTCGGAAGGCACTGGGGGCTGAACTTCTGGTTTTCGTTTCAGACGCTTTCTTCGATGAAGAACGAGATGATCGACATGACGCGAAAGATCGCGTTCTCGGCAGATGGCAGCCGGATTCGGGCCAACCAGGGCCACTCGCTCCCGATCGACTTGGGGCTGGTGCCGGTGGAGCCGCCGGAGTTGCTGTACCACGGGACTGTCCCCAGGTTCCTGGA
>JAAYYU010000045.1 GCA_012515235.1 Candidatus Anammoximicrobium sp.
ACGATTTCTTCCGGCGGGCCGATGGCGACGATGCGGCCGCCGCGGTCGCCGGCTTCGGGACCCAGGTCGATGATCCAGTCGGCTTGCTTGACGACGTCCAGGTTGTGCTCGATCAGGACCACGGTGTTGCCCAGGTCGACCAGGCGGTGCAGGACCTCCAGCAGTTTGGCCAGATCGTCGAAGTGCAGGCCCGTGGTAGGCTCGTCCAACAGGTACAGCGTGCGGCCGGTGTCCGGGCGGGACAACTCGGCGGCCAGTTTGACCCGCTGGGCTTCGCCGCCGGACAGCGTCGGGGCGGCTTGCCCCAGCGTCAGGTAATCGAGTCCCACGTCGCACAGGGTCTGCAGGATGCGGCGAATCTTGGGGATGTTCTCGAACAGCTTCAACGCCTCGCCGCAGGTCATGTCCAGCACGTCGCTGATCGACTGGCCGTGGTAGGTGACCGCCAGCGTTTCGGGATTGTACCGCCGGCCTTTGCAGGTCTCGCATTCGACCCAGACGTCGGGCAGGAAGTGCATCTCGATGCACTTCTGGCCGTTGCCTTCGCAGTCCTCGCAACGGCCGCCGGGCACGTTGAAGCTGAATCGCCGCGGGCTGTAGCCGCGCAGCTTGGATTCCGGCAACTGGGAGAACAGCTCGCGGATCAAGTCGAACACGCCGGTGTAGGTGGCGGGATTGGATGTGGGCGAGTTGCCCAGCGGCTGCTGGTCGACGCGGATCACCTTGTTGATGTACTCGACGCCGCGGATCTCGTCGTGCGCGCCGGGAATCGTGGCGGCCCGGTGCAACCGCCGGGCGAGGGCTTTGTACAGGACGTCTTCGATCAGGGAACTCTTGCCGCCGCCGCTGACGCCGGTCACGGCGGTCAAGGTGCCCAGGGGAATTTGAACGTCGACGTTTTGCAGGTTGTTGTGGCGGGCACCGCGGATTTCGAGCCATTCCACCGTAGGCCGGTCCACCGTAGACCGGTCGCTCCGCGAGCGGGGGATCGCGTCTCGGAGCGACGCGGCTACGTGGGCGCGTTGCCAGGACTGCCCATCGGGCGTCCGCTGCAGGCGGCGGTTGGTCGGGACAGGGATGGCTTTCCGGCCGCTGAGGTACGGGCCGGTCACGCTGCCGCGGCGGCGGGCAATTTGTGCGGGCTTGCCAACGGCGACGATTTGGCCGCCGTTCTTGCCGGCGCCGGGGCCGAAGTCGCAGAGATAGTCGCTGCCCGCGATCACCTCGCGGTCATGCTCGACGACCAGCAGCGTGTTGCCCAGGTCACGTAGCTTGTGCAGCGCGGCCAGCAGCCGCGTGTTGTCCCGCGGGTGCAGGCCGATCGTGGGTTCGTCCAGCACGTACAGCACGCCGCACAGGCCGCTGCCCAATTGGCTGGCCAGCCGGATCCGCTGGGCTTCCCCGTTGGACAGCGTCGCCGCGTTGCGGGACAGGGTCAGGTAGTCGAGGCCCACGTCCAGCAGGAACTGGACGCGGCCGGTGATCTCGCGGAGTAGTTCGCCAGCGATCTTGCGTTCGCGCGCCGTGAGCTTCCAGCCCTCGACGGCCTGCAGCAACTCGGCCAGCGGCAAACGGCAGAACTCGTCGATCGTCCGGCTGCGGAAACGCACCGCGGCGGCGTCCTCGCGCAGGCGGCTGCCGCTGCAGGCCGAACATTCGACCTCGTCGACGAATTGTTCCAGCCGGGCGCGGAACGACGGCGACAGACGCGAGGCTTCTTCCAGGGCGGGGTAGAGGCCCTTGAACTGGAACCGGAAGGCGGGGAACGGCGCTTGGGACACTTCGAACCATTGGTCGCCGGTGCCGTGCATCAGGATGCGGCGGTGGCGCGCGCCCAGTTGGTCGAAGGGGCGGTCGAGCGGGACGGCGGTGCCGGCGGCCAGGGACTCCAACATCCGCTGCGACACGCGGTGGTCCAAGTTGGGCCAGAGGGCGACGGCGCCTTCGGCCAGCGTCCGCTTGGGACTGTGGAGCAGGGCGGACGGATTCGCGCCGACCTGGACCCCCAGCCCTTCGCACGAGGGGCACCAGCCCAGCCGGCTGTTGAACGAAAAACTGTGCGGCGTCAACGGCTCGAAGCTGCGCCCGCAGCGCTCGCAAGCCATGTGCTGGCTGTGCGTACGGACCTCCCAGCGGGCCTCCGGCACGCTGTCCTGGGCATAAGCGACCCGGATCACGCCCTTGCCCAAGGCCAGCGAGTTTTCCACACTGTCTGCGATCCGCGAGCGGGCGTCGGGCCGGACGACGATGCGGTCCACCACCACCTCGACGTCGTGCTTGCGGCGGCGGTCGATCTCCGGCGGTTGGTCCAGCGGATACGTGACGCCGTCCACGCGGATGCGGGCGTAGCCGGCGGCGCGGATTTCGTCCCACAACGATCCGTATTCGCGGCCCACCTCGATTTGCAGCGGCGCCAGGACGTACATCCGCGAGCCGGCCGGCTCGGCCATGATCTTGTCCATGATTTCGTCGACCGTCTGCGTGCTGACGGGAATGTCGCAATCCGGACAGTAGGGCTGGCCCAGCCGAGCCATCAGGATCCGCAGGTAGTCGTAGATCTCGGTCACCGTGCCGACGGTCGAGCGCGGCGTGTTGCCCAGGTTCTTCTGTTCGATGGCGATGGCCGGCGACAGGCCGTCGATATGGTCGACCTTGGGCTTCTGCATCTGGCCGACGAACTGGCGGGCGTAGGCGCTCAGGCTTTCCACGTACCGCCGCTGGCCTTCGGCGTAGATCGTGTCCATGGCCAGCGAACTCTTGCCCGATCCGCTGGGGCCGCAGAACACGGTCATGGCGTCGCGCTGGATGCGGGCGTCGACGTTCTTCAGGTTGTGCTGCTGGGCACCCTGGACGATGATCTCCTTGGCCAACACGCCCGAACCGTCGGCGCGCGGACTGGGGCGGGCCTCGCGCGTGCGCCGCCGCGACTTGCCGCGTCCCCGCGGGGACAGTGCCGCGGCCAAGGCGCAGCCGGTGTACGAATCCTGCCGCGCCGCCAGTTCTTCGGGCGTGCCGACGGCCACGACGCGCCCGCCGGCGTCGCCGCCCTCCGGACCCAGGTCGATGACCCAGTCGGCCGTCTTGACTACGTCCAGGTTGTGTTCCACGACCAGCACCGTATTGCCGGCGTCGACAAAGTCGTGCAGCACTTTGAGCAGCAGCTTGATATCCGCAAAGTGCAGCCCGGTAGTCGGTTCGTCCAGCAGGTACAGCGTCCGGCCCGTGCTGCGTTTGACCAGTTCGCGGGCCAGCTTGATCCGCTGGGCCTCGCCGCCGGACAGCGTCGGCGACGGCTGGCCCAGCTTCATGTAATCCAAGCCCACGTCGTGCAGCGTCTGCAGTTTGTCGCGGACTTGGGCGATGTTCTCGAACAGGTCCAGCGCCTGCTGGATGTCCATCTCCAGCACCTCGGCGATCGAGCGGTCCTTGAACTTGACCTGCAGCGTCTCGCGGTTGTAGCGGTGGCCTTCGCACACCGGGCAGGTGACCCAGACGTCGGCCAGGAAATCCATTTCCAGCCGCGTCGAGCCGTTGCCTTCGCAGGCCTCGCAACGGCCGCCAGTCACGTTGAAGCTGAACCGGCCCGGCTTGTGGCCCCGCCGCCGCGACTCGGGCATCTGGGCGAACAGGTTGCGGATGTCGTCGAACACCTTGATGTACGTGCCGGGATTGGACCGCGGCGTGCGGCCGATCGGCGACTGGTCGATCGCGATCAGCTTGTCCAGATGTTGCAGCCCTTCGATCGCCCGGTGCGCGCCGGGATGGCCCTCGCCTCGGTTCAGGTCCCGGCGCAGGGCCTCGACCAGGATGTCGTTGACCAGGGAACTCTTGCCAGAGCCGGACACGCCGGTCACGCAGACGAACACGCCCAGGGGGATTTCGACGTCGATGTTCTGCAAGTTGTTGTGCGACGCGCCGAGCACGCGCAGCCGGGCCTCGCCGGGCGGCCGGCGGTGCGGCGGGACTTCGATCTGCAAGCGGCCCGACAGGTATTGGCCGGTGACGCTGCGTTCCGTTTTCAGGACTTCTTCGTAACGGCCTGCAACGACGACTTCCCCGCCCCGCACGCCGGGACCGGGACCAAAGTCGATGATGTGGTCGGCGGCCCGCATCGTGTCCTCGTCGTGTTCGACGACCAGCACCGTGTTGCCCATGTCGCGCAGCCGCTGCAGCGTCGCCAGCAGGCGGCTGTTGTCCCGCGGGTGCAGGCCGATCGAGGGCTCGTCCAGGATGTACAGCACGCCGACCAGGCCGCAGCCGATCTGGCCGGCCAGCCGGATCCGTTGCGTTTCGCCGCCGGACAGCGTCGGTGCGGTGCGGCCCAGCGTGAGATAGTCCAAGCCCACGTTGAGCAAGAAGCCCAGCCGGCCGCGGATCTCCTTCAGCACCTCGGCGGCGATCAGCGCGCGAGTGTCGTCCAGTTCCAACTCGCTGAAGAAGTCCGCGGCGTCGCGGATCGACAGGTCGCACACTTCGGGCAGCGACAGCCGGGCCCGGTCTTGGAACCGGGGGTGCGCCGTCGTCACCTTGACCGCCCGCGCCTGCGGGTTCAGCCGCTGGCCGCGGCACGTGCCGCAGGGCGAGGTGCTCATGTACTTTTCCATCTGCCGCAGGTACAGGCGGTTCTTGGCGTTGCGGTAGCGGGACAGCAGGTCGGGGATGATGCCCTCGAACTTGCCGCCATACATGATCGGCGACGCGCCGCCGCGCCAAGTGTACGTGATGTGCTCGTCGCCAGTGCCCCACAGCAACAGGTCTTGCAGCTTGGGATCCAGGTCTTCCCACGGCGTTTCCAGCATGGCGCCTGCGGCCAGGCCGAGCTTGCGCTCCATCGTGTCGGCCACGCCTTGAAAGACGTGCCGCCGCCAGCGGCCCAGGTCGGACCAGGAGCCCAAGAGTTCGAAGCAGCCTTTCTTGAAGGAACGGCGCCGGTTCGTTTCCGGAACCAGCAAGTCGGGATCAAAGGAAAACCGTTCGCCCAGCCCGTCGCATTCCAGGCACATGCCTTGGGGACTGTTGAAGCTGAACAGCTGCGGGCTGGGCGGCTCGAAACTCAGGCCGCAGTCCCGGCAGGCGTACGCGGCGGAGAAAACGATGTCCTCGTCCGCGTCCCTTTTCGCCGACGGCGCTGTCAAGGACGATTCCTCGCCCTCTTGGCCCCGCGCCAGCCGCCGGGTCGAGCGGTTCCCGGCACCGCGTCTCCGCGTCTCCCTTTCTCCCCTTCTCCCCCTCTCCCCTTCTCCCCCTCTCTCTTTCCCACCGGCCTCCACCGCCACAATCAGGTTGCCTTTGCCGAGTTTCAGCGCCAAGTCCACCGCCTCGGCCAATCGCGGCCGGATCGCAGGCTTGACGACCAGGCGGTCCACCACGACCTCGATGTTGTGCCGCATCTGGCGGTCCAGCTGCAGATCGTCCGTCAGGGACACCACGTCGCCGTCCACGCGGGCGCGGACGAAGCCCTGTTTCAGCAAGTCGCCGAACAGGTCCCGGTATTCGCCTTTCTGGCCGCGAATCAGGGGCGCCAGGACGATCAGTTTCGCCCCTTCCGGCAGTTGCAGAATCCGGGCGATGATCTGCTCGCGGCTTTGCGCCGTGATCGGCTGGCCGCATTTCGGGCAGAATCCCTGGCCCACGCGGGCGAACAGCACGCGCAAGTAGTCGTAGATCTCCGTGATCGTGCCGACCGTGGACCGCGGGTTGTTGCCGCTGGACTTCTGCGAGATGGAGATGGAGGGGCTGAGGCCGCTGATATAGTCCACGTCCGGCTTGGGCATCTGGCCCAGGAACTGGCGGGCAAAGCTGGACAGGCTCTCGACGTACCGCCGCTGGCCTTCCGCGTACAGCGTATCGAACGCCAGGGAACTTTTGCCGGAGCCGCTGACGCCGGTCAAGCAAATCAATTGGTTCCGCGGCAGGACCAGATCGACGTCCCGCAAGTTGTGCTCGCGAGCGCCTTGGACGACGATATCGGAGGCGGGCATGAAATCCTGGGAAATGCTGAATGAGGAAGTCGATAAATACGGTGAATGGTCCACGTGCGGCAAACAGCAGACGGCACGTGGAGTGTGCGCGTCACTCTCCGCTACGTATTGTAGGCAACCGGCCAACGGGTACAAGCCGCGTCGGCTGGCGTTCGGAAACGCGCGTCCCATCGCCAGCAGAACATCGCGATCGTCGAGCGTTCGCGCCTCGTTCCGCCCGTCTGCAGCCAACGGTGCTGGAGCGAGCGTCTGCGACGCCTCCGCCGATGGCTCTCCGGCGAGAAAACACCGGCGTCAGAAACGCCCGCGTGACATCGTATTGGCCCTTCTCCACAGCTCACGGGGGTCCTGCCAGAGGTATCGCCTCGCCGCAGACATGCTAGACTGGGGGCTCGAAATGCAACAGATTTCCCGGTTTGTCGCATAAAAAAGTCCGCCATGAGCGAGCAATTCGATCCCTATCACAAATGGCTTGGCATTCCGCTGAAGGATCAGCCGCCGAACCATTACCGGCTGCTGGGGCTGGACCTGTTCGAGTCCGACCCGGACGTGATCGAGGCGGCGGCTTTTCGGCAGACGGCCCATGTGCGCACTTACCAGCTTGGTCCGCACTCGGCCGACTCGCAGAACCTCCTCAACGAGATCGCCGCCGCCAAGGTCTGCTTGTTGGACCCGCAGAAGCGGGCCGCCTACGACACGGAACTTCGGGGACGATTACGCGCTGCCGACGGCCGGAGATCAGTCCCGCCCGCTGTGGCACCAAGCCAAACAACCGAACCACCAATTGTCCCGGTCAGGCCGGTCGTCCTGGCCGTGGGACAGAAACCGGCCAAGCCCATGCGCCGGAAAAAGTCGACTTGGCCAGTGTATGCCGGTCTTGGAGCCGTTGCTTTGCTACTCGTGGTCCTCCTG
>JAAYYU010000409.1 GCA_012515235.1 Candidatus Anammoximicrobium sp.
ATGCGCTGGACGACCTTCCGCAAGTTCAACCGCGACTGTCTCAACGAGGCCAGCAACTGGGGGCATCACAATTGGTGGTTCCATTCGCGCACCGGCGCCTGGGACTCGGCACACTGCGCCTGGAAGCCGTTTCAGGACCAGCACGTCAGAAGTGCCGGGCTCGCGCGGATGAACGACCTGCTCGAGCCGCAGATGGGATGGTGGTCTTTGAACGGCCCGGGGCCTCGCCACCGCAGGCAGTACCTGGATGAGACGGAATACTGGATGGCGAAGAACATGGCCCTGGATGCCCCGATGTCCCTGGGAGGCCTGAGCGTTGGCGGTGCCCCCGCAAACGCCCGGGCGATGGACATGCTCACTGTCATCGGGTGGTATGAGCAACATCGCCTGGCCAACTACTTCGACCAGGCGACCATCGACCGTGTTCGCGAGCCCGGCAGGGACTTCCGCCTGCGTCTCAGCGACGGCGGCGCGTGGCAATTCACGCCGGTCGAGTACTTGCCGCACAAGGCCGTCGTGTCCGGGACGGAGCCGGCGCAATGGACGGTGGACAACCGCTGCGGGCAGCAGCCGTTCCGGGTCCGCATCGAGGTGCTGCAGTCCCCCCTTCCGCCCGACCCCGCCGCGCCGCGGCCGATCATCGACTTCAGCGACACGTCGCTGATCGCCAGCCGGAACTGCGCCGCCAACGTGACGCAGGAGATCCTGACCGAGACCGCGGACGTGAGGGGAGGCCCGCGAAACCTCCGGATTCGGGCGGTCAACCGGAACGCTTTCTCCGTTGGCGCCTGGACGAGCCTGGGGACTTCCTACGGATTCCCCTACCGGGACATCGGCGCCTGCTCCGGCGTCGGGCTCTGGGTGAAGGGCGACGGCAGCCGCGCCGTCCTCAACGTGCAGCTCCGGACTGATGCCATGTTCGGCGCGGCGATCTCCGAGCACTACGTTGACCTGGACTTCACCGGCTGGCGCTATTGTGAGCTGCCGTTCCGGGAACGTGACAGCGATCGCGCTTTCGGCCTGAAGTGGCCCTATGTGCGCGGCGCCGGCTACGAGCTGTGCCACCGCGACCTGCAAACCGCCCGCGTCTCGGAGATCAACCTGCTGCTGAACCAAATCCCG
The DNA here is from genome assembly GCA_012515235.1 of Candidatus Anammoximicrobium sp. Taxonomy (GTDB): domain Bacteria; phylum Planctomycetota; class Planctomycetia; order Pirellulales; family Pirellulaceae; genus Anammoximicrobium. Next base: position 1,123 of record JAAYYU010000409.1, read on the forward strand.
GCCAAAGGCCAGGTTGACGTCACCATCGGACCAATCGTGGGGATGACGGCGGTTGACACCACGCTCCGAGACGTTGCCCTGACCGTCAACGGTAAGCCGTTGCGGGTCCCGGTAGCGATCTCCTCCGGGGATCTGCTTGAGTTGGATGAGGATGGCGTTGGCGTACACTACGATCAGCGCGGGGCGCTGCGTAGCCGTTTCCAGCCGGAATGCCCCGAGGGTATACCGGTCCTAAATGCCGGCATCAACCACCTGGCGTTTAGCTGCGTCTCTCCCGGCGCCGCCCCCGGCCGGGCGATCGTAACCGCGGTCGCACTGGGCGAGCCCTTCGGTACACGCGCCGCGGACGTTGACTGGTCGAAGCTCCGATACGAGTGCGACATGCCTCGCGTCATCACCCGATTCGACGGCCGGGACAACTGCTGGACCTCCGTACTGCGGGACGAAGGCGGCGCAAGCCCCGGGGACCGGGCGACGCTTGAATTTGACATCGCCGTCGAACAGATCGGGGCAAACAAGGTCAAGCCGATGTTGGTCGTCAACGGCCGGGAGCTGAGCATGCCGGCTGTGATGGCCAGCGGACAGATCTTGCGGTGCCGCGGTGAAAGAAGCTGGACACTGGTCGAGAAAGGGCAGGCCCTTCTCAAAGGGGAATTCGCCGAACCGTTGCCCGCACTGGCGAAGGGAGTCAACCGTCTCCAATTGCGCTGTGACGAGCTGGGCGGTGCCGACTGCCGGATTTCCGTCAGTTGCGTGAAAGTGTACGGGCGATAGATGCGCCCTGAGTATGCTACAATGGGCCTTAGGCCAGATGGGCTGACGCGCGGCGAACGACGCTCCGCAAAGCGATTGTCAGTTATGGAAAGGGAGAACGCAACATGTGCCAATTGGGGATGTACACGACGATGCTGTTTTCCGTGCTGGTGGCGGTGGGGACCGTGATCTCATGCCCTACGTATGCCGCGGATCGTGCGGTGATCGAAGTCCGCGGGGACTCGAAAGCGGAGGTGCTGTGGTTCCGATCCGGTGCGGTGCTGTTCACCGATCGCGGTTACCGGCTGGCTGAATTCCCGGCTGCGTTGGCAGGGGAGAAGTTCCTGAGAAGCTCGATCGATGGCACCGAGTTCGATGTGGTGCGAGGCGGCCGTCTGATCGTGCTCACCCCTCAGTCCATACCGGGCGCCGCCTCTCAAGCCGAGGCCCTCGAAAAACGGGGGTTTGTGCGGACCAAGGAGGACCGCTTCCAGTTGTTCGAGACACGCGAGATCGATCAGGTGCTTGTGTACGAAAAGCAAACCACGTCCGGAGAATCCTATCGCTTTGGGAAATGGACGGTCGTGCTCGGGTTCGAGGACGCTCGATCCGCGCGAAACCGGACGCGAGCAGCTGAGGGAAAGCCGTTTTTCGTCTACCCTGCGGACATCCCCAATACCGGAGTGCTGTTCGTGGATCGGCAGAAGGAGGACCATTCCGGACACGGACACAATTCGATTGCCGAATGCCGGAACGGGGACGTCATCGCCTTCTACAGCGTGACGGGAACGGGCGCCGACAATTGGAATGGGCACGGCTGTGCGGGATGGTCGGAATACCGGCGTTCGACCGATGGCGGCTTGACCTGGAGCACCCCCACCCCGTTCGAGTATTCCAAGCGGATGTTTGAAGGGACGGAGATGTGCTCCGCCCTGGTTTACTCGGTCGTCACCGCGCCGAACGGAACCCTGGTGGCCACCGTCATCCACTATGCGAACGAGAAATGGGAGAAACAGCGGGCGCCGGCCTACTTTCTCAGCAAGGACCAAGGGCAGACGTGGCAGGGTCCGCGGGCGTTTGACGCATCGGCTACCGTCCAGGATATCGCCTACACGATGGATACGTCGTTCGTGCATGCCGGAGAGATCTTTATCGTCTTTCGGGGCGGCGGGTCGAACATGACGCCGGGTGGACCGCAGACTTTGTGGGTTTCCAGCGACAACGGGGAGTCTTTCCGTCAACGCAGCGTGCTGCCCTTCGACCACGCCACCTATTACTGGGCCGCCGGGGCGCTCGACCACGGCGAAATCATTGTCTACACCTACGACGCCCATCTGAAGACAGAGGCCCCAGCGGCTGAACAGAACATCCCCTACACGATCAGCCGGGATGGTGGGCGGACTTGGTCGGAGGTCCGGACCACGCACTTTGCCAAAGGGATCCGCAATATGCAGCTCTCCGGAAAGCTGGGCCAGTGGTACTTCATGCAAGGGCGAAGCGGCAGCAACCCGCGGGAATTGGTCGGCGACGATCCCGGTCCAGACAATTTCGTGCTTTACTCGTCGCGTGACGGCATTCAATGGGACGAGGGGATTGTCCTGATGAGCAGGTTGCAGACTCCGGGCGGGGGCGACTGCTATTCCGCCAACGAGATCATCGGCAAATTCAATCCCGCGACCCCCGAACGGTTGCTGATCCATTCGGACGTCAGCTATTCGGGTGCCAACACGAACATGCACCAGTGGTGGGTGACAACGGCCCCGTGGATACCCGGACCCGGAGTCGGCGCCGGAGAGGGCAAGGACGCAAACGGATCGCATCTTCGCGCTCGGACAAATCGCTGATCGGGCCATCCAGCCAAGCTCCACCGCGCTGGATGGAGGCGAAGGGTGTAGTGCACACAGGCCTAGTGCGTCGTCAAGGCTAAACTTTGGGGTAGCGTGGGTGAGCGGCACGGCGCTAGCCGCCGGTGGCGACCGGAACCGGCGGCTAGCGCCGTTCCGCTTACAACCTCCGGATTTAGCCTTGACGACGCACTAGATGGTAACCGTTCATTGCGCCCACATCGGCAAAGAGAAAGTGCAATGGAGGAACAGAAATGCATCTCAATCGGCGACAATTCATCGCAGGTTCATCGATGATGGCCGCAGCCGCGACATCCGCTAGCGGTCTGGAGAAGAAGAAGTACAAAGCCTGCATCATTGGCGACAGCAAGATGGGTGGCTATGGGCATTGCATCCAATATGCATTTGCCTTGCGGGATGATGTGGCAACTGTGGCGTTGGCGGACCCGGACGAAAGCGGTCGGACGCGACACGCCAAAGAGGTTGGTGTTGAGCGCACCTATGCAGGCTATCGTGAAATGTTGGAGAAGGAGCGTCCCGATCTGGTGGCGGTGGCGCCACGATGGACAGTAAATCACAAGGACTACATGCTGGCTTGTGCCGAGGCAGGCGCCCATGGGTTCATCGAGAAGCCTTTCTGCGACGATCTTTCCAATGGCGATGAAATGGTGGCGGCCATCGAAGCGAAGAATCTGAAGTGGGCCATTGCCTTTAATTTTCGCGGTATGCCGTTGGTCCAGCATGCAAGGAGACTGGTCGAGCAGGGACTCATCGGAACCGTGTTGGAGGCGCGTGGACGAGGCAAAGAGGATCGTCGTGCTGGCGGCGAAGACCTGATTGTGCTTGGCGCCCACGTGCTTGATCTGATGCGGTTTTTCATGGGCGGGTCGCCAATCTGGTGTACTGCCGATATTACCGACAAGGGTCGTGCCTCGACGGCAGCCAATGTGCGCCAGGCCACCGAACCGCTCGGGCCGATTGTGGGAGATCGTGTTCACGCCATGTATGGATTCCCGAATGGTGTCGTCGGCTATTTCGATTCCATGCTGAATCCCGACGGCAATGGCGGGCGCTTCGGCATTGACATCTATGGAACCCGGGGAATCCTCTCTATCCGTATTCCCGCCGGCGACTCAACGGTACGGGTACAATGCCTCGAAAAGTCGACCTGGTCGGACGGCGCCTGGAAGCCTCTTCCTGATGCTCCAAGCGTTGAAATGAAAGACCCACACCGGGAGCGGAACAGGATCATTACGGACGACCTCATCGCCGCCATCGAGGAGGATCGTCGCCCGGTTTTCAGTGTGCAGGATGGCCTCGCATCGTGGGAAATGACACAGGCCGTATTTGACTCGTGCGTTCAGGGCGGGCGCGTGGCCATACCCTTGACGAATCGCAAGCATCCGCTGGATTTGTGGACGCGATCCGAAAAAAGCTCGTAGACGTCCATCGCCGCGTCTTCTCGTACCCCAGAAATCCATGAAGGAGTCTGTCATGCCCAGCATTTCACGACGCAACTTTTTGAAACACGCCGCGGCCAGTGCCGGGGCCGGCGCGGTCTTCACGATTGCCGGCACGAAATCCTCTGGCTCGATCCTCGGAGCCAACGACACTGTGCGGATCGGCGTGGCGGGTATCCATGGTCGCGGCCAGGTGCACATGGGCCAGTTTGCCAGAATGCCGGGGGTGAAGGTCACTTACCTGATCGACCCCGACGCGTCGCTGCACGGAAATCGGGCGAAGAAGATCCAAGAGTTGGGCGGTAACACGCCGACCTGTGTGCAGGACATCCGCAAGGCCCTGGAAGACAAGAACCTGGACGCGATTTCGATTGCCAGCTGCAACCACTGGCACGCGCTGATGACGATCTGGGCCTGCCAGGCCGGCAAGGATGTCTACGTCGAGAAGCCAATGAGCCACAACTTGTTCGAGGGGCGGAAGTGCGTCGAGGCGGCCGAGAAATACCAGCGGATCGTCCAACACGGCACCCAAAGCCGCTCCGTGGCAAGTTGGAAGAGGACGGTCGCGGCGATCGCCAGCGGGGAGCACGGCAAGCTGCTCGTCTCCAAGGCCTATGCGTCGAAGGTCCGCTGGAGCATCGGCTTTAGAAACGACGAACCGGCCCCGGAAACGCTCGACTTCAACCTCTGGCTCGGCCCGGCTGCCAAACGGCCCTGCAACCGTCACTTCATCCACTACAACTGGCATTGGTTCTGGGACTTCGGCAACGGCGAGATTGGTAACCAGGGCGCCCACCAGTTGGACGTCGCCCGCTGGGGCATCCCGGGCGGGACGCTGCCGAAACGCGTGCTCAGCATGGGCGGCCGCTGGGTCGAGTCAACCGCCGGCAAGCCTCCGTTTACCGACCAGGGTGAGACGCCCAACATGCTGGTGACCGTTTACGACTACGGCGATTGCCTGCTGGTGATGGAAATCGCCGGACTCAACAACAGAACGATCATCGAGGGGAACCCGAAGCCCCAAACGAAGGTCGCCAACGAGTTCCACACGACCGAGGGCGTGCTGACCTGCGGCGAGTTCACGCGCCAAGGCGCCGACAAGAGCCTGTCGCTCGGCGTGGAGGCCAAGACGTGGGCGGAGAATGAGTTCAACCACTTGATCTTCAAGAACTTCATCGACTGCGTTCGCAGCCGCAAGCGCGAAGACCTGCACGCCGACGTGCTCGAGGCCCATCGCACGATCGGCCTCTGCCACTTGGGCAACATCTCCTACCGCCTGGGCGAGCAGGTCCCCGGCGACACGCCGATCCCGGTCTTCGGCGACAACGAAGAGGTGCAGAAATCGTGGCAGCGGATCAAGCAGGGCCTGAAGGATGCCCTCGGGCTCGACCTTGCATCGACGACGTATCAACTTGGCAAGCTGCTCGACTTCGACCCGGAAAAGGAGCGGTTCGTCGGCAACGAGGCCGCCAATGAGCTGCTCAGCCGCGAGTATCGCGAACCGTTTGTCGTGCCCGCGAACGTCTAACAGGCCGTGCTCCTCCACTGGGGGCTCGACGGCGGAGCAGCCCCCGAGGCGTGAGGTCGTGGGCCCGTTTGCCGGCCCGCGTCGAAGCGAGGATGGCGAATATGTACCAGCAAGCCGGCGATATCCAGACGGCAAACGATTGTGATGATCAAGGGGATTACGGCCAACCCGCGCCACGTTGGGCTGGGTACTCAGCCGCTTGGGCCGCTTGGACGAGGCTGACGCGGCCCACCGCAAATCCGCGTCTATGGGCAAGCTGTAACAAATTGTCCGTATTCTATACCTTGGCGCGGCGGCGGCGGACGGGCTAACCTAGACGACACTGTCCGACCTGGGAACCTGACACCGACCGTTTTGTATAAAGGGCCCCAATTCCATGTCCGAATTCAACCGGCGACGATTCCTCGATGATACTCGGAAGGCTGCGCTCGGAGCGGCCGGCGTCGCTATTCTGGGCAACCCCGGTTCGGTCCGGGCGACTCCAGCCAACGACCGGCTCGTGCTGGCGATGATCGGCGTCGGCGGCGGGCGGGGGCACTCGCTGGCCATGGGTTTCCTGGATCGCGGCGATTGCGAGATCGCCTACATTTGCGACGTGGACCGCCGGCTGCACGAGACGCGAGCGAACCAATATGCCTCGCGTCAAGGAGGCAAACGCCCGAAATGCGTGCAGGACTTCCGCGAGATGCTCACCGACGCCGCCGTCGACGCTGCGGTGATCGCCACCCCGCCGCACTGGCACGCCCTGGCGACCATCTTGTGCTGCCGCGCGGGCAAGGACGTCTACTGCGAGAAGCCGCAGAGCCACAGTATTTGGGAAGGCCGCCAAGCCGTGAAGGCGGCGCGCAAGTACAACCGCATTGTGCAGATCGGCACGCATAACCGCAGCGCCCCCTACCTCTTGGCCGCCAAACGGTACCTCGAAGAAGGAAAGCTGGGCCGGATCCACCTCTGCCGCGTGCATGAGCAACGTCATGAGACGAATTTCCAGTGGGGGCCGAAGACCGAACCGCCAGCCACGCTGGACTGGGAGATGTGGAACGGGCCGGCCCCCGAGCGCAAGTACGACCCGGCGATCCATACCCAATGGCGCAAGCTCTGGGATTATTCGGGCGGCCAGATGTCCTATCAGGGCATCCATCAGCTCGATGTGGCCCGCTGGCTCTGCGGCGTCGATTATCCGCGCAGCGTGTACTGCGTGGGCGGGATTTTCAACTCGCAGGGGGCCGCCGAGACGCCGGACACACAGTCGGCCGTCTTCGAGTTCCCCAAACTGCTGATGACCTACGATCAGACGCTCTACACGCCCTACATGCTCGAGAGCGACGACGGAATTCGCAACGGCGACATCTTCCCCCATTGGCCGCAGAACGCCACGCGGATCGAGCTTTACGGCGAGTTGGGCTTGATGTACGTGGGCCGCATGGGCGGTGGCTGGCAGGTCTACGTCCGCCCGAAGAACCGGCAACCGGTCGTCAAGGACGAGATGCACGGTCGCTATCCCGACCCTCCCCACAAAGAGAACTTCGTCCAGTCGGTCAGGAGCCGAACGCGGCCCAACGCCGACGTGGAAGAAGGACACCGCAGCATGCTGTTGGTCCACTACGCCAACATCAGTTGCCGGCTCGGCGGGCGGACGCTGCGGATCGACCCGCAGACCGAGCAAATTCTCGACGATGCCGACGCCATGCGCTACTTGAAGCGCGAGTATCGGCAGCCTTGGGTGGTGGAAGAGGTGGTCTAAATCGAGGAACCAATCGCAATCCCGTCACCGCGGCGGGCGCGGAAAACCTGGATGTCAGGTTGGTCATCCCGCAGAAGTACGCCAGCATCAAAAGCGGAAAGCGAATTGGCCGGCTGTTACCCTGAACTGTCAACTCCGCCACGCGAGGATGCCATGCACACCTTGGATCGTCGTCATCTTCTCACAAACGTCGCCGCCGCGGGCGCGGCCATCGTCGCTGGGCGCTGGGGCGCGGCAACCGCTACGGCGGACGAGCACCCGAAGCAGCGGATCAAGATTGGCCAGATCGGCACGGCGCATGAGCACGCCTCGGGGAAGATGGAGACCTTCCGCAAGCTGAGCGACCACTATGAGGTCGTCGGCATCGCCGAACCCGACCCTGAGCTGCGCAAGCGGCACGAAAACCATCCGGCGTATCGGGGCGTGCCGTGGATGACCGAAGAGCAACTGCTCAAGGTCGAGGGGCTCCAGGCCGTGGCCGTCGAGGTCAGCTCGGGCGACGACCGCATCATGGACGTCACCGGGCGATGTATCGCGGCCGGCATGCACGTCCACCTCGACAAACCGGGCGGGAAGTCATTCGCCGCGTTCAAGAGAGTGTTGGACGAGGCCGGCCGGCGCAAACTGGCCGTGCAGTTGGGCTACATGTACCGGAACAACCCGGCCGTGCAGTTCTGCCAGCGCGCGGTGCGTGAGGGGTGGCTCGGGCAGATCTTCGAGATCGACTGCGTGATGAGCGTCACGCACGGTCTGAGCTACCGAAAATACCTCGCGCAGTTTCGCGGCGGATCGATGTTCATCTTCGCCTGCCACCTGATCGACCTGGTGGTGAGCCTGATGGGAAAGCCCGGCCGCATCGTCTCCTACCCGCGGCAAACGCGGACGGACGTCGGTGTAGATATGTGCGACAACGGGCTGATCGTGTTCGAATATCCGAAAACGACGGTCACGATTCGCACGGCGTCGCTCGAGGTCGAAGGCAACCAGCGGCGGCAACTGGTGGTCTGCGGCGACCAGGGCACGGTCGATATCCGGCCGCTGGAGCGCTCCGGGCCGCTGACGCTTCGGCTCGCCCTTTCCGAGGCCCGCGATACTTACAAGAAGGGCTATCAGGAGGTCTCCTTCCCGCCGCCGCCGGGACGCTATGACTTCCAACTGATCGAGCTGGCTCGAATCATCCGCGGTGAGATCGAAAACCCCTACCCCCTCGAGCACGAACTGCTCGTGCAGCAGTGCCTGCTGGAGGCCTGCGGATATCCACTCACCGGCACGCATTGAGGATCGGGGAGGAACGGGACCGATGGCAGTGCTCTTCTAGCAAACGGGCCAGCATCGGGTTGTGGGCATCCTGTATTTCGGATTTTTCTTGATGGCTGAGGAGCGCCAATTGCGATTGTAGTGGCAGAGGAAGAAGGAGGATTCCGATGTCAAACAGACGCGACAAGCGACAAGTCACTGGTTCTTGGTCTGAAAAAAGTCCGAAACGTCTGCGGGTGGAGGGATCGGGGGGGCCAGCAGCACCGGTTCCGCGTAGTCCGCATCCATCCGGTAGGGAAGCATGTAGAGTCGGTCTCCCGTCGAGTTGCTGAAAAAGATCCGCGCGGGAGAAAGGCGGCTCGAATCGCCATCCGTCCAGACGGCGAAGAAGGGATCAGCCGGGTTGGGAGGCCGGCGCACGTAACTGTGATTCATGGGGCTATTCTGCGTGACACGCCGCTCCAGATTCCAGCTCGCGCCCCGATCCGTGGAGGTCCAGAGGCCGACTTCACCGCCTGTGAAATAGGCCTGCGGTCCCGCGAGCGTGGGACCGATCACTGTCCAGCGCTCGCCGTTGATATAGAGGCTGCACGAGTCGTAGTTGTGATCGGATTGGGTGACTGTGGACGTAAGCCAACGCTCGCCAGTCCAGCGCGTGATTTCCCAAAGGCGCGGGTCGTTATCCGGTCCCGGCGCGTGGCCGCGGCTGGAGAGGCCGAGGATCACCGGGCGGCCCTCGGCGTCGAAGACGAGCTTGCTGATGTAGAACAGTCGCCGCTGCGCCTCGTAGTCGACTACGAGCGCGGGATTCTTGGGATGGTCCAGAGGGATGGTCAGCGGGCGGCCGTCGACAGTAGTCCACGTGCGGCCGAAGTCGGCCGTCTCGGCGTAGTAGATGTTCGTGCGGCGGTCGGGTTTGCCGCCGGGATGGTAGTTGAAGGCGGTCCCGATTTTCTGCCCGTCGCAGCGGCTCACCTGGTAGTGCCCAGCGAAGCCGGCGAGCTTCTTGAGGTCCTTCGCTGGCTGGGCGGTCCAATCCTTTCCGTCGCGGCTCGTCTCCCAATACAATTCGCGGCCGCCCGTGTAGAGCGTCAACAGATGAAAGAACCCCTTTCCGGGAATGTACCAGATCTGCGAGTAGGTTTGCTCGCGGGAGATGACTTCCTGGAAGGAGTCGACGGAGTAGGGCTGCTTGCTGCGGAAGATCTGCCCTGGCCGGTGACGCCCGCGGCCGGCGATGAAGACCCACACATACCCGGCCTCGTCAATGGTCAAGCTGGGGTTGTCGTGCGGGTCATCGATTCCCCGCTGATCGCGAACGATCGTCGGCCGGGGAACGCGGTGCCGTTTGTGGTCGTAGTACGAGGCCATGGCCAGGAGGTAGCGGTCTTCCGGACCGGTGGTTCCCCCGTAGACGAAGAAGGTCTTCTCGACCTCCGGAGCATAGACGGCCATGGGACTGACCGTGTGGTTGGCAACGAAGCCCGTGCCGCCGGAGTTCTTGTCCCCGTACGGGCTGACTATTTCCCCGATCGTCCACCAAATACCCCGATAGCCGTCAACCTTGTCGCGGAACGTGTAGAAGCGTTCCACACGTTCTGTGGATCCCCGCGAGTTCTCGGCAGTAATCTTCGCACGGTATGACGTGTCTGGCGCCAGTCCCTCAAGTGTCACCTCTCGGGCTGCCGGTGTCCCCCCGACCAAGAGTCGCTCGGTGACTTCCTTGCCGTTGAGCCACAGACGGATTGCGCCGGCCTCAACAGGCCGATCGGCGGTGACGCGAAAACGGAATGCCTTGCCGGGCGCAAGTATTCCACCGCTTTTCTGCGGTTCGATCACCGTGATGGCCGGCGGCGCAGGAGACGCGGTTCCGAAAGGGAATGCGACCGCGTCATCCGCACATCGGGCCGCATTTGGTGCGAGCAGCACGAGCAAGGACAGCAGGGTCCAAGTCGCGCGTGGCGCGAACGATGGCTTCTCGGAATCCGCGGTGGGGACGCGGCGCATCGCGGTGTGCGCTGGGAACAACCAGGCTTGGTACGGTAATTCACATCGAAGCATCTGGACATCCTCCATCGTGTAGGGCGTTTGCCTTTCGGCCATTCCTTACCGAAGGCTGCGAGGTTTCCGGCCGTCGAGTTACTGGCAACGCGGTGGTCCCGAACGTGACCGGCCCGGTGTGGCTGGAAAGGCTCGTGACTGCCCGTGGGACTGCCCCGCCACGCCGCCGAATTCCGGAGCGTTCATTCTACGTCCTTGCCAAAGACCTCCAGCTCGGTCACGCCGTTGTCGCCGAGTGGGAAGGTCTCCCGCAGGTCGGTCAGCTTCACCCACGCGGTCAACTGGTTCGGAAACACGAACTCCTGCGCGGCGGCTGTGTTGTTCAATACGATTGCAGCCTTGTGCCCGTTGGAGAACTCCAACGTTGCGCTGCTCCATGTCTTTTCCTGATCCGGCATCGTCCGCAGGTACAACACCACGCGGCTCGTCTCCACCGTCCGGCCGAACTCGATCTTCAGCCACAAGTCGGTGCGTCGGTTCGGCATCCAGTACGGAACCTGCGGGGTTTCTTCGCCCGCCGCCGCGTTCCCATCGACCACGTTCCGCGGCGAGAATTCCGGCAGGTACTTGAAGTGGCTGTTGGAGGTGACGTGCGGGTAGGACCGCAGCTGGAAGGTCGCGGCGTGCGGGTTGAGCGCAAGATTGCGAACCTCATTCCCCTTGGCGTTTGAGCCGCCGCGCGCGGCCTTGCCTTCCGCCAGAGAGTAAATGGGAACTGTGTTCGGCAACTGGTTGTAGGCCTCGATGAACTGCCGCTGCGCGTCCATGCCGCCCAGGTCGAAGCGGGGAAACGTCTCGAGTGCCGCGTCGGCCCCGCGTTGGAGATGCTCCCGATAGAGATCCAGATGGGCCAGCTCGATCTCCGCGTGCCGCAGACGCTTGGCTTCCTGGAACAGATACGCCCCGCGGCACTGATTGCGGTACGAATGAATGTAGGTGTGGACGATGGTGTCCCACTTGTTGGCTTCCATGTAGGAGCCACAATACGGCACGTTCAGGTCGATCCAACAGGCGACACGGTCTTTGTCCCGCTGCGTCAGCTTCACGCCGTAATGCGCCGGCTTCAGATACTGCATCAGTCGGCTCTTCGAGGAACCGAAGGAGTACGGCGGAATCATGGGCGGCTGAGAAGTGGCCATCGGCAGCCAGTTGACGAGGTCATTCACCTGCTCGTAGCACACGCGGCCGTACTTGGTGAGGTTCACGTACGATTCGCAGTAGTCGCGGCCCGGATTCATGTCCTTGCCCGTTTGCGGATACACGTATTCCGCCGTTTTCGGACGGGAGACAACGCCCTCCCAGGCTTCCTTCCAGCCGTAGTTCTTCGTGTCGGCCAACAGGCTCAGCGGGGCTGTGGAGCCGTCGGCCTGCTGGCGGCCCGTGTGGCAGCCCACGCAGTGCGCGTCCCAGATTGGCTGGATCTCCCGCAGATAGCTGAACCCTTGGGGCACATCCATGCCTTGCGGCGCATTGACATTCAAATACTCGTACGCCCGGCGTTGCGAGGGCGACAGGAACTGCAGCTGCTCCTGCGGGGCAACTTCGCCTGCCTGGTAAAACGGAACCGGCCGCTGCGGCGGACGCCGAAGCGCCAGAGAACTCAGCTTGGAATCGGACAGCGCATCGTGCTTGTTCTCGTGGCAGCCGAGACAGGCGAAGGTTTCGCCCGGCATCAGCGTGGTCCAGCTGCGCATCGTTTGGATGACATAGCCCTTTTCGTCCAGCAACTGGAAGTACACCGCCCGGCGCGCCGGAACCGTGAAATAGGCGCTGCCGTCCGGCGCGACATCGACCGTGCCCAGCACGTGCTTGACGTCCCAACTGCCGTTGCCGATGGAGACCGGCGTGTGCACTTGCGAGCTGGGCTGGTTATAGTCCACGCCGGCCGACATCGCGCGGTACGAGAGGGCGACAATTCGCAGCTTCGTCACCGCGCCCTGCGGCACGCCCTGCAGGCCGGCGCCGAAATACACGTTCTGCAAATAGAACGTGCCCTCGTCGCGATCGAAGTCCACCCGGTCGGGCTGGGGACGAGGCGGCGTTCGGGACGCCAGCGGAACATGCTGGCCGCAGGAAACGGCCGGGTCGTAAACGAGCAGCTCGCGGTCGCCGGCGCTGTTCATCCAGTAAATCCCAAAGCGCGTCTTGTACGCGCCCCGCGGCGGACCGCCCTCCGGATTGAAGGAGACCAGGTAGTTGTCCTCATCGAGGGGCAGCGGATACTGGAACAGTTCGCCTTGCTGACCGAAGAAATCGTCCCGGTTGGGCTCAAAGGGCCGCACCGGCGCGACGTACTCCAACCCCTGGTCTTCCTGCGTCCCCTGGCTCCGATCCAGACGCATCAGTTTGCCGCTCTGGTCGGTGTGATGACCGGAGCCGATCACCAGGACCCGTTGCGAACCGGGGATCGGCCGGGCATGGATGATGGACCGCGGCGAGTGCGAGTTGTTGCCGTAGAACTCGGTCTGCGCGGTCCCATCGGGGTTCATCACGAACAGCTTATGCACCTTGCCGGAGACGCGGTCATTGTACTCCCACCGCGTGTACACTATCCGGCCGTCGTGGAGGAGCTGCGGGTACAGCGTGTGCGCCTGATCGTATCCCAGCCGCCGCAGGTAACGCCCCTGGCCGTCGCAGCGGTACAAGTTCGTGGCGTCCGATGACCAGCACGGCACCGAAATGTCGCACCGCGTAGAGGCAAAGAGGATGTCACCCTCGGGCAACCAGCACGGCTCGACATCCGCAGTACCCGGACCAAAGGTAATCTGTTGGATGCTTCGGTCCGGCCACCGCAGCACGTACAGGTGGTAGTCGTCGGTGTGCTCGCTGGTGCGCATCGAGAAGGCGACCTGGGTCCCTGCAAACGAAACGCAGGGATCGCGGATGATCCCCTCCGGCTGCCGCAAGAGCATTTCCGAGGTCACTTGCCCGTCGGCGGCAACGGTCAGCAGACATAATTCCGAGCCGATCTTCCAGTCGCCCAGGCGGTCCTTGTAGACGGAATCCGACAGGAAGGCGGTGGACGCAAACGACGGCTGATTGGCCAACTGACAGTGCTTGGCGTAGATGTACCGCTCCGCGAACCGCGAGACAATCTGCAGCCGCAGTCTGCGGCGTGTCTCGCAGAGTTGAAAGTACAGCCGCCGCCAGGCGGGGTCGGCGCCGGCCGTGTTCGCCTCTGCCAGTGACGCCAGTTCTCGCGCGCCAGCCTCCACCGTCGCCGGCGGTGCCTTGCGTGACTTGACCTCGTCCAGGACCTTTCGCACCATCTGCCGTTCAAGTTCGCAGGAGTCCGTGCGTACGAAACAGGCGGAAACGTCCAGTCGGCCGGCGTCCTGGCGCATCCAGTCCAGGTGGAGACGTTCGAACGGATAGGCCGGCGCTTGTGCCCACGCAGTCGAAACGGCCGACACCAATAGTCCCATCAGGAGGCCCAACGCAAGTTTTCTCATCTTGGCTTCTCCGACTGTGGAAAGGCAGGGCCTGCGTCAGAGAGCAACGGAGCCAGGGCAGGGATCCACGGCACCTGTTGTCCATGAAGTGCATCACACGTCCGGCAAACTGGTTGCACGGAGCCGGTAACGATCCACGCTCGTTGAGTCCGTCCATCTGAGCGTGCGGCCACGTGCCCCGTTGATAACGTCGCAGTCGTCGGCTGTCAAGATTTGCGACGTTCACCACGCCTTGATGTCTACAAGATCTCGGCCGAAAGCCCCTTGAACCAATGGCCGCCACGGGTAGAAAATGGCTGAGCGGGCAGTAAGCTGCTCTCGGCCGAGCGAGTCGATGCCTCGAAGCCGGAAGTCTGGTCCGTCGAGTTCAGCGCGTCCAAGCTGTTCCTGCGCCTCGGCGACCCGATCCCGTTCCTGTTCTCGACCTCGTCCACGAATGTCATGAGGGAAAGAGGCTTGCAAGGAGAATTCTATGAGTAAACGGTCGCGTCGCCCTTGGCGATTGGGCGAGTCCCGTGTTTGGGGCAGATGTTTTGGCTTTTCGAGAGCGTTTGGGCTTTTTCTGTTTCTTGTGTTTTCGATTTCCTCGTTCGCGGTGGGGGCGCAGCGTGAACCGAACGTGGAAAGTCCATACGGTGTGTACGCGGACATCATGAAAGGACAGGAGAACGCTTTCGTCCCGAGAAACCTGGAACTCATGCGCCAGGCGGATCTGGCGTGGGTGCGCTGCGATTTCTACTGGGACACCGTGGAAAATCCGCCCGGCACGTGGCACTTTGACCACATTGAAAAAGTGCTGGACCAGACCGAGGCGCGGGGCTTGAAGCTGCTCGTGATCCTCGGCTACACGGTGCCCTGGGCCCGCCCGGTTTGCGATGATCCGGAACCCTGGCTCGAATATGTGCGCCGAACCGTGTCGCACTTTAAGGATCGCGTCAAGCACTGGGAAATCTGGAATGAACAGAACCTGAAACATTTCTGGGTGGCAGATCCGGATCCCAAGGCATACGCGCAGTTCCTCAAAATCACGTATGAAACTATCAAGAAGATTGATCCGGCGGCAGTGGTCGTTTACGGCGGGTTGGCGGGGGTCCCGTTCGACTACTACGAAAAAACGCTTCAGGCGGGCGCAGGACGGTACTTGGACGTGATGAATATTCACCCTTACCGCGGCGGGCTGAGCACAGCTCAGGAGATCCGAAGGTTTCTGAGTGATCTTCGGCGGTTTCACGACCTGACGGTGAAATACTGCGGTGAGGACAAACCGCTCTGGATCACGGAGATGGGCTGGTCTACGCCTCCTGCGCTGGGCCGACATTCGGGCGTGCTCATTGACGCCGCGCTGGCGCGCCTCTTCCCGCAGGGCGTGCCGGGCAAAATCGCCGTCATTTACGATCCGTTGTACCCGCCGTCCAGCTGCCTGAGTACGGAGGTGTGGCGCAAGATCCTCAGAACCAGTGCGGAACTTGAGGCCGTGCGAATCGCCGACCTGAAGACGCTTGATCCGGCCAAATTCCCCGTCCTGATTCTCCCGCCGACCGAGTCGTTTCCGACGGACGCGCAGGACGAAATCCGCGCCTACGTCCGAGACGGCGGCACGCTGGCAGCTCTGGGCGGAATCCCGTTCTACTACCGGATGACGGTCGGGCCGGACGGCGTCTGGACGCGGGGCGACGACAATTCGGCGACGGGCCTCTCGCTGGCGCAGACGTTCCGCGTGCATTGGTACGCCTGGTGGACACAGGAAGGCACGCCGCGCCGGCCTCAATCTGCCATCGCGCCCGGTTTGGAGACGCTGCTGAAGGACTACCCGGCCGAGAAGCTGAAGGGGCAGGCTTTTTTCGCGCAGAAACTCCTCAAACAGGGAGACTCGCTGGAACCGTTGCTCGTCTACGCGGAGGATTCAACGAAGGCGATCGCCGGCATTTATCGTTTCCGCAGCGACTGGAAAGGAAACATCATCCTGAACACTATTGAGGACTCGATGGGCTGCTCCAACCGCACGCTGGAGCCGAATCAGGGCATCTACCTCAGCCAGGCGATCCTCCTGGCGGTGTCTTTCGGGGTCGATCGCTTCTTCCCCTACGAATTCCAGGCCGTCGAGCACGATGCCGTGGACCCGGAACACCATTTCGGTATCGTTCACGCCGACCTCACGCCGAAGCCCGGCTACCTGGCCTACCGTGCCCTGACGAAAGCGCGTCCCGCGGGATCCGTGAATCAGCCCGGCGAGCTGTTTGCGGCCGACGGGAAACTCTGCACGATTTCGTGGAAACGGCCTGACGGTCAGGCCGCTTACGCCATCTGGTCCCCCGCTGACCCCGTGACGAAGAACGTTGGGATCTCCGGCGAGCTTACCGACGCTTTTGACTGCCACGGCTCTGAGGTGAAAGTCTGCGATCGCATGACCTTCAGCCAGAAAATTACGTACTTCATTTTCAGGAGCGATGAACAAGGCAAAGAGCCGGCATTACGCGTGGAATCGGGCGCGGCCCAGCAGCCTGCCCCGCCTCCGGATGCCTTTGTTCTCTTGAGCAACGCGAACAAGCCCAAGGAGATCGTCGGCAAGATCCTCTACGCCGATAACACGCTGAGGTCGGACCTCACCGATGGGACGTACCGGGCCGAGAAGCGGTCCGGCGGCGGTAGCGACGGCAACGCCTACACGACGATCCAGGCCGCCATCAGCGCCATGGAGGCCGGGGATGTACTGCTCCTGCGCGGTGGAACATTCAAGGAACGGAACGTCCGCCTGCTCCGGAACGGCAAGTCGGGCGATGTCCTGAAAGGGACGCCGGAGAAGTGGTTCACCGTCCAAAGCTACCCCGGCGAGTGGGCCGTCGTCGATGGCGGGCACCACGAGGAGACCATCGACGGCAAACGGATCGTTTTCAGCGTCTTCCATCAGTCCGGCGCCGGAGAGCGGTTCCCCGCCTACTGGCGTTTCGCCTACTTCGAGGTCACCGGCGGCGGGCCGGCCTTGGTCGGCCCGGACGGAAAAGTCCGGACTCACGCGGACATTCAACCGATCGGCGGCAACGGGTTCTTCCTGTGGCCGGGCCGGCACATCGTGTTCGACCACCTGTACGTGCATGGCAATTACGGCGGCTCCGGTCCCAACGGCGGGGCGGGTATCAAGATCATGAATGAGAACGGCGGGGCGCAGGACATCCTCGTCACCCACTGTCGCCTGCGCGATAACGGCTGGCCGGGCGAGAAGAACCAGAACCTCCAGAATATCGTGTTCTTCACGGACTACGCCTGGGGCAATTTTCCTAAGATCGACATCGGCAGGGCGGCCGTGCGCAATGAAGTCCGCTATTGCCTGCTGGAAGACTCGGCCGTCGGCATCAAGTACAAGGGGACCCAATACCTGTGCCTCAACCACGAGGGCACGGACATGACGGCGAAGGACGCCGGCGACCGACTCCATCACAACATCGTGAGAGACTGTGGTAGGGGCTTGTTGTTTTGCCAGGATTTCGGTCAGGCGTACAACAACATCGTCGTCGGTTGCGACGTGGGCATCGAGATCGGCTCGCCGCCAGCCACGGGATACCGCGAACTGTTCCACGTGGCGGTGTATAACAACACGACGATCGACTGCAAGACCAACATTGTCCAATGGAAAGGTTGGAGCGAGAAGGCGTGCAACTACCGGACGCCCCCCTTCCATCCCCACTTCCACGCCTGGAACAACATCGTCGTCAACGCGGCGAGCGAGGCGAGCGCGGATCGAGCGCCCTTGGCCATCTTGCCGACGTACACGAAACCTGTCGAGATCGACTTCAAGACCGTGCATGTCGAGAACACACTCTTTGCCGGACGGTCGCCCGAGCAGCCGACGATCCGCGCCGGCAGCGCGAGCTACTCGGTCGCCGATGCGATGAAGGCGGGATGGGGGAAGTGGTTGTGGACTTGCCCGGACGCCGCCGCCCTGTTCTCCGGCAAGCAGGACGCTGCCGCATGGAAGACCCGCGGTGACTTCGTTATCAGTGCGGCTGTTGGCGACCGGCCAGCAGTCACCGTTGGCAACGGGGGCAAGGGCGGGGATCACCCCTACTTGCCGCGCGTGAGGATTCCCGACTACGTCGGCGCGGTCCCCTCCGGCAAGTGCAGCGGCGCCGCATGGGACCCCGCGAAGGCAGATCCAGATGATGCGGGCTGGGTCGACTACGTCCTCGGCTTGGAGAGACTGGGGGCGACCATCAGATCGCCCGCCAAGGCGTGGGTGTCGCAGGTCAAGAACGGTCAATAGGCCCGTCAGGCCCGCCCAACCGCGCTGGCAAGCCGCTCGCGCCCGGCATGGGGCAGACCGGCGCTTGGGCCCACGCAGTCGAAACGACCAACAGCAACAGTCCCATCAAGAGTTCAAGGCGAGTTCTCTCATGTTGGCTTGTCCGACGGTGGAAAGGCAGGGCAGGAACTCGTTCCGCACCCTATTCTGCGGTGCCGGTGATATGGCATTGAGCAGTTACGTTCCAGACGGCTTCGCCTGCGTCTGGATCAGCAGTTCCCTGGCACGGCGAACCAGATCGCCGTGGGTGGACTTCTGCAAGACCTTCTGCATCGCCGTGGCGACGGCCGACGGCTCGGCGAGCACGAGCTTCTCACCGATGGAGACGGCTGCGGAACCGGCCGCGGCCGTCAGGCTTG
>JAAYYU010000410.1 GCA_012515235.1 Candidatus Anammoximicrobium sp.
CCAGATCGGCCTGCGGCTCGTGACCGAAGAACCGCGCCCGCCAGATCCAGGGCTTGCCCGGAGCCGCCGTCTTGGGCGTGACGAGGATACACGGGCGTGCGTCGCACGAGAAATCGTAACGGTCGTACCCGTTCCATTGACTCTTGGTGCCGGGAAACGGGTCCGGATCGGCAGCCCGCGCTACAAGGGGCACGACCGCCAGCGACAGAAACAGCAGCAGCCCACACCGGACGCGCTTCTCGGCAAGGCGCCGCGAGCGGTGCCAACTCCCGGCTGAGTCGCAGGATGTGCTCATGATTTCTTCTCCGATGCGCGGCAGGCAAAGACCGAGCAGCCGCACGTCGCCCTGCTCCCGTGCGTCCTGACGTGCTACGGCAAAGGCGTATTGGGTTTGACGGCGTCCTTGGGATAAGGATTTCGCGATCCGAACACCAACATATCCTCGCGCGACTCCACGGTCACGAAGGACTCGTCGATCCGGTCCTGTCCTTCCCAAGGGCGCAAGCCGTCCAACTCCAGATATCGAATGAAGAAGGCGTATGCCGCCAAGCGTTTGGAGGGACCATAATCGTGTTTTTCGCGGGGGAAGTGGGCGTTTTGCACCTTGTCGGCAGCCCCATAGAGGCTGTAGACGTGGCGAATGTAAGGGAATTCCACCTCCGGAGTGAACTTCGTGTAATCGGCGCCGTTGGAAAGGAGCAACTGCGGCCGCGGAGCAGTCATGGCTGCGATCTCGGCATTGTTCGTCTTGTGGTTGGGCCCCCAGTGGATCGGCATGCCGCTTTCGCACGGGCAGCCGCCAAAGAAGTGGGCGGAAACCTGGCAACTCGGGACCGAAACCCTCACCCGCTCGTCGATGGCCGAGAGCGTGAACGTCTGCGAGGCGCCGCCGGAATTCCCCGTCATGCCGATCAGCTTTGGGTCAACCCCGTCTAACGACAGCACGAAGTCCAACGCCCTCATGCTGTTCCACGTGGTGAGTCGAAGGACCTCGGGAGTCTTGCTATGCACCCAGCCCGCTTCCTGGGAGTCCCCGTAGCCGACCATGTCGTAGTGAAACACGAGAGCTCCCATCCGGGCCAACACTGCACAACGCGTCTGTCGTCCGGGCAGGAATCGTCCGCCGTGACCGTGCGCCGAAACGACACCCGCATACGGGGGTTTCATGTCCAAAGGGCGATACAGCGTTCCCGTCACGTAGAAGCCGGGCCAGCTTTGGATGGCCACGCTCTCCGCGGTGTAACCGGCGTAGACGCGTTTGTTGAAGAACATGGGCTTCAGCGGCGTCTTTTCGGGCAAGGGCGAGAGCCGAGCTCCCTCGAGGATGCCTTGGCGGATCCTTGCCTTGCGTCTTTCCCATCCCGCTAGGTCGGAATAGCTCGCCTTGAACTCCTCCAGCTCCTTCCTCGCCTCTTCCGGGGTCTGCGAGTTTCCCTTGCGAAGCGTGGGCCCTCGCTCGTCCGGCCCTGCCCATGCCAGACCGTCCAACGCTCCACCGGACAAACAGATCGCCCCGGCGCTCTGCAGAAATTGTCTGCGGGCCAACTTGTTGTCGGCACTGAAGTCAAAATCATGGTCATTCACGGTTGGTGCTCCGGGCTGATAGAATTACGATTTACGAGGTTCGCGCCTTTTGGAATTATCTTCGTTCATGAGAGCGGCGTTTTCAGGTCTCTCTTGAGCCTGCCCTAACATGTTATCATGGCGGAGGCTAGCGATTGCGGCCTTAGTCGGGAAGTTGCCTAGAGAGAGGGGGACTTTCCGGACAGACTCTCGACAGAGACAAAGCAGTAGATCACTCCTTCTGCATTGGGGGTGTAGTAGAGACGCCCGTAGGCCGGCGACGGCGAAGGGCAGGCGTTGGAGAGGAAGTCGAATCCCCACACCACCTGCTTCGGATTCAGGAACCCGTCGTACTGGGCCGGGTCCTTGGGCTGGATGCACACCATGCGGTTGTCGCCGTGAGCCGTGGCGAAGCTGTTGTGCGCGAACCAATAGCCGTTGGCATGCACGGGCCAAGCGCAGGTGGCTGTGGGATACATGCCCTGGCGCCCGTGGCTTTCCAAGTACATGTCGCTGAGCGCCTGGGTGTACGCCGAATACTTTGCGGCCCCTTTCCACAAGGGTTTTCCGGTGGCGGCATCGAACGCGTGGTCGCCGGAAGCGGCAAAGACCACCAAGATGTCGTTGCGCGAGGCGATACGCGATCGCTTGGTGATAAACACCTCGGTGTTGAGCCAGACCAGCTCGCCCGTCTGCGGGCTGATCCCGGCGGTGCCCAGGTCGCTCAACGAGACGCACCACAAGCCGCCAGCGATCAGGCTGGCGAATCGCGGCGGAAGCGGCGGCTTCGTCTTGGATGGTTTCGGCACAAGTTCGGTGAACTCGCGTCTCCAGGCCTCCTTGCCATCGGTCAGCGACAGGGCCAGGGCAAGCAAACGCCCCTGGGGGTCCGTGGCGATGGTGAACACGTTGCCCTGGTGCGCCGCCAGACCGTCGTGATTCAAGTGGTACTTGAAGGCCAACGGCACGTGCCAGAGGACCTGGCCGGTGTTGGCGTCGTGACAATAGATTCCCGCTCCGGGAGGCCCGCCCGAGACGCCGGCCACGTAAGGGCTGTCGCGTTGGCCGTTGGGGATCCGCATGACCACCAGCTTGCCGTCCTCATAGATGGCGGGGGGCCGGGACTCGACCCCGGCGTGATGAGCGCGCCACAGGATTCGTCCGTTGGCCGCGTCGAGCGCCGTCAACGGACCGCCGCGTCCGGTACAAAACACCTTGCCATCGGCCACGATCATGGGGCACTTGTAGCTGCTGAAGATACGTGTCTTCCACTGGACCTGGAAGGGCGGCTTGATGCGGGGGTCGCAACAAACGAAGCTGTAGCCCATGTCGCCCCCCGCGGTGCGCCACTCCGTCCCCGTCAGCCTAGCCGGCGCCTGGGACGCCTCGATGGCCGCCTGCGTGGTGGGGAGCGGGGCCATCGTCAGCGGCGTCTCGCCCCCCCGGCTCAGCCCATACAAAATCCCGTCTTCCCCGCCGAAGTATACCGCCCCGTCGACCACTGCGGGCGAGGAGCTGACCGCACTGTTGACCTGCCCCGCGCGAAGCGTGGCGAATTCCCACACCGGCTTGCGCACCGTTTCGCTTCCCGAGAGCGACAGGAAATAGACGTTTCCGCGCTCGCTGCCGATGGCCAGCACGTTGTCGGCCAGGGCGGGCGAGGAGTGAAATCCGCCGTCGTAGAGGACCTGGGGATCCACGCGCCACAGCAGCTTCGGCGCGCCCTCGCCCGGCTCAAAGCACTTGTCACCCCGATAGATCCGTCCGCCGCGAGTCGAGGGGGTGGCGTGCGTATCGTTCACGTCGCGATGATGCGCCGACTTGCCCGCGCACACGTAGAACCGCCCGCACTCGCTATCGAAGCTCTGGAAAGCGTACGTCTTGTCGTCGACCATCACGGGACCGCTCTGAGGCACGCAGTTCCCGGGGGCGGTGGTCTTGCTGATCACCTCGACCGCCTCGCCCATGTCGCGCAGCCGGTGGAAATGGACGCTGCTCGTTCCGGCAAACAAGGTGATGATCCGGCCGCGAACGGCGAACTCGGTCACCGACAGACGCCACGCCTGATAACTCCAGACAACCTCCCCCCGGCGGCTGCACTTGGTGAGCCGGCCATCGAGCGTGCAAAAATAGGCCCCCTCGGGAGTGACGGCCGGCGCCGCGACCACGCCGCCGGGAGCGGGCACCCGGGCTTCAACTTTGCCGCTGCTGGCATCGAGCACGTAGAAGGCGCCGGCCGTGGAGCCAACATAGACCTTGCCGTCGGCAACCGCCGGCGACGACATGTTGTTGAAACCACCCAGGGCCGTCAGCCACTGCACCGTGTTGCTCGCGGCGACGATGCACGCCAGGTTGCCATCGGCGTCTTGAACGTAGACTCGCCCCGCAACCACGGCCGGGGAGGCGTAGATCGGCGCGGGGAATTGCACCGCCGTGGTCCGGGCGAGCGGGAAGCTCAACCGGGCATCAGGGTTGTCGCCCGTGCGAGCGGCGTCGCGTTTGAACTGCGGCCAGTCGCTGCCGTCGGCCCGGGCCGCTGCAGGCGCATTGCCGATTCTGATCGCCGCCGCCAGGATCATCGTCAAAGCACAAAGTCGGCACATCACAATTGCTCCATCTCTTCGGCGTGAAGAATTCGCTTGCTCGACCGATTCCCTTGCTTCTCACTTGAGGCGGGCGGTTAATAAAACCCGGAACTGACTCCAAGAATCCTTGCCCCGGCGTTCGTGGACCCTTAGAGCCTAGATAGCCAGATACTCATTGTGGGACGATCACCTTCACGCCCTTAAACATGAACGGATTATCACTGAGTCTCAGAGGTTTGCCGCTGGCGGTGGTGACATTCTTCAGGACGACCTTTTCGGTCTTAACGTTCGGGTAGTTCTCCTGGTAGGAATCGTCGGTGAACTTCGGGTTGAAGTTAGAGAAAATGGCCGGCCCACGATATTTGTCCGGATGTTGGGTGTCATCGATCCGCAGCGTGTCGATGGCAATCTGTTGAGGCATGTAACAGGTATAACCAAAGTCGTGCTGGCCCGAATAGGACCCACTGATCAGAGCTGCCGTGGCGGGCCTGCCGCAGGAGGGAACGAAAACGCAGTTCTTGATGATGAACTCGCCCTGCCAGGTGCTGCCGTAATCGGATCGCAGGTTGATGAAACTGCTTCCGTAAACCGTGCTGTTCTCCACGACCAGCGTCCCAAAGCCGATGGCGTTGATCCCCGCATGGCCCAACGTCGAATTGCGGATCGTGGCGTTGGTGACCCCCTGATGGGCATCAAAACGAGAAAAGGCGCACTTGTCGAGAAGCAGGTTCTTGCAGAAGTTGGTGCCCATAACTCCCCAGCGGCTGCGGTCCTTGATAGCGTTGCTCTGACTGCAGTTGATGAAGGAGATGTTCAGCGCCCGGTTGAGGGAAATGTCGTAGGTACCCATGCTGACCGGCTTCCCCACTGAGCCGATGGTAACGAATGTCTTGTGCCCGGCAAGGATGGAATTTTGCACCGTGACGTTGGCACAAGAGCTGATATTGATGAATCCGCCGTATGGCGCGCCATGGTCTCCCTCGCCGGTAATGCGGTGCTCCACTCCATCGACCACCACGTTCGAACGCCTGATCCCAATTCCTCGGCTGTAGTAGCTGTACTTCGATTCGACAGCGTTGGCTTTGGTGGTAAACCGTCCGCCGGTAATGGTCAGCCGCGTCTTGTCCATCGGCTGGGCGGTTATGTTCGTGATCTGGTCGAAGTCCCAGATGATCGGCGTATTCACGTCGACCTGGCCGTCCTTGTCCGCGATGAAGGTATCGGTCTGCGGGGAACCATTGTTCTGGTTCAATCCAAACCGGATGAAGTGTTTGACACGGGAATTCGAAGCGCTGATGAGGCAGCTTCCGGGCAGCGAAGCGGCAATTTTGGACTGGCCCTTCTTGAGAGAAGAAATCCCCCCAAGCGCGACCGGCTTCAGGGTTGATTGGACAACGAAGATGTTTGCATTGCGGTTTACGATGGCGGTGTCGTCAATGACAAAGCTGGCCGTTCCCCAATCGGTGTCCGTCTGGATGACAGCCGTCTTATCCTTTCCCCCGATGTAGTAGGTGGCCCCTTCGTCGGCTTTTACAGGAAGCCCGTGCTGGTTGGCGAATTCATGGGCACTCACTATGGCGTCGATGTCATCGGTCACACCGTCTCCGACAGCCCCGAATCTTGCATACCGGACCACATCAATATGATCTTCGGTTCCTTTCCTGTCCGGTTCTGCGGAGAAAA
Organism: Candidatus Anammoximicrobium sp.; assembly: GCA_012515235.1. Lineage (GTDB taxonomy): Bacteria > Planctomycetota > Planctomycetia > Pirellulales > Pirellulaceae > Anammoximicrobium. The sequence continues at coordinate 5,832 of JAAYYU010000410.1, forward strand.
CGAACGGTCCTGCCCCGAAGAAACAGAGGACCGTAGCTGCGACTAGTCTTTCATAAATTCTCATAATAGCGAGATCGTTTGCTAATTACTTATCTTGTCCAGGATGACTGATTGTGCCGCTTATTGGGCTGCCTTGGTTGGCGTCAGCAGACCGTCAGGCCGGAATCCGAGGATTACCGGCATGCCGCGCATCTCCACACAATGGTCTTCCATGACGCCGACCTTGGGACGGCTGAGCTTGAAACGCCACACTTCATCCTGCGAGGCGTCGCCGCGTTCGATCTGGAACGACTGCGCCGCGGAAATGTCGTCTTGCTTCCACGCTTGTTTGCCGGTTGGATCAAACACCGCGGCCGACACGCGCTCCAAATCGCCTTCGCCCCAGAACCGCACGGCGCAGCGATGGACGCCGGCCGGCACGAGGAAATAGAATTCGCCGGTCGTGGCCAGCAGGCGGACAGGCCCCGCCTCGCCGGCGATCATCGCGGCGTGGCTGCACGAGACGATCCGCGTGGTGTGCGAACCGGCCTGGCATTCTACGCGGTAGACGCCGGTCTCGGCGGCCGTGAAATCGACCGGCCCCTCCTGTTGGAATTCCACCTTGCAGCGTTTGACCGCCTTGCCGGCGGGACTGATGATCCGCACCTCAACCGGCTTGCCGTTGTAGCGTCCGACGGCCTGCGAGGCGAGTTGCATGGCGACCGTTTCGCCCTGCCGGGCCGGGATGAGGAAGAGGGCCTCGCCACGCAGCCTTGCCGGCGACAGCTTGCCGCCGACGGTGGCGTTGGCCTGCACCGGGGCGAGCGGCGTTTTACCGAGCGGCCAGCGGGCGATGTGCGTGGCCTTGTCGACCGGGATCAACTGGGCGAGCGTTGCCTCGTCGAGATTGAATTCCGTCTTCTTTCCATTGCGTTCAAGCGTGACGTGGCCGGTCACGTCGACGAGCGGCACCCCGGCCGGATCGTTGAGCTTGAAGATGGGGCGATCGATGCGGTCGCGGACCGTCACGCCGGCCAGCTCGATGCCGCCCAGGGGCTCGACTGTGTCGGGACGCGTCTGCAGAAGGATCGACGCGGCCGCTTTCGATTGTTCGGCCGGGTCGGCGAGCGTGCAATTAACCATCCGCAGACGGGTGCCGCGGGGCGAAGTGGAGCAGACCGTGATGGCCGTCGTGCCGATATCCTCGAAGCGGCAGTTGACCAGCTCGATCAGGCCCGGTGTCGCGCCCTTTGGGCCGCCGGAGACGACGACGCTCACCGAGCGGGCGTTCGCGCCGCGCGTAACGCAGTTCTCGACGCGAAGGCTGGTCGGATGCGTCTCGCCGTCGAGATTAGGGGCATACACGTGCAGCGCATAGCCCTGGTTGTTCTCGATCACGCAGTCGCGCATCACGCAGTTCGTAAGCCGCTCCTTGGGTGAGTTGGGCTCGAAGTCGATGCCGGCCGCGGGCGGCGTGCCGGCCGTGTCCTTCAGCGTGCAACGATCGATGAGCAGGTTCTCGGCACTGATCACGCTGATGCCCTGCCGATAGTTGCGATCGCAAACCACGTCGCGGATGATCACGTCTTTGCAGGGCTTGCCGCCGGGACCGGCGCCGAGGTAGATGCCGTCGCCGCCACTTTCGGCCAGGGTGAGCCCTTCGATCGTGACGCCCGTACAGCCGTGCGGGTTGATCACGTGCCGCCACTCGGCGTGCTTGTAGTCGGCCTTATGGTCATAGTCGGCGCGGCGCATACGAAGTACCGCGCCGGGGCCGATGAGGCGAATGTTCCTCTTGCCTGCGGCGCTGAAGAGCGAATCGCTCGTCCCGTGGAAGCCGCCCTTTTTGGCAAGCACTTCCACGCCGCGTTCGAAGAACAGCTCCTGGTCGTCAGCAAGCCGCAGCTTGTCGACGATCCACGGCGAGGGCATCTTCTCAACCACCACCTTCTTGGCCCCCGAATCGATGGCGGCTTGCAAGGCGGCGGTCGACTCCGCCGGATCGAAGCCCCACCACGAGGCCTGAGCGACGGGCCGTTTACCCGCACGCACCTCCTCGATGGCCTGCGGGTTGGTGGCGGCTCGGCCGATGGCCGCCGAGGCCAGAAGCCAACAGGCGACGCCCCCGGCGACTCGTAATGATTGCATACGCATGGACGCACTCCTTGGGTTCAGACGAGTTTCCAGCCCGGGCGGTATTCGCGGGTGAGTAGCTTGTTGGCGGCCGCGTCGTCGGTCTTGCCGGTCGCGTGGTCCCACTTGATTTTTTTACCCACGCGGTACGCCACGCCGCCGAGATGGTTGGCCACGGTGAGCAGCCCGCTGTAGCTGAAATCGCACGGGGCCTTCTTGCCGGCCATGGCGCATTCGATGAACTGGCGCTGGTGGCTCGGGCCGTCTTCGATCGACTGCGGCGGGCGTTTGAACTCCTGCGCCTTGTCGTCAAGCATGATAAGTTGCTGGCCGTAGTTGGCCAACACCATGCCGCGTTCGCCGATAAAAAGCGTGCCGTCTTTCCACTGCGGGATTCGCCCGTCGGTCCAGATCTTCGGCTTTACCGTACCTTGGTACCAATGGTGCGTCACCGGAACGAGATCGCCGCGGCGGCCGTAGGTCCACGTGGCGTGCATGTTGGCCGGCGCGATCTCCGGATGCGGCGCGGGGCCGGTGGCCTCAACCGTCAGCGGGTGATCGAGCTTCAGGGCCCAGAACGGCAGGTCGTTCGCATGGCTCCCCAGGTCGCTCATCGTGCCGTTCGCGAAGCTCCAGTAGCGATACCAGCGGGGGCCGGGAAAGTAGATGTCGTGGAATGGACGCATCGGGGCCGGGCCGATCCAAAGATCCCAATCGAGGAACGCCGGCACGGGCATGCCCTGGGCGGGCATCTTGTCGATGTAGTCCAGCAGGCCGGCCTTGACGAACAGGTCGGCGTTGGCCTCGGCCTCGGCTCGCGACTGCATGCCCCAAGAGCGCGAGACCCAGGTATGGACTTCCTTCACTTGGCCAATTGCGCCGCTTTGGAGCAACTCGACCACGCGGTGGTAGTTGGGCGTCGAGTGGATCTGCGTGCCCATCTGGGTCGTGACGTTAGCCTTCTTGGCCTCCTCCATGACCATGCGGCACTCGAACACGTCGCGCGTGAGCGGCTTCTCGCAATAGACGTGTTTCTTGGCCCGTAGCACAGGCAGGATCGCGAAGGCGTGGGTGTGCTCGGTCGTGGCGATGAACACGGCGTCGATGTCGTCCATTTTCGCGTGCAGTTCGCGGAAGTCGCGGTAGGTGCGTGCCTTGGGGAACTGGGCGGCTGCGTGTTCGAGGGCCTTGGAGTTCACATCGCAAAGGGCGACCAAGTCGACCAGGTCGGCCATCTTCTTCGACTCGCCGACGTGGGAGCCGCCGCGTCCGCCGGCGGCGATGCACGCGACGTTCATCTTGGAGTTGGGCGACCTGGCCGAGAGCACGGCTGGTGATCCGAAGGCCGTTGCTCCGGCGGCAAGGGCCGTGGTTTGCAGGAAACGACGACGCGACGCAAACGAGCGCGGGTTCATGGCGGGCCTCAATGGGTGTGTGGGGATGACGATTCCGGCCATCTTCGAGCGAAAACGGGAGCGAAAACGGGGGCGGGTCTCATTTGTCTCGATTTGACGCACCAACGACGTGTGTGGGTGTTGGTCAGCCATTCCAGGTAATCGGACAGGTCCCCCGTCACCACATGGCGTTGACCATCTTCACCGTTTCTTCCACGAGCATCTGCCCGCCTTCGGGACCGACCACATTGCTTTGAATGACGGCGCCGTATCCGCCGCCCTTCAGGGCCCGCTCGGAAGGAAGGTAGGTAGGTTCCGCTGGAGGCGTAGAGCCAGTCGTTTGTCTCGTCTTCCGGCGCGTCGGCCGGGGGTGGGGGCGCTGCGGCCCCATTGGCCAATTGGACGACAAAGGTCTGCACCGCTTTCGAGCGGGCCTTCATCTGGACTCCAAAGTCGGTGTACAACTCGAACGGGTTGGTGCAGATCACCGTGTCGCCGATGCGGAGCACGTTGATGGGGGTGGCATGCGTCGGATGGGGATCGGCCGCCAGTTTTTCGTAGCGGGCGACAACGCGGGCATTCCAGTTTCCCCTGCCGTCGCCCGGACTGGCCTTGAGACGCTCCGCTTCGGCCTTGCACGACTGGTATTCCGCCTCGGTCACGATGCGCTGCGGAAGATGGAGGACGGCCTGTTGGTGCTTCACGACCACGTCGTCCTGTTTGGCGGTTTGAACGACCTCGTAGGCCTCGGAGACTCCGTGGACGATCCGCCGGGCGATCTCTTGCAGTCGGTCGAGCTTGCGCAGGCTCCTCATCCGGTCGTCGGCCGCCTGCCGGTAACGGAGATGCGGCGACTGGTCGCCCGCCGCTCCGCACAGCCCCACGATCGTGACGTCCCGGCCGTATTTTTCCTGGAGCATTTCGCGGGTCGGGCCCCAGTAGTCGGAGGAGAGCAGGCGGTTGTTTTCCACCTCTTGCGACGGGCAGGAAACGTTGACGACGATCGCCAGCAGTTTGTCGCCGGTGTCCCAGAAGAACATCGTGTTGACGTCATGATCCTCCATCCCTTCGAGGGCGCGGAAATGGGGGGCGTTCGTCGGCCCGTACATGACGGCCGTGCCATCGGCGTAGACGGCCCTGCGGTTGTAGGCGACAACGGCATGGCCCAGGCCGTAAGAGAACCTGGCCGGCCTGCGTCCATTCCACGCCTGCTGGGCGGCAGCGCCGATCCTAGCGGCGGCGAATTTGACGTAATCCGACGGAACCTGCACTCCCTCCTGTTGCTTGAAGTGCCCGTCCTTCGAGGGCGGAGCGGAATGGGTGTGCGTGGCGGCGACGATCAGCTTGCCGAGGTCGAACCCCGGCAGTTGCTGCTGAACTGCTGCGCGGATCGGCAGCAGAATGCTGGCCCGCACGGCGCCGGTGTCCACGCTGATGACGATGGCCGAATCCAAAGGCTTGTCGCCGTCGCGCGATTCCAGCGCCAGGACATTGGCCGCCAAGGGGTATTCGACCCCTTGCGACACGCGGGGCGAAAACTGACCCGCGAGAAATGACGGCATGTCCGGCGTAATATCACAACTGGCCGCGCCGACGTGCAGCGTCGCGGCATTAACGTGCGACGCGGGCACAACTGCACCGATCGCTAACAGGCAAGGGAAGATGTAACGCAAGGCGGTCATGGCGGGCTCCTGATCGAGTGTGGAAGACAACAAGAGTGCCGGCAGTCAGGGCCGGCACGCCTATCCTTCGCGAATCTCACGTTGCTGCGGATCGAAGATCTGCCGCTTGCCGGTATCCATGGCCCGCGTCCCCATAATCACTGGGACGCTGTGGTGATAGCCGGCCTCGATCGGCGCGTTGGTCGTCTTGCGCGTGCGCAGGCACTGCAACCAGTCCAGGAAATGATCGGGAATCTCAACGGGCTCGACGGGCGTATCGGCCTTGGGCAGCGTGCTGGGCTTGATGGCCCCGGCCGAGGAATAGGTGGGACCTTTCCGATCGGTCAAGTCGATCGTCCCCAACTCTCCGTAGATCTTTTGTACGCTGCCGCTGGAGTTGCCGAAGTTCGTCGAATAGTGCACCAGGAAACCCTCGGGATAGATCCAGGTGGCCTCGCAGTGGTCGGGACAGGTGAAACCTTGATCCTTCCAGGTGAACGTGCCTCCCTGCGCCACGCAGCTCAGCGGCAGCTTGCAGCCCACAACGTAATTGTTGAGATCGATGAAGTGGCAGCCCAGGTTGGCGATCGGGCCGTCGGTGAATTCGCGGTATCCGTACCAGCCGGTCAACAGCTTGCCGTCGAAGGGGCGCAGCGGCCGGTCGCCCAGGAATTCCTTCCAATCCACGTCCTCGGCCTTGAGTTCCTCGGCCCGCTCCATCCACGAATACCAATAGGGTTTGCCGGAGTTGCGGCACTGTTCGATACGCGAGACCTTGCCGATCGCTCCCGACTCGAAGAGCTTCTTGCAGCCGGCGCTGGTGGCATAGCTGCGCACCTGGGTGCCCATCTGCACCACCTGGGTGCTGGCCTTGACGAGGTCGAAGATGCGGTTGAGGGTCGCCATGTCCATGGCCAGCGGTTTTTCCACGTAGGCGTCCTTCTTGGCCTTGATCGCGGCCTCCAGGTGCAGGCAGTGCAAGTGATCGGGCGAGGCGATCATGACGGCGTCGACGTCGTTCAGGGCCACGATGTCGCGGTAGGAGATGAACTGCCGCGCGGGCCGGCCGTACCACTCTTGGACCCGTGCGGCAGCCCGTTCGCGACGCGGCTTCCACGGATCACTGACCGCAGTGAATTCGACGTTCTGCTGATTGTCGTGAGGATGAACGCCATTCATGTGAGCCTGGTAGCCGCGCCCGCCGCAGCCAATCAGGCCCAGCGAGATGCGGTCGTTCGCTCCCACGATCCTGGCGTAGCTGGTGGCCGTGAGCGCCAAGGCGGCCCCGGCCGAAGCCGTCTTCAAGAACTGACGACGTGAAGCAGGAAAACTCATGAAAGTGCCTCCGGTGGTGGTAGGTAAGCAGGTGCGCGCACAGGGAGGGCATGCGGCAAGCAGCCGTTGAGCCAAACGCGGCTATTGTAGACCGAGTCGGACCGACCGATCAACCTCCCGGTCGGGCACGGTCTTGCCATCGCCTTGTTTTGACAAAGCTGAGAAGACAACGCATCGACTCCTGACCGCCTCGATCGGCTCCGGCCAATCAAACCGGCGTTGCCCCGGCTGCCGGCTTCACAAGTCCACCCGCAGTCCGTCGTAGGCGACCACGATGTCCTCGGCCGCCAGACGCGGCGCGAGCAGGTCGTAGGGCTCGCAGAAATGCAGGCTCAGGTGGGTCACGAAGAAACGGCCGCCGGGCTTGAGCCGCTTGCCTTCCACCAGGAACTGCCGGATCAGACGCACGAAAGGGAAGTTCATGTGGCCGACCAGCAGGTTGGGCTGCATCTGTTCGCCAAAGGTCCCTTCCACAACGGCCAGGTCGAGACGCTCCGCGCCCAACGCCGCAAACGTGCCGACGGGAAACCAACCGGTGTCCGTGGCGTAAAGCAGCGATTTGTGCTGGCCGCGCAGCACGTACAGCAAGGCGTCTTCCGTGGGGATGTGGTTGGCGGCCAGCGTCTTGGCTCGCCACGGCCCCAGCGCAAATTCCTCGCCCGGTTTCACGGTTTGCAGCGTGAGCGCCGGTTGTTGGTCGGCGCCCAGGGTCTTCAGGTGCTCCTCGATCCGGGCCACCGTGTGGGCGTTGCCGGTCAGCGACAGCGGCTTGTTCTTCTCGCGCGCCAAGGCCACGATCGCCGCCGGATCGCAATGGTCGCCGTGCGAATGGGTGATCAGGAGATGGTCGATCGCCGCGGGAGCGATCCCCGCCGATTCAAGGCCCTTCCGTCCGGTCACCGAGTAATCGATCAGCACGCCTGGCGAAACGAACAGCGACGAATAACGCCGCGCGTTTCGCCCCCCGTGCTGCCGCACGTAGGTGCAATTGTCGCAGGGGTCCGTCTCCGGCCGCTGGATGTCCGCCGCGCCGGTGCCGAGAAACACGACATAAGGAGCCGGCGTTTCGGGTGCCGCGGCCAACGCGCCCGGCGACAGCCCGAGGAGCAAGGAGAATAATCCCAGACAAGTTGAAAACAAGGTGGCTGGATGCATGGCGGTGCCAGTCGGGAAAAATTGTGTTCTGGTTGACGGAATCGGATTGGTCCAGACTCGTCTGACCTGCACCGTCTATTGGCTCGTGGCGCCGAACTGGCGATTCCACAGATCAGCGTAGCTGATCAGCCGGATCTTGCGTGCCTGCAGGATGTCCTTCACCTCCTGCGAGCAGAGCACGGCAACGGATTGGGCTTGACGCGGCGCGTAAAGCCCCGGGTGGCAGATCGTGTACCACGTGCCGGGCTGGAGATTCCGCAGTGTATCGAGAAATTTCAGACGCGTTGCTTCGGGCATGTCGGGGCCGCACCAGTAGGCGAGGTTGCCATCCGGGAGCCGCACGGTGCCCCAGGCCTCCAGTCCGACTCCAAAAAACTTGGCGCCCGAGTAGCGGCCGTCGACGTCCAGGGTGTCGTGCGTGTAGAGCAGCCGATACTCGCGGCAGAGACGCTGGAACACAGCGACGATATCGGGGCGCTTTCCGCCGCCGTTGGACGCCATGTGCCAGTCGAGATAGATAAACCGCAGTCCCGTGCCGAGGCACTTCTCGATCTGCGCCCGGACCTCCTTTTCCACTTCGTCGATCTTCGGCTCGGATTTCAGGAAGTCTTCCAGACCGTGGTAGAAGAACCCGTTCGGTGCGATGAGGCTGGAGACCTGGTCGGGCGGGAGGATCGGCCGCATGGG
>JAAYYU010000411.1 GCA_012515235.1 Candidatus Anammoximicrobium sp.
CACCGTGGGCAGCAACGCGAACGAATGCCGTATGTTCCGCCCCCTCGAAAATGGCCTGCCCCTCGATCACGTTCAACGCATCCTGCAGGGCTTGGCCACCGGGGGCCTTGCCGTACCGCTGAAAGAACTGACGGGCCAGCCACCGCCGAAACGTCAGGCTGCGGATAGGCCAGTGTTCGCGATGGTCCCCAACGGGCAGCGTCGCGTAGGCCGTACCCTGCCCCGATGCATGCCACAACTCGGCCACCCCCGCCAACTCGACCAGCAGCGTCGCGATACTCTTGGGCCGGTCGTCTTGATCACCGTCGCCGTCGTCATCATCGACACCGGCCGCCTTGGCGATTTCTTCCGCCGCCAGTTCGGCAGACTGCCCCGCGTACACTTCCAGCCTGCCACCGGCCGCAAGCAGATCATCAATCCCCTTGCCCGCGTCCGCTGGCCAGTGTTCCAACTCGACCGCGTAGCCGTGTTGCCGCAGTTCCTTGACGCATTCCCGCAACGGCCGGGCCACGTTCGCGTTCTTGGATGCGTCCGCATCGAATGCTACGCGAACCGTCTTGACACCGAGGCCCGCCAACACGGGCAACACAGCCCGCCAGGATGCCACACCGGGAAAAGCCACCGTGGGCACACCGGATAGCCGCGTGGCCACGTCGGCTTTCAACTCCCCTTCCGTGATGCGCGCCACTTCCACCGGACCGCAGACACCGGCCGGAACATGGGCCGGGCTTCCCGAACCGGGGCCGCCGTACTTCGTCGATGACACGTAACGGTATCTGTCGCCGTCATCGGCCGGATCGTCTGCCCGCAGCTTCAACGCCACGATTCGCCCCGCCACGTCACGAACCGGAATCAGCAGTCCCGATGCCGCCGCGATGCGTGGGCGTCCGTCACTCACAACGAAACCGGGCACCGCCGCGAAGTCCTGCCCCAACTCGGCCGCCACCTGCTTGACGATTCCCCCGCGTCCGTTCGTGGGCAGCGTCCGGTATCCGCCGGCGTCGATGTCCGCGTCACCCAGTCCGCGCTGTCTCAGGTTGTCCCGATGGTCGGGCGATAGCGGCAGCTTGGCCAGCAGACAACGATAGCCCGCGTCGTATTTCGCCACCGCGTCTTGGTCGTCACCCGATGCCGTGGGCGATTCCTGCAGAATCGGGCCACCCGCAACCGTGGGCGTCGCTTTGCTGGCCTGTCGCCGTCGCTTGGCCTTGGGCCTGCCGTTGCCATCCTCGGGCTGCAGGTCGTGGATGTACGCTTCGCTGCCGTCCTTGTATCGCTTCGTCTTGGCCGCCCCTCGTGCCTCTCGTCTGCAGGCTACCTTCGTTCCGTCAGGGGACCGTCGGCACCAACCGTCCTTCCCGCAAATAGGGCAGGGTTCGGCCGCCGTCACTTCCTGCCACGTCCTGCCTTTGGTCGCTGTCATCGCTGGGCGCCCCTTCCGTCAACAGGCTTGCATCCCTGTTGAATCCACTGCAGGATTTCGGATCGCCTGTATCGAATCGCCGGCCGCAAACCGTACCCTATGGCGATGGGTTTTGGTGCCAATCCGCTTCGGGTCCAAGACCACCATGTTCGTTC
>JAAYYU010000046.1 GCA_012515235.1 Candidatus Anammoximicrobium sp.
CCGGCCCCATCCTCGAGATCTCCACGGACTACTTCTACTTGGAAGAAGGAACCCCTTTCTTCTTTCCAAGTAGTGACGCACTTTTGCTGAGCAAAGCCGGGGCAATTCAGCTGAGCGACAAAGGGCATGGCGTGTCGAAGAACGCGGCCAGCACCTTCCGCTTGACTTGATCGCGTGTCGTCCCAAGCGCGTCCGCTACGGTTTGGTACAGAGCACGCTGCTCGCAGAGCGCCAAGTACTGGTCAACGTCGTGCGGCAGCTGCGCACGGTCCAACGGCCAGTCCAGCCGCGCTACCTTGTCCATCATATTACGGTCCAACATATTACCGTCCATCATTAGGGCTGCTGGCCCCCGTGGTGCCTCCGTCTCCCGCTCCTGCTCCCGTGCGCTTGTCTCCGATGAAGACGGTGGAAGGCTTTCAGTGGAAGGTCCTGTAAGGAGCGTGACAACACCCTGTGCAGAAGCGGGCTCCCAAGACCGCACAGCCTGCACTCCCAGGACGACACTATATGATGGACGGCGATTCGGCGCACTGTGCAGCATCGCCGTCACCAAGCCGAGGAAAAGCGGTTGCGATTCCCCGATATCGACGTTTTCCAGCCGCTCCCCGTCCACCGTCAGTCTCCCCCGCAGTTCGGTTTTCAGGTTGGTCAGGTTCGTGTGGATTCGGCCGTATTCGTCAACGGAGATCCGGAAGTCTCCGCGACGAAGTTCGTCGATGGCGATCTGGTGGGCCGGAGGGAAGTCTTTGCCGAGGTCGATCTCGGCGTCGATGCCGACTCGCTGGAGATTCTGCCACAGGTGTTCGACAACATCGGCGGCCACGGGCGCCTTGTTGCGTCGAACGCGATCCCAGGCTTGTCGATGGGACTGCTCTCGCCACGCCCGCAGGCTTTGGCGCAGCCCCGCATCGCCGATTTCGCGCTGCACCAACCGGGCGGAGGCGTAGGGTTCCAGAATCCGGTACTTTTGGCACGTGTAGCCAACCCGGTACGACGAGTCACGAGCGACATAGCCGATTCGCTCGGCGACAGCTCGAACCTCGTCGAGGTGATGCCGGCCAATGACCGATCGAAGGTAACTGGCCTTGAGTGGAACTCGCCCCGTATCCCGGCATCGAGCATCGTTGGCGAGCTGCTCGTAGACGAAGTGCCCCAGGAGCAAGACGCCCTCGGCGATGCGTTGCCCCTCGGCGATCCGCAGATCGTCAAAGTTGAGGTTTTCCGGACACCAGACCGACTGCCCGCGTTCCCGTGGACGTGGCTGCCGGCCCCCGGATTCTCTGGGTGAGCTGCTGAAGGTAGAATTCACGTGACGAAATTCCCCTGGGGCGCCGAGCCGGCTTCAACGACTCGGCGCCCTGCTCTTTTTTTCAGAACAGTTCCCGCTGGTGGGGCGCCCGCGGAGCCGGCTGGGGCTCGCCAGCGTGATCATCGAGTTCCGGGTGTGCCGCCAGCCATCGCGCAGCCGCGTCATGATCGCGCAGCCGCCACAAGGAAACCGGCCGCGCGTGCGCGTCGGGTCGAACCGTTTGGACGTAGCCCACGCGCTCGATGATCCCGGCCCGCGCCAGCGGCGTAGGCACGGCCCCGAAAAGCACTGGAGCGATCCCTGGCGGCAGGTCAACGGCGTCCCGAACATCGTCCGCCGTGGCTTGATCGACCTCCAGCAGTCGCTGAAGCAAGGCACGTTGCCCGCGGCGGACGAACACCGCCCGCCGGTCGCGCAGCAGATTCAGTTGCTCTTCCCTGCGCCCCTCGCCTTCCGCCAAATCAGTGAAAGAGGACGCCTTCATCGCCGCCCTCCTTGCCGTAGCGAAGGGCAGCCGGCTGCTTCCCACGTTTCCAAAGAATGGATGCTCCAACGGACGCAACGTCCAAATCGCGTCGGTTGCGGCGCTTTCGCCATGTCAACCAGTCGCAGCCAATGGCGCCACGAGAAACCGTAGCGAGCCCCACAGCCCCTAGCGTCGAGATACTTGACAGTTTGCACCAGAGCCGGCCTGCCGCGCCAAAACGGCGCGGTCGAGAGACTGGGATTTGTTATCCCGTTTTTGTTCCTCCAGGAGCCGCGGCAAAGGCCAGTCGGCGCTGAGACTGGACGGACGGTCCAAGAAGGTCGCGTCCC
>JAAYYU010000412.1 GCA_012515235.1 Candidatus Anammoximicrobium sp.
CGCAACGGCGAGTTGGTAGCAATCAACGTCGCCTCTTCTCTGGCCGGTCGCCCCCGTTGGCGGATTCCCCTTGAGGCCGTCCGGCAATTCGAGGAACGGCGATCCGCAAAACCGGCCGTTGCACCGACCAGGCGGCGGAGGTCGCAAGAGGGGCCGAGCTATGTCTAATGTCTCGACCCTTCCCCAATGGGCTTGCGATATTCTCGCCACAATGCCGGCACGCGGCCAAGGGCTCAACGCGTGGCTGCTGAAGGCGTCAATCGCCCTACGCCGCTGTGGGCGATCGGAAAGCGAGATCCAAAGCACCTTGGAAGCCTTGACCGCCGATCAACCAACGAAGCACGGCGAGATTGAACGAGCGGTTCAGCGATCGGCAGGGTACATGACGACGGACGGCCCGGCCGCCCCTACGTCGCGACAATGGAGCACCGAGAACTCGACGCTGCGAAGCAAGGTCATCGCCGCGGAGCCCGCCGAAGTGGTCGACCTATGGGAGCGATCGCCGTATCGGTTGGCGGACGATGGGCCGGGTGCCGAGGAACTGATTGACCTGTTGTTTCCTGGCAATCCCCTGTTGTGCTGTGCCAGAAGACTGCAAACCGCATACACCACAAAGCGTTCGGCATGGCGGGGGAATCTCGCCAGGATGCAATTCATCGTCCCGTCTCCAATGTCCGCAGAAACAGGCCTGACGCAGGACAAACGAAAATCACGGCGATGTCTGGGCAACACTGGACCACGGCGGTATCTCGTTGTTGAGCAAGATTCCGGCACGCCGGACGAGCAGGCCTCAATCTTGCTGCACCTGGCACAACAAGCCCCTATGGCGATGGTACTCACAAGCGGCGGTAAGTCGCTCCACGGATGGTTCAGTTGCAGGGGTGCCAGCGAGCAGAAGTTGCGGGCATTCTTCGATTACGCCGTCATGCTGGGAGCGGACCCGGCGACATGGACGCGATGTCAGTTGGTGCGTATGCCCGAGGGGCAGCGGGACAACGGCAATCGGCAAGCAGTCCTTTTTTTGAATCAGGCAGTGATATGAGGTTTGCAGACAGTTGGACCGAGACCGCTTGCCCGCCGGGTAGCAACGGGAAACCATTTCCCCCGATTGCACCGGGAACGATCGTCCAGGCCGGTGACCGCGGGAATTTCGGCACCGTTCTCGCCGATAACGGATCGACATGCACGGTCCATTTCAGGAGTCCCGAGGGACAGGAAGCGACCAAGGAATTGCCCAAGTCGGAGTTGCGGTCGCAGGATGGGCAACCACTCGACGGAAACGGGCCGGCAAACCCGCCCTTACCTCCTATTGTCTCGCTCCCCAAGATCATTCAAGCACATCCGCGATTGAGACAGCCTGTTGTATACGACGTTGTGAGGCAAGGCGAAACGTTAAATCTGATTCATCAGCCCAAAGGGGGAAAAAGCTGGCTCGTGGGCGGATTGGCGTTGACCGTTGCGACTGGTGGCTGTTGGCTCGAACGGTTCGATTGCACCCAAGGCCGCGTGTTGATGATTGACGCGGAGCTGTATCCAGAAGTGATTGCCTACCGGCTGCCAATGATTGCAGACGCGATGAGCATTGACCGCTCCGCCCTTGAGTACATCGACGTTTGGCCGTTGCGTGGTTCGCTTCCGGATCTCTTCAAGCTAGCTCCCTCGCTGAATGCGATCGAGCCCGGCAAATACGCTCTGATAGTGCTGGATGCATGGTATAGATTCCTCCCGCCTGGTATCTCCGAGAACGACAACGCGGCCGTGATGAGTTTGTACAACACCATCGACGGCTACGCCTCCAGATTGGGAGCCGCATGGATCAACGTTCATCATGCCTCCAAAGGCGATCAAACGGGCAAGGGGGTGACTGACGTGGGATCTGGAGCGGGTGCCCAATCGCGAGCCGCTGACACTCACGTCATTATCAGACCTCACGCCCAAGACAACGTAGCCGTCATGGAAGCCGTCGTGAGGTCGTTTCCCCCGATCGATCCCGTATCTATCCGATTCGACTTCCCTATTTGGTCACTGGCTCATGACGCCGATCCGCGCGACTTGCGGAAACCCCGAGAACGGTCGGTTCGCGAAGATCGAGACAGGCACCTCGACGCCGATCGACGATCGATCGTCAACGCGATGGTCAAGTTGAATGTTCCAGAGACCAAGACAGTTATTCGCGACTTGGCGAGGGTCGGCCCCCCCCGCTTTGGGTTCGCGTGGGAATCCCTGTTGGCTGACAAGACAATAGTTCCGACTGAGCGGATCACGAAAGGAAACGGTAGGACTTATGAGGGGTTTGCAATCGCCGTTGAGTCGTCGGAAACCGCAACGGGAGAGCAACGGGAGAGCAACGGGAGAAAAAACTCTCCGGTTGCGGAGCAGCAGGAGCGGGAGAAACCCCTTTAGGGGTTCTCCTCCTGCTGCTGCTCCGGACGCGAACCTCCTGGTGATAACCGCAACGGGAGATTCTCCCGTTGCGACCAACGAAAGGAACGTCATGAACAATACCGATCCGAAGCCCTTCAAGGAACCCAAGCCATGATCGCTCATTCCGACATCGAGTATACCACCGAGGAGAACGAGGACGGGCACGACTGCGATTGCGTGTATGCAACCTGCCGTACCACGGGTTGTTCCGTTGGCCCGATCTGGGGGCACCACGAGCGGAGCATCCGGCGCGCCCTGGCGACGCTCAGTCAAGAGTGCGACTGCGGCGGCTTCCACCAAGTTCCCAAACGAAGGCTTCAGCATGACCACTCTTGAATCTTGGCTGACCACCTACAAAGCGACCGCACCCCAGCGGCGAGCAGCACGCCAACAGGCCGCGCGGCGCCCTCGAGCGCAGCGACCAGCCCGCCAGGAGCCCCGGCGATTCAGCGGATCGCACTTCGCAAAGATCAGGGGGGGCAGCACCCCCACTAGCGAGGGTCCTTTCCGACAGACTGAAACGGAGGTTTCCCTCCCCGTTGTTCGACGTTGACATCCAAAAAATGAGTAATTTCCACCGCCGCCGTTACAAGGAAAAAAATCATGAGTGAACCCAGTCGAGTTGAGCTTGAGTCCCAGGTCGTGTCAGGAGTCACCGCCGCGACGGCGTCCAAGGTGACTGGTATTCCCCGATCCACCCTCCGCGATCGAGGCGCACCACGGAATGACGACGGCACCTACAACTTGCCGACTTTGGTCGAGTGGTTGGTGGCCGAGATCACCGATGAGCGAGTCACACCCCCCGGCGGTCCTTCACCTGAATTGGAGAGGTGGCGTAAATTCCGAGCCGATCGCGAGGCATCCGAATACGCGAAGTCACTCGGAGCACTTCAGGTTGCTGGGCTCGACGTAGAGCGAGATCGGCGAGCCTTGACGATTCTTCGCGAATGGGCTCAGGAGATTTGCGGCACAAACCCCGGCATTTTTGCTCGGTATCGTTTCGCTTGCCGGAAGGCCATCGAGCACACACTTCGGGAGATTCCTCCCGCTAATTGCAACGTCGTGCTGCACATCACCCCGGCCGACGGTTCCACACCATTTGACATTGTGATGGGAACGACCGGCACCGATCCGATTTCGCTGCCGGAAATTGAGGAGTGGCCCGAAATTCATATTTGCCCCCGCTGTGGTAGCGAGCTTTGGCCATCGTGGGGTGTTGCACCCGATGGTTCAGAAACCCCTATATGGTGTTGCCGGTCGACAAACTGCAAAACGAATTGGGACACACACCAAATTCCGCGACAATGTTCCCCCGAGAAAGTGGCAGAGAGAAATGAGTAGACGGCCCCTTGCACCGAAGCACTTGGACGACGTCGCCCGCCGAAAATGGCGAGAGCTTATCGGCACCTTGCCGGATCATGAGCAAGGCACCCTGGATCTGTTGACGGTTTACTGTGCGGCTTGGAGTGCGTGGCTTGCGGCGGATGACGATCAGGACAAGATTCGGTGGACGCGAGTTATCCGGCAGACGGCCGGCGAACTGAAGTTGACGCCCAAAACTCGCAAGGCATCGACGCGCCATTCGGCGGCGTTGTTACAGCTCGTCCAGAGGAGGGCCGAGTAATGGCCACGTGGGAAGATGCACCGCTTGTTTTCACCGAAATGGTTTGCTGTCCGCATTGCCACACACTTCGCAAGCCGATCGTCATTCGCACTGAGCGAGGGGGCGACGGTAGCCGATCGCGTAAGCAGGTCTGCCGGGTCTGTAGTCGGCGATGGGTGCTGGTAATCGAGACGGAAGCGTTGCCAGAAAATGGCAGTTCCGGTTTTCTATCGGATACACTTTGAGAACAGGAGCATTCGAGCCATGAGAACCTTCACTGCTTTTTTTCGACGCATTTTCCGCCGCACTCCCCCGCCGGCTCCCCGGCTCGAGTACTGGCCCGAGAGCAGCTTGCCGACCGATGCCGGCGAGTTGATCCGGGCTGGCGTTATCCGCGAATGGCGGACGATGGCTGCAACAGGCGAACCGTGGTTTTCGTCCGAACGCGGTTCGATTCAATGGTTCATCGAAAACCTCGCGGAGGGTGCACGCGATGATGCTTGATGACTCGAAAGACCGTTGGCGTGTGGCATTGCATGAGGCTGGTCATTGTTGCGTATCGCTGGCACTTGGCGGCAATTGCACTGGTCTTGCGATTTTCGAGGATGGCCACGGAGTCGCATCCCTGGGCGGCTTGTCCCCGTTCGACAACGCAATCGCGTTAGCGGCGGGTGCTGTTGCTGAGGAGTTGGTTGTTTCTCACGACCCAGCCTCGCCCGATCCCTTCCTCCGGCCTGCCCCGACCCGAAACGAAAATTGCGATATGGCGATGCCCGCGGCGTTGGCGGATCTGGCGGCATGTTTTCCTCTGGCGGAAGCGACTCCCGACGCGGTGAAGATTGCACAGTATTGCATCGGCGGTTTGGAGGATGAGCCCGAGCGTTGGGCCGATCGATATTACTTCGTGCGTGAAACCGCGAGGCGAGTTGTTGCCGATCACACACGGCAGATTTTAGCCGTTGCCCGTTCGCTGTATTCGCAGGGCGTTTTGCACGAGCACGACATTTCAAAGGAGATAGAAAGAGCATGACGACATTCACCGATAGACGTTGCACGGCCGTGGCGGACACCAGCGAGGCCGATTCCGAGCGGATGCGAAAACGTCAATCCATCCGAGAGAAGGCGGGACGCGACGAACTGACGTTGGCCCCTATTGCACTATGGAAAGCCGACATCGAGTCGAGCCAACAACGCGTTGACGATGCGACCGACCAGCACAACACAGCATGCGTTCCATGGCAGGACGAACTGGGGCGATTGGAGGAATTGGCCGTTCAGCGGATTGGCCAACGGCTTCCTGCCGATCCCGAAGGCGACTCGCGACGGGCCGAACTGCTGGCCCTTATCAACGAAGCGAACAAGGCCCTGGAAGAAACCATCCAACGGGAAAACGAAACGCAAGGCGAACTGCGACGGAAAATCCACCAGCTCCAAACCGGCATCGCCCCCCCTTCTGTCACGCTGATGCGTCTTGCCCAACCGCCGGCAGCGAGCCCGCAATTGCTCGCCGAGCTGTTTGTCGCGAAGCAGCGTATCGCGTTTGCCACGGCGCGGGTGAAGGCTGCTGGGGTCGGTCTGCGAATTGCAGAGGCCAATCTCGACGGCATTCGTCGGAACATAGTTTCCGGTGAATTGGCTGTTCACACGCACAAGGCAAACTGCTGGCGTGCCGAGCTCGAGGCCGGCGAAGCCGAGCAGGCCGCGGCACTGACCGAGGCTGAGAGGGTTCATCGCGCGATGATCGACGAATAGCGACGATGAGCGCGGCGCGTTTTCAGCTTCCGCGCTGTAGCTCCCGCGTGATGGGGTTCCTGCTCCTTGGTTCACCATCACGCGGTTTTTTTCAGTTTGTTGGATCAACCCCGTCTCACGCCGCAGGTGTGATGGGTTTTCATAAGACCGGCCGACGGGTTGCGAGACAAGTGCTTCGGCAACCGTCCCACGTCGGCCGGTCTCTTTCTTTCC
>JAAYYU010000047.1 GCA_012515235.1 Candidatus Anammoximicrobium sp.
TGCCACGTCGATTTGGTTTGATTCCAGTCTCCTTCTGGCGGTGGACGTGGCCCGCGGCTGCGAAGCGCAGGTTCCGCGGGGTTGGCTGTGGCACCAACACCACGTGAAGATGGTTGACGGGACCACCTGCAGCATGCCGGACACGGAAGCGAATCAAGCCGCTTATCCGCAGCCTTCATCGCAGAAGGAAGGACTCGGCTTCCCGCTCATCCGCATCGTGGTCGCCTTGTCCTTGGCAACCGCCATGCTGTGCAGTGCCGCCATGGGACCGTACTCGGGCAAGGAGACCGGCGAGACGGCGTTACTCCGAGAAGTGCTGGACCAGTTCGCTCCCGGTGACCTTCTGCTGGCGGATCGCTACTTCTGTAGCTTCTTCATGATCGCCCTCTTGGTCCAGAGGAAGTGCGACTTCGTGACGCGGCTGCATCAGTGTCGCAAGACCGACTTCTCGCGCGCTCAGCGTCTCGGCAAGGGGGACCATTTGGTCGTCTGGAAACGACCCGAGAAGCCCGACTGGATGGACGATGCGACGTACGCACAGATGCCGCTGACGCTCACGTTGCGACAGGTCGAAGTGCAAGTTCACCAACCTGGCTTCCGCAGCGAGTCGTTGGTCGTCGTGACGACCTTGCTGAATGCCAAGAAATATCGTCAGGAGGAGATCGCCGACCTGTACCGCCGAAGGTGGCAAGTGGAGTTAGACATCGAGGCGATCAAGATTACGCTCGGCATGGACGTGCTCCGTTGTCAGACGCCCGCGATGGTCCGCAAGGAAATCTGGAACTGCTTCTTGGCCTACAATCTGATCCGCAAGACGATGCTCCAAGCGGCCCAGCGAAACGAACTCTTACCACGTCAACTGAGCTTCGCGACCGCGGTTCAAACGGTGGCGGCTTCGTGGATGACGTTGCCCATCGCCAGTGGTGCGTCCGCGTTCGCTTTGGTGATCGCACAACTCGACAGTCTCGCCCAGCAGCAGATCGGCGATCGTCCCAACCGTGTCGAACCTCGCGCTGTGAAGCAACGTCCCAAACCGCATCGCCTGCTCACCAAACCCCGGAAGGAGGCCCAGGCCGACTTGCTGCGTGGCGTACTGGAGCCCGAGGCCGAGGCCCACGAGGCCGCGTAGCCTCCCCACGCCGATCCTATCTGCGGACGGAGGAACCACACGCTTCCCCGCTTGACTTCAGCCGCGTTCTGCGCCGTTGCCCGAAAAGACATTCCGGCCTGCCGCAGCTCGCCGTGCGCGCCGGTGCGTCCCATGAGCCTCTACATTGTCGCCTCGCGTCCCCCAGGATCCGACGCCCCATCGCCGCTGAGATTCTCACCTCCCACCCTTGCCCGCTCGCGCCGTAACTTCTACGCTGACAAGCGGCAGTGCCATTCGAGACAGGGATCAAATACGAGTGGTACGCACACGCCCGTCCGCGATTCGAAATTCATTCCGCGTTTGAAGCCCCGAAGGTGGTCCTTGGCATATTCATGAATAAGCCGACATACGCTTATGACGAGGAGGGATACTTCCCGAATAACGCTCAGTTCTGCATCGGTCGCGCAGACCCCTTTCTCGTTGGAGTATTGAACTCACCGTGCGCTTGGTGGTTCTTGACACAGACTTGCACGGACCTGCAAAACGGCTATCTGCAGGCGCTGCTGATTTATCAGGAATCGATCCCGATTCCACCCGCCTCGGACGTGCAACGAGCATCAATCGAGCGAATCGTTCGCGCCTCGGTCTATCTCACGAAGTCGACCATGACCAATAAGAAATCGGGGGTCTCGTACGATCCGTTGATCCTGGCGTATTGGGAGCGGGTGTTGAACGGGCTGGTGTATGAGCTGTATTTCCCGGAGGAAGTCCATGGGGCGGGACTGCGACTCTTCGACCTGGTCGAGCAAGCCAAACTGCCGGACATCAACACCATCCCCGAAGCAAAACGGCTGCAGACACTGCGTGAGAAGTTCGAGGATCTGTCTGACTCCAAACACCCGTTGCGCATCGCGCTGGATAAACTTCAGACTCTGGACACGGTGCGCATCATCGAGGGAAAAACCTGAACGAAATCGCTGGAGCCAAGAAAGCCTTTGAATTCCATGCGTCCCACAGCAACCCACTACGCACTTGGAACACCGCCCGTGACAGGCGTTGGGCTCGGCGTGTCGCGCGATCGGTTGGACGAAGCGCTTGGAGGGCCGGTCGCGGCGGTGGTGTTCGACGACGCCGGTACGGACGAAATCGCCGCGTTGCTCGATGGGTTGGTGGACACTGGCCAAAGACGCCCGCCGACGCTTGTAGTGCTCGACCATGGCGAGGTGCCCCGCTTTCCGGCTACGCTGTCTGCCGGATCGAATCCGCCGCGGGGCTTGACATTCATGCGGTTGACTGCCAACGATTGAAGTATGACGACGGAAACGATTTCCTTGGATCTGGATGCTTACGACCGGCTGCGACGCGCTCGGATTCGACCCGACGAGTCCTTCTCGCAGGTCATCAGGCGTGCGCGCTGGGAAACGCCGCCCTCCACGGCCGCCGCCCTGCTCCAAGCCCTGGAGCAGGCCCCCGTGCTTGACGAAGGGGTGATTCAGCGATTGGAATCCGCCCAACAGGCAGACGCGGCGCCGGACAACGCATGGATCGAATCGCGCTAGACACCACGTTTCTGATCGACCTGCAGAACGAACGACGCCAGCGTGGGCAGGTGCGGGGAGCAACGAAGTTCCTCGAATCGCACCGCGATACCGAGTTGCTGCTGCCGGCGGTGGCGCTGGGGGAGTCTCTGGAAGGTTTTTCGGACCCGTCTTCGCCGGCTGCCCGGGCTCTTGTCGATCCTCTGGAGATTCTGGAGATCACCGCGGCGGTCGCGCACATCTACGCCGTCACGCTCCGCCACCTCCGATCGGCCGGACTGTTGATCGGCACCAACGACCTTTGGATCGGATGCACGGCCCGAGCGGCAGACCTTCCCCTGCTGATCCGCAATCCGGAGCATTTTCTGCGCATCCCCGGTTTGCAGGTGCTTTCCTATTCCAGCCAGCCATCGGGCAGGAGGGCGCCTTGATACGATCACACTGTCGTTCCACCGGCAAACGTGGCAGATTGACCCAACGTCCGTCATTCATGGGGTGGCTCAGTCGGCAAGTGTTGGACAGCCTGCTGCATCTCTTCCAGCTGGTGCAAGAGCCCGGCGTCAAACCACGCGAACCGTTCGTCCAGGCAGCCCTACAAGTCGTCGAGTTCCACTTGTTCGGGCAGGGTCAGTTCCCGACGTGTGCTCTGACGAATCAACTCCAGGCGGCGCTGGTTGCGTCTGCCCCAATCTTGGTCCGCCTCGGATCGCGGGAATGCCTTCTCGAGAGCCGTCGTGGCGACATCCTCCACGGACTGGCATCGTGGCGGAAATGCTGCTGGCGGAGATTCGCCGCGCGGTGGGCTTGACCCAGGAGCAAGTGGCCGCGTCCCTGGGCATCAAGCAGCCGAGCCTCTCGCGGCTGGAATCTCAGGACGACATGCAAATCAGTACGCTCCGACGGCTCGTTGCCGCGCTGGGCGGCGAGTTGGAGATCATTGCTCATCTGCCCGGCGGCGCGATCCGCATCACGCAATTCCAGGATGCAACGTGATCCACCATTCATGCCTTCGCGGAGCAAGCCTGCCATCAGCCGGCGGTTTTTTCTGCTTCCCTTCAGGCGGGCGTCAGGCCCCGGCACAGCACGTCCGGATCGAGATCGGCGCCGTTGTCCCCGACGACAGGACGATACGCCGCTCGTGAGATGTCGAAGTATACGTCGTGTCGCACGCGGCATGAAGATTCTCTCGGCGTGAGGGTTACGATTCCGGCAGCGTCCAATCCTCAATGCTCAGGCTGGGAACTTGGGAGAAATCAACCAGATTCCGGGAAAGCAGGGTGGCTCGCTGCGACAGTACAATCGCGGCGATCTTGAGGTCCATGGTCCCGATACGGATTTTCTGGCGTCGCAGATCGACGAGAATATCGGCTGCTTTCTCCGTCCAGGGCAAGACCTCCCACGCGGCAAAGAACTCGATCCGTCGCTGCAATCGTTCGTAGGCGACGACCTGTTGATGCGGATCACGGATTCGGTGAACCTGTGCCAGCCACCCACGGAATTGCTCTTCTGCGGAAAATGATCGTCGTCGTGATTTCTTCGTCCGCATTTTCCAAGCGTTGGCGCAGTATTTCGCCTGCGTCGGACCCACGATCGAACTCTACGAGATGGTCGGTGTCAAGAACCAACACCGGATGTCCCTCCCTCGCTCTGCTGGTCGCGGATCTCGCGGCCTAGCCGAACCAACTCGTCGAAGTCCGGGTCGTTTCGGGACATGCCAAAGGTCGCCCGCCAATCCTTGACGCGTGGCCTACCCCCCAGCATCGCCTTCATCCCAGAAACCTCGTGTTCAAGGGCCTCCACACGTGTTTCAAGCGTTGCGGACATGATGGTTCCCTTCGCCTTCTGCGCCAGCTTTGTTTACACGTCAGACCGAGTTGCCCCTGATGCCGTCGTGGCCCGCCCGATTTTTCCATTGTAGCTTTCAGGGAGACGATCGCCTACGTGATCGGTAAACCGACAAGACCTGCCCGCGATTTTCTACCGCGTGCTGTTCAACGTGGACACGGAAGTGGAAGAAGTGACGATCATTCTGGTGGGCGAAAAGCGAGGCAACTCGCTGCTTCTCTGCGGTCAGGAACCGAAGACGGCACGGGGCGGGGCGGCGGCTGGTGCTGAACATGGCTCCACGCTGCCGAGCAGCGTGGTGGCCGAAGAGGTCGCGGGGCGGGGCGACGGCTGGTGCTGAACATGGCTCCACGCTGGCGAGCAGCGTGGTGGCCGAAGACGGCACGGGGCGGGGCGACGGCTGGTGCTGAACATGGCTCCACGCTGCCGAGCAGCGTGGTGGCCGAAGAGGTCGCGGGGCGGGGCGGCGGCTGGTGCTGAACATGGCTCCACGCTGCCGAGCAGCGTGGTGGCCGAAGAGGTTGCGGGGCGGGGCGACGGCTGGTGCTGAACATGGCTCCACGCTGCCGAGCAGCGTGGTGGCCGAAGAGGTTGCGGGGCGGGGCGGCGGCTGGTGCTGAACATGTTGACGAACGCGCTGGATCAGGCGATTGTATTCGGAGGCAGCTTGTTGTTGGGTAATCACAACGCGGTCCGTAGCGAGCGAGAACATGGCTTTCGACCAACCATTTATGGAACCGACTTGCGGAATTCGCGTTCCAGTCGGACAATTTCGGTGGAATCCGGGTCGTCTTGAAACGTACCGGCAATCCGCTCGAACCAACACTTGCCGTCTCGAACGGATGGCGTCTTTTGCTTCAAGTCTGTTAAGTGTTGCTCGACAGCCAGCGTGGGCTCCTTTTTTCGACAGGCCGGCAAGGACGCACTGAGGCTCGACGTTGATCGCACGAGCCAGGGGCAGCGGCGACCCCGAAACCGCTTTGGAAAGGGCTTCGCATGAACCAGGCATGGAGAACTCGACACCTGAGACGTGGCTGCTATCTGCTCGTGCTGGTGCCGCTGTGCGGCGTCTCGTTGGCGGCCGATATTCACGTCGCGCCGACCGGTTCGGACGATCACGCGGGGACGCCCGACGCGGCCGTCCGGACTCTGGACAAGGCTCGCCTGCTGGCCCAAGCGGTTCGCAAGACCGATCCGGCAGCGACCATCAATCTCGTCCTGCATCCCGGCACGCATGCGATCCGGACGACGGTCGCGTTCCAACCGGAAGACTCCGGGACGGCGGAAGGTCCCCTGAACATCCTCGCGTGGCGCGATCCGGCGGCCCCGGACGCACGGCCGTTGCTGGTGGGCGGCGCGGTCGTCGCCGGCTGGACCAGGTCCTCGTTCAACGGTCGTGCAGACGTGTGGGAAGCCGACCTGAAGCCGCTGGCGCTCAAGGTTCCTTTCCGGCAAGTCTATCTCAACGGCAAGCGTCTGACCTGGGCCCGCTATCCCAACGAGGATCCGGCCCGGCCGTATTCCGGCGGCTGGGCCTACGTGGACGGCGTTCGCCCGCCCATGTACCA
>JAAYYU010000048.1 GCA_012515235.1 Candidatus Anammoximicrobium sp.
CATCTCCGGCGGCGTCTGCCTTCGGCTCGATCCGGCCAAGGGCGAATTGCTGGGCACCATTGCCGTCCCCGCATCGCTGGACAAAACCCCTGGCGGCTGGGAGGAAATCCGCGTGGCGGGCGATGCGTTGCTCGGCATCGCCGGCAAGCATCTCGTGTGCGTCGATCGCACGAGCGGGCGGTTGCGCTGGCGGTTCGACGCCGAGCGGGACGGCATCAGCTTCGCCGTGGGGAAGAACACGGTCTATTGCGTCGATTATTGGCTGCCACGTCATCGCCGCAGAGGCGATGCCGAATCCGAGGAGGGCACGATCAGCGCGCTCGACGCCGGCAGCGGCAAAGTCGTCTGGCAGACGACCGCCGCAACTCCCGCCGTGACCGAGCCTCCGAAGCCGCCGGATTTGCCTTCGCTGGTGAGCCCGCAAGTCGCGTGGTGCGAAGCGAGCGGCGTGCTGCTGTTTACTCGCAACGACAGCACTGCCGCGGCCTACCAGGACGCCACAGGAAAGCAGCTGTGGGCCCAGGAGTTGTCGTGCAAGGATCCACCCAACGCGTACACCAGCGCGTCACCGCCGATCGTCTTGTCCGACTGCTTGGTTACGCACGCAGGCGAAGTGGTCGACCTGTTGACCGGCGAACGTCGCGCGCGAATGTGGAAAGGCATGAACAGCGAGCTGCGAGGCTGCGGACGCGCCTTGGGAAGCCCCTGCTTGATTACGGTGCGAGACGCTCATCTCTCGTGCTACGATCTGGCCGGCGGCGGGCACCTGTATTTCCGCGGCATTCGCAGCGGCTGCACCAATAACTTGATCCCGGCTGGCGGAATCCTCAGCGCGCCGCACGCCATGCGCCACTGCACGTGCAACTACGCCGTCGCCACCTCGCTGGCCCTGGTGAACATGCCGGAGGCGAGCAACTGGGATACAGGGTGCTGCGGGCCTACAAACGACAACCGATCATCGAGAAGCGGTTCTGCCAATTGAAGACGGACTTCGCCGTGGCCCCCGTGTACCTGAGAGACGTGGCGCTCGCGACAACGTTGCCGAATGAGGCCTAAAGACAATCTGCGAAAGGAGACTTCATGAAGGACGCGTTGACCAGTCTGGTGATCGTGGCGGCGAACGTATGGGGGATGGCCTCTGTGGCAGACGGGCAGGCCGCCGAGTGGGCGCGGGAGGACTACACCGTGCCGGGCGCCCGTCTGCCGGCTCAGGCAAGCCCGGACAAGCCGCTCACGGCCGAGATCGTGGACGGCGTGTTCCGCCTGGCCGATAACGGCTCAAGCAGCGGTGACATGCTGGCCGTCGCGCGATTCTGGTGCGCCGATCCAACAGAGGGCGCCGCGTGCCGCGCCAAGGTCAAAGTCGTCCGCTGCACCGGCCTGGCGGGAGTGATGCTCGGTTTCAGCGACGGCGTCCACGAGGATCTGCTCACGCTGTACGAGGACCGCATTGAACTGTACCGGGCGGGACTCAAACACGCGATGGACACGACCGATGCATTTCACGAATACCAAGTGGAGATCCGCGGCACCGACGCGTTCGTCAGCGTAGACGGCCGGCAGGTCATTGCAGGCCCGGGCGTTTTCACCTACCCGGCACACAACGGACGGAACCATTTCAGCTTCGGGGCCGGCGCGAGTGCCAGTCAGGGCGAATCGCTGTGGCAGTGGGTGGCTTGGACGAACGGCCTGGAAGCGGCTCGACGCAAAGAACCCGTCGTTGCCGGAGCCGAGCACGTCGTCATCTACCGCCAGGAAGGCGTCTACGCGCCGTTTCCCACGTTGCGCTGGGAACCGCCAGCGGGCCAGATCTATGTGCTGTTTTCGAAAAACACGATGCGGACGCATTTCGAGACACTGGACAGTACGCCGGGGCGGATGACCAGCCGGGACGGCGGCCGCACCTGGCAAGAGGCCGGCAGCATCCCTGCGGGACTCGTCGGACCGCGGCCGGAAGAAATCGCAACCGCGAAGGACGGCAGCCGGATCCGCATCGGACAGAACTGGCGCCGCTGGTATCCGCCGCAGCGCCGCGGCGAGTTCGAGGGCAAGTACGCCATCGCGACGCCGGGGACCTACAAGCCCGGCTGGTTCGCCGTCAACAGCGGAGGCTGGGTCCAGCGTTCTGAGGACGGGGGAAAGACGTTTGAGAAGACGGACATTCCCGAATTGGATACCTACGTATCGTGCTCCTCGCCCTGGTCCTACATCCCGTTGCGCGACGGCCGACTCCTGCGGGCCTTTATGGTCCTGTCGGGGCCTGGCGATTCGGGAGATGTCTTCGCGGCATTCACACGCGACGGACGGACAGCCGAGACGGTGCGCGTCATGGGAGACCCAGAGGAGAAACTGCGGTTTACCGAGGAAACGCTCGTCCACGAGACGTCCGGCGGCGCGATCTGGATGTTGACGCGTGTCGAAGGTGGCGATGACCGCTTGTGGCAGGCCGTGTCGCGAGACGGCGGCCGGACGTGGAGCGTGCAGAAAACCGGAGTCCGGGGGCATCCGCCCAGCGGCCTAGTCGCGCTGGCGGACGGCCGGCTGGTCCTCACCTACGGATACCGCCACCCGCCGTTCGGGATCCGCGCCGTCATCTCGAACGACGAAGGGCTCACCTGGGACACGGACCACGTGGTTGTGCTGCGCAATGACGGCGCCGGTTACGATTTGGGCTACCCGTGCAGCATGCAACTTGGCGACGGCACGATCCTCACCGTCTACTACTTCACCGACGACGAACAAGTCACGCACGTCGCCTGTACCCGCTGGCGAGTGCCGGGTAGCCCATGAGCACGTACAGGGTCACACCACCGATTGCTCGACGAAGGACGGGGGCCGGCTATCCAAGCCTGGCTCGAATTGACGAACAAGACATTGGCATCGTCTACGAAGCCAGCCAATCGCATCTCGTGATCGAGAAGGCGACAGTTGCCGAACTGCTCAAGCCCTGCAATGGAGGGAGTCTCTCATGAACAATGTGCATGCTCTGGCGATTCTCGGTGTCCTCGCGTTGGCTCCTCCTCAGATGGCGGTGGCCGACAGGCCGTCGGCCACCGAGAGCAGCCTCCGCCAGTCTGCGCCGGGGAAGCGGATTTCGACACTCTACCTCTTCGTTCATCCCATGCCACGCCGTGCTCCGATCCGCGAAGAGTTTATGGCGAAATGGGAGAAGCTCTTCGCGGCCGAAGGTCCCAAGGAAGAAAACGCCATCTGCGTGCTGTCCAATGCGCCCCAGGAGATGGAGGTTCTCAGGGCGATGGCGAAGAAGTACTTCGGCCAGCGGTGCATCATCGACCCTTCCGACAACAGCATTGACACACGCCTGATCCTCGTCAGTGATCTGGAGAGGAGCCTGTCGGGGCGAGGGAACTATAGCGAATGGGTGCCTTACGAGATCTGGACCTCCAACAACGCCCGCCGGTGGGCCGAAGGCTTCAAGAGAGAATTGCGCAGTCGCGGGTTGCATTACGATCCCACCAGCCTCCAGGTGGTCTCCTGTGGTCAGCAGTGGACGGGATGCCTGACCAAGTACTCGAATTTCTTCACGAAGTACCTGGGGGTGACCAGGCCCGTCCAGGTGCGCCCGGAACTCAGTCCGGAAGCCGGCTTCCCGTTGGAGGCCGTATTCCGTGAGGCGATTGCGATGGATCGGAACGTCGGCCTGTTTCTCTTCGAAACAGCCGACGGGCGCCCCATGGCCCAGTTCCTGGACTGCCTGCGCGGCGTATGGGAAGCGCCCCATGCGGCGATCGTTCCTGTAAGCGCAGCGAATGTGGAGATCACCATCACGACGCCGAATCTCTACCAGGAGGCTCGCCACTTACACGAATCAAGCAAGCTCTTCCCACAAGGCGTGGTCGTCGACGTGGGTGACGGCTGTCGGCCGGTTATCGCCACAGTCGTCGGCAAGGATATCTCGTACAGCGATTTCAGGGCCTCGTTCGTCAAGGCCAGGATCGTGCCCCTGCTGCGAACCGCCTCCGTCCGCACATCCAACTTGCCTGTCGGCTGCTCTGACACGCTTCGCCCCGATCCTGACAAATAACGAAAGGGGACATCCAGAGTCTGGCCTTGTACGTTTTGGTCGATCTTGGCAAGTTTCTCCATCTCATCGGTTTTTCAGCGGCGGAATCGAGAAGGTCTGGATACAAAAGCGGTTAACGTCTCCGGCCGGGCAGTTTGCGATCGATATCTGCTCGATGGCCATCATGAGCAACCACATTCATCGCGTGGTCCGAAACCGGCCCGACATCGCGGGCCAGTGGAGCGACGAGGACGTGGCACGCCGCTGGTGGAATCTGTTCCCCAGGCGCAATACGGCGCTCGGGCGCGTCACTCGCGCGGCGCAAAGACCGCGTCGATCGCCGCGACGGTCTTGTCGACCAGCACTTGTCCGCCCTCGGGGCCGACTAGGTTGCTCTGCACGATCGCGCTGTAGCTGCCGCCGCGCACCGCCCGCTCCGTCGGCAGGTAGGTGCCGGGTCCGGCCAGTTGGACCACGAAGGTCTGCACCGCCTTGCTGCGGGCCTTCATCTGGATGCCGTAGTCGGTGTACAACTCGAACTGGTTCGTGCAGACCACCGCGTCGCCAATTCGCACGACGTGCAATTCCATCTCGTGCAGCGGGTTCGGATTGTCCTTCTGGGCCTCGAACCGCTCGACCGTGCGGCCGTGCCACCGCATGGCGGTGTGTGAGCGGTCCGCCGCCTTGGGGTCTTTGGCAATCGCGTCGGCGGCACTCTGCTGGGCGGCCTTCGATTCCTTGTATTCGGCCTCCGTCACCAGGCGCATGGGAAGCTGCACGGTCTCGACGTGGTGGACCAGCGGCACCGAGCTGTGGCGGTCGTCTTTCACCGCCGCGTAGGTATCGTCCACCGCCTGCACGATACGGCGGGCAAGTTCCGGCATGGCGTCCAGTCCGCGCAGCTTCGCCATGCGGGCTTCGGCCGCTTTGCGGAACATGGGGCGCGGCGCCTGATCGCCGGCGGCGCCGCACCAGCCCAGGATGCATAGGTCCTGGCCATAGCGCTCGCGGAGGGCCGTGTACACCGGGTACCAATAGTCGGCATTGATCGTCGAGCGGCCTTCGACCACCTGCGACGGGCACGCCACGTTGATCGCGACGGCGGCCAGCGAGCCCTCCGAGTTCCAGAAGAACAGCGTATTGACGTCATGGTCCTCGTAGCCCTCGATGCCACGGAACTCGGGCACGTTCGTCGCGCCGTACATGCGGGCGGAGCCGTCGGCATAGACCGCGCGGCGGTTGTACGCCACCACGGCATGGCCGAGCCCCCAGGTCACACTGCCCGGCGCGCGGCCGTTCCAGGCCTTGGCGATCGCGTCGGCAAGCCGCGCCACAAGAAACGCCCGGTACTGCTCGATCGGCAGGACGCCTTCCTTGGGCAGGACAAAGCTGCCGGGATCCAACACGGGTGCCGTGTGCGTGTGCGTGCCGCTGAAAAAGATCTTGGCGGGAGCCAGCCCGGCAACGCGCTTGGCCACTTCCTCGCGGACCATCCGCCGCACGTCGTCGGAAATGGCAATCAAGTCACAGGCCACCATGACGGCCGCGTCCAGCGATTGGTCGCCGTTACGAGATTCCAGGGCCACGACGCCGGCCGACAGCGGCGTCTCCACCGATTTGCTGATCCGCAGGTGGAACTGCCCGCGGAGCGCCACAGGGCCCTCGGGAGTAATATCGGCCGTAGCCGTGCCGACGAGCAACTGGTTGGCGGCCGATGGCGACGCCGACAGCAACGCGATCGTCATGGAAAAAAAGGCCGGCAAAATGCGGGTTCGCATGACGAAAGCTCCTTCTAAGTGAGAAAAAGACCGCCTTCCATTCCCAACCTGGCAAAGGACTGTCTACCAAGCACGCCGATTCTAACCAGACTCGATTCCTGTTACCACCACTTGCTCGGCCCTGCCTGAAAAAAAACATGATGAGTCCTCCGTCGCAGGTTCCACGACGCGGCCGGCATGTCGCACGGCACTGGAATTGTGATTCATCTCGATCTACATTGAGACTGCTGCCGGTGGTTAAATCGGACTTTCGCTCTGCCGTTTTCGGAGACTCCATCGTGGGAAAACACCTTTCTGGCATCGTTGTCTGCTTCCTGACGGCGACCTCGGCTTTGTCTCCGCGCGCCGTTTCGGCTACACGCTGTGCCAAACGGGGCCGGCTTCCGACCTTTACCGCATGGCGGGCGATGGCACTCAGCTTCGTTGCATGACCTTCCCACCAACTGGAACGCCCGCCATGAGACAAGTCCTGCCTGCCTCGGTTTGCACAAGCGTCTCGATTTCTCGCACCGGTCTCTGCCGGCCGCGGCGGGTGGGCATGCTGCTATTGGTTTTTGAGCTGGTCGCCATGGCGGGCGAGTCGCTGGGGGACGAAGTCCTCCAGACCAACGAAGGCCTGCGCCTCGAATTCTCAGACCAGGCACAACTCACTCGGGTCGACATCGGCTCGACCACGCTTCCCCTGAAGCGTCCCGGCGGTTTTTCCGTGGCCGACCATCAGCGGCCGCCAGCCTTGGTCAACCTGGTGCCGAATCCGGGCTTCGAGGAGGGCACGCAAGGGTGGCGACTGGAAAAGGGCCAGACTCTCGATACCACGATCGCCCACGACGGCCGGGCCTCGATGCGCTTGGAGGTTCTGGGCCCGGAGCCCGGCACCACCAATCTCGGCGCGACTCTACCGGTCAAGCCGCACACGGCATACCGGGTGGGGATGTGGGTCCGCGGCCGCCATATCCAGAGAGGCTCCGGCGGCGGACCGGGCTTCTTCTACTCCGAACTCGACGAGCAGGGACGCCACGTGGGAGTTCACCAGGTGGGCGCCTCGGTGGGGCCGCAGGACGATCGCTGGGTGCAGATCAGCTGGAATCTGGTCACCCGCCCGGACACTCGGAAACTGCTGCTGCGCGGCACGCTGTTTCGCACGACCGGCACCCTCTGGCTCGACGATTTCCTCATCGCTGAAGCGCTGGACATGCCTCAAACGCCCCTGACCGGCACGATCCAGCGTCAGACGGACGGCTCGCTCCGATCCCAGGCTCGCCTGCCCGACGTCGGCGTGGCGCTGGAGGCCACGTATCGCGTCAATGGGGACGCGATCCACATCGACGGCGTGCTCTCGGACCTGACCGGGCGCGATCGTGCCTTGGGGCTCCGCTTCGGCCTTCCCTTGGACCTTCAAGGATGGCGTTGGTACGACGACGCCGAGGACTTTCAGGTCATCGAGCCCTACCGCACCTATCAGAACACCTTTGCCTGCGAGGCGGGCGCCGGTACGTGTTCGCGGTACGCCTGGTCGGCCCTGACCGGTCCCCGTGCGGGGCTGAGCGTGGCCGTGCCGTTGGCGCAAGGACCGCGCGTGTACATTCTCCAGCACAACCAGCGGATCCCCGAAACCTCGCTGACGTTTTTCTTCGGCCTGACCAAGGACGCCGGGCAGAACCCAAGCCGGGCTCCCTTTTCGTTCGTGTTGTATCCCCACGATCCGGCCTGGGGGATGCGCTCGGCGATGGAACGCTATTACCGCATGTTCCCGGAGAGCTTCCAGAAGCGGCTGCGCTACGAAGGGTACTACAACTACGGCAACCTGGAAGTCTACCGTCCCCAGTCGCACGAAGTGGCCATTTCGAATGGACAAGGCAAAGGGGTGCCCGATGCCAGCGACTTCGGCGAGGGTTACGAGTTCCTCTGGCACCTGCACGGCTGCTACGATTACCACCAGTTCGCCACCGACGACCGGGCGATGCCCAAGGACGACCAGGTTAAAACGTGGCTGGCCCAGGCCTCTGGACGCCGGACATACTACACTCCCGAGGCCGAAACGCTCAAGAAGCTGGTTTACGGCCCGGACGGCGAGATCCGCTACATCTTCGATACCCAGTATTGGCGCGCCCGGGAAGGTTACAACTTGACCGACAAGCCCGGCTGGGGGCTCAATTGCCGCGTGAACGAGGACCCGGACATCTCTCCCTTCCTGGCGGACCTGACGCGCAAGCACCTGGAGCGTTATGCCTCC
This sequence comes from Candidatus Anammoximicrobium sp., assembly GCA_012515235.1. Lineage (GTDB taxonomy): Bacteria > Planctomycetota > Planctomycetia > Pirellulales > Pirellulaceae > Anammoximicrobium. The sequence goes on from JAAYYU010000048.1 coordinate 8,036, forward strand.
AAGCCCCGGCACCGTCCCTTTAGCGCGTGCCTGACCGCCGACGCGATCGACGGCTACTTCAGCGACACCCAGGGTCTGGATTACCGCCGCGAGCACTTCGCCACCACGCTCGCGCCGCTGACCTTCGGACGCCAGAACCTCAAGCCGGCGATCTTCAACACCATCTGGGATTTCCATTACAAGGCGTGGTGGCCGCTGAGCGAGCAGTACCAGGTGGTCACGTATGGCAACGGCAATGTGCCCTCGGCCTTGACCACCATGCCCTTTATCGACATATCCATGATCGAGGGGCGTTGGGGCCGGGCGGCCCGGCCCCGCGAAGAACGCTTCTGGCGGGCCACCGCCTATCAAAAGATCTGGCGGTTCTGGTGTCTCAACACGAGTTGGTACTCGCTCCAGCATCCGCTGGACCCCAAACAAGTCGTCCAGGCCTTGGGCGAAGGTCTGGCCTCGGCCATCTTCCCGCCGCTGGAGACCGTACCCCGGGCCCTGGGGTCGATCGAGCCGTGCCGGGCTGCCTATCGTCAGTACGTACCGGCCATCGAGGAGTTGTCGGCGGCCGGGTGGGAACCGGTGCCCCATGCCTCGGCCGGCCAAGACGTAATCGTCGAGCGGTTCGGCTCCGCGCACGACGGCCAACTCCACTTTACGCTGCGCAACTATGCCGACCAGCCGAAGCAGGTCCTTCTGCGGCTGGATCGTCGCGCCTTGGGAATCGCCGATCGCGAATCGCTGGTCGCCATCAATCTCGTGCCCGGCACGCCCGAGTTGCTTGCTCTGGAAGGCGACGTGCTCGCCGCCCGCGTGGAGGCCGACAATTCGCGGGCGTTCTGGGTCGGCTCGCGCCGGCAAGCGGCGGCCCGCGGCCTGCGCCAGGCCGGCGTCGTGTTGGACAAGATCGAACGCCTGTTCGCCACGGAGCTGGAGCCGGTCGTGACCGGACTCCTGGAGCAAGGCCGGCAACTGAGCCGCTCCAACCAGCCAACGCTGCAAACGGCCGAGGCGCTGCAAGAGTTGGCCGGCAAGCTCCAGTCGCAATTGCGCACCAAGTCGCCCATCGATCTGGCCAAGCTCGTGCTCCGCTTGCGGACCCAGGCGGCGATGGTGCCGGCGGCAATCCTGAGCGTGCAGAGCCGGGCGCCGAGGGTCATCGAGGAAGGCATGCGCGGCAAGAGCGTGTCCGTCGCATGGGATCTCGCCGGGGAATCGCTGGGCGATCCAGACCGGGCTGAGTCCACGGCGCTATCCCCTTGGTCCGACCTGGCCGCGAGTTCGCGATGCGAGGTCCGTCGCAAGGCGTCCGGAGCATGTACGCTGGAGGCGACGCTTCCGGTGCCGGCCGAGCCGGAGCGATCGTTGCTTCCATTCCTGCTCACGTATCGCGGGGAGTCGCAGGACGGACGGTTCACGCTGGTCACGCCAATCGACGTGGTCGTGGCCGAATCCGTGCAGATGTCGTTCCAGCCGGACCACGTGGTGCGCGGCGTGCCGCTGCGCGTACGGCTCCGCCTGGAGAATCGCCAGCCGGAGGCGGCCCAGGTGCGGGTGAAACTCGCGCCGCCGCAACATGTGGAGGTGACGCCGTTAGAGACCGAGGTGGACTTGCCCGGCAGCGGCTCCGTCGAGCGGGAAATCACCCTCAACGCGAGTTCGCAGTGCATGCTGGGCAGGGCGTGGGTTCCCTATACGCTGCACAGCACCGCGGCCAACTGCCGCAGCCGCGGCTCGCTGTTTCTCTGGGTCGCAGGCTCGCCAAAGCCCTGATCCTGCACGCCCAGGCCGGGGAAGAACAAAGGGAACATTCTGCTTTTTCAAGACGAAGTAGAATGTCCCCTTTGTTTCACATCCCCTTTGTTTCACACGGAAGTCAAACGACTATTCCGGACCACCCAAAAAGCCTTCGTGGAAGAAGACCGGCTGGTAACCGTGGTCGGTGGCCCAGCGGATCGCCGCCTCGCAGCGCTGGGCATGGTCGGGCACGTAGGCCCGGTAGAACGGCCAGAAGTATTGCTCGTGTGTGAGCAGGTTCACCGTCTCCCGCCGATCAGGTTCCCGGGCCAGCGGGTCGAGCGTCTGCGCGACCTGATCGACTGGAGTGGAGTTACACACGATAGCGTCGCGAATGAAGATGATTCCGCTCTGAAAGTCCATCCACAGGTCGTGTTTGGAAACGTATTCCGAGCGCCGGGCGTCGAAGTTGTAGTTGATGTCCCAGCGCCCCTGAATCTTAGCGAAATATCCGCTGAGCACGCGTACGCCGCGCTGGCGCAGGGCCTTCAAGCCCTCGGGCGTGGCCATGGACCAATGCAGGTTCGTCGGCGGGGCAAAGGTCTCGGCGCCGGCAAAGCGATGAATCTGCTCGGCCACCAGATCGTAATCGCCGATCAGTTTCTCGGCCGGGGCCTCTTGATAGGGCCGTGCCGGGGCGTCGGCATACGCATGAAACGCCAGCTTCAGCCAGCCGGCGTTGTCTTTCCACTCGCTCTGGTAGCGGTCCGGAAACTGCGCCAGGGTGAAGCCGTCGTCCGCCGCGTAGTACACGTTCATGGAAAACCGCGTGCCATACTTCCTGTGCAGGTCGCGGAACGTCTTCAGGTAGGAGCAGTCGAACAGCGACGTGTACTTCCGCCGGGCGATATCGCGAAGGAAGAACATATTGTCGTCGACCGCAAAGTGATACCGGGGCTGGGAATACCGGTCCCACACGACCCGAACGCGATCCTCACCGCGGACAGAATCGCCACGCAAGGCAGCGACAATTTCGGTCACCTGCTGGCACAGGACGACTTCGCCGATGAACTTGTCTCCCTCGCGGCGGGCGAGTTGGCCGTTGACCGTCACCATCTCGGATTCCGGCGCAGTGCCCGAGACGGTAATCTTCAGGCCATTGGCGGACAGCTTCCCATGCCGGTGGTGGACGATTGCACCGTCAAACGGCTCCTCGATCTTCACCGCGCCAACCGAGGCCGCCGACACGGTCCGGGGTGTCGTCACGGCGGCCGTCGCGCCCGCTACGGCGAATCGAAGAAGGTCACGTCGGCTCACCGCCAGAGGTCGGAGTCTTGAAGTGTCGTTGGTCATGCTGGACGTTCCTTCCGCAGGCCGAAGGACCAAACCGGTATTCCCCCATCATCATGAACCAGCAGGCTTGCTCAATGATAATGAAGCGGACCGCGACCTGGAAGACGGCGGGCTGTTTCGTTAGCGTGCCAGGTTCGCACCTCCTGCCCGGACGTTGTGCCACCCGATCGTTGACACTGCCCGGAGCAGTGGACAGAATGTCGTCGTACCCCGCCTGCGTCCGATCTTCCGAAATTGAATCCCAACAAAGGCTTCCTATGAGAAACGCTTTTCTGTTCATCCGAGCAAACGTGCTGTTTACGTTGACCGGCGCGGCGGTTTTATGGGTCATGGTTGTCCGCCTGGCATCGGCCACCTCGCCTGCCGCCGACGAGATGGCCGAGGCCCACAGCTGGGCTGCGGCGAAATTCGAGAAGGGAACGTCGGACCTGGGACAAGCGGGCCGCTCGACGTCCAGTGCCGAACCGTTCTTCTCGTTCACCTACAACGGTCGGCCATCGGCCGAAGTGCTCACGACGTGGACAGTCCAGCGCACACGTCGGCTCCTCGATGAGAAAAGAACACAGCACACACTCACCTATCGCGATCCGGGCACCGGGGTGGTGCTGCGCTGCGTGGGCATCCAGTACGGCGACTTCCCTACCGTGGAATGGACGCTTTACTTCCGGAATGCCGGCGACAAAGAGACGCCGATCCTGGCCGATATCTGCCCGTTGGACATCCAGGTCGAGGCGACTGCCGCAGAGGGGCCCGCCAAGCCGGCTGGAGAGTTCCGCCTGCATCACCACATCGGCAGCCCCTGTTCCGTGGAAGACTATCGACCGCTGGAGGCGGTCTTGGCGCGGGGGACGGCGAAGCGTATTACGGCTGCCGGCGGGCGGCCGACCAATAGCCACCTTTCGTATTTCAACCTGCAGCGGCCCGGCGGTGGGGGGCTGATCATCGTCGTCGGCTGGCCGGGGCAATGGGCGGCGGACTTCCACTGTGACGAGGCGGGCCGCCTGCGAATCCGCGCCGGCCAGGAAGCAACGCGATTCAAGCTGCTGCCCGGCGAGGAGATCCGGACGCCGCTGATGGTCCTCCAGTTCTGGAAGGGCGATCGCCTTCGCGCGCAGAACATCTGGCGCCGCTGGATGTTGGCGCATAATGTCCCGCGCCTCGGCGGCAAGCTGCCGCCGCTGCTGCTTAGTGCATCGAGTTCCTACTACTTCGACACCATGTACCGCGCCGATTCCACATCGCAGAAGTTCTTCTTCGACCGGTATTGGGAAGAAGGCATGAAGCTCGATTATTGGTGGATGGACGCGGGCTGGTATCCATGCGACCCGATCGGCTGGCCAAAGACGGGCAGTTGGGAAGTCGACGCGCGACGGTTCCCGAACGGCCTGCGCGAGATCAGCGACTACATCCAGCCCCAAGGGGCGAAAACGATCGTCTGGTTCGAGCCGGAACGGGTCCATGCCGGCACGTGGCTGGCCGAACACCATCCGGAATGGATTCTTGGCGGCGCCAAGGGCGGCCTCTTGAACTTGGGCCACCCGGAAGCCTGGGCGTGGCTGGTCAATCACGTTGACAAGCTGCTCGTCGAGCAGCGCATCGGTCTGTATCGTCAGGACTTCAATATCGATCCCCTCACCAGGTGGCGCGCCGCCGACGCGCCCGACCGGCAGGGCATGACCGAGATTAAGCACGTGATGGGCTACCTTGCCTACTGGGACGAGTTGCGCCGCCGTCATCCCGAGATGCTGATCGACAGCTGCGCCAGCGGCGGACGGCGCAACGACCTGGAGACACTGCGACGCGCTGTGCCGCTGTTGCGCAGCGACCACCTGCAGCCCGGCATCAGCCAACAGTGCCACACTTACGGTATCGCCTCCTGGATGCCCTACTTCGGCCAGCCCATGCAAGATGTCTGGGACAACTTGTACCTGATGCGCAGCGGGCTATGCCCCGAACTCACCTTGCGCTTCGACATGCGCAAGAAGCAGCGCGACTATGCTTTGGCCCGACGCCTCGTAAATGACTGGCGGCAGTTCGGCCGGTACTTCCTCGGCGACTACTATCCGTTGACACCGTACAGTCAGGACAGGAAGGTCTGGATGGCCTGGCAGTTCGACTGCCCCGAGACTGGCGAAGGTTTGGTGCAGGCCTTCCGGCGCGAGGAGAGCCCTGAGGCTTCGGCCCGGCCAAGACTCGTCGGGCTCGATCCGAATGCGAACTACACGTTAACGAACCTGGACATCGCAGGCGCCACGGAGATGACCGGACGGGAACTGCTCGAAACCGGCCTTC
>JAAYYU010000413.1 GCA_012515235.1 Candidatus Anammoximicrobium sp.
TGCCCCACCCCCGCTCACGAACTCAAGTGCTTGGGCGGAACTTGTACTCAGCACCCCCGGCAGGACTCGAACCTGCGACCCCCGGTTTAGGAAACCGGTGCTCTATCCACTGAGCTACGAGGGCAAAGCGGTATGAGTCCAGTGCCCAAGTCTACCAGAAAATCCGTGTCGCAAAAGCCGCCCAACGACTTCCCGCTCTGGATTCATGGGGCATCGGGCCGCTGGTGTCGAAAGGTGAGAGGCACCCGGCGTTATTTCGGCTACGTCAAGGACGACCCGGACGGCCAGAAGGCCCTGGAAAAGTGGCTTGACCAGAAAGACAATCTGCTGGCCGGCCGAGTCCCCCGAACGCGCGGCGACCGGTTGACGGTCGCATCGGCACGCATCACACCCGACGACCTGTTCCTGTGCGCGGTGCCACGTGGACATGGCGACCAAAGACAGTGGCGGGTGACTGCTCAGCACGGGGCATCGGGGCATAGCGGTCACGTGACACTTGATGATCCCCGATCACGCGGAGAATTCATCCGACGTGAGGGGATCGCGTTTGCATGTGATCCGGACGAGCTGTACTTCTTGCACCAAGACCTGAGCACGGCCGCGAACCGGTACATCGAGAGGCGGGCCGAGCGGCTACTGAAGCGGCACGGCCTCGACAACGATGCTCAGCCGACGCCCTGTTGGGGAACGGTTTCGACGCCAATGGCCGTCGGTGGTCACTGAGCGGCGATTATGCCCAGAAGGCGCGCCGGCCTGTCCTGATCCCCATTTCCTGATCCCCATTTAACCTCATGTTCCGGTCTTTTGGTCGATTGGTCGATTGTCGATCCCACACCGTAGCGGTAAACTGGGCGGCATTCGGGTGCCCGGGATCGGGATGCCAGGGCAATCGTTCGCCGGCGTTTCCGCTTTCCGAAAATGTGGCTCCGTGCTCAGGGATTGGCGGGACGGATGGCGAAGGCAACGAAGAAGACCGATACCGGCGCGAACTTGGGGTTTGAGGCCAAGCTGTGGCAGTCGGCCGTCAAGTTGCGCAACAACATGGACGCGGCCGAGTACAAACACGTCGTGCTGGGGCTGATCTTCCTGAAGTACATCTCGGATGCGTTCGAGGAGCATCGCCATAAGATGGAGACGGGGACGGCCGATCCGGATAGCGACTGGTACGTCAAGGATGCAAAACAGCGGTACGTCGTGCTGGAGGATCGGGACGAGTATCTGGCCGTGAACGTGTTCTGGGTGCCCAAGGAAGCGCGCTGGTCGTACCTGCAGGCCCACGCCAAACAGCCCACGATCGGCAAGCTGATCGACGATGCGATGGTCGCCATCGAACGGGACAACCCGCGGCTGAAAGGTACGCTGCCCAAGGACTATGCCCGCCCGGCGCTGGACAAGGAGCGATTGGGCGAGTTGATTGACCTGATCGGCACCATCGGCCTGGGGAGCGCCGAGCAGCGGGGCAAGGACATCCTGGGACGGGTGTACGAGTATTTCCTGGGCCAGTTCGCCAGCGCGGAAGGCAAGAAGGGCGGCCAGTTCTACACGCCGCAATGCGTGGTGCGCCTGTTGGTCGAGATGCTGGCCCCATACAAGGGCCGCGTGTTGGACCCGTGCTGTGGATCGGGCGGAATGTTCGTGCAATCGGAGAGATTCGTCGAGGCCCACGGCGGGCGGATTGGCGACATCGCGGTGTATGGTCAGGAGTCCAACCCGACGACGTGGCGGCTGGCGAAGATGAATCTGGCCATTCGCGGCATCGACTGCGATCTGGGCGCGGAGAACGCCGACAGCTTCCGCCGCGATCTGCACAAAGACCTGAAGGCCGACTATGTGCTGGCCAATCCGCCGTTCAAGGACGACGGCTGGGGCGGCGAGCAGTTTCAGGAAGACGTGCGGTGGAAGTACGGCGTACCGCCGGCGGGCAATGCCAACTTCGCGTGGGTCCAGCACTTCATCCACCACTTGGCGCCCAACGGGATGACGGGGTTTGTGCTGGCCAACGGGTCGATGAGTTCCAGCCAGTCGGGCGAAGGCGAGATCCGCAAGGCGATTATCGAGGCCGATCTGGTGGATTGCATGGTGGCCCTGCCGGGCCAGTTGTTCTACAGCACGCAAATCCCGGTGTGTCTGTGGTTCCTGACACGCAACAAGCGGGACAAGCGATTCCGCAGCCGTTCAGGCGAGAGCCTGTTCCTCGACGCCCGCAAGTTGGGCGCAATGATCGACCGCGTACATCGGGAATTGACGGACGAGGAAATCGCCCTCATTGGCGGCACGTACCACGCTTGGCGCGGCGACAAGGGCGCGGGCAAGTACAAGGACGTGCCCGGCTTCTGCAAGTCGGCCAAGACGGCCGAGATTGCGGAGCACGGCTACGTGCTGACGCCCGGCCGCTACGTCGGGGCGGAAGAAGTCGAGGACGACGACGAGCCGTTCGATGACAAGATGAAGCGGCTGACGAGCACGCTGTACGAGCAATTCGCCGAGTCGCGGAAGCTGGAGAAAGCCATTCGCTCAAACCTGGAGGGCTTGGGCTATGGCGGGTGAGGTGGTCGCAGACTGCGACGGCCTCGAGATGCGTTTCATGATTTGAGCTCCCCGTTTGTGACCTGAAAGGCAGTCCTGGAGGGTGTTTTCATGCCACAGTCTCTCGCCGCCGTGTACTTGCATCTGGTCTTCTCGACCAAAGACCGCTTCCCATTCCTGAAGGACGAATCGCTCCGCCGACGGTTGCACGAGTACCTGGGCGGCGTAACGAAAACCCTGGGCTGTCCGCCACTGCGCGTCGGTGGCGTGGAAGATCATGTCCATCTGTTGGTGCGATTCGGCCGGACCATGTCCATTGCCGATTGGGTCAAGGAGGTGAAACGTGTTTCCTCGATCTGGGGTCACGAACAAGGCCAATCGCACCAGGCGTTTCATTGGCAGAACGGCTACGGAGTGTTTTCGGTCAGCCATTCCAACCGGGACCGCGTCATCGAGTACATTGATGGCCAGAAAGAACACCATCGGCGGAGAACGTTTCAGGACGAACTCCGGGAGTTCTTCCGGAGACACGAAGTGGAATTCGACGAACGATATGTGTGGGACTAAGGCCAAGGCGGTCATGACGATACCAGCGACGCGCCCCCGCGGTCGATCGACATCCGGACGGCCGAACAGCGAATCAACCGCAACGCGGTTCTGGCCTCCAGCCCAGGGTTGCCGCCCCGCGGCTACCCTGGGACTGGGACGCGAGGCCACCGTCGTTCCCCATCAACCCCGACGGGGTTGCGGCGGCGTTACGTGCGACATCGCCCCACACGGCCGCAACCCCGTTGGGGTTGAATCCCCGCTGGTCGCCCGCGTACCCAGGGTAGGCCCTGCGGGCCAACCCTGGGCTGGACGCCGAAGCCCCTTCGGGGCAGATCGCGGCACGGTTGCCTTCCAAAATCGGTGCATCGAGTCGCGGAAGGTGGAGAAGGCCATTCGCTCAAACGTGGAGGGACTGGGGTATGGCGAGTAGGTGGCCCACTCTTTCGCTACGAGAAGCGGGAGTCTCGTTGATCGACTGCGAGCATCGCACGCCTCCCGCCAGAGAAAGCGGCTACCCGTACGTCGCCATTCCACAGATCAAACAAGGTCGTCTTGACCTGACGGATGTCAGGCGGATCAGCGAGACGGATTTCCACGATTGGACCCGCAAGACGCGGCCCCAGGCACACGATGTCATACTTTCCCGACGGTGCAACCCCGGTGAAACGGCAGTCGTGCCAGACGGCCTAAAGTGCGCGCTGGGGCAGAATCTGGTCTTGCTTCGCAGCGATGGGAGTAAGGTGTTTGCGCCCTTCCTGCGATGGCTTGTTCGTGGCCCTGACTGGTGGGAGCAGATCCGCAAGTTCCTCAACGTGGGCGCTGTCTTCGACAGCCTGAAGTGTGCCGACGTGCCGAACTTTTCGCTGCCGATTCCACCGCTGCCCGAGCAGCACGCCATCGCCCACATCCTGGGCACGCTGGACGACAAGATCGAGCTGAACCGGCGGATGAATGAGACGCTGGAGGCGATGGCGCGGGCGTTGTTCAAGTCGTGGTTCGTGGATTTCGACCCGGTGCGGGCCAAGATGGAAGGGCGAAAGCCGGCCGGCATGGACAAGGCTACCGCCGCCTTGTTCCCGGACAGCTTCCAGGATTCGCCGCTGGGGGCGATTCCCAAGGGGTGGCGCGTAGGCTCGATTTACGAGATTGCGGATGTCGTGTATGGTGCATCCTTCTCATCACGACGATTTAATACCAGTGGAAATGGTCTCCCACTCATTCGGATACGAGACTTGTCCGACCATAGTCCTGGTGTTTGGACGGACGAACAGCATCCCAAGGGCGCTCGAATATCCGCAGGCGATATCGTGGTTGGGATGGACGGCGAGTTTAGAGCGCACGTTTGGCAAGGCCCCGATTCGTGGTTGAACCAGCGAATGTGCCAGTTCAAGCCAAAGGCTACTGACGATACAGCGTTCGTGCTTTACTCGATCCAGGGCCCGCTCGCCGAAGTTGAGCGATCAGAAGTTGGGACCACCGTAATTCATTTGGGGAAGTCGGACATCGACCAGTTCCAGACGGTCCTTCCACCGCCGTCGGTCCGGATCAGGTACGCCCATGCGGCAGCACCGTTATTGAGATTTCGCGTCAAAGCTGGAGTCCAATCCCGTTCCCTCGCCGCCCTCCGCGACGCCCTGCTGCCGAAGCTGCTGTCGGGTGAACTACGCGTGTCCGGCGCCGGTGGCTGGACGAGGGAGATCAGCGCATGAAGTTTGAAGCCTATTGCGACGAAAGCAATCCGGAAGTTCTTGGGTCAACGAGTTCGGATAAGAAGTACCTGTTGATCGGGGGGGTGTGGTTACAGTCGGAAGATCGAACGAGGTTTAAGGATGGCATCCATCATCTAAGGCGAACGCACCGAATTGGTGGGGAATTCAAGTGGAACCGCATCTCAAGATCTCGGCAACAGTTCTACGTCGATCTTGTCAACTACTTTTTCGACCAAGGGGATCGGTTGCGATTTCGTTGCATTGTGGTGGATCGAGAAAAGGTCGATCTAACTCGATTCCATGAGAGCGACCAGGAACTAGGGTTTTACAAGTTCTACTACCAACTGCTACATCATTGGATTCTTGATTTCAACGAATACGCTTTTTTTCTCGACACGAAGAAGAACCATCGCCCGGATCGCTTGAAGGTTCTGCGGCGCTGCCTCGACTCGTCGAATCTGTCTTCGTTGGTGACGAACGTGCAAGGCATCGATTCCCGCCAGTCCGTGCTAATTCAGTTGGCCGATGTGCTGACGGGTTGTGCATCTCGAAAGCTCAATGAATCATCGCGTGGTTCACAACCGAAAGATGCGGTGGTGAAGGCCGTGGAACAACGCTTGGGCCATCAAATCGGCCCGACATCTCGGGCGGAAGCGAAGTTCAACGTGTTTCGGATTAACCTTTCGGGAGGATGGTAGCCAATGGACTATCCCCCGTTCTTAGAGGGAAAGACGGAGGCCGAGTACCGAACGCACTTCGAGTCGGTGTACTGCCAGGGACCTCTTCCAACGTTTGATGGAATCCACGTTCGATTCCGGAAAAACGACTTCGATCATGCGTTTTTTGAGTCCTCATCGCCGAAATCGAAGGATGACGTTTTTTCGGCAGAGCGATCCAAGAGAATTGACTGGATCAAGGCCGCGTTGGCCGACGCCAGCGCTGACCTGCGAGTTGGCTACGACAATCAGTTGCGTCGGCTCGCCACCGACCGACGAGTAGCGATTGTAAAAGGGAATTTTGTCGTGATCATCCGAATCATTGCAGAAGAAAAAGCCGAATTCGTGACGTGCTACATCGCCAGCACCTGGACACTTCAGAAGATCCGGAAAAGCCCCAAGTGGCCCCGTAAGAAGAAAGGCCCGGATGATGCGAGCGCATAAAAAAACCGCCGATTTGCCAGGCTGGCTCGGCGGCAGCCTTTATAGGTTCGCTGCCTCTGGCAGAGAACTTGCGTTGACTTTCTAGCAGTATCGGCGAGTTGTCAACGTTTTTCAAGCTGCCGGTCAACATTTTGTTGGTTTCGCGGGTAGTCGAATTGGCTCCCAAGTGCCCGTAACTGTTTGCAATAAAGCATGTTACGATAATTTGGCAAATTCCGTCAGGCCGGAACTCGAATGGAGCTTCTTGATGGCCGAATCCGATATCGAACAAGCCACCATATCTTGGTTCGCCGACCTGGGCTACGAAGTCCGCCACGGCGAGGACATCGCCCCTGGCGAGCCGGCAGCGGAACGGGACGCTTACGAGCAAGTGGTTCTTGTTGGCCGGCTGCGGGATGCCGTCCAGCGGCTGAACCCGGAGATCCCGGTTGAGGCCCGCGACGAGGCTATCCGCAAGGTCCTGCATCCGGAATCGCCGTCGCTGGTGGGGAACAACCGCAGGTTCCACGCCATGCTGCGGGATGGGGTGGAAGTGGAATACCGCCGGCGCGACGGGAGTATCGCCGGGGACCGGGTACGGCTGATCGACTACGACGACCCGGACAACAACGACTGGCTGGTCGTGAACCAGTTCACGGTGGTCGAGGCAGGGCACAACCGGCGGGCGGACGTCGTGGTGTTCATCAACGGCTTGCCGCTGAGCATCCTGGAATTGAAAAACCCCGGCGACGAGAACGCGACGATTTGGGACGCTTTCACGCAACTCCAGACGTACAAGCAGCAGATCCCTTCGCTGTTCGTCTACAACGAGACGCTGGTGATTTCCGATGGGTTGCAGGCCCGTGTTGGCTCGTTGACCGCCAACAAGGAATGGTTCAAGCCGTGGCGGACGATCGAGGGCGACGACGTAGCCCCGCCCACGATGCTGGAACTGGAAGTGCTGGTCAAGGGTTTGTTCGAGAAGGGCCGGTACCTGGAATTCTTGCGCAACTTTGTGGCCTTCGAGGAAGACCCGCACAGCGACACGCTCATCAAGATCCTGGCCGGCTACCACCAATTCCACGCGGTCCAGCAGGCGGTGGAGGCCACGATCAAGGCGACCAGCCCCGCCGGGGATCGGCGCTGCGGCGTTGTCTGGCACACGCAGGGCTCCGGCAAGAGCCTGTCGATGCTGTTCTACGCCGGCGAGATCATCCTGGACCCGGCGATGGAAAACCCCACCATCATTTGCCTGACCGACCGCAACGACTTGGACGATCAGCTGTTCGGCCAGTTCGCCCGGTGCCATGAACTGTTGCGGCAGCGGCCCGTCCAGGCGGAATCCCGGTCACACCTGCGCGAATTGCTGACGGTGGCTTCCGGGGGCGTGGTGTTCACGACGATCCAGAAGTTTGCACCGGACGCCAAGGGCGACCGCAACCCGGTGCTGTCGTCTCGGTCGAACATCGTGGTGATCGCGGACGAGGCCCATCGCAGCCAGTACGACTTGATTGACGGGCTGGCCCGCTACATGCGCGACGCCCTGCCCAACGCTTCGTTCATCGGCTTCACGGGCACGCCCATCGAGAAGACGGACGCCAATACGCGGGCCGTGTTCGGGGACTACATCAGCATCTACGACATTCAGCGGGCGGTCCAGGATCAGGCCACGGTCCCGATTTACTACGAGAGCCGGATCGCCAAACTGGCCTTGAAAGACGAACAGATTCCGAAGTTGGACCCGGAATTTGAGGAAATCACCGAAGGGGAAGAGCAGGAACGCAAGGAAAAACTGAAAACGAAATGGGCCGCCCTGGAAGTGCTGGTGGGCGATGAGCGGCGTTTGGAGTTGATCGCTGCCGATCTGGTCGAGCATTTTGAGCGCCGGTTGGAAGCGATGGACGGCAAGGCGATGGTCGTCTGTATGAGCCGGCGCATCTGCGTGGACCTGTACAACGAGCTTGTCAAACTGCGCCCCGACTGGCACAGCGAAGACGACGCCGAGGGGGCGCTGAAGATCGTGATGACGGGCTCCGCGTCGGACCTGCCGGAATGGCAGCA
>JAAYYU010000049.1 GCA_012515235.1 Candidatus Anammoximicrobium sp.
CTGTCCGTCATTGCGAGTGGACATCACGCTCCTGGAAGTGCGGCACAAGCTGCTCAACCGGAGTCAGAAGACACCGGCCGGCCGTTGGGAGATCCGCGATGAAGAGCCCGTTTCCTGGGATGGACCCGTATTTGGAACGTCACTGGGGCGATGTGCACGCGAAGCTGATGGTGTACGCCTGCGACCAGATCAACCAGCTATTGCCCAAGGATTTGCAGGCCCGGGTCGAGGAAACGGTCCATGTCGTGGCCGGCGAAGGCGACAGCAGGTGGTTCTATCCCGATGTCCTGGTGGTCGAGGAACCGGCGACGTTGGAGTACGCGCCGGCGGCCCAGGTCGCGGGAGCCACCGAGCCACGGCTGATCGCGATCCCGGCGCCGCGGCGGACGCAGCGTCACCTGGAGATCGTCGATTCGAGCAGCGGAAACCGGGTGGTGACCGCGGTTGAAGTCTTGAGCCCGACCACCAAGACTACGGCCGCCGACCGGCGGTTGTATCGGAGCAAGCAGCGGGCCTACATCCAAGGCCGCGTCAACCTGGTCGAAATCGACTTGATCCGCGCCGGGCGTTTCATCCTGGCGGTGCCGGAATCCGCCATCCCGGACGACTGCCGGACGATCTACCGGATCTGCGTGCGGCGGGTCGACAAGCCGCACCGCGCGGAGTTGTACCCCGTGACACTCCGCGAGCCGCTGCCCAACATCCGCATTCCTTTGCGGCCGGGCGATGCCGACATCGTGCTGCAACTGCAGCCGCTGATCGACCACTGTTATGAAGCGGGCCGCTATGACAAAATCGACTACCGCCAACCGCTCCAGCCGACGCTGGAGGAAGGCGACGCGCGGTGGGCCGATGCGTTGCTGCGCGAACGAGGACTGCGATGAACGGATGCCTGGGCTCTGATTGGAGGAAGCGCTGATGAAACCATTTCCTGCCGTGTTGATCGTACTGTTGACCGTACCAACCTTTTCCCGCTCCGCAGCCGCTGAGCCCGCTGAGCCGGCGAGGTTCTCCATAACCATCGACCGTGGTCGGTGGGAGAAGTGGGGCTTTCAATATCCCGCGACGTACGTGTTCCGAGCGGACGATCTGGCTGCGAATGCGGAAGTCCGGCGTCGGGATTCTGCGCTCGCAGCCTGGACGAGCTTGACGCAGAAAACCGGGGACGATTTCTTCAATGGCGTGGAATGCGTCCGGTTCGACCGAACGGCGAAGCGAGTCTACGTTTCGGTCGGTTTCCAGACCAGTCCCAGCATCGAACTGGAGTTCCGCGGCGCCGGTTCGGTCCGGTTCGAAGGCGTGGCCAAGTATTACGACGGCCGCCGGGCGGCCTACACGCTGTCCAACGACAATTGGGGCTGCAACGCGTGGGCCCACCCTGGCGCTCCGTGGAAAGGGCCGACCGACGACGAGTCCGACAACTATCAGGCCGCGCTGCACGTCTGCCGCGGCTTTCATTTGCCGTTGTCGATTGCGATCAACAGCCGCATGGCGGGGGGCGACGAAACCTGGCAGATCATGCAACAGGAATTGGATCGGGGCGACCGCAGTTGGGAGCCTGCCGTCCACGGCCAGACGCACCCCAAGGACGCCGCCACGTACGCCGTTCGCGGGATTCGCGACGAAGTCCTCGGCTGCCGCGAGGACATCCTCCAACGCCTGAAAAACATCCCCTACGGCAACCGCATCTTCGAGCACATCCTCACGACCGGCTACTACGACGAACAGGTCCTGGGCATGGACACGAGCGAATTCCTGTTCGTGCGAGGCTTCAACTGGCTGGACAACCCGACCAGCACCCAGTACACGCCGTGGAACGACAAGTTCGGCTTCTACGGCGTGGGCGGTGTCAACACCATCGGCTACGACCGCATCCTGGAGACACGCGAGCCGAAAGCGCGATTCTACGCCGCCGATGTCAAGGACCTGAATGACGCCTTCGACAAGGTATACCAGGCGGGCGGCATCTTCTACGCACTCTGGCACCCCGACCGCTTCCGCAACAGCGTCGTGTACGACCCCCGTCCCGGCATCGACGGCCAGCAAGGCTCGACGCTCATGCAGCACTTGGCCCACGTGGCCAACCGCAAGGACGTGTGGTACGTCGCCAATGGTTGGATGTACGCCTACCGCTACGTCGCCGAACACGCGCGGGTGACACCACCGTAGGCCGCTCGGTCCGCGAGCGGTCTACGATGTCCTCGCCCCAATCAGTCGGCGGCCGTCCGGATGGTGAAATCGTCCAGGTCGAACGACGAGGGCTGGCCTTGGAACAACGGCCCCACCACGACTTTGCCGACGTTCTGGATCGTTTCACGCCAGGAGAAAGCGTGAATCGCCGGGCGCCAGCCGGCGGCGCGGGCCTAGTCGTCGGTCCAGTCGTAGCGCAACGTCACGCTGGCCGCCGTCCAATCTTTGCCGGGAGCGGGCAGTCTGTCGTACGACCATTGCGCGATGTCCCGCGCGAACAACTCGACTTGCGTCAGCACCGCTGTGTCCTGCGAGCGGACTCGAAACAAGATCGTCACGCCGCGGCCGCCGTACACCGTCTGGAAGTTGCCCGAAAACCGGCCGGCCGAAGCCGGTTCGGCCGCCAAGGCGAACGCGTTGCCGTCGGGTCGCGTGGCGTGCAGAAATCCGCCCGTAGCTTCCTCCTCCGCTTGGCGTTCCGCGCGCTGAACGCCTTGCCAGCCCTCGTCCGAGGCTTCAAACGAAGCCGTGTGGCTGACGATCTTGACGCCGCCGGTCGCGGGCCGATCCGGCGCGGCACCCTCCGGCGGGCTCGACAGCGACGTGTCGACCAGTTCGACACCGCGCACGGCGCACAGCTTGGCCCTGCGGAGTTCGATCTTCAGTCGAACCTCGCGGTTCCGCAGCGATTCGAACGAGGCGCCGCCGGCCCAGCGCACGTCGGCGTCCGTGACGTCGGCTGCGATCGGGCCGCTGGCGGCGATTTCGCGGTCTTGATCGTCGAGCACGGACACGCGGACCGAACCGCCTTGCGCATCGGCGCTGATCTGCAGCGGTTGTCCCGCACAGCGCAGCGGCGTCGTAACGAGTGTGCCGGTGGCGTTCGGGGCAAGGAGACTCTCGCGCAACCAGGGACCGACTCGCTGAAACCACGTTGCACGTAGCATGACGTCGCTCCCTGTTGCCTGTTGCGGCCTTGATCCGAGAAGTCGGGGTTATGATGTTGGCGCGCGCGGCGCGAGCTGCCGGTCCCGCACGCGACCGGCGGCAAGCACCAAACGGGAAATGGGGATGTCGTGTTGCTGTTCCTGATCGCACACTTGGACGACAGGGGGTCAGGCTTACAGCATTCAATTTTGGCCGAGCAATGCCGTTGCCTATCGCTGGACCCACCATCGGCCAAAACTGAATGCTGTAAGCCTGACCCCAGCGCCGAGACGGTGCTTTGATCAACAACGCGAAAACGCAGCCTCTCACCGTTTGGTGCCAGTGCCGTTTCGCTCACATCCCGCGATTCCAGCCCTGACGGCGCACGGCGGCTGCGCTGAGCGGATTCGGCGGGACCCCGACTGCTTTGCTCACGCCGGCCGGCCCGGTGACGAGACCAGCCACAACTGTCTGGTGCAGGACTCGCAGCCGTCCCAGCAGTAGGTGCAGACACGGCCCTTGGGCAGCCCGATCGCTTCGATCAGGCCGTCCAAACGCTGGTATTTCAGCGACGTCAATCCCAGCTGCTGCCGGACCCGCTCCACCATCGCAGCGTGCCGCGAGGAATCCGGGTCGGCGTAGTCCTCCAAGTGCTTGTCGTCCTCGCCCTCCAGTTCCTTGATGGCCTGGCGGGCGGCCAGGTCCGATGCGGACCGCGATTGGGAGAAGTTCAGGAACTTGCAGTTGTAGATCAGCGGCGGACAGGCGGGCCGCATGTGGACCTCCTGAGCCCCGTACTCGAACAGCCGCCGGACCGTGTCGCGGAGCTGCGTGCCGCGGACGATCGAGTCTTCGCAAAACAGCACCCGTTTGCCCTGGATCACTTCGCGGATCGGGATCAGCTTCATGCGGGCAACCAACTCGCGGACACGCTGGTCCTGGGGCATGAAACTCCGCGGCCAGGTCGGCGTGTATTTCACAAACGGCCGCCCCAGCGACCTGCCCGACTGGTTCGCGTAGCCGATGGCGTGGCCGGTGCCGGAATCAGGAATGCCCGCGACCAGGTCGACTTCGATGTCGTCGTCCCGTGCCAACGCCACGCCGCAGCGATTGCGGACCGATTCGACGTTGATGCCTTCGTAGGACGACGCGGGATAGCCGTAATAGACCCACAGAAAGGCGCAGATCTGCATCTCTCGGCCCGGCGGTTTCAAAGATTCCACCCCGTCGGCCGTCAGACGCACAATCTCGCCGGGTCCCAAGTAACGCTCGACGTCGTAGTTCAGATTCGGCAGGGCGCACGTCTCCAGCGTGGCGGCGTAAGAGCCCGGCTTGCTGCCGATGACGATGGGCGTGCGGCCCAGCCGGTCGCGGGCCGCATAGATCGCGTCGTTGGTCAGCACCAGCAGGGAACACGAACCCTTGATCACTTCTTGCGCGTGGGCGATGCCCGCCGCGAAACTGCTTTCCCGATTGATCAGGGTCGCCACCAATTCCGTGGGATTGATGCCGTTGCCGCCCATTTCCGAGAAGTGCGTCGCGCGCCGCTGGAACGCCTCGTCGGCCAACTCGTCCAGATTCAAAATGCGGCCCACCGTGGCCAATGCATAGGTGCCCAGATGCGAGCCGATGATCAGCGGCTGGTCCTCAAAGTCGCTGATCACGCCAATGCCCGAATTGCCCTCCAGATGAGGAAGGTCGTCCTCGAACTTGCTGCGAAATTGGGCGTTCGTGATGTCGTGGATGTAACGAATGAACCGATCCGGAACCCAGGTCGCCAGGCCGCCCCGCATGGTTCCCAAGTGGCTGTGATAATCGGTGCCGTGGAACAAGTCCGCCACACAATCGGTTTTCGACGCCACGCCGAAGAAGCCGCTCATATTCGTTTCTCCCCAGGTCCTGCTTCCGTCCGGTCCGCCATGTTAACCCGAAGTGCCAGCGAGAGGGAGGGGGCGGTTGGAAGTTCGCTTCAGACGCGCAGAGCGCCCTGGCTCCATGCTCGCCGCCGTCGGTCCTTCCTGGGGCCGCGATTCGCCCTTGGTGGCGATCGAGATCAGGGACCGCCCATGTCACATCGCGGCAAATCGGCTACGATGGCGCGCGATCAGCCCAAAGGAGACGACGACATGAGTCTAGCGTTTATCTTCTCCGGACTTCTGGTTCTGGCGGGACAAGTTGACGAATTGGTCGCGGCACAGGTCGACCGCGCGCGGATGGTGATCGACGAGAACTTCCCGGCATCTGACGAAGCACGAGCCATCGGCGGCTTTCGGGCCTACGGCGGAACGTGGCGAGTGGAAAACGGCGTGCTGTATGCCCCGGCAGGACCGGGACCGAAACTGGTCGCCGAGTCGCTGGCCCTGACCCGCGGGGAGGTCGGCGTCGAGGTGCTGCTGCCCGACGCCGCGCCCGGCAACGCGGGGCTGATCGTCAAGCTGAGCGAACCCGGCGTGGGGGCGGACAGTTTCCATGGCTACGAAGTCGCGCTGGACACTGCCGGATACCTGCGACTGGGCCGGCATCGGCAGAATTTCAAGCCGATTCGGGACGTTCCCTGCGCCGTGCCCGTCAAACGCTGGATCGCGCTGGTTGTCTGCCTGACGGAAACCACGCTGGAGATCGTCGTCGATGGTAAGACGATGCTGGTCCACGAAGACCGCGAGCACCCGCTGACTGGCGGCGGCGTGGCCTTTCGCCCGTGGCAGCGGGAAGCGCGTTACCGCAACTTGTGGATCTCCACCGGCGGCAAAAAACAGGCTTTGCCGTTGGAACCCGCAGGCGTCCAGACTGAGATCTGCGCTCCCTGGACGGCGGCCTGCCGCGGTTCCGCACGAGGCGAATTCAGCATCGCCGACGGACCGGACCCCAAGCGACGCGCCCAGCGGATTACTTTCCTGGACGGTGAGGGCGAGGTCGGGATCGCACATGGCGGTGTCGATGGGCGTGGGTTACTTTGTCAGCCGTGCCTGAAGTGCGACGGAACCCGGCCTCAGAATGCGCCGCGCCGGTTTCCGACGGCGGGGGGGGCCCTGCTCGTGTGGCACGGCTCACTCGCACGCCGCCGGAAACGAAAAACGAAAAGGACAGGCATTGATTGCGGAAAGCATGGATTTACTGCACCGCCGGTGCAACGAGTCCGCTTCTCTGGGACGCGGCGGAGGCGGGGCAGGTGGGCACGGCTCAGTGTCACTGGGCGCTTCAAAACGGGCCACTTGTGGCCGCTTCAAAATCCGCAGGTGAACGGTTGTTAAGTAAAGTCCTGCGAGGGTGGTCCGTTTTGGGATTGGAGTAGTATTGTTTTTCGGCTTCCGAGCCGATGGGCGCTTTGGCGGATTTTGACCCATTCAGCGGATTTTTCAGCCGATAGCTTCGGCCCGTGAGCGTGAGCACCTCGGCGGGCTGCAGAAAGCGGTCCAGGATGGCCGTGGCGCTGGGCACATCGCCGATCAGCGTGCCCCAGTCCTCCAAGGGGCGGTTGGTGGTCATCACGGTCGAGCGGCGTTCGTGACGCCGCATGATGATCTCGAAGAGGTACTCGCCGGAACGCTTGGGTAGTTGCTTCATCCCCATGTCGTCGATGATCAGCAGGTCCGGTTTCAAGTACCGGGCCAACACCTTCTCGTGGCCGTCGAAGGCCTCGTCGTGCAGGAAGTCGCGGACCACGTCGAAGATGGAACGGTAGTACACCGTGAAGCCGCACTTGATCACGGCGTATCCCAGTCCCTGCACGAGATGGCTCTTCCCGGTGCCCGGCGGGCCGCAGAACAACACGTCGCGATGCTCCCGCAGGAAGCGGCCGGTGGCCAAGTCGTAGATCGTCGTTTTCTTCACGGACGGATTGAACGAGAAGTCGAAGTCCTCCAGCGTGCGTGGCTCCCGGAAGCAGGCCGCGGTCAGCCGGCGTTGAATCAGCCGGGAGTTCCGCGTGAACAGTTCGTCCTGCAGAATCAGTTCCAGGAACTCGCGATGGTTCAGGCCACTGGCCGCCGCCTCCTGCAGGCGGACTTCCAGCGAGGTCGCCAGACCGGACAGCCGAAGCTTCTTGAGCGTTTGGGACAACGATTCAGACATGCGTGGTTTCTCCTTGAAACGATTGATGGATAAACTGACCATACTCGGACAACGGGCGAATGAGCGGATGCTCATCCAGGAAGGGCAGCGTTTCCTGTCGCGGCACCTGACGTTCCAGCAAGTGCCGAACCGTCTGCAACTGGTACGCCTGGTGACGCCAAGGGCAACGTTCGGGTAGGTGCTGACCCTGGGACCGCTCAGAAAAAAACGCCGGCGTGGAAGATTGGCACGTTTGACGTGGACGGGTTTTTCCGGAAAAGAGCGGCTTTGGGGCCGCCGTGACTTGGAAGTGTTCTACGTCCTCTGGTAAGACCCAGAGCACGAGATTTGCGCTTCCCAACTGCGGAACACCTGACGCGAGCAAGTCCCTGCGTCAACTTGTCTTCGCCGGTCATTGACTGATCGTTTGCCAGGTCGCCCAACTGTCCTCGTGGGGTTCTGGCCATGACCGTCTCCCGCAAGCAGGACCACGCCCGTCGCGTGCAAGCAGGTCGGGTGTGGCACGGCTTACACCGTTAACGGCCGTGCCCTCCGCGCGGAGCGAGCGCACGGCGGAGCCGAGCGGATTGGGGCGTCAGGCCGGGGCGAAGCGGTCTTTCTTGATCCGGGCAAACAATTCGTACAGAATCGGCAGCACGATCTGCTCGAAGAAAATGGCGGCCACGAAACCGCCGATGTACACGACGGCCAGCGGCCGATGGATCTCCGAGCCGGTCGTCGTCCCCAGCGCCAGCGGCAGCACGCCGAGGATCAGGACCAGTTCGGTCATCAGGATCGGCCGGAACCGGTACGTCGAGCCCTCGATTACCGCCTCGTGCAACGGCATTCCGCCGCGGCGCAGATCGTTGATCTTGCCCACCAGCACAACGCCGTTCTGCAACGCGATGCCGAACAGGGCGATGAATCCGATCACGGACGAAACGTTCAGGGTCTGTTCCGTCCAGTACAGCGCCAGGATGCCGCCGGCCGCCGTCATGGGGACGTTCAGCAGCAGCAGCAGCGACTGGCGGAGCGAACCCAGCGAGGCGAACAGCACGACCAGCACACCCAGGGCGACGACCAGCATGGTCCACATCAACTGCTGCATCGTCCGTTGCTGGCTCTCGAACTCGCCGCCGAAATCGACCAGGTATCCCGTCGGCAATTCCACCTTGCGGGCGATCTCGGCTTCCGCGTCCTTGACGAATCGGCCCACGTCGCGGCCCACGACGTTGCAGACGATCGTCTTCCGCCGCATCAGGCTCTCGCGGAAAATGGTCTGCGGGCCTTCGCTGCGGTCGATCGTGGCCAGTTGGGTCAGCGGAATGCGGTGTCCCGCCGGGGTGTCGACCAGCAGGCCGCGGATCGTCTCGACATCCTGGCGGTACTTCTCCGGCAACCTCAGGAAGACGGGCGTCAGGCGGTCCGTTTCCAAGACGTCGGTCACGGCGACTCCGTTCAAGGCCGTTTCGATCAGGTCGGCCACTTCCTGGACCTTGATGCCGTGGCGGCCCAAGGCGGCCCGATCCAGTTGGATCAGGATCTGAGGGATGCCCGTGGTCTGCTCGACGTGCAGGTCCGCGATGCCCTCCAAGCGGCTCATCACCGCGCCGATTTCCCGCGTCTTCTGGTCCAGCACCTGCAAATCGGGGCCGAAGACCTTGATCGCGATCTGGCCTTCGGTCCCGGTCAGCATTTCGGCCAGCTTGTTGCTGATCGGTTGTTCGAACATGTGCACCAGGCCGGGGATACGTTCCAATTCCAACCGCATCGCTTCGGTCAATTCCTCATAGCCCCGCTGCCGTTGTTCCCGCGGCACCAGTTCCACCATGTTGTGGCTGTGGTTCACCGGGTGGACGTGCTCCGATTCCTCCGCCATGCCCGTCGTGCGGCAGACGGACACGACTTCCGGAAACGACAACAGGATCTCCTCGACCTTCTTGCCCACGCGGACCGACTCGTGCAGGGACGTCTCCGGGAGCATGGCCGTCGAGACAATCATCGCGTTTTCGTCCAAGGCCGGAACGAACTCGTTGCCCAGCTGCTGGTAGCGATCTGCCCCGATCACCATCAACGCGACGGCCGCTGCCAGGACCAGCCACCGCAGGCGAAACGAGAGCTTCAAGATCCCTACGTAAACCCAGGTGGCGAATTCCACAAACCAGTGCCGCCGCCGCTTGCCGCTGCGGCGGCGGAAACAGAACGACATCAGCACCGGTTGCAGCGTGATGTTCATCACCAGCGACCCGATCAGGGCGGCCACCAGGGCGTACACCGTCGGCCGGAACATCCGCCCGGCGATGCCTTCCAGGGTCAGCAACGGCAGGAACACGAGCACGATGATCAAGTTCGCCGAGAAGAGGTACGAGCCCACTTCCTTGGCGCCTCGGGCCGTCAGTTCCAACGGCGACGCTCCGCTGGTGTCGCTCTCCAAAAACTTGAAGATGTTCTCGACCATGATCACCGAACCGCCCGCCATCTTGCCGATCCCGATGGCCAGGCCGCCCAGCGCCATCACGGTCAGCGCGACGTTGCCGGCGTACATCAGCACCAATGCGAACAGAATCGAAAACGGGATGGTCAGCGACGCGATCAGCGAAGCGCGGAGATTGACCAGGAAGATCAGGATCACCAGCAGGACGAGGCCCCCGGCCTCCAGCATCGAGAGTTCCACGTGCCGCAGCGAACTGGTGATCAGGCCCGATTGGTCGTAGTAGGGGACGGTGTGAATCGGCTCCGGGATGTCCTTGGCGATCTGCTTGAGGAACTGCTTGACGTTTTCAATGGTCTTAAGCGTGTCGCCGCCGTACTGCTTCTGGACGACGACGGAGACGGCCTCCTGCCCGTTGAACCCGGCGTTGCCCGTCGAGAACATCGCGCCCTCGCGGACCTGGGCCACGTCCTTGACGAACACGGGCACTCCGTCGCGGGCCGTGATGACGGTGTTCTCGATGTGGGCCAGCGACTCGATTCGGCCCAGTCCCTTGATCAGGAACTCCTGGTTCTGCTTGCGGATCACGCCGCCGGAGAAATTGCGGTTGCTCTGCTCGATGGCGTCTTTGACGTCGGCGATCGAGATCCCGTAATGGTGCAGCATCTCCGGCTTGAGCAACACCTGGTACTGTCGCACGAAGCCGCCCAGGTTGACGACGAAGGACACGCCTTCCACTCCCAGCAGCCGGTACCGGATCGTCCAATCGGCCACGCTCCGCAGTTCCATCGGGTCAGCGCCCTGGCCGACCACGGCGAACTCGAAAACTTCGCCCATCCGCGAGGAGACGGGACCCAGCACGGGATCGGAAGCGCTGTCCGGCAACTGCTCGGCGACGATGTCCAGTTTGCCGGAAACGATCTGCCGGGCCTGATAGATGTCGATCCCCCAATCGAACTCGACGGTGACCACCGACTCCCCCGTCGTCGATTCCGAGCGCACGCGGATCACGCCCGGACTGCCGTTCATCAGGCTCTCCAGGGGAAACGTGATCAACCGTTCGACGTCCTCGGACGCCATGCCGGGACAGGTCGTGATGATATTGACCAGCGGCGCGTTCAGGTCGGGGTAGATGTCCTTGGGCATCCGCTGGTAGGCCATCACGCCTCCCAGCGTCACCAGGAGGACCAGCAGCAGGATCAGCAGCCGATTGCGCAGCGCGAGGTCGATGATGGCCCGAATCACGGTTGCGGTCTCCCGTGTCGGTGAGTCGGGGCCTGGGACTGCTCGTGGCCGTGCCCGTGTCCATGATCATGCCCGTGTCCGTGTCCGTGATGATGGCCGGCTTGCTCCAGGACCCCCTGCTTCAGCCGGGACCGCAGCAGGTGATTGCCCACCGTGACGATTTCTTCGCCGGCTTTCAGCCCGGCGACGACTTGGAGGCAATCGCCGTCGATGGCGGAGGTCTGCACGGCCCGCGACACGAAGGCGTCGCCTGTTTTGACGAAGACCACTTGCTGCAGACCCTCCTCCAGCACCGCTTTGCGCGGCACGACCAGGGCCTGCTGGTCCTCCATCAGGAGCAGGCCGATGTCGGCGAACATGCCCGGCTTCAACCGCTGTTCGGCGTTGTCGACCTCCGCCCGCACGGCAATCGTGCGGCTCTGGTCGTCCACCACGTCCGAGATGAAGGTCACGCTGCCGGCGAAAACCTCGTCCGGGTAGGCGGGTACGCGAACCTCGACTTTCTGGCCGACCTTCACCTTGGCGAGGTCGTTTTCGTAGATTTGCGCGTCGACCCACAGTGTCGTCGGATCGATCACGGTCATCAACTGCGTGGCCTGATCCACCAGCGCGCCCAGCACGGCGTCGTTCTTGACGATCTTGCCCGCCAGCGGAGCGAACAGGGTGATCGCCGGATGGATCTGGTGCGATTTGGCGATTGCCTCCACTTCCTTTTCATCGAAGCCGAGCACGTGCAACCGCTTGTGCGCCGCATCCCGGTTTTCCTGGGCGATTTTCAGTTCGGCCTCGGCCGCGGCAAAGTTTTTTTCGATCCCGATGCCGCTGTCCAACAGCCGCTTCTCGCGCTCGAAATTCAGCGTGGCCAACTCCAGATCGGCGACGGCCTTGAAGAAATCGCACTTGGCCGTGCCCACCTCCTGACTCTCCAGCGTGAGCAGTCGCTGGCCCTTTTCCACCCAGTCGCCGATCTGGACGTGGACCTCGGAGACGCGACCCGAGAAGGCATACCCGACGATCGCCGTCTTCGTCTGGGGAGCCACGAGCTTGCCCATCGCCTTGAGCGTCGAACGGCACTCCTTGGCCGATACTTGCTCCAGCTCCAGTCCGATCAGTTGGCGGTCGGGTTCCGACAGGCTGACCGAATCGTCCGGGCCGGCAGGCTTGGCCGGCGGGCCCGCGTGCGGCTCGGCGACTTCGACGGCGGCAGGTTGGCATTGCAGTGGCGTAAAGGCGAGCATTCCGAGCAGGCAGACAGCTAACCGCAGCATCGAATCCCCCTCATCGTTTGGAGAGACGTTTTCCCAGGTGCGCGTGGGCCGGCAGAACCCTGACGAACGTAGGCTAATCCTTGGCCGATTCGGCTTCAAGTCCCCCAACGGACCACGGGCAGCAACTGCGGAGCACCCGGTCGCCAGTGCTCGGCGGTCCGAGACGCCGCGGGCGACCGATTCTGTCTCGGAGGGTTGTTCCGGAAACTCCGCTCCGGACAGTCCGTTCTCGTACTCCGCCCGTGTGGCCCTCTGCGGAAACTGTGGTAAACTGCACCCTGGCGGTCAGCGACACCCGGCTGGGATCGCCCTGAGGCTGGGCCAGGCCGCATCGATCCGAGAGAATTCGCGAGCTGTCAAGAGAGAAAGGTTGCCTCGTGACTGAAAAGGCCTTCCAGGATTACTATCCGGACGCCCTGAGCCATTGTTACGGCTGCGGCCGCTTGAACGACCACGGCCTGCAAGTGAAGAGTTACTGGGACGGCGAGGAAACGGTGGCCGTGTTTCATCCACAGCCGTACCACATGGCCATCCCCGGCTACGTTTACGGCGGCCTGCTGGCCTCGATTATCGACTGTCACGGCACGGGCACGGCGGCAGCGGCGGCGTACCGGGCCGAAGGGCGGGCGATGGACACGCTGCCGCCGTTCCGCTTCCTGACCGCGTCGCTGCACGTGGATTATCTGCGGCCGACGCCGCTGGGCGTGCCGCTGGAACTGCGCGGGCGGGTCAAAGAATCTCGTGGCCGCAAGGTGGTCGTAAGCATCGAACTATCGGCCAACAACCAGCTGTGCGTGCGGGGGGAAGTCGTCGCCGTTCACGTTCCCGAACGGCTGATCCCCACGACGGAAGACACGGCTCCCTGATGATCGAAGAGGAACCTGAGCTATGAAAAGCGATCTGACCCGACGAGCGTTCGTCCGCACCGCGGCGGCCGGTTCCGCCGCCTTGGCCTGGCTGGGCCTTCGCCGAACCCCGACCGTGGCGGCCGCCGCGGCGGACAAGCCGGCGCTGCTCGGCGGCACCCGCATCCACACCGGCGGCTGGCCCCGCTGGCCGGAGTGGCGCGAGTCCTGGGAGCCGGAGATCCTCCGGGTCTTGCGCAGCGGGCGCTGGTCCAGCTCTGGCGGCGGCGGGCAGGTGGCGGATTTTGAGGCGGGTTGGGCCAAATTGCTCGCCGCCCGAGGCTGCGTGGCCACGTCCAGCGGCACGACCGCGCTGATCACGGCCATGCACGTCCTGGGCGTCGACGCTGGCGACGAAGTCATCACCTCCCCCTTCACCTTCATCGCCACCTACAACACGATCCTGATGCTCAAGGCCCTGCCGGTCTTCGCCGACACGGATCCGGCGACGCTGACCATGGACCCGGCTTCGATCGAGAGCCGGATCACCGAGCGGACGCGCGCCATCGTGCCGGTCCACATCTACGGCTTGCCCTGCGACATGGATGCGATCAACGCGATCGCCAAAAAGCACAACCTGGCGGTCGTCGAGGATGCCTGCCAGGCCTGGCTGGCCGAATACAAGGGCCGCAAGTGCGGGACGCTCGGCGATCTGGGCTGCTTCAGTTTCCAGAATTCCAAGCACATTCCCTCGGGCGAAGGCGGGGCCATCACCGGCGACCGCGCGGAACTGCTGGACCGCTGCCAGGCTTTTCACAACTGCGGACGCGCCTCCGGGAGCTTTCAAGGCAGCGGCTGCTTCAGCCGCGGCAGCAACTTCCGGATGCAGCACTTCCAAGCCTCGCTCCTGCTGTCGCAGTTCGACAAACTGGTGCAGGAAACCGAGCGGCGACGCGAGAACGCCGCCTATTTGTCGGCGGGCCTGCAAGAGATTCCCGGCGTCCAGCCGCTGCGCTTGCCGGAGAACAGCCGGCCGGTCTGGCATCTGTATGCGTTCCGCTACGATCCCGAACAATTCCACGGGTTGTCGCGCGACAAGTTCTGCCGGGCCATGAACGCCGAAGGGATCCCCTGCGGCGGCGGCTACCGCGAACAGTACCACGACGGACTGCTGGACGAAGCGATCGCCTCGCGCGGATTCCAGCGGTTGTTTCCCGCCGAGCGACTGAAGGCGTACCGCGACAGTTTTCGGGAACTGAGAGGCAACCGGCAAGTCTGCGAGACGA
Source organism: Candidatus Anammoximicrobium sp. (assembly GCA_012515235.1). GTDB lineage: Bacteria > Planctomycetota > Planctomycetia > Pirellulales > Pirellulaceae > Anammoximicrobium. Next base: position 14,243 of record JAAYYU010000049.1, read on the forward strand.
CCTTGGGAATGTTCCAGACACTGCTGCTGGCCCAACGCAGCGAGATGGACCATATCCTGGCCGCCGTGCGGAGAATTCAAGCCCACAGCGCCGCGCTGGCGAAACAGGCGTAAGTGGGGGCTTTTGCGGCAGAGGCCGGAGTGGAAGAGATCGTCGCGCGGTGCGGCGCGGTTCCGCTCGCGGAGCGAGCGGTCTACGGCCTGGTCGGAGGAGAAATCGGGATGTCGATTTGGTCGATGATGTTGCGCGAGATCGCGTATCGCAAGGGCAACTTCCTGCTCGGCCTGGCCGGGATCGCCGCGGCCGTCGCCTTGCTGGTGGGCGTGCTGATGGGGCTGCAACTGCACGCCGCCCGCTCCGACGGCCTGGTGTCGCGCAAGGAGGAAGAGACGAAGGCCGTGATGGTGGACCTGCGAGCTGACCTGAAGCAGGCCATGCAGCGTCTGGGATACAATGCGTTGGTGCTCCCCAAGGACCAGTCCCTGGGCGATTGGTACGCGGAGGATTTCGGAGCGCTCACGATGCCGGAATCCTGGGCGTTGCGGCTGGAGGATGCGCAGGAACTGATCGACCGCTACCTGCCCCGGCTGCGCCGGAAACTGAAGTGGGAAGAAAGGCAATGGACGATCCTGCTGGTGGGCGTCGGCCAGGAGCGCGTGCTGGACACGAGCGTCGCCGAAGGCGCGCCGCTGACGCCCGCGATCCCGCCGGACGGTTGCGTGGTGGGGTACGAATTGCATCATGCGCTAGGGCTGCAGCCCGGACAGGAAATCACCGTCCTGGGCCGCGTCTTCCGGATCGACCGGTGCGAACAGGAGTTGGGCACCAAGGACGACATCAGCCTGTGGATCCCGCTGGCCGCTGCCCAGCAGTTGCTGGATCAGCCGGGCGCGATCAACGAGATCCTGGTCGTCGAGCATCTGTCCGTGTGGGGCAACCTGGCGGAGGTCCGCCGCCGGATGGCGGCCGTGCTGCCCGACTGTCAGGTCGTGGAAATCGCCTCGGAGACGTTGTCCCGCGCACACGCCCGGATCAAGGTGGCCGAAGAGGCTCGAGCGGCCGTGGAGCAGGAAAACGAGAAACGGGCGCTGCTCCAAGCGGAGCGGCGCAGCGCGATCACTCGACTCGGCCCGCTTGGGTTTCTGGCGTGTGCCGTCTGGATCGGTATCTTGATGTATCTGAACGTTCGAGAACGGGCGGCGGAGATCGGCGTGTTGCGGGCGATCGGGTTCCGCGCGGGCGACGTGCGGACGCTGGTTTTGTCCAAAGCCGGCTTGCTGGGATTGGCCGGCGGGCTGGCCGGGTTTGCGTTGGGCACGACGGCGGCGATGCTGCTGGAGGTCCGCGACCAGGCCGGCACGGCGATGGGCTGGGCCGTCGCCCTGGAGCACCTCGGCCTGGCCGCGGCGATGGGGATCGCCGCGTGCCTGTTGGGCAGCTGGCTGCCGGCGCGGGTCGCCGCCGCCCTGGACCCGGCCGACATCCTCCACGAACCGTGAGCACAGGCAAAGGCGAAGGAGACTGTGACGATGTCAATCATCCACATGGCGCTGCGAGAAATCCTGCGGCGGCAAACGACTTTTCTGCTCGCCACGCTGGCCGTGGCCGTGGCGGTGGGGACGATGCTCACCGCCCAGGCGGCGCTGCAGATCTACGACCTCCGTTCCGACGCCCTGCTGGCGCAAAAGGAAACCGAACTCCAGGAACGCTTGAACGTGCTGCAGGACGAAATGCGCAAGGCCACGCTCAAGCTGAGTTTCAACATGGCCATTTTGCCCGGCGATCAGGACGTAGGCGAGTGGCACGCCTCGGACACCGCCACGACCACCATGCCCGAAGACTATGCGCACCGTCTGGCCAATTCGCGGATTGTCTCGGTGCGGCATTTCCTGCCGATGCTGGCCGAGAAGCTGAAATGGCCGGAGATGAAACGCACGGTGATCCTGGTCGGCTGCAAGGGCGAAGTGGCCAATCTGCACAAGAGCCCCAAGACGCCGCTGGTCCAGCCGGTTCCTGACGGGACCATGGTCGTTGGGTACGAGCTGCACCGCAGCCTGGGCCTGCAGGAAGGTCAGCAGGTCGAACTGCTGGGACGGCCGTTCGTGATTCACAAGTGCCAGGAGGAACGCGGCAGCAAGGACGATATCGGGGTCTGGATTCCGCTCCAGGACGCGCAGGAGCTGCTGGGCAAGCCGGGCCGGATCAACGCAATCCTGGCCCTGGAGTGCCTGTGCGTGGGCAGCGAAGCCCTGGCCCGCGTCCGCGCGGATGTCGCCAAGCAGTTGCCCGATACCAAGGTCGTCGAGCTGGGGACGAAAGTCCTGGCCCGCGCGGAGGCGCGAACGAGAGTAGGCCAAGAGGCGGCCGAGGCGCTCCAGCGCGAGAAATCGCACCAGCAGGCGCTGCGCGCGGAACGCCGGCGGCTGGCCTCGCTGGCCGTGCCGGGCGTGGTCCTGGCCTGCGGCGCGTGGATCTTCCTGACCGCCTTCGGCAACGCCCGCGGGCGCCGCGCGGAGGTGGCCATCTTGCGGGCCATCGGATATCGGGCGAACCAGGTGCTAACGCTGTTTCTGTTCCGTTCCCTGGCCGGCGGGGTGGTCGGCGCGGCGTTTGGCTGCGCCGCCGGCTTGCTGATCGCCGCCCGTTTGCGCGGCGATTTGAACGTGCTGCTCGTCGGAGCCGCGGGGCTCCTGTCGTGGCAGGTGGTCGGCGCGGCGCTGGCGATCGGTTCACTGCTGGGCGTCGTGGCCGGCTGGATTCCGGCGCTGTTGGCCGCGCAGCGCGACCCGGCCGAGATTCTGAGGGAGGCTTGAGGATGTTGAAAGTTCAGGACGTCACCAAAACGTATTCCGGCAACGGGCGCGAAGTGCAAGCGATCGACGGGCTTTCGCTGGCGATCGAGGCCCGCGAAGCGGTCGCCATCCAGGGCCCCAGCGGCTGTGGCAAGAGCACGCTCCTGCTGGCCTGCGGCGCGCTGCTGCGGCCCACCGGCGGGACGGTGCACGTGGCCGGCGTCGACCCGTACCAACTGTCCGCCAATGCCCGCAGCGCGTTTCGCGCCGAGCACATCGGCTTTGTGTTCCAGCAATTCCACCTGGTGCCTTACCTGGACGTGCTGCAGAACATCCTCGCCGCCAATCTGCCCAATCCGCAACCGCAGCCCGAACAGCGCGCGGAGGAACTGATCCACCAGTTCGGTCTGGAGGATCGCCGGCGTCACGTGCCGGCGGAATTGAGCGTCGGGGAACGCCAGCGCGTGGCTTTGAGCCGGGCGCTGTTCCATCGTCCCCAGCTGGTGCTGGCCGATGAGCCCACGGGGAATCTCGATCCGGACAACGCCAGCATCGTGCTGGACGCCCTGCGGGAGTATGCGGACGCGGGCGCCGCCGTGTTGATGGTGACCCACGACCCGCAGGCGGCGCAGCGGGCGCACCGCGTGTTGCACATGGAGCGGGGACGGGTCGTGTGAGGCCCCGCACAGACTGCTTTTGGGGGAAAGGATTCGCGATGTCACTCCGTCATGTCCCGGTCCTGGTCGTTTTGGCCCTCTGCCTGCGCGCCGCCCAGGGCGGCGAACTGCCCGCTTGGACCGGCAAACTCCGCACCGACCATCCGCGGCTGTTTTTCAACCGCGACACCTGGCCCGAGGTCCGCCAGCGCGCGTTGGGCGCGGAGCGCGCTTGGTACGAGGAAGTCAAACGCCGCGTCGAGCGGCTGAAGCGTGAAGCCCGCACGCCGTTCGCCGCCCGCGACCTCGGCCGCGAGGCGGCCTGCTCGGCGTTCGTCTATCGGATGACGGAGGATTCCGCCTGCCTGGAACTGGCCCAACAGTGCCTCGACGCAAGCCTGCGTTACTACGACGAGTGTTTCGCCCAGCGGAAAACCGTGAATTGGTACTCGACCTCGCGCGTCCACGCGATCCTGGCCTGGGACTGGCTGTACGAAGACCTTGCCGCCGACCGTCGGGGCGAGTACCTGAGTCGCCTGGTCGAAGCCATCGATCGGGTGCTGAAAGCCAAACCGGCCATCTATCGCGAGAACCTGTCGGGTTACAGTACGGGCTTCTACGGGGTCCGAAACTGTCTCTGGTTTGTGGGCTGTACGGGCTTCGGGACGGGGATCGAGGAAGAACGGATCCGGCAGTGGCTGGTTTGGGGGCATGACGAGAACCTGAAGCTGCTGGCGCACCGCCGCACGGCTTGCGGGGACGACGGCGGCGGCGCGTCGCCGACGCTGGGTTACGTCTTCGGAGCCTACCCGTGGGCCGAACAGAACTTCTTCTATACGTGGTTGTCGAGCACGGGAGAGGACCTCGCCCCGCACTGGCCCCACGGGGCCTCGCTGGCGAACTACGTGATCTGGAACTGGATCGCGGCCGAGCCCCAGCCGCACGAGTTCGGCTACGGCGACACGCCGCACGTGGAGAACTGCTTGCCGATCGGCGAGCTGTTCACGCACATGGCCAACATCCGGCACTTGCACGGCCAGATTGATCCGCAGGCGGCGGGGCTGGCGCGGTATGTCCAGGAACTTCTGCCCCGCCAGTCCTACTCCTCCACGTGGTTCATGTATCCCTTCCTCTGGTCGCGGCTGGACCAATCGCCGCCGCCGCTGTCTCCGCGCACCCTGCCCTCGGCGCGGCATTTCGAGACGATGGGCCAGGTCTTCATGCGTTCCGGGATCGGGGCCGAGGACACGTACTGTCTGTTCACGTGTGGCGGCATCCTGCGCCAGCACCGGCACTTCGACGCGTTGAACTTCGTGATCTACCGCAACGGCTTTTTGGCCCTGGATTCCGGCACGCGGTACGACGAGTTCACCAACGGGGCGCACCTGGCCAACTACTTCGCCCAAACCGTGGCGCACAACTGCGTGGTCGTGCATCAGCCCGGCGAACCGCCGGCCGCGTACTGGGGCGGGCAGGTCGTGGGGAACCACGGCGGACAACACCAGGCCCTGGGATCGGAACTGAAGGCCTTCGAGACGAACGACGCCTTGGTCTACGTCGCGGGCGACGCCACCGCCTGTTACCAACACGGGGACAAGCCGCATGCCGGACGGCCCGGACTGCCCGAGAAATGCAGCCTCGCGACTCGGCAGATGGTCTTCCTGCTGCCGGATTGCTTCGTGATCTTCGACCGCGTGACGACGACCGATCCGACGTACCGCAAGGACTGGCTGATCCACACGGCGCACGAGCCGCGGGTGGCAGACCGCACGATCCAAGCCGACCATGGCCGAGGCCGGATGTTCTGCCGAACCTGCCTGCCGGCCGACGCGGCCCTGAGCGTCGTGGGCGGGCCCGGCAAGGAATTCTGGGCCGCCGGACGCAACTGGGAAATCCAAGCGCCGCGTTTGACCGCGGAACAGCGCGCCCTGATGGGCCAGTGGCGGGTGGAAGTGACGCCCGGACAGCCGCGTTCCGCAGACCTGTTCCTGCACGTGATCGAGGTCGGCGATCAGACCCGCCGGCAGATGCGGCCCGTCGAGGTGATGCAACAAGAGGGCCTTGCCGGAGTCCGGCTCGCGGCCGGTGGCGAGGACTGGGAAATCATGTTCCGCACGCAGGGCGACCTGGGCGGCCACGTCCGCCGCCGCGGCCGCGTGTCCTGGGACCGTGAACTGGCCGCCGCCGTCCAGCCCCAGTCAGGAATCGAGGCCGCGCGCGAGGAAGCGGCGCGCGGCGGTTTGGGACACGGTCCTGGCAAGGACCGCTGACGTGAGGCAGCGGCGCCGGCGTCGCCCGCAGCGTCGAGAGAACCGTTTACGAGGAAGCCTTGACGAAGACCCAGAGGAAGACCACCCACGTGCTGCACGCGACCGGGAGGGCGTAGGGGAGGATTCGCCGGTTGATCTTGCGGCGGACCAGGTCGGGTGAATCCGGGGCGGCGTTCTTCTTTTTCAGGACTTCCTCGGGCTTGGCCAAATGCCGCCGCTTGACGTAACTCAGCCCGTGCTGCATGACCCCCGCGGCCAGCACGGCCATGCTGAAGAACGCCGCAAAGCCGGCGCTCAGCAAGAACACGATCAGCGTGTGCCACGCGCCCAGCCACGCGCCCACCGCGCCCATCAGTTTGACGTCCCCGCCGCCGCCGCCGCCCATCAGCCAAAGCAACAGCAGGATTCCAAAGCCGGTCGCAAAGCCGCCCACGGTAGTCCACAATCCGCCCAGCCCGCCGGTGACGACGTGAAACACCACGCCCCCGACCAGCACGGGAACCGTAAACCAATTGGGAATCCGCCGCGTGCGGATGTCGATGATCGCCGCCGCCAGCGTCAGGACGCCGATGATGACCGCGGCCAACCACGGATAAGGAGTCAACATGATTTGGCTTTCTAGTAAGCGTTGACAATCGATTCGCCGAGACGCTCTCGGCCGACGCCGTCAGCGGCCCGCAGCCTCCGAGCTTGATTTGCGGAACACGAGCCGACTGCTGGCGACAAAGTTGAACAGGGTGCCGGCGATGATGCCGATGATCGCCGCGACGATCGGATACTCGTTAAAGAAGGGAATCAGGTGCCACAACCCGACGCTGACTCCCCAGCTGACCACGGCCCCGATCAGGCAGGCGCCGCAGAACATGGCATACTGCCACAGGATGCCGTGCTCGCGGGACTCGAAGAACGTCCACCGCCGGTTCCAGTAGAAATTCCACGTCATGGCCACCCAGATGGCGAGTGCTCGCGCGACGGGCACGGGCAGCAAGGCCAGCGAGGCGGCAAAGGCCAGCAGATCGACGACGCTTCCCGACGCGCCCACGACGGCGAATTTCAGCAGCTTCGGCAGATGCCGCAGTTTGTATTCGGCCAGCCGCCCCAGGTGACGCACGTAGTTGAGTTGTTCGCGGAGACTCAGTTTGCTCTTGCCGTGCAGCCGGTTGCTGAACTGGATCGGCACTTCGCGGACGCGCCGGCAATTGCACTTGACCATCAACTCCAAACCGATTTTGTATCCGATGGGATTCAGTTCGGCGGTCTCGTCAGCGTGGCGGAACGAGGTCCTCCGCAGGGCAAAGAAGCCGGCCATCGGATCGGCCGCCTTCGTAAAGGGGCGGGCCATCAGCGTGGCGACTTTGGAATTCAACCAGCGCAGCAGTCCCCAGTCCTCGTCGGTCCCGCCGCCATGCACATAGCGGCTGCCGATGACGAAGTCCACGTCTGCCTCGTCCAGGGCTTCGACAAGTTCGGGGACCTTTTCCGGCGGGTGGGACAGGTCGGCGTCCATCACGATCAGGACGTCGCCCCGCGCGCGGCGGAGGCCGTGCAGGACGGCGCTGGACAACCCGCGTTCGCTTTCTCTGGTCTCCAAACGCAACGGGTACTGCTGGGACAAATCGCCGCAGATCTCCCTGGTGCCGTCGCCGCTGTAATCGTCGACCACGATGATCTCTGCGGCCAGATGGGCCTCGCCCAGGGCCTCGCTCAGCCGCGGGATGATCACGGGCAGATTCTCCGCTTCGCGATAGGCGGGGATGATGACCGAGACGGCAGGCGGGGCGGCGACGCGGCGTTCTTCCAGGACAGCACTCATGGTTCCAAGCCCGGCAAAGTAGCTGATGGAGGTTCTGCGTCCGCACGTCGCAGACGCAAGTTGAACGGCGCGCACGCCGATGCCATCCCGTTGTCAGCAGATTCGGTGCCAGCGGACGCATTTGCCGGCCCGAACAGACGCAAATCTCCGGGCGGCGGCTGTTTTGCCGCGTCTGCATCGGGAGATCGCGATTCCCACGAGACCGAAGCGCAAGCGGGGCAGAGAGTTGGCACGCTCGCCGGTCCGCCGGGCCGGTGTTGCCGACGGTAAACGTCAACCCTCGTTAAGCCGTCGTTGACAATCGTTCATTTCCGGCGACAGCCGGCCGGCTGGCCGGATGATGCCGCCAGACAACAACTGTGGCCTGGCGGCAACACGGAGAAGTCTCTCCCTTTTTTCAAGGGGCGGTTGAGTTTTCGCGGCGCTCATCGCATGGCTTCGATCGCGGCACACAGTTCGACCACGGCCTCGCCCGGCTGAGAGGCGTCCAATTCCAGCAGCGGCCCGCGTCCGGGCTGAAGCACAAGCCGGCGCAATTCGGCGCGGACAGTCTGCCAGCGATCCGGGACGCTCGGCCTGTCGACCAGCACCAAAAGCTTGGGCTGAATCGCATCCGCGCCGGCGGCCTCGCAGGCAGCTGCCAACTCGGCCTGTTGCTGGTCGTCCGGCCACCGTCGGCTGTAGGCTTGGGACTGCCCCAGCCAGAAATCGCTGACGGCCGCGGGCGGCTCTGCGGGCCAACGTTGCCGCGAAAGCAGCGCGGCCCGCTGACGCCACCGCCATTGTTCGGCCACCAGCGGCCGGGCCGCCAAGGCTTCCGGCGGTGCTGCGGCAGGGTCGGTCAGGAAGCGGCTGGCCGTTTGAGCGGCCGCCTTCTGAGCCAACTCGGTCTTTCCGCCGCCCGGCGCGCCCGTCAGCGCGACGTAGTTGGCGGCCGAGTTCAGGTGCTCCAGCAGTTGCCCGACGGACCAGCCGATGACGGGGTGCATCATGTCAGCCGCGACGTCGGCCGCAGGCTCCAGAACGAACCGCCGAAAGGCCATGCGCGGATGCGGCAGTTCCAGTTCTGCGGACCGAAGAATCACCTCGTCAAAGAGCAGCAGATCCAAATCGATGCTGCGGGCGTCCCAGCGCCGCCGGCGCTGGCGGCCCAACGAGGCTTCGATGGCGCGCACGGTCGCCAGCAGTTCGTGGGGCGACAACGACGTCTCGACCCGCGCCGCGGCGTTGATGAACTGTGCTTGGCCTTGGGGTCCGCCGATCGGTGCGGTGCTGAACCAGCGACTGCAAGCGACGACGCGCGTGGCCGGCGCGCGGTCCAACAAGTCCACCGCGGTTTGCAGATTGGCCCAGCGGTCGCCGAGATTCGCACCCAGGGCAATCAGCGTCGTGGCCATCAGGACGAGCCGGCCGCCAAGAGGACAAAAAAACGGCGACAGCCTTGGGGGGTCGCGCTGTCGCCGTCAACCAAAGAACTTCGCCCGCCACGCGAACGCGCCGGCCGCCATGCACAGACCCGTCCGACAAACGCCTTGGAGGGGACCTCCGAGCCACGACCGAGGGCCGCCGAGCGTCGCATCCGTCAGTCGCCGCCCTCCAAGGAACTTTTCAGCGGCTTGAAGTCCAACAAGGGCCACATTGTGTACAGTCCCGAGAAATTGTCAAGCAAGGTTAGCGCAACTTTTGGTTTTTCTTTTCAGCGCGTCGCGCAACGGCGTCCGGCATCCCAGGCAGCGGCTTGCCAAGCGGCCGACGTGCATCGTACGATGAGGGCCATGAAGACCAATCCCGTCCAAGAAAAATTGAAACGCGGCGAGCCGACGTTCGGCACCTGGCTTTCGCTCGGCAGTCTGTACGCCGCGCGCGCCTTGGCGCGGATGGGCTGGGACTGGCTGACGCTGGACATGGAACATGCGCCCATCGACCTCGACCAGGCGGCTGCCATCTTCGGAGCTGTCGCCGACGCCGGCTGCGTGCCGCTGGTCCGCGTGCCGGAGGGCAGCCATCACTGGATCAAACGCGTCTTGGACGCCGGCGCGATGGGCGTCGTGGTGCCGATGGTCGACACGGTCGAACAAGCCCGCGCCGCCATCGCCGCCGCCAAGTACCCGCCGCAGGGCAACCGCAGCGCGGGGGGCGGCCTGGCGGCGATGAACTTTGATGCCTCGTCGGAAGAGTACTTCGCGGCGGCCAACGACCAGATCCTGGTCGTGCTGCAAACGGAAAGCCCGCGCGGCGTGGAAAACGCCGAAGCTATTTACCAGTTGCCCGGGTGCGACGCGATTTTTATCGGCCCCGTCGATCTGCGCTTTCAGATGCGCGCCCCCGACGGAACCTTCCCCGCGCCCGAGGAACATGAAGCCCTGGTCCAGCGCGTGATCGCCGCAGGCCGCCGGGCCGGCACGCCCACCGGCATGCACACGATGGATCCGCAATCCGCGCTGCGCCGCGCCGCACAGGGCATGCAATTCCTGGCGATGGGCAGCGACCTGCGGCTGATGACGCAGCAAGCCCAAGCGGCCCTGGACGTTCTGTTTCCGGACAAGGACCGGCGCGACGTAGTGCGCCACTGAGGCTCACGCGTGCATGACCTGGCCGCCATCGACGTTGATCGTCTGGCCCGTGATGTTCTCGGCGCGGCGGGACGCCAGAAAGACGGCCACTGCGGCGATGTCTTCGGGCGTTTGCCAGCGCCCCAGCGGGGCGACGCGGCGGGCCTTTTCGCCGGCCCATTCCTCGTACGATTGCCGCTGGTCCTCCGGTTGCCGGTCGTGCCAGGCTTGCCAGACCGAGCGGTTCAGCGGCGTGCGGATCATGCCGGGACTGATCGCGTTGACGCGGACGTTGTACGGCGCGAGGTCCTTGGCGGCACATTGCGTGAAGTTGATCACAGCCGCTTTGGCGGCACTGTACGGCGGATCGGTCTGCGAACCGATCTGGCCGGCAATGGACGTGAAGAACAGAAAAGTGCCGCGCCGCGCGGCCAGCATCGGCGGCGCGAAGGCGTGCGCGGCGTGGACCGGTCCGAGAATGTTCACCCGCAGCACGCGGTCCCAGTCGCCGGGCTCCAGAGTCCAAAACGGAAAGCCGTATTTGCCGGAACCGATGCCCGCCGGGACGAACACGTGATCGCAGCGGCCGAATTCCGCAATCACCGCCGCCGCGATCTGTTGCACCGCGGGATAATCCGTCACGTCGGCCAGGAACGCACGGGCGGGCCGCCGCAGGTCGCGTTGGATCTCCGCCGCCAGCGACTCGACCGTCGAGGCGATGTCGACCAGCGCCAGCCGAACGCCCTCGCGGGCCAGTTCGACGGCAATCGCCCTGCCCAGTCCGCTGGCCGCGCCGATCACGACGGCCACTTCGTCCGCCAACTGCAAATCCATGCCTTCCCACCTCCGCCTGCGGACTCGCCCCGCAGCCCGGCTTTGCCCGCCAGCCGGGCTGCTTTGCTTTCGTCACCCACTTACCACTTGTCCGTCCGGAACGGCGAAGCGGGCAGGCCTTCCTTGTTGGACAAGTTCGGCTCCGCCTCTTGCGTCCAGCCGAAACGCGCGGCCACGGGCTTGGCGACGGAATCGGCGGTCACGACCACCGTGTCGCCGTCGATCTCGGCCTTCGCCTCGACGAAGCTCTTGTCTTCGCCCGCGATCGTGAACCAGCTCAGCGGTTTGCCGTCCCGCGAGACGAGGCCGCCGCCGACGTGGTCGAACGACAGGCGGATCTTGTTGCCTTCGACCTTCATCGACTTGTACAGCGGGCCCGAATACACGATGTCCGGCTTGCCGTACAGTTGGACCATGGCCCACAGCCCCAGCCGTTGGCCCACGTCCTGCTTGTTCCGCGGGTGGATGTCCTTCACGTTGGCGATGTCGACCGTGACCGCCATGCCGGTCTTGGGGATGGCCAGCGTGGCCGTCTGCGCCTCCCAGATGCCGGGCAGATTCTTCGGATCGCCGCCGTAGCGGAACGGCGCGAGCTGGACGAAATAAAACGCCAGGTCCGGCTTGTTCCAGACCGACCGCCAGCCGGCGATCAGGGCTTTCTGCTTCTCGAAATACAGCATCGCTTCGCCGTTATTCGATTCGCCCTGATACCACAGCGCGCCGCGGATGCCGTAGGGGACCAACGGGTGAATCATGCCGTTGTACAGGGCCAACGGCGATTGGTGATTGATCTTGCCGTCCGCATTTTTCGTCGGGAACTTGTCCAGGTTGTCGGCGATGTCCTTCAGGGCGGGCACCTGCTGGAAGCCGACGGGCGGCGTCCAGGGCTCGATCCGCGTGCCGCCCCAGTTCGAGCCGATGATCCCGACGGGCACGTCCAATTGCTGCTGCAGGTAGCGGGCAAAGAAGTAGCCGACCGCCGTAAAGCCGCCGACGGTCTGCGGTGCGCAGACTTGCCAGCCGCTGGACGCCACGTCCTCCTGCGGTTTGTCCATCGGCACGTGCGGGATCTTGATGTGGCGGATCTTGGGGTGGTTTGCGGCGGCGATTTCCTCCTGGGCGTTGTTCGAGGAAGCCACGGTCCATTCCATGTTCGACTGGCCGGAGCACAGCCAGACTTCGCCGACCAGGACGTTGTTGACCGTCACGGTGCTGGTCCCGGCGACGGTGATCGTGTGCGGGCCGCCTGCGGCCATGGCCGGCAGTTTCACGCTCCACTTTCCCTGCTCGCACGCCGTGGCCGTGAGCTTGGTCTCACCGAGGGTCACGGTGACTTTCGCGCCGGGTTCGTCCCAGCCCCAGATCGGCACGGCTTCGCCGCGCTGCAGAACCATGTTGTCGCCGATCACCGAGGGCAGCTTGACCGCCGCCGACGCGGCAGACGCGCACACGACGACGGCCAGCAGAACCAGCCAACCAACGTTGCGGACTCTCATGACATTCTTCTCCTTGCTGAAACTCTTGAAAAACCAGAAGGCCAGGGGCAGGAAAAAACACGGCAGGTTGCGAGACCCTACTACGATAGCGGGCTGGAAAACGCGAAGCAAGAACGGTAAGAAGTGGACGGCAGCGCAAGCGCGACTTTCCAGCGAGGACAGCACGATGGAAATGACACCCCGCCAGCGGTGGTTGGCGTTGTTGGGCCGGCAGCCGGCCGATCGCATCCCCACGGATTACCAAGCGACCGCCGAGGTCACCGCGCGGCTGTTGCACGAGTTGGGCTGTGCCGGCGAAGACGCGCTGTGGCGGAAGCTGCACGTCGACAAGCGGAAGTACGTCGCGTCCCGCTGGCGGCTGCCGCACCATCCCGACGATCCGCAGGCGGACCTGTGGGGCGTGCGTTACCAGCGGATGGACTACGGCTCCGGGGCCTACGAAGAACCGGCTTTTTGCCCGCTGGCCGCGGCCGAGACCGTGGCCGACGTGCACGCCCACCGCTGGCCGGATCCCGACGATTTCGATTACGCCGCAATCGCCCGCGCGCTGGACGCAGACGACGGCTACTGGCCGATCCACTCCTGCTGCTACGAGCCGTTTCTGCTGTACGGATATCTGCGCGGCTTGGAGCGGTCCTTCGAAGACCTGGTGTTGCGGCCGGAACTGGCCGACGCGATTCTGGGCCACCTCTTCGCGTTTTATTACGAACACCAGCGGCGTTGTTTCGAGGCGGGCGGCGGACGGATCCATTTGACGTGGGTCGCCGAAGACTTGGGTTCCCAGACCGGGCCGCTGATGAGCCTGGCCATGTACCGCCGGTTTCTGCTGCCCAACCAGATCAAGATGGCGGAACTGGCCCGCTCGTACGGCATTCACGTCATGTACCACACCGACGGCGCCGCGCGGCTGTTCCTGCCGGACTTGATCGAGCAGGTCGGGATCGAGGTGCTGAACCCGGTTCAATGGCGGTGTGCCGGCATGGAACGCGAGGGGCTCGTGGCCGACTTCGGCGACCGCCTCATCTTCCACGGCTCGATCGACAATCAGTACACGCTTCCGTTCGGCACGCCGGACGACGTCGTGGCCGAGGTCCGGGAGAGTATCGAGATCTATCGATCCGCGCGGTGGATTTGCAATCCGTGCCACAACATTCAACCCAATACGCCGACGGCCAACATCGTGGCCATGTACGAGGCGATTCACGAGTTCGGCAAACCCTAGAGGTACAGCGATGAACGGAAGAACCGAAGAGCGGGCAGCAAAATGGGGCACAGAAAAATCGAAGAGGGAACGGGGAAGGCTGCGTTTCTGGAGCGCGTGTCTGCGGGGCGTTGTCTTGGCGCTGTCGGGGATCGTAGCCGGCGTGGCGAGCACGGGCGGGAGTCTAGGTGCCTGGGGCGCTGACGAGCCGTTGCGCGAGATGCTCACTCCACCCCCTCCGCCCCAGCCGCGGATCAACGGGGCGAAGGTATTCGGGGTCCGCCCCGACCGTCCCGTGCTGTACACCGTCGCGGCCACCGGCGAACGGCCGATGAAGTTTTCGGCCGCGAATCTGCCTGAGGGCTTACACCTGGACGAGCAGAGCGGCCGAATCCGCGGCTCGCTGGCCCAGCGCGGCACGCATCGCGTGCTGCTGCGGGCGGAGAACCGGGCGGGCCGGGCCGAGCGGGAATTGCGGATCGTCGTTGGCGACGAGTTGCTGCTGACGCCGCTGTTGGGCTGCAACACCTGGGGCGGCTGGGGACCGCGGGTCACGGACGCCAACCTCCGCGCGGCGGCCGAGGCGATGGTCAAGTCGGGGTTGATCGACCACGGCTGGCAGTACGTCAACATCGACGACGGCTGGCAGGGCCTTCGCGGCGGTCCGCACAACGCGATCCTGCCCAACGACAAGTTCGGCGATATGCGGGCGCTGTGCGATTACATCCATCATCTGGGACTGAAGGCCGGCATCTACTCGACGCCCTGGATCACCAGCTACGCCGGGTTCGTCGGCGGATCGAGCGACGACCCGCAGGGCGCGTGGCAGCGGCCCAAGACGCCCCGCGACGGCTGGCGTTTCGGCAAGTACCTGTTTGAGGCCAACGACGCCCGCCAGTGGGCCGAGTGGGGATTCGACTACGCCAAGTACGATTGGGGCGTCGACCGCGCCGAGATCACGCGGCGCATGGCGGAGGCGTTGGCCGCCTGCGATCGCGACATCGTGTTGGAGCTGTCAAATTCCGTGCCCCTGGCTCAGGCGGCCGAGCACGCGCCTCTGGCGCAACTTTCCCGCACCACGGGCGACCTGGTGGATCTCTGGGACCGCTCGCAGATGGACGCGGGGCTGGCCCGTTGGGCCGTCGGCATTCGCGAGGTGTGGCTCGCGCACGACGCCTGGGCTCCGCACCAGCGGCCCGGACACTGGAATCACGCCTGCAATCTGCGCATCGGCCTGCTGGGCGGGTGGCGGAACCAGCCGCTGACGCCGTCGCGGCTGACGCCCGACGAGCAGTACTCGCACATCAGCCTGTGGTGCCTGTGGGGCTCGCCCATGATCATCGGCACGCCGATCGAACGGCTCGATCCGTTCACCTTGTCGCTGCTGTCCAACGACGAAGTGCTGGAAGTCCACCAGGACCCGCTAGGCCAGCAGGGCCGGCGGATCGAAGTGGGCGGCGGCGAGGCGGTCGTCAAGCCGTTGGAAGACGGCTCGCGGGCCGTGGGCCTGTTCAATCCCGGCGCCGAGCCAGCGCGGGTCTCGGTCGATTGGGCCGCGCTGCGTCTCAGCGGCCCGCAGCGTGTCCGCGACCTGTGGCGGCAGAAAGACCTCGGCGTCCACGCCGCTGGGTTCGCCGCCGACATCCGGCCCCACGGCGTCGTCATGGTCCGCGTCGCGCCGTTTCCTTAGTCGCGCAAGGCTCCTCTCGCCCAATCACCACATCCCCATCTCCTGGCACCTTCGGCCGACCGGCTGCTACTGGAAGTGAATGCGGTCAGGTGCAATCAGGAACCGCTGGCCGCCGATGTTGCAGGCCGGATAAGCCCTGCCGGTTCACGAGGGGGTTCCTGTCGATGCGAATGGGTCTCCCTATTACCACCGACGCTGGACAATCGCCATCTGCGATGCCTTGCGTACGGTCGCCGCCTCGCATGGTCACGGTCAAACGAATGTGAGTCTTTTGTCGCGAGGGGCAGAACGAGACTGTTGGAAACGAAACAGCGAGGCCCGGCGGCCTTGCGTTCCGTTCGCCAATCGTAAGGCGTCAATCCAGCTGAAACTGGGCGAGGTACTCGTCGATCGCGTATTGCTTCGCGCCCGGTTGCTGGTCTTTGAGCAAGACAAAATCCTCCAGCACCAAGGCGTCCATGTTGGTGGCCAGGAAGCAGCGGTAGGCGTGTTCGGGCGAGCAGACGATGGGCTCGCCGCGGACGTTGAAGCTGGTGTTGATGATCACCGGCGAGCCGGTCCGGGCCTCGAACTGCTTCAGCAGCCGCCAGTAGCGCGGGTGCCGGTCGCGGTCGACCGTCTGGACGCGGGCGGAGTAGTCGACGTGCGTGATCGCCGGCACGACGGAGCGCTGTATCCGCAGCTTGTCGATGCCCGCGCGCTGCAGATCGGGCGCGCTCAACGGCAGTCGCTTGTCGCCCTGCACGGGCGCGACCAGCAGCATGTAGGGGCTGGGCTGGTGGGCACGCATCTCGAAGAATTCGTTCACGCGTTCTTCCAGCACCGACGGCGCGAACGGCCGGAACGACTCGCGGAACTTGATCTTCAAGTTCATCACCGACTGCATCCGCGTGCTGCGGGCGTCGCCCAGGATGCTCCGTCCGCCCAGCGCCCGCGGCCCGAATTCCATGCGGCCGTGGAGCCAGCCGACGACCTTTTCGGAGGCGATCAGCTGGGCGACGTAGTCGCAAAGCTGATCTTCGTCGTCGAACCGGCGGTAGCGGGCCCCCTGGGCGTCCAGGAAGCGGCGAATCTCGGCGGCCGAGAAACGGGGGCCGAGCAGCGAACCCTGTTGGGAATCCAGCCGGTTCGCCTCGCGCGGTTGCCCTAGCAACTGATGCCAGATGAACAAGGCCGCGCCCAGCGCGCCGCCCGCGTCTCCCGCGGCGGGTTGAATCCAGAGGTCGGTGTACGGACCCTCGCGGAGGATGCGGCCGTTGGCCACGCAGTTCAGCGCCACACCGCCAGCCAGGCACAGCTGCGTCAGGCCGGTTTGCTCGTGGACGTGGCGTGCCGTGCGAAGCACGATCTCCTCGGTCACGGCCTGGACCGACGCCGCCAGGTCCATCTCGCGCTGTGTGAGCGGCGTTTCCGGGCGCCGCGGCGGGCCGCCGAACAGCCGCTCGAACCGGCGCGACGTCATGGTCAGTCCTTGGCAGTAGTTGAAGTAGGACATGTCCATGCGGAACGAGCCGTCGGGCTTCAGATCGATCAGCTTGTCCAAGATCAGGTCTGCGTATTTCGGTTCGCCGTAGGGGGCCAGTCCCATCAGCTTGTATTCGCCTGAATTGACGCGGAAGCCGCAGAAGTAGGTGAAGGCCGAGTACAGCAGGCCCGGCGAGTGCGGGAAGTGCAGCTCGTGCGTGAGCGTGATCCGGTTGCCGCGCCCGACCCCGTAGCTGGCAGTGGCCCACTCGCCCACGCCGTCCATCGTCAGGATCGCCGCCTCGTCGAAGGGCGACGGGAAAAACGCGCTGGCCGCGTGCGACTCGTGGTGCTCCGTGAACACGTACTGCTTGCGGTAGGCGTGTCGCAGCCCCTGGTTCAATTCCCGCCGCAGGTGCAGTTTCTGCTTCAGCCACACCGGCATCGCGCTCAGGAAGGACCGGAAGCCGGACGGGGCAAATGCGAGATACGTCTCGAGCAGCCGCTCGAATTTCAGAAACGGCTTATCGTAGAAGCCCACGTAGTCCAGGTCCTCCGGTCCGATCCCGGCTTCCTGGAAGCAGTACTCGATCGCGTGGCGCGGGAACCGCTCGTCGTGCTTCTTGCGGGTAAACCGTTCCTCCTGCGCCGCGGCGACAATCTGCCCGTCGCGGACCAGCGCCGCCGCCGCATCGTGATAGAACGCCGAGATGCCGAGGATGGTGGTCATGTATCCTCACAATGGTCGGGGCATTCAGGGCTCGCCTTTTCGCGAGCCGTGACTCGTCACCGCCGAATTCTCGACGGATCGCGCACTTTCGGAGAGACGTTCAGGGTTCTTTCGTCAGCAAGGCACGAAAACCGGCTTGCTCGAAATGCTGACCGGACGTGAGGGCATCCAAGAGCCCGCGTTGCGGCATGATCACGAACGAACCGCAATCGGTAAGTCCCCACTCTTTGTCGCGCCGCTTCCGGTACAGGTCGAGCGCATCGGAGTAGAGTTGCGGCGATGCGGAAATGATCTCGACAAAGCTACTCCCCGCCACCGCGTCGAGAGCACGGACGGCATGTTCGCGAAAACCGATGGTCGACAAACCATCCGCGATCTCGATGAGTACGAACTGGCTGGTAACCAGCCGGCGTTGCTGCTCCGACAGAGCTTGTTCCCATTGCCGCGCTCGAGAGTGCCAGCGATCGCGCGTGTTAATCAGCGCGAACATGTAGGCCGTATCGAGGAAAGCTGGAGGCGGGGCCGCCATCGCGTCAGTCCTTTGGGCCCGGCTGGGCGTACTGCTCGTGCCGATCAGCTAAATCGCTCACGCCCATGTCTGTGGCAAGGTGGGCGATCTCCGTGAGAGGATAGCTTTCCGGTTCGACCGTTTCAATGCGAACGCGCAGCCGCCGGCCGGGCGGCAGTCCAAGTGGCACATCGGGCACAATAACAGTACCGTCGAAATGGGCGGAGATCGTCTCAGACATCGCTATTTGTCTCCCGCAAGTGACCAGACCCTTCTTAGTCTAAACGAAATCTGTTGCCACGGGAAAGGGGCCAGAGATTTAGATAGTTGCCTGGGAGGAACTCGTTGAACACTGACGCGGAACACTCACAGATAAAGTGCTCCAAGACGCTGGCGGGGCAGGCACGTTCGTTCGGTTCGCTTGGGGTGCTGCCGACGAGACGGCCCGAATTTCGTCAAGGTCTTGCATCGCGGCCAAGCGGCCCTGATAATCGGACGCCTACGCCCAGCCGACCAAGACCCGGGCCGCGGTGTGCCCGGGTGCCGGCTCTACGAGTCTTTTTCCCAGATGCATCCCAAAGAGGAGGTCCACCATGAGCGAAACCACGAAGCACATCTCTACTCGCCGTGAATTCCTGGGGCACACCGGGCGGATCGCGGCCGCCACCACGCTGGCCGGCCTGGCCGTCCCGCGCGTCCATGCCGCCGAGAACAACACGCTGCAGGTGGCCCTGATCGGCTGCGGCGGCCGGGGCACCGGCGCAGCGGCCGACGCGCTTTCGGTCAAGCAGGGCCCGACGAAGCTGGTCGCGGCGGCCGATGTCTTCGAGAACCGCGTGCGGAGCAGCGTGGAGGGCCTGAAGAAACGGTTCGCCGACAAGGTCGACGTGCCGCAAGATCGCCAATTCGTCGGCTTCGACGGCTATCAAAAGGCGATGGATTGCCTGAAGCCCGGCGACATCGCGATCTTCGCCTCGCCACTAGCCTTCCGCTGGGTCCACTTTGGTTACGCCGTCCAGAAGGGCCTGCACGTGTTCATGGAGAAGCCGATCACGGCCGACGGTCCGACCTCGCGGCGAATGATCAAGCAGGCCGAAGAGGCGTCGAAGAAGAATCTGAAAGTGGGCGTCGGGTTGATGTCTCGTCACGCCCGGCACCTGCAGGAGTTGCAGCAGCGGATCCAGGACGGCGAACTCGGCGACATCATCGCCATGCGCGGCTATCGGATGGCGGGGCCGATCGGATCGGCGTTCTCGGAAAAGTGGCCCGGCAACCCGAGCGAACTGCTTTGGCAGATTCAGCGCTTCCACAGCTTCATCTGGGCCAGCGGCGGCTGCTTCAGCGACTTCAACATCCACATCATCGATCACCTGTGCTGGATGAAGAATGCTTGGCCGGTCAAGGCCCAGGCGGTCGGCGGGCGCCATTATCGCGGTGCGTGCGTCGACCAGAATTTCGACTCGTACGGGGTTGAATATACCTTTGCCGACGGCGCCAAGCTGTTCATGGACGGGCGCAACATCGCTGGCTGCACCGACATCTACTGCAGCTATGTCCACGGCAGCAAGGGCTTGGCAGTGGCATCCAAACACGGCGATTGCGGAGCGCCCTCGAGCATTCACAAGGGCCAGAACCCGGATCGCGACAGCATGACTTGGCAAGCCGAGGTTCCCGGCGACCAGCGCAATCCGTACGTCAACGAATGGAACGATCTGGTGGACGCGATCCGCGCTGACAAGCCCTACAACGAGGCCGAACGCGGCGTGATGGCCAGCGCGGTGACTTCGCTGGGCCGGAAAGCGGCCCACACCGGGCGGGAGATCACCTTGGAGGCGATGCTCAATTCCGAGGAAGAGTACGCACCGGACTGCGACAAGTGGACGATGGACTCTCCGCCGCCGCTGAAGTCCGACGCCGACGGCAAGTACCCCATCCCGCAACCTGGGATCGTCACGGCGCGCGAGTTCTGAGAACTGGCCAGCCCGCCATCCGCGCGCTCGGCGCGTCTCTCGTGGGGCACGGCGCTCTCTTGCCGAACACGGCAGTGCGGTGTCCCACGGCGGGTTGCGGTTGCCCGGCCGCTGGTGTCGAAGGAGGAACCGGAATGAGTCGCGTCGTGTGCCGTCTGGGGATGGCGTTGGTGAGCTTGCTGCCGGGATCGCTGCTGGCTGCGGAGCCGGCGGTTTGGCGCAGCGGCTGGGCCTCGATGGGAAAGCCGGAAGAGACCATCGCTTGCGCGCGAGAGATCGGCTTTAACGCGCTCATTTTCCACGGGCCGGTCGAACGCATGAAGCAGTGGTCGGCCATGACCAAGGCGAACGGGATCGAAAGCTACTATTGGTTCAGTCCGATCGTTTCCGAAAAGGACGCCGGCTTGGCGGCCCTGGCGCAAGTGATGAGCGCCGCCGACGAGGCGGCTCTGCAGAAGCTGCAAGCGGCCCAGGAGCCGAAGAAGGGCGGTTACCAGTTCGGTGGCGAACCGCTGCCGGCGCGGCGCGAGCCCGATTCACCCGATCACGACGTGCTCCAGGCCCGCCTGCTGTGCTTTCATCGGCCGGAGACGATGGCCTGGTGCCGGAAGAAGATCTCCGAGATGCTGACGGCCTGTCCGGACTTGACGGGCGTGGGGCTGGACTACTTCGGCTACCAGAACTACCGCTGTTGTCTGTGTCCCCGCTCGCTCGAACTCTTCGCCCAATATCGCAGCCGGCATCCGGACCTGTCCCGCGAGCAGGCGCTGGAAGCGTTTTCGCGCGACACGTTGGTCGAGACGATCAACGAAATCGCGCGTTGTGCGCGCAGCGTGCGTCCCGGCGTCAAAGTGACGATCCACGTGTACCCCACGTTCCTTCCCGAGCCCGTGTACGGCTGGCGGCTGGACGTGGACACTTGCTGCGAGACCGTGGCCTGGTTTTTCGAACCGTATTGGAGCGCGGAAAAGATCGCCGACTATACGCGCCGCGTGACGCAACGCGCGGGCAGCCCGTTTCCCGGTTCGCGAGGCGTGCCGTTTTTCGGACTGTACGTCGGGCGTCCCGATGGCGACAAGCCGCCGGAGCAGCTGGCTGCCGAGTTGGCGGTCATCCGCCAACAGGCGGGGTTGTCCGCGCTGAGCGTTTGCAGCTTTAACGAGTTTGTCAAACACGAGGCCCTGCGGCGCGTGATCAAAGAAGCCTTGGCCGCGGACCAGTGACGGGCCTGTCCGGCAGGCCGCTCACCGCCCCCAGATCGCGCGGCACAAAGGACGATCGACGTGGGTCAACGGCCCGGCCGGCCAGCGGGCTGAGTGACGAGATCAAAGATCACCAAGAGGACGAAGAACCGTGCTGACTGGAAAAGAACGGTTGATCAAGGCGTTGCGTTGTGACGCCGTGGACCGCGTGCCGTGGGTTCCGTTTGTGGGCTGCCACGGGGGAGCCCTGCTGGGCGTGACGGCCACCGAGTACCTGCAATCGGAACGGCGATTAGTCGAGGGCGTTGAAGCGGCGATCGGCCGCTATCGACCGGACGGCATCCCCGTGGCCTTCGACCTGCAGATCGAGGCCGAGGTGCTTGGTTGCGAACTCAATTGGTCGGACCAGACGCCGCCTTCCGTGCGGGAGCATCCGTTGTCCAACGGGCGGCCGCTCGAATCGTTGCGAGTGCCCACGCCGGAGAGTGGGCGCGTGAAAACCGTCCTGGCGGCGGCCCGCGAGTTGTGCCGCCGTCATCCGGAGGTCGCTTTCTACGGCCTGGTCACGGGGCCCTTTACCCTGGCGCTGCACCTGCTGGGGACGGAAATCTTCATGCAGATGTTCGACGCGCCGGACTACGTGGGACGCGTCATGGCGTTCTGCCGGGACGTGTGCCGCGCCTTGTCCGGCTATTACCTGGACGCCGGGTGTCCGGTCGTTGCGATGGTCGATCCGATGACCAGCCAGATCGGCCCGGATCAATTCCGCGAGTTCGTTTCGCCCTTTGCCATTCCGGTGTTCGAGCACATCCGCCAGCGCGGCGGCTTGAGTTCCTTCTTTGTCTGCGGCCACGCCCAGCAGAACGTCGAGGCCATGTGCGATTGCCGGCCCGACAACATTTCCGTCGATGAGAACATCCCTCTGCAGTACGTCCGCGATGTCTGCCTGCCGCGCGGGATCAGCTTTGGCGGCAACCTGCAGTTGACCAGCGTGCTGCTGTTGGGCCAACCCTTGGACGCCCAGCGTAACGCCATCGCCTGCCTGGAGATCGGCGGCGAGCGGGGGTTCGTGTTGGCCCCCGGCTGCGACCTGCCGTACGCGACGCCGCCGGAGAATCTCGAAGCCGTCGCACAGGTCGTGCTCGATTCGTACCAGCGCGAGGTCGTCAAGGCCACGGCCACCCGGCAGGCCGACGAAGACCGGCTGGACATGCGCGAATACGGCCAGGCCGACAAGGTCATTGTGGACATCATCACGCTAGACTCCGAAGCCTGTGCCCCGTGCCAGTACATGGTCGATGCGGTGAAGAAGGTCGCGCCGGAGTTCGAGGGGATCGTGGTCTGGCGCGAGCACAAGATCAAGTACCGCGAGTCGTTGGTGTTCATGACCTCGCTGATGGTCCGCAACGTGCCCACGATCTGCATCGACGGCGAGATCCGTTTCGTTTCCCGGATTCCCCCGCGCGACCAGTTGATCGCGGCCATCCAGGACCGGATCAACGAGAAGTTCCGCATGAAGATCGCCCGCCGCAAGGCTTCGCTGTGCGTGCTGGGCGACGGCGGGCCGGAATGCCGGGAGCTGGTGCAGCAGTGCGAGCGGGCGGTGGCCGAACTGGGGGCCGAGGCCCGCGTGCACGTCGTCACGGACGCCGCGACGATCGCCTCGTACGGTGTGGCCCCGGTCCAGACGCCGGCCGTCGTGATCGCCCGCTACGTCCTCAAATCCACTCGCCGCATTCCCGACGTGGCCATCATCAAGGAATGGCTGAAGGACAGTTAGCGAGGCGTGCCTCCGGCTTGCCTGCCCGTTGACCCCAACACGGGCGTGGCCGTCGACCTCCGTGACGTCGGCCAGTTTCCGCGCGTCCGGCCGCACTTGCACGACGGCGGTCAATCCGAAGGAAAGATCGCCGGTTCGCCTTTGATTTCGGCCAGCGCGTTGCAGGCCGCCCGCTGTTCGGCCTCTTTCTTGTTGCGCCCCCAGGCTGCCTGGTAGTGGACGCCGCCGACTACGGCGGAGATCTTGAAGCACTTGCGATGGTCCGGCCCTTTTTCGTCCAGCAGATGGTAGGCGGGCGTGCTGGCGAATTCCCGCTGGGCCAACTGCTGCAGCAGCGACTTGAAATTCGCGCCCAGTTCGCCCGTGGCCGCCAACTCGATCTCCGGTCCCAGCATGGCTTCGATGAAACGGCGGGCCGCCTCGATGCCGCCGTCCAAATGAACGGCGGCGATCAGCGACTCGAAGACGTCGGCCAGCAGGGAAGCCGGGATGGACTGGTTGGCGGACACTCCCTTGCCGACGACCAGGAACTCCTGCAGGCCCAGGGCCTCACTGATCTTGGCGCACGACTCGCGGCTGACCACCGCCGACTTGACCTTCGTCATGTCGCCTTCCAGGTACTGAGGATACCGGAGGAACAGCAATTCGCAAACGATCGCCCCCAGGATGGCGTCCCCCAGGAATTCCAGGCGTTCGTTCGAGGCCAGCCGATGCTCGGCGCCCGAAGCGTGCGTCAGGGCCTCGCGCAGCAGTCTTTTGTCCGCAAACGTGTATCCGATCCGCCGCTCGCACCGCTCCAGCCGACCGGCCTGCTCCTGGCCGGCTTGCGACACTTCGTTGTCCGGGGCGTCGGGAGCGCCTGGGGGGGGGCTGTCGGGAACCGTTTCGGTTGGTGGCAACTCTTCTGTGATCATGGAGCGAAACCGTAGCAATTCACGCCCGTGATGTCAATCCAGGCCGTGTCGGGGAATGTCACACTGGCCCGCCGCCGCCCTGCAGCCGCGGTCGCGGGGCGGATTGGCCAGTCGGGGCAACGCCGCAGCCGGATGCCCTTGCCCAAGGTCCTACGATATACTGCCACCCACTGGAACCTGGTTGATCCACGGCGGCGGCTTGGGATGCCCTTGCCCAAGGTCGTACGACACACTGCCACGCCGGTTTCCCAACGGCATCCGGGTTGTCGCCAGCGTGTTCTGTCTGCGGTTGGTGAGGGGGAGCGACAGGTTCTTCGCGGTTCCTGTCTGGCGAGCGGTTGCGGTGACCGGTCACGCGTGCCACGCTGGTTGATCCACGCCTGATTCCTGCATGGTGTTCCTGGAGCGGGTCAAGCGGCGGAGCGAAGCTGAGCGATGTGCCCAAAGGGCGTGGTACACGAGTTGGGACGGAGGGACGTGATGGGGCAAGCTGATGGCGGACTGGTACTGCTGACCGGCGCGACGGGCTACGTCGGCGGTCGGCTGTTGTCTCTGCTGGAGCAGCGGAACGTCTGCGTCCGGTGTCTTTCGCGCCGGCCCGAAACCCTGCGCGGGCGTCTCTCCGCGACGACGTCCGTCGTCGAGGGCGACGTGCTCGATCCGGCGTCGCTCGCGGCAGCCCTCCAGGGCGTCGCCACGGCGTACTACCTGGTGCATTCGATGGGAGCCGATCGCGACTTTGAGGAAACGGACCGTCTCGCTGCGGCGAACTTCGCCCAGGCGGCCGGCGCTGCCGGCGTCCGGCGGATCATCTACCTGGGCGGTCTTGGCAACCCGGCTGAGAACCTCTCCAAGCATCTGCGCAGTCGGCAGGAGACGGGCGAGGTGTTGCGGAAGCACCACCCCCAGGTCGTCGAGTTCCGAGCGTCGATCGTCATCGGCTCCGGCAGCCTGTCGTTCGAGATGATTCGGGCACTGGTGGAGCGGTTGCCGGTCATGATCTGTCCGCGCTGGGTGCGAGTCATGGCGCAACCGATTGCCGTGGAGGATTTGTTGGCCTACTTGCTGGACGCGATCGATTTGCCTGACGGACCTTCGCAGATCTACGAGATCGGCGGTCCGGATCAGGTGTCCTACGGGCAGATCATGCACGAATACGCGCGGCAGCGGGGTCTGCGTCGGTGGATGATCCCGGTGCCGCTGTTGACGCCCTATCTGTCGAGCCTGTGGCTGGGGCTGGTGACGCCGTTGTACGCCCGCGTCGGGCGCAAGCTGGTTGAGAGTCTCCGGAATCCGACGCTCGTTTCGAACGACCTGGCCCTGCGGGCGTTTTCCGTCCAGCCACGCTCGCTCCGCGAATCGCTGGCCCGTGCTCTGGTGAACGAAGATCGCGAGTTTGCGGAAACTCGCTGGTCGGATGCGCTGTCCGCCAGCGGCCTGCCGCGGACCTGGGGCGGGGTGCGCTTCGGGTCGCGACTGGTCGATTCGCGCACTGCGGCCGTCGAGGTCGCGCCGGACCAGGCCTTCGCCCCGATTCGCCGCATCGGCGGCCGAACCGGCTGGTACTATGGCAATTGGCTGTGGTCGCTGCGGGGGTTTCTGGATCTGTTGTGCGGCGGCGTGGGCGTGCGCCGAGGCCGCCGCGACCCGGAGCGCTTGCGAGTCGGCGATGCGGTGGATTTCTGGCGCGTGGAACGGTACGAGCCGCCGCACCGACTGCGGCTGTCCGCAGAAATGAAACTGCCCGGCCGCGCTTGGCTGGAGTTCGAGGTGACCCCCGACGAAGGCGGCAGCACGATTCGTCAAACGGCGATCTTCGATCCTGTCGGCTTGACCGGCTTGCTGTACTGGTACGGGATCTATCCTTTGCATCAGCTGGTTTTCGCCGGCATGCTCCGCAACATCTCGCGTGCGGCCAAGTCCCCGCAGAGCCCCCGCCAGCCGGGAGACGGGGCGTGATCTCTCAGTAGCGTCACACGGTCGTTTGCGGCGATGCGGCCTGGCCGGCCGGCGTCGAACCGGGCGAGTGCAACCCGACCAGCGCCTGGCCCACCGCCACGGCCGTGTTGAGGTCGGTCGCGTAGCCGTCGGCGCCGAGTTGCCGGGCCAAATCCGGGGCGTCGGCCAAAGCCCGGCCGCCGACCAGGATCTTCACTCCGGCGCCGTGTGGCCCGGACCGCACGGCCCGGATCGTCTCCGCGAGCGTGACCAGTTGTGGGTGCAGTGAAACGGACAGGGCCAGCAGATCCGGCTGATACGACTCGACCGCCTGCACCAGATCCGGGATCGGCATGTCGGGACCGAGTTGGATCACACGCCAACCTGCCATTTCGAAGACGTCGGCGACCATCTGCAGACCCACATCATGCTGATTGCCCGTCACGGCGGCAGCCAGCAAGGTTTTGCCGTTTTGCGCGTGCAGCGCCGCGCGCGAACGCAACTGGGCAAGGACCATCTTCGTCGTGGACGTGGCAAAATGCTCTTCGGCCACGTTGATCTCATCCGCCTGCCACATCCGGCCCACTTCCTGCTGAGCCGGCAGCAGGACCTGCAGATAGAGTTCCGGCAGCGAAGTATCTGGCAAGGCGTCCAGAATCAGGCGGCTGGCTCGGGAGCGGTCGCCTTCCAGCAGCGCCAGCAGATAACTGGCAGCCAATCGGCCGTGCGGAGTGTCTGTTGGGAGAAACCTGGGCAGTGTCGGCGATTCGTGTTCCAGGCCGCGGACCGCTTCCTCGCAGATGCGGACTGCGCCGGCACTTGCCCCCGCCGGCAGTTCCGCCGCGAGCACCTTGGCCAGGCAGGTCACGGCGGACGCCAACGCGCCGGCGGGAAGTCCGCGGGCCGTCAGCAGGCTCTGCATCCAGGCCGCGTACGCCGTAAAGAACTGCGGCCGGCCGGCGGCCAATGCCGCGGCGAGTTCCTCCGCGCAGTTCCGCAAGACGCCGTGCCAGGTGGTAAATGCGTTCGCCGCCAAGGCTTCTCTCCAGTCGGGTTGCGAGTCCAGCAGGTCGCTGGCCGCGTAGCCCGCCAGGCTTCCGGCGGCGTTGCGAATCATGGCTGCGGCAACTGGGTCTGGTTGGTTCATGGTTCACGGATCCGGGATCGAAGAAGATTGGTCAACGTCCAGCATTTCGCGCAGCCGCTTGAGGCCGCGGCGGGCGTGGGTCTTGACGGTTCCGAGCGGCAGGCGGGTGGCCTGGGAAATCTCGTTGTGCGTCAGGCCCTCCACCAGCGACATTTGCAGCACGCGCCGTTCGTCATGACGCAGGCGGCCCATCCCCACGCGAATGCGCTCCGCCTCCTCCTGCAGCTCGAGGGTGTCCACGGCGGGCCGGGCAGCCAGCGCCGGCGCTTCGTCCATCGGCGTCGTCTCCAGCGCTCGACTGCGCCGCCGCTGCCGGTCGATCAGTCGGCGTTTGGCGATCGTGGCGATAAACGCCGCCTCGGAAGCTACCTGAGGATCGTAGCGCGCCGCGTTCCGCCAGATCTCCAAGTGGATCTCCTGGACGGCATCCTCTGCGTCGGCAGGCAACGGCGACAACCGGCGCGCCAGCGACCAGATCAGCGCGCCGTACTGATCGAAGCACTGGTCGATCGCGTGCGGATCGCCCGCCGCGATCTGCTGAAGGATGGAAAGAGCCACGCTGTTGTCCTGCTTGGGCCTGACGCACGCAAGCCAACCTTGGTCGATCGTCAATCTCCCAAGGCGTTGCGCCGACAGCCTACTGGAGCGGGAAAGTCGCGTCAATGACGGGAGGCCGCGCCGCTCCCGGCCGGCCCGCGCGGCGCCGCGGCGGCCGTTCGCCCCGCCGCAGGTACGAACAGAATCCCGAAAAACCGGACCGGACCTCGCCCGCAGTTTCTTGACGCTGGCGGGGGATCGCGGGCATCCGACCGCCACGGCTTTCCACGCCTCGCGGGGTCCCCAGCCGCCGGTTTTACGATAAGATGATTTGGCCCGGTCTTGGTGCCGGGCAAGCGTCCCTGCAATTTTCGCAGCGCAAGGAGAAAGAACGATGCTGACGATCAGTCTTCGCGTGCTTGGTGTTTGCCTGTGGTTTGCATCCACCGTTGCGGCGGCCGTGGAGGGTCCGGCCTTCAAAGCCGGGTTTGCCGAACGGGACATTACGCCGGAGATCGGCATGGAAGCGCCGGGCGGGTACGGGAAAGCGTACCACCGGGCGCTGCACGATCCGTGCAAGGTGCGGGCCGCCGTGTTCGACGACGGTCAAGCGCGGGCGGCCGTCGTGGGGATCGACGCGCTGTTCATCCGGCGGCCGACGGTCCAGGCGATCCGGCAGGAGATTCAGCGGCAGTGCGGGATTGCGCCGGAAGCGGTGATGATCGCGGCGTCCCATTCTCATGCCGCGGGGCCGATGGGATTCTTCTTGCCTGGCGAGTTGGACGGCGCCTCGCCGCTGGTCAAGTCGCTGGTGTACGAGAAGTCGGTGACGGCGAACCCGGAATACCTGGCCCGCGTCCAGCGGGAGATTGTCGCGGCCGTGGTTGCCGCCGACGCGGGCA
>JAAYYU010000414.1 GCA_012515235.1 Candidatus Anammoximicrobium sp.
TGTTGCACAACGGCGGTCAAGAAAGACGCGGTGGGGCCCAAGCCCGCGAAAGAGCTGCGGTTTAGGGCATCGGGAAATGAACTAAGCGCAGCGGCGCAGGGCCGTCTGGAGCAGATCCAGTTCTTTGGCAGCGAACCCGCGGTCGGGAAGTGATGCCCGGATGGTCCCGCCTTCGTAGACGGTCAAGGCGATGCCGGAGGCCCGGAATCGTTCGCGAATTACGTCCGGCAGGGCGGCTCGCGTGTCCGGGTGGTTCGGCCGAAGCAAGAGGATGCCGGACTGCATGGGCGCATCCGGTCGAGACGGTTGCCAGCCGGTTTCGGGTGCGGCATCGGCCAGCCGGTCTGCGTTGGCCATCTGGGCGAGTAGTTCCTCGCGTTTCGGGCGCGGCGAAGCCAGCATCCGTCGCACCGCAGCAGCGGCGGTGAACAGGGGCGCCAAGTTGACCGTCTCCGAGTAGGAATCGGTGCTGTCGGTTTCGAGCTGGTGCGTAAACGCCAGCAGCGGATCGTCGAGTTCGCCCCGACTCCGCATCTCGGCACAAGCCTCCGCCACGACTCGTTCCGCAGGCCGTCGGCAACAGAACGCCAGCCCCAGGGTCTGGTAGGCTCGGAGCCACTTGTGGCACCCGGCCAAGACCAGGTCGCAGTATTCCTCACCAAGACCCAGCGGGATATGGTTCAGGGCCTGGGCCGCGTCCACGACCACGAATCGCGGCCGTTCGCGGTCGCCAAGCGTCCGGACAAGCTGGCGAACGGGTAGCTGGACGCCCTGAAACGTGACGGCGCTGAGAAAGATGCCATCGCAGTCGTGCCGGCGGTAGTGGCCCAACAGCCGGCCGATCGCTTCGTCCTGCCCGATTCTGTCGCTCAGAATGGCTTCTCGCATGGGCACCGTGGTCAGGAGCCGGCCCGCGCGCTGACACTCGGCCGTCAGGGCTTTCATGTACGCCGGCCACTCCATGTCCGTGACCAGGACGTTTTCGGAGCGACGGAAGAGCGCGCGGGCCCCCACGCGGCCCTCTTGATCGATTGAGGCTCGCCTTGCCTCAGAACCTTCATCGCAAGTCCGCGGACCAGCCAGTAATGCCCGCGGACTTGCCCAAGACGATTGGCACGCCCGCTCCGCTGATCTACGATCTGACGTTCGACGGAAAGCTCTGGGGGGAGGAACGGAACCGGTCCGTGATTCTGGCCCTGTACGACACCGCTGGCGAGAACCTGGGCAATCCAGATGTGGCTCGACGCATGGTCCAATACTTGCGCATCGCCTCGGGAGTCATGTTCTTGATCGACCCGTTGCAAGTCGAGACCGTGCGGCAGCTCGTGCCTCGCGAGACCCTGCCTCCCGTCGATCCGTTGGGCGATCCATGCCGGATCATCGGTAACGTGTTCCAGGAACTGGAAAACAGCAAGGTTGTCGCGAAGAATGAGCCCTTGTCGATTCCCGTCGCCGTGGTCTTGACCAAGTGCGATGTATTGCGTGAGCGTGGCTTGATTGAGTTGAACCGGCTCTGGAATTCGGACCAGCGGCATGTTCGGGCGTACGATACCGCGTATCACAACGATATGAACGGGATGATGGGCGAGTACGTGCATCAGTGGAGCGAAAAGGCGTTCTCGACGGTTCGGTCGCGTTTTTCGCGGCATGCGTTCTTCGGTGTCTCGGCCACGGGCTGTGCTTCAGACCCGAAAA
>JAAYYU010000415.1 GCA_012515235.1 Candidatus Anammoximicrobium sp.
TAGCAGCCCGATCGACTGCCCTCGGCGAGCGGTGGGCGTGAGCCCACCGGTTGCTTTGGCGCTGGCCGGCCAGGACCAGAGAAAACCGGCGGGCTCACGCCCGCCGCTCGCCAGGAGCCAAGACGAACCTGTGGCAGTGAGACAGTCAGTTCAAGGAGACTCGCCATGTTACTGCGCTGGACGACCGTTGCTGTGTTTGCCCTCCTGCCGGCACTGCTCTTGGCCGCGGAGCCGGATGCTGATAGGGACGGCCTCGACGACGCCCAAGAGGACATCTTGGGCACGGATCCGCAATCGCCTGAACGCTTGCAGGCAATCCTTGACGACGAACCACCGGCGGCGACGGCACGGGCTCGCGAGGGTTACGACGCCAGCAAGGATTTTACGCGGGTCGAGTTTTGCCACGTCGGCGGCGACCGTTGCCTGTGGCGGGTCACGTTTGCCCAGTCGCCCCGGCTGGCCGATACCGTGCTGCACTTGTACGTCGACGCGGACCACGACGCGGCCACGGGGCGCAAATCGCCGGGCAGCGGCATCGCGGGAACCGACTACATGCTGAGCGTGGTCGCAGACCGCGGCAGTTCCAGCGCCTACTCGGCCGACGGGCAGCAGACGCCGGGCCCCGTCGTCCGGCATCTGGTCAGCGGCAACGCGGTGCTGCTCTCGGCCGACGTGCAGTTGAGCCGCGACGGGGACGGCGTCCGCTACGGGCTGTACGTGCTTTGCCATACGACGACGACCGGCGACAAGCCGTCGCCGCGGATGAGCGATTCCGGTGGGAAGGCCACGGTCGCCAAGATCCCGCTGTCGGACCGGCCGAAGCTGGTGCGCCCCGTGGACTACCTGGAGAACCACGGTGTCTCGGCCACGTTTGGCGAGGACCTGCTGCACGCTACGTTGGCCGCCCCAGGCGTGATCGTCGTCCCGCACGACCGGCTGCAGACCGAGGGCTTCGAGGTCGATCTGCAGACCACCCACCGCTGGCCGCACCTGAAACTCACGGCTCCCAAGGGGGCCGTCTGGACGGCCGCTCCGCAGGCGGGCAAGTATCACGTCGGCTTCCTGATGTACGACGACAGCAACGCCGAGCGGCTGGGGTTCTATGTGCAAGACGAGTTTCGCGGCGTGGCGGTCGCGCGCGAGAACAACAACCGTACCTGGCTGTACTGGCTCAGCGCGCCGCAGGAATTCCGCGGCGGCGAGCGTGTGGAACTCCGCACGCTGGGAGGCCAGGGCCGGTTCGGCATCGCCAATTTGGTCTTCCTGCCCCAGCTCCCGGAAGTCCGCCAGGTCCGGGCCGCCGTAGAGAATGTCACCGTGGTCGCCCCCGTCGGCCGGCCGGGCGTCGTGACGATTTCCTGGACCACGACCTGGCCTAGCCCGACGCGATTGGAGTACGGGCTGAATGCCGAATACGGTCAGACAGCTGGCGACGCCCCGCTGTGCCTGGTCCATCGCGTGGTGCTGGAAGGGCTGGACCCGGCCAAGACTTATCACGGTCGGGCGCTTGGTGTCGGACCGGACGGCACGGCCGTGGGCAGCGACGATTTTACGTTTCGTGCAGTTCCGCCGGTCGTGCCGGCGCTGCGCGAGGACACCTTCACGATTCCGCTGGCGGTGCGCAATCCGCACGCCTTTGCCGCGGACCAGTGGCCGATCACCACGGGCGTTCCCTTTGCCCAGGGCACGCTGAGCAGCGCCGACCAGGTGCGGCTGCTGTACGGCGCAGAAGAGGTGCCGGCCCAGGTGCAGCTCACCGCCCGCTGGCCGGACGGCAGCGTCAAATGGCTGCTGGTCACGTTCCTGGCCTCGGCTCCGGCCGCCGGGCAGGCCGAATACCGCTTGGAGTGCGGCCCGAAAGTGCGACGGGCGGAGACGGCCGCAGGGCTGACCGTCAGACAATCGGCCGAAGGCGTGCAGATCACCACGGGAACCTTGAACCTGCAGATCGATCGTCAGGGCAAGTTGGCGGCCATCTCCGCGGGGGAGCAGCGCGGCTTCGCCGACAACGCTCTGGCCCGCACCGTGGCCGAGGACCCGCAAGGCCGGACGTTCCTGCCCGGCGATGGCACGTTGCAAGTTGAGCAGTCGGGACCGATCCGGACGGTGGTAAAGACAGTCTCCCCGCTGCGCGACGCGAAGGGCGCGCACCTGGCACGCATCGAGCAGCGGATCGAGGCCTACCGCGGATTGCCGTGGATTCGGCTGCACCACACGCTGGTCGTCGATGGGCCGGAACGGTTCACGGCGTTGAAGCGGTTGAGCTACCGGGTGCCGATCACTGACAGCGTTTGGACGGCGTCTTTGGTCGACGGTCCGTCGATCGAACTGGGCGACACCGTCCCCAGCGTGTATCAGATGTTCGACGACACCGTCGCGGCCGACCCGGCCGGAATCCAGGCGCGCAAGGGCCGCGTCATCGGCAGTCTCGTCGGTTCCGGCCCGCGTGGCGGCGCGGTGGCGGTGCGCGATTTCTGGCAGAACTACCCCAAAGCCTTCCGGCTCGCCGAGGATGCGGTCGAGATCGACCTTTGTCCGGCGTTTTCCGAGGGCACGTACGACAAGTTCCCTTTCGAGAAGGAAGGGCACCACCTGTACTTTTACCTGCGCGAGGGCCGCTACCGGCTGAAACGAGGCATGTCCAAGACGCACGAACTGCTGCTCTGGCTCGCCCCGTCCGCCGAGCACGCCGCGGTTTGCGCCCTGTTCCAGCGGCCGCTGCTGGCCACCGCACCAGCCGACGTCTACTGCCGCAGCCGGGCGTTCTACGACGTCGCTCCGCGAAACCCGGAGCGGTTCACGGTCTACGAGGCCGCGATCGAGCGGAACCTCAAGGCGTACGAACAGACCCGCCAGCGGCAGCGCGACTACGGAATGCTCAACTACGGCGACTGGTACGGCGAGCGCGGGACGAATTGGGGTAACGTCGAGTACGACACCCAGCACGCACTGCTGCTGGAATACGTGCGCTCCGGCAACCCCGACGCCTTTTTCCTGGCCCATGCCACCGAGTTGCACAACCGCGACGTGGACACCGTCCATGCAGCGGCCGATCCGCGGCAAATTGGCGGTGTCAACATCCACGTGATCGGCCACGTCGGCGATTACTACGACCAGGCGGTGCCCGGCTTTTTGGGTTTCGCCCACGGCGGGTTTTCCGTCTCCCACGCCTGGGCCGAAGGGCATTTCGGCCATTATTTCCTGACCGGCGACCGGCGCTCCTACGAAACGGGCTGTGCGGTGGCCGACTTCTTTGCCGGCCGCGATCTGGGCCGGCCCTACGACTTCTTCGATTGCCGCGTCCCCGGCTGGCACCTGATCATGATGGCTTCGGCCTACCACGCCACGGGCGATCCGTACTACTTGAACGCCGCCCGCGTGGTGGTCGAGCGGGTGCTGGAGGCGCAGGACAAGTCGCCTCGGCCCCTGCCCGACTATCAGGCCGCCGGCCGCAAGCCGTTCCAGCAAGGCGGCTGGTCGCGGATGATGGTGCCGGGCCACTGCGAGTGCGAACCGCGGCACCGCGGCAACGCCGGGTTCATGGTCGCCGTGCTGCTGTCCGGGCTGAAATACTACCACGACGTGACCGGCGATGAGCGCGTCAAGCAGTCGATCATCGCGGGGGCGCATTATCTCTTGGACGAGACGTACTCCGACGAGGTCCAGGGGTTTCGCTACACGTCCTGTCCCAAGACGGGTTACCGTCCCGGCGCGTCGCCGTTGATGGTCGAAGGGATCGCCCGCGCGTACCTCTGGACCCGCGACGAGCGTTTCCGCCGGGTGCTGGCCGAAGCCCTCCCACGCAGCGCCGGCGGCAGCGGCTACGGCAAGGGTTTTTCCATGTACTACCGCGTCGGCCCGCGCGTCCTGGCCGATCTGGAGGCGGCAGGACTCGGCCTGCAGGCAGCCACGAAGTGACGGCCTGATGATCCTTTCGCCTTGGCGCGGGCCACGAGGAGTTCTCCCAAGTTCTCCCGCCGTGGCTGGGACGATTCAATCCTGCGAAGCGTTTTGTCGGCAGCCTCATCGCGTTGGCGCAGGTATTCGTCGGTCCCGCGAAGCCTCGCAAACGGAGTCGGAACCTGGCCGGCGGGATTCTGGCCGCCTTACCGCCGAGGAGTTCCCGCGTCCAGCGGAATCGCATCCTGGCCCTGGGACGTGACGTCGGTGATCCGGGCGCCGTCGATCAGGACCTGGTACTTGGCGCCGGGCTGGGCCGCGATGCGAGCCGCGCCGTCGCGGAGCGTGACAGGGAACGGGGACACGACGCGGTGTCGGCCGTCGGCGGCGACGGACAGGTTGTCCAGTTTTCCGGCGACCAGCAACCGCAGGCTGACCAGTGCGCCGGGGTTGATGTCGGCGGGGCGGCGGCGCTGGCTCTTCAACTCAAAAACGTCCGGCAAGCAGCCCACGGAGGGGCCGTCGGGGTACTGCATCTGTTCGCCGCAAATCAGAATGCCTTCGGCGACTTGCCTCCAATCCAGCGTGTCGTCGTACGGCGCGAGCAACAGCAGGCCGTAGGCGTACACGGTGCCGCACCACTGCACGGGCAAGCCGATCCAGTTGGGGGCTTTCCAGTGCGTGGCGCCGTACACGGGCGTGGTGGCGTAGCGCATGATCGGTTGATTGGACCACTGGTAGACAAACGGCAGTCCCGTGACGGCCCAGCGGCGGGCTTCGGCCAGATGGCTGCGGTCTCCGGTCAGTTGATAGGCCCGCACGCAGGCCCAGACGGCTTGCCCGGACGCCAGAATGTCCGGCGTGTGCAGGGGGACTTCCCAGGTCTGCGCCCCGCGCGGGGTGCGGAACCGTTTCATGAACTCCAGCGTCTTCAGGGCGGCGGCCAGCGACTTCTGGCTGCCGGTGTAGTAGGCGTGTTCGAGCAACTGGTGCGCGGGCCGGGAACAGATGCCGCTGGCCGTGTCCTCAAAATGCCCGCGGCGATAGTCGCCGTCGTAGCGGTACGAGCCATCCGGTTGCTGGACGCGGATCAGACCGTCGGCCATGCCGTTGATGGTGCGCAGCCAGTCGGCCGCGCGGCCGCTGACGAAGTAACTGGCATAGTTCGCCACATGAGCGCCGCCGAATTGCAGACGCGGCAGATCCGGCATTTGGCCCGTGATCCGCCAGATGGCCGAGGCGTGATCGGCCAGATAGCCGCCGCGCATCTGGCGCCCGCCGGGTACGACCGCGTGGTAGTAGCCGCCGGTCTGGGCATCGTAGACCATGCCACGGTAGGCCGCCAGCGAGAGCTTCATCTGGTCCTCGAACGAGCGCGGCGGAGCGGGCAACGGCGGCAAGCCGCGGCGTTGCACGGCCCACAGGATCAGTGGTTCCAGCCGGCCGCCCGCGTTCCAGCCGTCGCCGAGGCGGATCGCGGCTTGGATGCTCTTTCCCTTGAGCGCCAGGCGGTGGCTGGCCGTGCCGTCCAGGAAATCGGGCACGGCAAAGACCGGCTGCAAGGTCATGTCGTCCCAGGCGACGCCCACCGACGCGAGGTCGGTCACGGTGGCCATCAGCGGCATGGTCACCTTCATCGGATCCGGCTCGAACCGCAGGTGTTCGGGCGTCTCGATGTCCAGCGTCGAGCTGGAGTGCTCGCCCTTGCCCAGGTACTCGACGCCGGCGAACAGGCCTTGTTCCAACGCTCCGTACGACCGCACCACGGGACCTTCGACCGTGTGCGCCGCCGTGATCTTGACCGATAGCTCGCCGTCGCCGGTTGCCTCCAAGCAGACGGACAGACCGTCGCCGGCATACTGCAGCGGCCAGGCATCGCCAGCCAGCGTGAGTTTGGGCAGCGTCTCGCCGACGCGGACCAGCGGGGCAACGGCTGCAGCCAGTTGTCCGTTGCGGCGGAGCCGGACTTCACTGCCGTCGCGTGCCGCCTCGATCGTCCAACTGCCGACCGTCTTCGTGACCGCGTCGATCGGAATCCCGACGCGGTGCACCCACGCCGTGCGTTGAAGGGCCGTCAACCCCGGTGCGGCGACTCGGATCGGCACCGCCGCCAAGGTGGACTGTCCGCCGACGGACAGCGAAACGCGAGACTCGCCGTGCGCGGCCACGGTGTGGGACGCACCGTTGACGGTCGCTGGGATCGCCTGGGCGCCGTGGTTCTTCAGACGCACGTTCACCGCGTCGGGCGTCTGTTCGAGGGCCACGATTTCCAGCGGGTGCAAGCCGCCGCGATGCACGGCGATCCAGTCCAGCTGCACTTCGCCGGGCGCGGTGCCGGGGTCCAGACGCAGCGCCGTTAGATTGCCGTCGATCGCCAATCGCAGCTCGCACTCCCGCCATTGGCCGTCGTGCGTCATGCGGAAGCTCGCCACGCGTTCGGCGGCGAAGCCCGGATGTTTTGTGCTGGACCAGAAAATCTGCCCCGTCCCGTCGGTCTGAGACTTGATCCTCAGCCTCACGACGAATTCACCGCCGTCCACGGCAGCCGGCGCGGCGAGATACGGATCGTCGCCGGACGAGCGGATTGTCAACAGCCCCTCGCGAGCGGCCAATTCGCACTGGTTCACGGCCCGCCAGCCTTCGGCGTCCGCTGCAAAATCCCAGCGCAGCAGTTGTTCGCCAACCAACACCTGCCGCGGATACGGATTGGGCAAGTCGCCGGCCGACGCGGGAAAACCTGCGGCAGCCGACAACAGGACCGCGAAGATCAGGGACACGGGAAAGAACGCGAACAGTCGCAAACACGTCATGGCAAGCTCCTGATCCATGGGAAGGGCAAGGGGGCGGGCGGGAACTCCAGAACGTCCTGGCGTTGGGCACGGTTCCGCCACGCAGGCTGGCAACGGATTACTATAACCGTTTTCAGCCGGCGGGGAAGCGTCTCGACGACGCGCCGGGGCGGAGTGGCGCTGGGGCGGAGTCAAACTCACTCCGCTTGTCTCGGCGGCGGATGGCCGCGGCAGAATCGACGGGGCGTTCCAACTCCGTTCCTGCCTGGCGTGCTGTTGCGGACGGCGGCGCAAGCCGGGTAGAATTGCCTTGGGAGGCAAAGGTGGTATCGTGATGCGCACCCAGGACGCGAATTCGGCGGAACTGAAACGCCGCGACTTCCTCGTTCAATCGGCGGCCGCGGGGGCGCTGGTTCTGGCGAGCAATTCGGCAGCTGGAGCCGCTGGGGATGTCAAGCACGACGACGTCAATCAAGGAGCGAGGGCAGCCATGTCCGCCAAGGATTTTCGCGACAAGTTGCTGCAGTGCCTGGGCGGCCCCTGGCCGCAGCCGCGCGACTTGAACCCGGTGCTGCGCGAGACGATCCGCCAAGACGGTTATCGCCTCGAGTCGGTGTCTTACGAAGTCGAGCCGGGCGATCGCGTGCCGGCGATGCTGCTGGTGCCCGACGGCGTGGACGGGGACCATCCCGCGCCGGCCGTGGCCGTCTGGCACCAGCACAACGGCCAGTGGCACTTGGGCAAGAGCGAACCGGCCGGCCTGGCGGGCGATCCGATGCACCACACGGGCGTCGCCCTGGTGCGCGAGGGCTACGTGGTGCTGTGCCCCGACGCGTTGTGTTTCGAGGAGCGACAGAGTCCGGACTTGAAGGGCGGGAACTTCGAGCGGTTCGAGTTCCTGCGGTACGTCGTGGCGGGCCAGTGCATGGCCTGGAAGAACATCCTGGACATGCGGCGGGCCATCGACTACCTGTGCCAGCGGCCGGAAGTGGACAAGCATCGCATCGGCTGCTACGGCCATTCGATGGGCTCGACCCACACCTGGCTCGTCGGACCCTGGGAGCCGCGGCTGAAATGCCTCGTGGGCAACTGCTGCCTGCCGACGTATGCCGCCATTCATCGCACGCACCTGCTGCACTGCTTTCCAAACTTCGTGCCTGGACTGTTCGCACACGGCGACACGCCGGATATCGCGGCCCTGATCGCTCCGCGGGCGTTGCACATGAACTTTGGAGAGTTGGACGGCGGCAGCCCGGTCCAGGAAGTCCGGGAGGGCGTCCAGCGGATTGCGCGGGCGTACCAGGAGGCCGGCGTATCGGAAAACTTCAGTCATTACATCGAAGAAGGCGCCGGACACGTGCTGTCGCCCGAGATGTGGCGGCGGACGCG
Organism: Candidatus Anammoximicrobium sp.; assembly: GCA_012515235.1. Taxonomy (GTDB): domain Bacteria; phylum Planctomycetota; class Planctomycetia; order Pirellulales; family Pirellulaceae; genus Anammoximicrobium. The sequence continues at coordinate 8,079 of JAAYYU010000415.1, forward strand.
GGATTGGTTTGCCCGACATCTGAAGCCGCAGGCAGGTTGCGGGGATGCTGGAAGACAAGAAGGACATTGAGCATGGCCAACCGGCTTTTTCAACGGCAGGTCAAGGACGTGATGCGGAAACACGTGGTGACCGTCAATTCGCAGGACACGGTGCATGATGCGTTGGAACTGATGCTGGAGAACCGAGTCTTCTCCCTGCCCGTGGTCGATCATCGCGGCCACTGTGTGGGGATGTTGTCCAGTCGCGATTTTGTCAACATGACCCATGACCTGGACGAGGATCTTCACGATGCCGCCCACGAGAGCGAGGTTTGGTGGGGGGCCTTCATCCGCAAACTGAGCGAGAACATCGGCGAGCAGAGCGTCATGGACCTGATGACCGAGGAGGTGATTTCCGTGTCCGCCGACGATCTTCTGGTGCATGCCGCCCGGATCATGCTGTCTGCCCGCGTCCATCGGTTGCCGGTGCTCGACGGCGAAAAACGCTTGCTGGGCATCGTTTCCGCCACGGATGTCCTGCGGGCGTTTGTGGACGCTGCCGGACGGCCTTGAACGGTTCTCGGACCGTTGGCGGGAATCCGCAGGCCGGGGACTGGGCGTCGGTGGTTGTCCCGTTTGGGCGGCGGTCGTCACGCGGAGCGTCCTGGGGCGGTGACGTTGCGGCGGCGATCGTTTCGAGGGGCCTTTGTGTTGTGCGAGCGTCCTGCTGCGGGCTTGGAGGGGACTGCGGGGCGCTGGGGCAGGCCGTCACTGCGCACGAGTTTGACTTTGCGGCAAAACGGGCTGGCGGATTCCGTTGGCGCGGCGTAGAATAGCGGCTGTCATCCCGCAAGCCCGGTGTTTCGCCGCCATGAGCCGCTCTTTCCCGCAGATATTTCCACCTTCTTCCCAGCCGCCTTCTGTCGCCGTTCCCGTCGCTCCGTCGGACCGCGCGGACAGCCCGTACGACGCTTCCTTCTGGAAAGTCTTCCTGGCCAATTCGCTGGTCTCGGTCGGCGTGGCCGTACTGTACCGGTACGCCGATTTCATCACGCACCTGGGCGGCACGGAGTTGCACTTGGGGTGGATTGTCGGCATCGGCATGTTGGGCAGCTTGTCGGTCCGGCTGTTCGTCGGTTCGTGGATCGACCGTTATGGTCCGCGGCTGGTCTGGCTGTGCGCCTTGCTGCTGCTGGCCTGCGTTTTCTTCGGGCATCTGTTGGTAATTCGTCTCCCGGACGCCCGGATTCAACAACCGATGGTGGCGGTGTGCTGTGCCGGATTGCGGATTGCCATGTGGTGCGCGATTGCGGGCGTCTACGCCTCGTCGATGATTTTCATCTCCAATCGAGTGCCGGTCGTCCGGATGGCCGAGTTGCTGGGCATGCTGGGCACTTCCGGGTTTTTCGGCGTGATCGCGGGCGTCTGGCTGAGCGACTTGTTGCTGAGTGGCGCGGCGCAGTCGGCGGCGGCCACCGGGCGGATGTTTTTGGCAGCGGGCTGCCTGTCGCTGGCCGCGTTTGCTTCCGCGTACTGGGCTACCAAGGGGCAAGCTTATCCTGTTTCGCGGCGTCGTGCGCCGCTGTGGGGCTTGATCCGTCGCTATCATCCGGGGCGGATCATGGTCATGGGCGTGGCGATGGGCTTCGGCTTGGGCCTGCCCTCCACGTTTGTGCGGACGTATGCGGCCGAGCTTGACATCCCGCGGATCGGTTGGTTTTTTACCGTCTATGCGGTCACCGCCATCTTGACTCGTGTGGTGGCCCGGCGTTTGCCGGAGCAGTACGGATTGCGTCCCGTCGTGTTGGCTGGCTTGGGGCTGGTGATGGTTAGCCAGTTCCTGTTTCTGATTGTCCACAGCGAGTGGGCGCTGATGATCCCCAGCGTCACGTACGGCATTGGACACGCGATTCTGTTTCCGGCAGGGTTTGCCGAGGGTTGCTGTACGTTTCCCCCCCGCTATCGCGGTTTGGGCACGTCGCTGATGCTGGCCACCTACGATGCGGGCCTGTTGATCGGAGCGCCGACCGCCGGGTTGCTGGTTCACTTCGGACAAGCGATGGGCTGGCCGGGTTACCCGACGATGTTCCTAGGAGTGTCGATTCTGCTGGCGCTGGCCACGGGCGTGTACGCCACGGCTCCCCGCGAGATCAAACCGCGTCGGGCCCGACGCGGACTCCGTCCCGACGTCGTTCCCGCGCCGGCGATCGGCTTCCGCCCACCGCCGCCTGCCGACTTGACGACGGTGACTCCCGCCAGCCTGCCCGAGCGCGTCGAAGCTGACATCTCCAGTCACATCCCGACGCAAGGCGCGGCTTGACAGCGCCGGCGGGCCTTCCAATTGCCCGGACGCTCGCCGCTCTCGACCCCGTGTTTTCTGGCGCAGGTGTATACTGCCGCGAGGTGCCCGTCCCCTTTTTTCAACAGGCTGCTATACTGGTGATGAGCGAGCGTTTCTTTCCACGTTTTCAGGGAGCCATGCCATGAGCTACGCCGACAATCCTTACGCTGCGCCCGGTTACACCTTTGCGGCGCAGGCCGCGGCCGATGAGCGAGCCGGCTTTATTGCCAAGACGTACGCCCATCTGGCCGGAGCGATCGTGGCGTTCATCGCTATCGAGGCGGTGCTGCTGAACACGCCGGGAATCGAGAACTTGGTCGGCCTGATGCTGGGCACCCGCTACGGCTGGCTGGTCGTGTTGGGGCTGTTCATGGTGGTCAGCTGGATCGCCGACAGCTGGGCGCAATCCCCCGTTTCTCCGACCAAGCAGTACTGGGGGCTGGGGCTGTTCGTCGTGGCCGAAGCGGTCATTTTCGTGCCCTTGCTGTTCATCGCCCAGCGTGTCGACGCCAACATTATTCCCTTGGCCGGCTTCACCACGCTGGTTCTGTTCAGTGTGCTGACTGCTATCGTCATGTTCACGCGCAGGGACTTTTCGTTCCTTCGCACGGTTCTACTCTTCGGCGGTTTTGCGGCGATGGGACTGATCGTCGTCTCCATCCTGTTCAACTTTGCCTTGGGGCCGATTTTTACGTACGCCATGATCGCCCTGGCCTGTGGCTACATCCTGTACGACACCTCGAACGTGCTGCACCACTATCGCATCGGCCAGCACATCGCCGCCGCGCTGGCGTTGTTCGCTGCCGTGGCCCTGCTGTTCTGGTACATCGTGCGGCTGTTCCTGGCCTCGCGGCGTTAACCACGGCCTGGGGCCAGGCTTACAGATTTCAATTTTCGCGGGGACAGACTTTCCCTGGGGCGGGACCATCGGCCGCGAGAACTTGCAATCGGTAAGCCTGACCACTCCACCCCGCCAGAAACCGGCAACTTGTTCTGCTCGTGGCAGTGCCTCCCATGTCCCTGTTGTTCCTGGAACCTCTGCCGCGGCGAGCATCCAAAGCGGATCTTCTCGCCTTCCTGGAGCGCGTCGGAGGGCTGGACCGCGGTCGCGTGGGACGGATCGAATTCCAGGCCAGCCGCGCGGTGATCGAAGTTCCCAACGGCTGGGAATCGCGTCTGGCGCGGACGCTGGACGGCCAGACGCTGGGCGAGCGGCGAGTTCGTGTCTGGACGGGGCCTGCGCCCGCCCAGGCCGGCGGCGACGAGGACCATTTCCAGCGTCTGGAACGGCTGCTGGAGTGGGAACGCGAGGCCGAGGCGCAGCAAGCTGCCGAACTGTCCCGCCGGTTTTCCGGCGCGGAAGCGGAACGGACCGGCAACGCGCTGGTCGATTTGGCGATCGCCGACGAAGACACCGGACTGGGCGGCCGCTACCTGCTCCAACTGGTCAAACGCCGCCGCGCTTTGCTGCCGTGGACCCGCTTGGACGTCGGCAGCCCCGTGCTTCTTGCGCCGGAAGCGGCGCGGCACATGGCAGCGGGCTGGCGCGGCGTGGTCTACCAGCGGGACGACCGGTCCGTGCGCATCGCCCTGCCCGGCGCGCCGGACGAGTTGGGCGATTTCGAAACGTGGCGGCTGGACCTGGCCGGTGACGAGGTCGTCGCCCAGCGGCAGCAGCAGGCGTTGCGCCGCGCCCGCTCGGCCGCGGGCGAACGATTGGCCGAGTTACGCGACGTGCTGTGCGGCGAGCGCGAGCCGCGTTTCGGGAAAGAAACCGACGATCCGCCGCTCGATCCGTCGCTGAACGACATCCAGCAAGCCGCCGTCCGCTTTGCGCTTTCGGCCCAGCACGTGGCCCTGATCCATGGCCCGCCGGGCACCGGCAAGACCACCGCGGTGGTCGAACTGATCCGGCAGGCGATCCGGCGCGGTCAGCGCGTACTGGCCTGCGCGCCCAGCAATCTGGGAGTCGACAACCTGTTCGAACGCCTGCTGGCCGCGGGCCAGCGCGCCGTGCGACTGGGCCATCCCGCGCGGGTGCTGCCGCAACTGCGCGAACACACACTGGACCTGCTGGTCGCCCAGCACCCCGACGTCCGTCTGGCCCGAAAGCTGGTCAAGGAAGCGCTGGGCCTGTTCCGCCAGGCCGGTCGCTTCACGCGGGCCAAACCGGAGCCGGGCGCTCGCCGCCAGACGCGGCAAGAAGCCCGTTCGCTGTTGGACGACGCCCGGCGATTGGAACGGCAGGCGGTCGAGCATCTTCTGGACACCGCCGACGTGCTCTGTGCCACGCTGACCGGCTTGGACAGCGAACTGATCGGGACGCGGCGTTTCGATCTGGCAGTGATCGACGAAGCGTGTCAGAGCGTCGAGCCGGGCTGCTGGATTCCGCTGGCCCGCTGCGATCGCGTCGTGCTGGCGGGCGATCACTGCCAACTGCCGCCGACGGTCGTCAGCCAGTCGGCCGCCAACGAGGGTCTGGGGATCAGCATGTTTGAACGGTTGATGGAGCGGTACGGCCGGAGCATCGCCCGGCGGTTGACCATCCAGTACCGGATGCACGAACAGATCATGGACTTTCCGTCGCTGGAATTCTACGAAGCGGAACTGACGGCGCACGAGTCCGTCCGCGGCCATCTGCTGGCCGACCTGCCCGGCCTGGCCGCCGTGCCGCTGACGCAGACGCCGATCCAGTGGCTGGACACCGCCGGGGCCGGCTTCGACGAAGAGGTGGAGCCGGACGGCGAGAGCCGGCGGAACCCGCCGGAAGCCGAGTTAGTCGTCCGTTACGTCCGACAACTGCTCGCCAGCGGCCTGGCCCCCCAGGACCTGGCCGTCATCGCGCCGTACGCCGCCCAAGTGCGATTGCTGCGCAGCCAGTTGCCGGTCCCCGGCCTGGAGATCGACAGCGTCGACGGTTTTCAAGGCCGCGAAAAAGAAGCGGTGGTCATCTCGCTCGTCCGTTCCAACTCCCAGGGCGAGATTGGCTTCCTGGCCGACGTCCGCCGCATGAACGTGGCGCTGACCCGCGCCCGCCGCAAGCTCCTGATCATCGGCGACACCGCCACCTTGGCCGGGCATCCCTTCTATGCCCGCCTGATCGAATACGTCGAAGCCGCACACGGCTATCGCACCGTCTGGGAAGAACCGGCCGCGAACGATCCGAACTGAAACGCATCGCCAGCCAAGGACCGCCACGCCGAAGTGCGGATCGACAACATCCGAGTTGCTCCCTGCATCACTTCTGGCCGATCGTCCCTGGGGCTTCGCCGCAGCGCTGGTTCCAGCGCCCGGCCCGAGACGCTGAACGCAAGGCGGAGAGGAAAGACCATGCCCTGTGTGCGGGCCACCCGTTGGGCCACCCCCGTCGCGCCGGGCCTTTGCCGAAGCGGACGGGGAGCGGACCTGCACGGGCGGCAAACATCAATCGCAGCCGCCGAAGAATCCGTCGTCGATCCAGATCGGTTTGTACCCGTGTTCCGTCACGTGACGCAGCGCGGTATCCCAGCGTTCGAAAATATCCGACTTGTAATTGCGATAAAACGGCCACCAGTACTGTTCGTGGCCCGCGATATTGATCAGCAGGTTTTGCTTCGGGTTGTCAAGTTTACGATGATGGAGCCATTCGGTCTGGGTCGTTGGAATCCATTCACACGTCGTCGGCATGACGCCGTTGTAAAAAATGATGCCGGAGTCGGGGTCCATCCAGCCCTGATGTTCCCGAAGGTAGGCCGTAATCTGGTTCGGGAGCATGAAATCGCAGTATTTGTCCCCCGTTCCGGGATTCTTGCTTCCGCCGGTCGGAAGCATCTTGACCCCGCGCTCGGCCAAGACCTGATAGGAATCGGCGCGAACCATGGCGAAGTGGATTTGCAGTCCCGCCGTATAAGCTTTGCCCGCGATCCGTTTGAGCTGCGTCGCGGTCAGATCGAAGTCGGCTGCGAGTTGTTCCGGTGTCGCGTTGCGGTACGGTTCACCGGGGAACTCGTTTTCCGAGTGGAAAGCCAGTCGGAGCCAATCGGCATTATCCTCGAATTCCGGCTTGTACTTTTCAGGAAACATCGAAAGGGTAAAGTCGCGTTCCGGCGTCGAGTTGAAGCAGTTCAGGACGATCTTCGTTTGATAGCGTTTGTGCAGCTCGCGGAGTTTCGCGAAATAGAAGCAGTCGAAAATGCTCTTGTACTGTTTCTGCAGAATATCACGGAAGCAGAAACTGTGGTCGTCGATATAGCAGCGATAGCGTTTGTAAGCGTTCTTCGCCCACAGAACGCGACAGGTGAATTCGACCGGCTTGCCGTTCTTTTGGCCACGCGCTTTGAGAAGGGACAAACGGTCCTTGAGCAGTGCGGCGCCCATGAGTGCGCCGGAGATGGATTCCATCGGGATGACCGCACCTTCGGGATCGAAGACCTGAAGATTACCGACATCGCCGGGCCGAACGACGACGTGAATCCGAAGCCGTTTGACTCCGTCGGCTCCCGTCTCCGTGCCAAGAACTGGATAGCCGGTTCCTTCCTGAAGCACACCGCCGTCGAACGGATACTCGAAGCGGAATATTGGTTTCTCCTTGAAGTAGAACTGGTCGTAATACAGCATGCGGGGATCGTCGCTGGCCGCGGGGGTCGCGGGGGTCGCGGGGGCCGCCGCCGTCAGGGGGGAAACGGAACCGGCGACGGCGGCAAGAGCGGAACTCTGAAGAAAACGGCGTCGTGAGGTACTCATAAAAAAACACTCCTTGACCAAAGCTGTCGTCTACTTAAGCAGCCACAGACTAGCCGCAGCTTCCTGTTGCGCGGCGTCGCCGGAGAACGGGAAAAAACCGTTCCAGTCCTTGAGCGGCGGGAGGCGGATGTCTTTGCCGAAAGCCGTCAACGAGAGGCCCAACAAAACGGCAATCGCGATGAAGTGTCTCATGGTTGTCGGGGTAAGCGCGTTGATGATTGCAGTTGTTCGGGGGCTCCACGGCGTAAAAGGTTAAGCGGCTCCGCGGGTCAATCTCCGCCGCACTTCAATTTCGCGATCCGAGAGAATCAGGCGGGCGCCTGCAACCAGGTTGACCGCCCCGACTCGTCCGGCCCCTGGCGGCATTGTACCACGCGACGCGCGAGCTGCAACATCCACAGACTTTCAGCGTGGAGAGCAACCGCACGATCCGGGAGACCTGTATGGGACCGGCGTCACGTCAGCGGTACGCGCAAGCCATCGTACGCCAAAGCCATGCCGGGGGGCAGCCGCGCGTTGGTCTGGTCGTAATCCAGATCGTGTCCCACGTGGGTGAAAAGTGTCCGCCGCGGTTGCAGCCGCTGGGCGGCCGCGACGGCTTCGTCCAGGCAGAAATGCGTCGCGTGCGGCCGGGTGCGAAGCGCGTTCAGGACCAGCGTGTCCAGTCCCTCCAGCAGCGGCCAGCTTTCCGCCGGAATTTCCTTGACGTCGGTGCAGTAGGCGACGTTGCCGATACGGAATCCCAACACCTGGAACCGCGGACCGTGCTGCAGCCGGATCGGGACCACGCGGGCGCCCAGCACCTGGAACGGCCGCGTGTCGATGCGTTGGAATACCAGTTGCGGAACGGCGCCTTCGTGCGTCGGTTCCAGGTCCGTAAAGGCGTAGTCGAACGCCGTGCGAATTCGCGCTTCGACAATCCGCTCGCAGTACAGCGGCAGGGCGTGGCCCAGAAAGAACGGCATCAGCCGCAGGTCGTCCAGGCCGAACAAGTGGTCGGCGTGCTCGTGGGTGTACGCGACGGCGTGCACGACGCCCAGCCCTTCGCGGATCATCTGGAATCGCAGGTCGGGCGGCGTATCGATCAGCAGATTGCCTTCGGGCAGGCCCAGCACCGCGGCGCAACGCGTGCGGCGGTTGCGGGGATTAGGGCTGGTACACACGGGGCAACCGCAGCCGATCGTCGGCACGCCTACCGAGGTGCCGGTGCCCAACAAGATCATCTGCCCCGGCAGGGTAATTGTCTTCGGCTGATACTTGGGCGCCAAGGAACCAGGGCTCCGCGCAGGGAAAGTGACGTTTTCCCGAAGTGTACTCGAAGCGGCGGAGTTTGGCGAGTTAACCGCCCCTTGAAAAAAAGCGGACAGTTAGCTCCCGGTGCTCGCCTCCCGGCGGGCAACTGCCGGCGTCTGCTTTTCCTCGGGACGTTCCAACGCAGTTCCGAGCCCAACCCTTTTTTCCCCAAGCCGTCAGGGCGGACAGCGGTTAGGCCCGACGAGTCATCCGGCACCGGCCGCGCGGACCAAGGAACCGTTGCTGAAATGCGGAGCAGTGATCGGGGGAGCCGTGACGGCGGGGCGCGCGGCGGTATGGGGCGCCGGTTGGCCGGGCGGCCAGGCCGAGCGGTCCTCGGCGCCGACGCCCAGCAGACCGGTCCACATCTCGAACGGGCGCCCGCGACGCTCGTCGCCCTCGAAGAACGCCAGGAAGCTCATGTTCTCGGCCGGGATGAATTCGTGGTCGGCCAGCCCCAGGTGCGTGGGTTGATACACGCGCCGCCACGTGCCGGTGTTGAAGTAAACCTGATTCAGCACATAGCCGTCGGCAAAGCTGGCGTCCAACGGCACCGTCTCCGGCTGGTGCGTGTGCCCGTACACGATGTGCCGCGCGCGGCGGTTGCGGAATTCGGGCTCGGCCAGCGCGTGTTCGTAGTAGGATCCGCTCTTTGTCCCTCGCAGCGAGTTCAGCCAGCCGGCGATTTTGCCGGCCCATCCCAACGACGGCCGTTTGCCGAACTTGAGGGTCCGTTCCAAGCCGGCGAGCAGCTCCGAGGGGCTCCAGGCGTCCTGCTCGCGCACCAGATCCAGCTGCAGGAACTCGTCGGCCAATTGATCCCAGACGCGTTTGATCCGTTTCTTCAACGCCGGACTGGAGCAGGTCCGCTCCAACAGGCCTTCGAGCCAAACCGGGGCCAACAGCACCGGCCGGATCTGATCCAGCTCGCGCAAGCCCGCCAGCAAGGCCGGCGGCGCCTCGCGACCCAGTTGCTGCATTTCGACGGCAAACCGCCCGATCATTTCGATCGCCAACGCGTCGCCCAGGCTGCTGGCGCTGCGGTCTCCTGCGAAGTGGATCGGGTCGAACACGTCGCCATGACGGCCGAACACGCGATGCCGGCGGAACGACTCCAGGACGGCGTCGCATTCCAAGGCGTCGTGGGGAAAGGGTTCGTTCAAGGGGTTGGCCAGGCCCATGTGATGCGCGATCTTTTGTCGCATCAAGTCGTAGGGGCGACCCGCGACGTGCAGCGGCCAATCGCTGTTTCCGACCAAACAGTAGGTGCGGACCGAAACCGGTTGCGGCGGCGCGTTGAACTGGGGTTGCCGATTCCGGCCGGCCGGCGCGACGCACACGCCCGTCGAGGTCGCAAAAGAACGCAACACCGCCAACGCCGGCTCGTTGCAGGCCAGCACGCCGTCGATGATCTCCGTCAACGTCTGGATCAACTCGGGTGCCTGCGGGTCGCTCCACGGCCGGACGCGGCCCTGCAGCCAGCGCGCGGAACGCATCAGGTCGAGGGTGTCGCCCAGCAGCACCAGGTCGACGCGGTCGATCGGCCGGTAGCTGCCGTCGGCCCGGTACGAGGCGCGCGTCGCCAGGTAACGCAGCCGCTCGGCAAAAATACGAAAGGCACTGGGGTGGGTCTGCGTTCCGCTCGTTCCGTCCGTCAAATGCAAGTCGCTGATGAAGACAAGCATGGCCTCGTCCCTCGCTATAGGAATTCCGCGCACGGGCCTTACAACCCATGTAAGCTGATCGGCTGCAGCCCGCGCGGGACATGACCGTTGATCCGACGAATCGGACCGTAACGGTTGGAGGGACAGCCGATTGCGCCAACACGGCGAGGAATTCCGCGTGGATAGACCAGGAAGAACAGGCAAAGTTTGCGTTGCCGGCGAACGCAACTGCGGAGGGCAGGCGGAGCGTTCGGATGCGTTCCACCGCGGCATCGACGGAAAGCCGTGGCAAGCGGCGGGAGTCAGCCCGCGGTTTGCCGGGGTTCGAGACCGATGAGTTCTCGGATTCGTTGCAGGGCGGGCTCGACCGTCGCGGCCACGGGGGGCGAGAGGACTGCGTCGCCGAAGTCGAAGCGGAGGCCGCCCACGGAAACCAGCGTCGCCTGGGGCACACAGCCGTAGCAAAGCTGCGCGAGGGCTAACAGTCGCTCGGGGCTCAGGGAGTGAACCAGGGGTGCCGCGTCGCGGGGAAGCGGCGTCAACGGGCGGCACTCGATCTCGCCGACGGGAATCTCCAGTGAGGCGTCGAGGAAAACCACGTGCTCGCAGGCGGCCACGTCGCTGGCAAGTTCCGGTGTCAGCTGATGGCAGCTCAGGATGAGTAGGCCCTCCGCGAGGACTTCCCCGCGCAGGCGTTCCGCCAGAATCGGGCCGACCGCGTCGTCGCCGCGGAGGGTATTGCCGTAACCGATCACCAGGACGCGCCAGGCGGAGCAGGGACGAAGCATGAGCAGGTTCACTCAAACATGGCATGAATCTCAGCCGCCATTGCACCGGCACAAACATTGAGTTGTTCGCCGGTCGCCTCGTCCGCTCGGCAAACACCCGCGGCAACACGCCGCCATATCAGGCTCCGCAATGGGTACGCATCCAGTGCGATCGTGCCGTCCGCTCTGACGTCTCCGTCGAGAACAACTCGGGTCGCTGCCGATGACATTGTCCTGCTCCCGAATGCATTGCCGTGCTGGCTTTTTCCCCGTCGATTATAGGCTCGCCGACAAGCTGATGACAGACGGAGCGCACCCGTATGAAGCAGGAAAAGCGGTACAAGGGGCAGCCGAGCGACGTGCTGTTCGAGATCCTGAACGAACCGAACAAGAGACGAACGTCCGAGATGTGGAATCACGGGCTGCGCGAAGCCTTGGCGATCATCCGACAAGCCAATCCCAGCCAAGCCAATTCCACCTAAGCCAATCCCAGCCGGCCCTTGTCATCGGCCCGGCATCCTGGTACAGCATTAACCTGCTGGAGAAGCCGGGGATGTCCTGGATGTCGTTCGTGACCTGGTCGGCAGAGAAACGTGGCTGGAGTCGGGGCTACTGGCGGTTTGACGGCGACTTTGTCGTCTACGACATGGAAAGTCTGAACTGGGTCGAGCCACTTCGTGATGTCCTGATTCGCCCGAGCAATCGCGGTTCGTCATAGGCAGCAGGCGTGACCGGCGAGGAATCGACCGTTTGGAGTAAAGGGAGGGCTTGAGGTGCACCGGTGTTTGTTCTCGGCGCTCGGCGTGGGTCTGATTGTGGCCATGGTGTGGGAATCGCGTGCCGGCGATTGGCCGGCTTACCGAGCGGATGCGGCCAGGACGGGGTACACGGCGGAAACGCTGCCGAGTGCGCTGTCACTGGCGTGGACCTTCGAGTCGCGCCACGCTCCCCAACCCGCGTGGCCGACGCGCAACCGGCAGCGCTTCGATGTCGCGTACCAGCCCGTGATTGCCGGCCCGCACCTGTATTTCGGCAGCTCGGCCGACGGCAAGGTGTACGCCTTGGACGCCGCTACGGGCCGCGTGCGTTGGGAGTTTTTTACGGGCGGGCCGGTGCGGTTTGCCCCGGCCGTTTGGCGAGACCGGGTTCTGGTGGCCAGCGACGACGGCTACCTGTACTGCCTCGCGACCGCGGATGGCCGGCTGGTCTGGAAACACCGCGGCGGCCCGCGGCGGGACATGCTCCTGGGCAACGACCGGATGGTTTCCCGCTGGCCCGCCCGCGGCGGGCCGGTGGTGGCGGACGATCTGGTCTACTTTGCCGCCGGCATCTGGCCCAGCGAAGGAGTCTACGTGTACGCCCTGGAGGCCGCCAGTGGCCGCGTGGTCTGGTGCAACGATTCGTCCGGAACGCTCGAATTGGACCAGCCGCATCCGACGGCCCGCGCCAAGAGCGGCGTTGCGGCACAGGGCTATCTGGTGGTCGACGGCAAGCGGTTGTACGTCCCTACGGGCCGCGGCGTCCCGGCAGTTTTTGACCGAACGGAAGGCAAGTTCCTGGGCCTCAACCTGCAACCGAACACCAGCTTGGGCGGCGCTGATGTCGTGGGGCTCGGCGATTGGTTCTTCAACAGCGGCGCGGTGTTTGATGCTTCGAGCCAGACCCTGGTCGCACGCACCGGGCTCGCCGTCGCCCTGCATCCCGACTACGCAATCTTTTCCGGGAACAAGCCGGGTCTGGTGGTACTGAATCGGAAGCCGATGGTCGTCGAGCGGCCGGCCGTGGATCGCAAAGGAGCTCCTGCCACGGCCCGCTCCCTGGCGAAACCGTTGTGGACCCTCGACCTGCCGGAAGCCGCGTTACTGCGTCCCGCCCAATGGCCGGGCACCCAGAAGCCGGAAGGCCAGCAGATGGGGTCCACCAGCTGGATCGAGTTGCCGATTCAAGGTCAGCCTGCCGCCTTGATCGTGGCGGGCAACTCGGCGGTTGTGGGCGGTCAGGATTGCGTGCTGACCGTCGACCTGACAACGCGCGCCATAGCCTGGAGCGTTGAAGTCGCCGGAGCGGCCTGCGGGCTGGCCGTGGCTGAAGGCCGGCTGTTTGTCAGCACCGAGCGAGGTCGGATGTACTGTTTCGGCGCCGGTCCGTCGGCCTCGACCGTGGTGTCCACAGCGGCTGCGGAGCCGCCGCGGGCCTCCGACCCGCGGTTTGCCGCTGCGGCGGAAGAAATCGTGCGCCGCACGGGAGTCACGAAGGGGTTCTGTGTGGACGTGGGCTGCGGGGACGGCAGTCTGGCTCTGGAACTCAGCCGCCGCACGGAGCTGCAGATCTACGGATTGGAAACCGACGCGGCGTTGGTGCAGGCGGCGCAGAAGCGGCTGGATCGTGCGGGCCTGTATGGCACACGGGTGACGGTCCATCAGGCCGATCTGTCTGCGATCAGTTATCCCGATTATTTTGCCGATCTGGTCGTCTCGCAACGAACGCTGACGGACGGCGCCGACGCAGTTCCCAACGACGCCGTCCAGCGGATGCAGCGACCTGAGGGTGGAGTCTTTTGCCTGGGCCGCCCGGACACGATGTCGGTCTCCGCCCGTGGTCCCTTGGCGGGCGTGGGCAATTGGACGCACCAGAACACAAGCCCCGCCAACACGCTGTGTTCGGACGATACCCGCTTGCGAGGCCCCTTGGCCATGCTCTGGTACCGGGACACTGATTTTGTGCTCTCCAACCGGCACGGCCGAGGCCCGGCCCCGTTGGTCGATCGCGGGCGGATGATCGTCCAGGGCCTGCACGGCCTGCGCGCCACGAGCATCTACAACGGTCGCACGCTGTGGGAGGTGTCTCTGCCCAACGCCTTGCGCACCTATCATCGTGAACACAGCATCGGCGCGGCCTGGACGGGGGGCAACTATTGCCTGGGCGGGGACGACGTCTATGTCCACACGGGCGACCGCTGCCTGCGGCTGGCCGCGGCCAGCGGCCAACTGGTCCGGGAATATCAACCGCCGCCGCGGCCCGACGGCAAGCCGGGCACCTGGGGCTACATCGCGTGGGAAGGCGGCACGCTGTTCGGCACGCTGGCAGACGAAGACTATCTCGTGCGTTGCTGGTCACCCAACTGGGACACCGGCGGTCAGTTCATCCAAGCGGTGATGCTGTTTGCCCTGGACCCCGACAGCGGGAAGGTGAAGTGGACTTTCCAGCCCCAGCGGTCGATTCGCAACAACGCCATTGCAATGAATCGAGGCCGGGTCTACTTGATCGATCGGGCGGTCGCAGAGGTGGACCGCTTGCGGTATCCGATCGCGCCGCTGCGTGCGGAGGCAAAGCGTCGGGCCGCCGCCAACGGGAGCAAGGAGATTGACGAATTCCGCCGCCTGATCCCGCCGTCGCCCGGCGGCTGCCTGACGGCGCTGGATGCGGAAACAGGCCAGATCCTTTGGAAGAACGAGGAAGACATCTTTGGCACCCAGTTGGCCGTCAGCGAGAAGCACGGCGTGCTGCTGATGTGCTACCAGCCCGCGCATCAAGCCTCGCTGGACTCCGAGTTGGGCGATCGGCTGGCGGCGTTGCGCACCCAGGATGGATCGCGGATTTGGGACACTCCGGCCCGTTACGTCGCACGCCCCATCCTCAATGACCGGACGATTTATGCCGAGCCCGGCGCGTGGGACCTGCTGACCGGCGAGGCGTTGCCGTTCACGCTGCGGCGTTCCTACGGCTGTGGCATCCCGGCGGGATCGCGGAACCTGCTCGTTTTCCGCTCTGCAACGCTCGGCTACATCGACCTGACGCGTTCGTCGCAGACCGAAAACTATGGCGGCATCCGGCCGGGTTGTTGGGTGAATGCCATCCCTGCCGGCGGGCTGTTGCTGATGGCGGACGCTGCCAGTTGGTGCACCTGCAGCTATCTGAATCAGGCCACGATTGCCCTCCGGCCCGAACCGGCAACCGCACGGGCGGCAACGGGCGGCTAGAAACGCCTCGGCAGCGGAGCAAGCTCCCCGCCGGCACAGGCTCGGCGGCGGCGCTTGGAGCCATGTCACGGCACTGGCGACTCAGGGGTTTCTTCAGTTTCGCGTACTCGTCCGCTGCGGCTCGCCACTTCCGGCGGACCGCGAAGCGGCGAGCCGCAGCGGACGATGACTCGCCGGTCGGCCACGCTCCGTGCCTGCGACGACACGCCCCTCTTTGCCAGGGCTCCTCCTGGGCTGAACGGTGCGCGGCCTGCCGTTGAGCCCAGCGGCAACGGGGCCGAAGGACGCGGCCGCTGCGCCGCGTTTCGCCGGCAGTGCGTCCTTGCCTTCCTGTCGGCGGGCGTGTACCCTTGCCAGGACTGGTTGTCTTTCTGTTCTCGTGAGGGAGGTTTTGTCATGACGTCAGGGGAGTCCGCACGCCACACCTGTTGTATCTTGCTTGCCCTGCTGGCCCTGGGAACGTCGCCCGCGCTGGCGGACACGTTGCGAGTGGGAACCGCGGCGATCAACATCAACCCGCCGGTCGGGATTCCCTTGGCCGGTTACTACAGCCCGCGAGGCAGCGAGGGCGTGTTGGAGGACCTGTACGCCAAGGCCGTCGTGCTGGACGACGGTCAGACGCGGGCCGCCATGATCGTCTGCGACTTGATCACGGTGCCTCGCCACACGGTGCTCGCCGCCCGGAAACAGATCGAACAGCAAACCAAGATCCCCGGCGGCCACGTCATGATCTCGGCGACCCACACGCACACCGGCCCCGCGGTGGACAGGAAATCGGCGCGCGATGAGTTGGACGGCATCAACGTCCTGGTGAAGAAGTACACCGAGGAGCTGCCGGCCAAGATTGCCCAGAGCGTCTCGGAGGCTTGCCAGCGGCTGGTCCCGGTGCAAGTGTCGTGCGCCCGCGGCCAGGAAGACCGCCTGGCGTTCACGCGCCGCTTCTGGATGAAGGACGGCACGGTGGGCTGGAATCCGGGCAAGAACAATCCGAACATCATCCGGCCGGTGAGCCCGATCGATCCCGAAGTCGGCGTGGTCTACTTCCAGACCACGGACGCCAGGCCGGTGCTGAGCTACGTCAACTATGCTATGCACGCCGACACGACCGGCGGCCTGAAGTGCTGGCCCGATTTCCCCGGCGTGCTGGCCCGCCGCCTGGCCGAAGTCAAGGGGCCCGAGATGATGACGATGTTTGCCAACGGCGCGTGTGGCAATCTGAATCACATCAACGTCCAGTGGTCCGATCGCCAGCACGGCCCGGAGGAGGCGATCCGCTTGGGGACGATCCTGGCGGGCGACGTGCTCAAGATCTACATGGACCTCAAGCCGGCCGCCGCCGGGCCGCTGGCGGTCCGCAGCGAAGTGGTCTCCCTGCCGCTGGCCCCGGTGACCGAGCAGGAGGTGGCTGCGGCGCGGGAGATCGTCAAGCGTGGTTCTCAGGCGAAGTTTCTGGAACAGGTGCAGGCTTACAAGGCGCTCGACGTGGCGGCGCGCAAAGGCCAGCCGTGGGAGGCGGAGGTTCAGGTCATGACGCTCGGCCCCGACTTGGCCTGGGTGGCGCTGTCGGGCGAAGTGTTTGTCGAGTTGGGCTTGAGCATCAAAGCCGCTTCGCCTTTCCGGCAGACGCACATCGTCGAACTGGCCAACGGCTCGTTCAGCTACATCCCCAACCGGTCCGCGTACGCGGAAGGGAACTACGAGGTGATCAGCGCCCGCTGCGGAGAAGGCTCCGGCGAGATCATGGTCGAGGCGGCGATTCGCATGCTGGCCGAACTGGCTCCCCCCGCGGACCAGGCTGCCGCCCCGCAGAAGATCATCGAACCGCCCCACTAATCCCTCCGGTCAACGGCGAGGCGTCAGCCCGCCCGCGGTTGATCCGGCTCAGTTGTGAAGAGTTCCGCGATGACGCGTCCTGCCTTGCGAACGCCCCTGCGGTCCGTCATCCCCTTGCTGTGCGCGGCGGCGGCGGCCGCCACGCCGGCCTGCGGCGAAGATCTGATTCGAGAATTGCGGCAAGTTCCTTATCGGATCGTCTACGAGAGCTTTCAGGACGATAACTGGGACCTGTTCCTGATCCGCGCCGACGGCGCGCAGCGAGTCAACCTGACACGAACACCGGACGTGCACGAGTTGTACCCGCACCTTTCTCCCGACGGCACGAAGATTTCGTTCGAGGTGGATTCGGGCGAAGGGGACAGCAAAACGCGCGACGTGTACTGGATGAACCTGGACGGCAGCGGTCGGCGCCGGGTGGCTCCCGGCGCCCGCGACGGCTGCTGGACGGCCGACAGCAGACGGATCGTGTATCTGAAGAACGAATTCGAGAAGTTCACCGTGATGGACTACGTCACAAAAGGCGTCTTCTTTCACGATCCGGCGACGGGCCGGGACGAGGAGCATCCGAAGCGGGACCTGCATCACCTGTTCGCCATCTGCTGTACGCCGGACGGCAAGTGGGTCATCGGCTCCGTCCACGGCGGGATGGGGTTCGCGCACGCGATGGTCGCCATCGAGATGCGCGGACAGCGGGTGGTCGATCTCAAGATTGCCGGCTGCCGTCCGGATGCAAGTCCCGACGGCAGACGCCTCGTCTGGGCGTCGAGCGATTATTCGCTGGGCGTCGGCGACCTGGATCTTTCCGGGGCCGAGCCGCGGGTGGTGAACGTCCGGGAGTTGATTGTGAGCGACAAGCCGATCAAGGTCCAGCATGCCGACTGGTCGCCCGACGGCCGCTACGTGGCCTTCACCCGCGGGTTGTACAAGAAAGGCCTGGGATTGTCGCCGGCGCTGGTCGGTCTGCGGGCGCCGGGTTGGAACATCTGCGTGGCCGATGCCGCCGCCAGCAACCGCTGGATAGCCATCACGAGCGACGGCAACAGCAACAAGGAGCCCGATTGGGTGCCGGTCGCGAAGAAGCCGTGAGGGCCGATGAACGCGGGCCAGGTTTTCGTGGAAGCACGTATTCCGGTGTGAGGCGGCCGACGTGGCTCTTGGAGATCGCGCGCCGGGCCAACGGTTGGGCGGTGTGTTCCGGGGCCATCGGGTTCGTCCTGGCGACGATCGCTTGCCGGCCCGGAGGCGGGAACTCGTGCCTTGGTGGCAGATTGCGGTGCTCTTGGTGGACGTGTTGCGTCGGGTGGACTGTGCATCTTGCGGGATCGTGATGGAGCAGGCGTAGGAACCATCACCGCAATTCTACGAGGCGCGACGGAGCGGGGGTTGAATCATGATCTCGTCGACGGTGCGGCCGACTCCCGCGTCGGCGGCGGGAACGAGTTTCGTGAAAGATCAGCAGGTGTTGGATGGCGGCAGCGCCGCTTGGAGGAGATGGTCATGCGTCAGATTTCGGTTTCTGCCATGGTGGCGGTTCTGCTGTTGGCGACGACGGGCGGCGCTCAGGACCGCGGTTCGTCCCTGACCTTCCTGGAGTTCGTCCGGCGGCAAGCGGCCGAGTTCCGGGCCGGCGACAAGGCTCCCCAGACCCTGGCGGAATGGGAGCAACGCCGCAGCGAATTGCGTCGCCAGATGCTGACCGCCTGGGGCGGATTTCCGGAGAAACCGTGTCCGCTGGAGCCGCGCATTCTGGCCACTCTCCAACGCGACGGCTACCGCGTGGAGAAAATCGTCTTCCAGACGCGGCCCGGCGTCTGGATGACCGCCAACGCCTACGTGCCGGAGACGCCCGGCCGACTGCCCGCAGTGCTGGTCGTCCATGGCCATTGGCGGCTGGCGAAACAAGAACCCGTGGTTCAGGCAAGATGCCTGGGGCTGGTACAACTGGGCTTCTTCGTGCTGGCCGTCGATGCGTTCGGAGCGGGCGAGCGCGGTTTGGGCAAGGCGTTGGGCGAGTATCACGGCGAGATGGTCGCCGCGACGCTGCTGCCGGTCGGCTTGCCGCTGTGCGGCCTGCAGGTCTATGAGAACCAGCGGGCGGTCGATTACCTGCTCACGCGGCCGGAAGTCGACGCCAACCGCCTGGGCATTACCGGCGCCAGCGGCGGCGGCAACCAGACGATGTACGCGGGAGCGTGGGACGATCGCTTCGGCGCGGTGGTGCCCGTCTGTTCCGTGGGCAACTACCAGGCGTACTTGGGAGCCGCCTGCTGCATGTGCGAGGTGGTGCCGGGCGCGTTGCAGTTCACCGAGGAAGGGAACGTGCTCGGCTTGACCGCGCCGCGCGGGTTGCTGGTCGTCAATGCCACCCGCGACGCGGTGCAGTTTTCCGTCGCGGAAGCCCGCAAGTCGGTGGCTTGGGCACAGCCGATTTTCAAGCTGTATGGCCGTCCCGATCATCTGAAACACGCCACCTTCCAGTCGCCGCACGACTATAACCAAGCGATGCGCGAGGCCATGTACGGCTGGATGACGCGGCACCTGAAAGGGATCGGCGACGGCTCGCCCATCCCGGAGCCGCAGAGCAGCGTGGAAGACCCCGAAACGTTGCGGTGTTTTCCCGGCGCCTCGCGGCCCGACGATTTCGTCACCATCCCGCAGTTCGCCGCGTCCGAAGCCCGCCGACTGCTGCAGCAGCGCGCGCCGCCGCAAAACTCGCAACAGTGGCAGAAGCAGCAGGCTGCGATCCTCCAGGGCTTGAACGACTGCCTGTTCGGCCACGCAACGCCCGTGGCGACGCAGTCGGCGCTGGCGAGCGCGGCGAACGCGGATCCGGCTGGCGGGATCGCGTTCCAGCCGGAACCGGGATTGAGGCTTACCGCCCGCCAGCAGCCGCCTGGGAAGCCAGGTCAAAAGCTGGCCATCGTGTTGGATTTGGACGGCGGCGAGCAAGCGGCCAGCAGTCCTCTGGCCGGGCAATTGCGAAGCGATGGCTGGACCGTGCTGACACCGGATTTGCGGGCGACGGGCTCCGCCGCTCAACCCAACGACCGCATCGGCCGCGCGCCCGACCACAACACTGCCGAGTGGTCGCTGTGGCTCGGACGCCCGTTGCTGGGCCAGTGGGTGGTGGATGTCCGCCGACTCCTGGATGCCGTGCAGGAACGGGACGGCCGCCTGCCCGCGGAGGTTACGGTCGTCGGCATCGGACCGGCCGGCCTGGTGGCCGTCTGTTCCGCCGCCGTGGACTCGCGGATCGCGTCTGTCCTGACGTCCGGAATGCTGGCCAGCTATGTCACCGACGAACCTTATCAAGGCCAGCGTTTGGGGGTTCTGGTGCCGGGCATCTTGCGCGATGCCGGGGACGTCGCACAGTTGGCAGCCCTGATCGCTCCCCGCCGGATGGTGATCGGCGGCGGCGTTAGCGGCCGCGGGACGCCGTTGGACTCCGCCACGCTGGACGCCGCGTTTGCCTTCACACGCCAGGCCTATGCAGCCGCGAACGCGGCAGACCGTTTCCGCCTGACCGCGGATGCCGATCCTACGCGATTGGCAGAGCCCGCCAGATGAGGGCTGGTGCGCGGTCGAGCGTCGTTCGAGAAACAACGGAACTTTCCGGAAAGGCGTCAGCAGGTGTCCAGGAAAGCAGGCAAGTTGAACCGCGGCGGTGGCGATTGTCGAAGCGAAGAACGGCCGTCACGCGGTGCAGCCCACGAAAGCCTGTTGTGCCAGCGGACGCCACAGAGCGCAGTCCCGCTCAGGGCGGGGTTGTCAGTCGCAGACCGGTTCGCGTCGTGTTTCGGCAAATCGGCCCGAAATCATGGCACGGCTCATCTACTGTTGCGCCCAGAGGTCATCGATCAACTTCAGGGTCCCTTCCACCAGTTCCTGCCCGCCTTCGGGGCCGAAG
Organism: Candidatus Anammoximicrobium sp.; assembly: GCA_012515235.1. GTDB lineage: Bacteria > Planctomycetota > Planctomycetia > Pirellulales > Pirellulaceae > Anammoximicrobium. The sequence goes on from JAAYYU010000415.1 coordinate 28,568, forward strand.
ACGATGCTCTCAGGCACGGCGCCGTAAGCGCTGCCAGCCAGGGAGCGGGCGGTGGGCAGGTATCGGCAATGCCCGTCGGCGGTCTGGACCGTGAACGTCTGGACCGCCTTGCTGCGGGCCTTGATCTGCGTGCCGAAATCCAGATACAGGGCCAGCGGATGCGTGGCGATGGCCAGGTCGCCGATGCGGACCACGTGGACCGGAACGGGCACCTTGGGCTCGCTTTGCTGTAGTTCGAACATCTGCACGACGCGGTTGGCCCGGGCCATCTTCCAATACACCCCGCTGATCTTCTCGAACCACCTGGGCCGCTTGCGCAGTTCGGGATTCGCTTCGAGTTCCTGTCGCAACTGGCGGTATTCCGCCAGCAGCCGCTCGAACTCCTGCCGTCTTCCTTGTGCCACTTCTCCGGTCAAGCTCAGCCGGCTCAACGCGATTTGCTCAACACGGTGGCTGAACTTCGGATTCCACTCGATGTGGTTTTGCATGACGGGCAGGAGGGAATCGACGGCGTCAGCCAGCCGCTCGGCGATCTCCTGCCGCCAACTTTTCCCCGTCAGTTTGAGCATGCGTTCGTGCGCGCGGCGTTCGACCAGAACCCTCGGCCATTGTTCGGCCGAGGCGGCGGTCTGCTGCAGGACGTACAGCGATTCGCCCAGTCGCTTGCGCAGCTCGTTGCGTGTTTCGTGCCAGAAATCGGCGGTGAGGCGCGAGCCCAGGCCCCATGCGGCGCAGGGAACGTTGACCACCACGCCGGTCAGGCCGCCTGTTGCGTCGTAGGTATAGAGGAGCCCGACCGAATGGTCCTCGTAACCTTCGATGTGGCTGAAATCGGGCCTCTCCACGCTGCCGAACTGGGCCGATCGCCCGTCGTCGTACGTCACCAGACGATTGTGCGACACCACGGCATGCCCCAAGCCGAAGCTCACTCCGCCGGGCTTGCGATTCTGCCACGCCTCGACCACCGCCTTGGCGATCCGGGGGGCGGCGAATTCCAGGAACCCGACCGGCGACATGGCGTCCGGGTCCACGCCGTAATAGGACCACTCGGCGGGGACTTCCAGCCCGCGTTGGGCCAGTTTCGCCGCCAGCTCCGGATCCGTCCGCACACACGGCGCCCCGTGGTTGTGCGTTGCGTTGAGCACGATTTTGTCCCCGGCGATCTCCGGCTGCTGCTTGGCCACGAGTTCCCGCACCCGATCGCAAAGAACTCGCTCGGCGCGGGCCAAATCGCACCCGACCATGATCAGCACGTCGCCGGCGCCCTGTTCGCCGAGCGACTCGAGGACGAGCACGGTGGCCACGAGCGGATCCTGAATTCCTTCGGAAATCCGCACGTACGAACCCGCTGCCATGTGAACCGGCCCTTCGGGAGTCAGGTCCGCCCTGGACCAGCCCACGCGCAAAGGGCCCGCGCGTTCATCATCGCGGTCTGCCGCTGCGGTCTCCGGCGCAAAGCCCGACCCCAGAAACAACCCGATCAGAAATACCGCGGCTCTGAGTACGACCGAGTCTGGACACATCGCTGAGGTCCTCCGGCAGGAATCGTTCTCTTGTCTGTGGCGACGAACACCGGCCTGCACGGCACGCCGCGCGGTTGAACCTGCCGGGCTTTGCAGAAACCTGAAACCCCCGATCTTCGAACGGGTCTTTCACTCCGCATCGTTCGCAACCAGCTAGCCAACGCTGCTTGCGGATCGCCCCACGCAGTGGGATCGCCTCTGTGACGAGGACACAGTTGTTACGCGAACGATGCTGTATCTCTGCCTTCCTGCCCTGCAGTCTGACTGCTGTCAAAGCCGGAGTCTAGCAGATCCGGAAACGATCTTCAGGCCCCCTTCCTCGCACCTTGCCCGCCGCCGACAGCCCGGCATTGGGTTCCTTGCTTTTGGCTCCTGGAAACGCGACAATTTGGGGCGGGGTCTTGCCGTGAAAACGCTTTTTCCAAAGGGCGGTAAATCATGCCAGCACGCATTCTGACGTTTTTGATCGTCGTCGCGATTGGCCTGCTGGGGGCGCCGCATCTGCCCCCCGAGTCCGTCGTTCACCGGGTAAGCGAAGCCAGGCTTGCGTCGTTCCCGGCATGGCTGGCGGTGACCGCTGCCAAAGCCGCGACTGCCGCAGAGGTCGTGAAACGTCCCAATGTCCTGTTCATTGCCGTCGATGACCTGCGTCCGCAAATGGGTTGCTACGGCCAGTCGCAGATGGTCACGCCGCACTTGGACGCGCTGGCGGCCAGCGGAACCCGTTTCGATCTGGCCAATTGCATGGTTCCGGTCTGCGGTGCGTCGCGGTCCAGCCTGATGACGGGTCTGCGCCCCACGCGTTCCCGGTTCCGCACCTGGAACTGTTCTACCGAGAAGGACGCGCCGGGCATCGTGCCGCTGAACGCGCACTTCAAGCAGCACGGATACGATACCTTGACCAACGGCAAAGTCTTCAATAATCCGGGCGACTGCCAATACGGCTGGTCCGAGCCAGACTGGCGGCCGGGGCCAATGCGCTATCACGTGCCGGAGAATCAGCGTCTGCACCTGGAACGGAACGTCGATGGTCGCCGCCGCGGGCCGGCGACGGAAATGAGCGACGCGCCGATCAAGGAGTATCGTGACGGCGAGGTCCTGGGCAAATCGCTTGAGGACCTGCGCCGGCTGGCCCGGAAAGAGCAGCCATTTTTTCTGGCGGTCGGCTTTCACCGGCCGCATTTGCCCTTCGTGGCGCCGCGCAAGTATTGGGAATTGTACGACCGCAGCCGGATCAAGCTGCCGGGAACCTACCGCGAGGCCCCCCAGGGCGCACCCTCCCAGGCCCTGCACACCTTTGGCGAACTCCGTGCGTACGCCGACATCCCCGCACGGGGACCGGTCAGCGACGAGACGGCAATCACGCTGATCCACGGCTACTATGCTTGCGTCAGCTTTGTCGACAGCTTGGTGGGCGCCCTGTTGGACGAATTGGACCGGCTGGAGTTAAGCGGGAACACGATCGTCGTCTTGTGGGGCGACCACGGCTGGAACCTGGGCGAGCATACGCTGTGGTGCAAGCACTGCTGCTTCGAGACTTCGCTGCGGGCGCCGTTGCTGGTCCGCGTTCCGGGAATGCCTGCGGGGGTCAAATGCAGGGCCCCGGTCGAATTCATCGACGTCTATCCCAGCTTGTGCGAGTTGGCCGGCTTGCCCCTGCCGGAGCACCTTCAAGGGACGAGCTTCGTGCCGTTGCTGCGAGGGGCCGACGGGCAGACCGGCAAGCAGGCTGCGATCGGCCGCTACGGTAATGGTGAGACAATCCGCACCACACAGTACCGCTATACGGAGTACCTCGACGATCGCGGCCGGCCGATGGCCCGCATGCTGTACGACCACCAGGCCGACCCGGACGAGACCGTCAACGTTGTCGAGCATCCGGCGAACCGCGAACTGGTCGACAGACTGAGCAAACGTCTGCGGGAAACCCGTGGGAGTCCACCGCGACATCCAAGCGCTCGCTGATGGGCCGCCGGAGACCAGTTCGGCAGTCACTCCGCTAGCGTCTCGATCAGTCGCGCTATCGCCTCCCGCGTCCGCAGCAGCCCGTAGGGGTCGCGGTTGAAATAGTGCGCATCGACCAGGACGTCGGGCGGCACGGCCAGCGCGGAGTCGGCGTCTTGGAGCAGTTGGTCCGCCGCGGTCGCCCGCAGTCGGCGCTTCTTCAACTCCATCAAGTAGCCGTAGTCTTCGGCGCCGTCGCGAAGGACTTTCAGCCGGATGCTAGGGTGCGGGCCGGGATACAGCAGGAACCCGTTCCCGTTGTGGATGCCGCCGAAGGGGAACTTGGCAGTCGTATCGGACAGTCGCCAGCCGGCCTTTTCCCAGTCCGTGATGCCGCCCTCCTGACTCTGCCAACCGCGGTTGCCGGCCCAGATGAACATGCCCGGCGTCTGGTGCTTCCAGGCCACCCAGGGCGCCAGCCGATGCTCGATCGCCTCGTTGTCGATCTGCATGTTGGGGGCGTGAACCAGCGGCCGGCAGAAATCGACGTGGATCGGCAGGTGGCAGTAGTAGAACCACAATTCGCTGCGACCGCGATGGCCGGCGGCGAAGCTGGCTCCAAAGGCCGTGGAGACGTCGCTCATCCAGATGTCGCACGCCTGGTCGATCTCCTGGTAGTACTGGCTGGCCAGATAGACCCGCAGGTCGGGATAGAGCCTCTTCATCTGGCGATAGAAGGGAAGGTTGGCCTCGCGGAGCGTTGCTTCCGTCGGCTCGTCGTGATTGGAGTACACCAGCGCCTTGTCCAGCCAGCCTTTCTGACGCAGGTGCTGGACGAGCGGTCGCAGTTTTTCGGGCGTCTTGACCGAGTTGGGGATCTCGAACAGTTGCAGCCCGCGGTCCATGCAGAACGCGATGGTTTCGTCGAAGGCCGCCAAATCGAGCTTGTCCAGCGTGACACCTTCCTTGCCTACCGAGATCGGGTCCACGGCGTGCTCCAGGAACATGGCCAGCGTGCGGCGGTAGTCCTCGGCGCTCATCTTCTGTCCCGGCGGCCAGGTGGCCCCGGTCCACACGGCGATGGGAAACGGGACGCGGTCGGGCAGGGTGAATGAATGCACTCGGAGTCCCACCTGGACCGGCACGCGGTGCCCGTCGGCGTCCAGCGTCAACTGCCCGGAGTACGTTCCGGGCGCCGCGTCGCGAGGCACTTTGACGTCGACCCAAAACAGTCCCAAGTCCGTCCCGGCGATCTCAATCGGCCCGTTGGGCAAGAGCACGTCAGGCCAAGGACCGACGTACAGCACCGGGTACTGCGGCGGCACGGTCTGGACATAGCCCACGCGGTAGATCGTCAAGGCTGTGGCCGGAATTACTCCCGCCCCCTCCTCCCGTTGCAGCGGACCGGACGCCAGTGTCACGCGGTCCAGTTGCTTGCCGATCGCCGGCAGCACGGCCACTTGGAAACTCTCCACTTCGTTGCGGGCCGCCGACACGTGGACCCGATTTCCGTAGTTGCCCTTGAACCAGTATTTGTTCTTGGGGATCTTCTCCAAGCCGTGCTGCGTGCCCAGCATGAAGTTCTTCGTGGCTTCTCCGCCCAGCAGGTCCAGCCAATACTCCTGGGCCTGCTGGAACCGCCGTAGCTGATCGGAAAACGGCAGGCCCCAATGGTCCAACGTGTCTTGGAGCGCCAGTTCGGCCTCGGGCAGGGATGCGAGCAGTTCCTGGTCCGCCGCCGAAGCCGCCACCGAAGCCGCTAACACGACACACGCCACCAGGCCGGGACAAAAATGCGAAATCCGGTTCCTCATTGCTCGCTCTCCCTTTTCAAGAGGCCCGCTCTGCCGGGACGTCGACAATCCACAGAAACGACGGCGTCCCCTCACGCCCTCTCATTTTGTCAGCAACGGGACTGGCGGACAAGGTCCACCGCAGGCGGGCTCTGCGAGCCGTCTAGCACGGGACAGCGACTCGTCCTGCGGGACGGCTTGGTCGGAGCCCCCTCCTGCAGACAAAACTCGCCTCGGCAACAAGCTACCGGGCAGCGCCTCGTCTGCCGCCGCGAGTGACCGACTGCTGACTGACCGGCGGATAGCACAGCAGGCCCCAGTCTTCGTCGGCGCCGTGGTCGATCCAGACCAGCAGCATCGCCGGCATCAACCAGCGCATCAGCGTCGTACAGTGCTTGAGCGCCGTACGGTTCAGCCGGCTGCCAAACGTGGCGGCGCCGTGAACGAGTTGGCAGCGGAGTTGATACACCCGTTCGACGGTTTGATCGAGGATCGTACCCCAGCGGCTTTCCGCGTACCACGTGTCGGCGCGGTGACGCGTCTGCCGAGCCCGACCGGCGTTTTCTTCTCCCGGATCATTCCAGAAATAGCGGCTCAGATAGGCGTTTCCCAGGATGGCCAGCACCAGCCGCCGGTTCTCCTGGAGCAACGCGATGAGATGTCCCGATGCATCCAGTTCCAGCATCCGGCTCAGGAACACTTGCCAACTGGGCCGGTCGCCAACCGGTTCGTGAAGGTTCAGGTCCCACTGGCCGTACAACGCATTGAACGCGATCCATTGGTGAAGCAGGATCTGGTCGGCCTGACGTTCGGGGTCCAGTCGCTCCGCCTGCTCCAGCCAACTGCACGCCCGATGAAAACGGATCGACGTGGGGTGGCTGTCCCGCCGGTTGTCCAACCGCGCCTTGTGCGGTTCCCACCGCTCGCGAAGTTCCCGCACGGTCAGTGGCGCAGCAGTCATCGCAGCCCCCGATGTCGCAAACCGTCCAAGATGGCGAGAAGCCCGGCGGCGGTCCCCTGCGCGTGCGCAACCTCTCGAAGGCCGTTGTCGGAGACGCCGGTTTCCTTTCCAAGAACGTCACCGAGCAGTCTGTCAGCGCCCTGGGCCGGATGACCGACCTGCGGACGCTGGGCGTCGGCGGATCGGGATTCTCGCCAAACTACCGAAAGACCCCGGCGGTCGAGCGGTGGAACGCGTTGCTGCCAAACTGTCTTGTTGACTGCGAAGATTGACAGGTAGGTCATGTTTGCTGCTGCAGGAACCGGATCAACTGCCGGCTCACTTCCTCCGGTTGCTCCTGTTGGACCCAGTGTCCGGCACCCTCCACCAAATGGCAGTCCGACATGCGAGTGCAGGCACTCGTCTGCATTCGCTCCAGGGCCCCAGGCCGCTGGTAGATTCCCCAGTCGCTTTTCCCGGCGATGAAACAGGACGGCACGTCAATCGTGCGGCCGGAGAAGATTTCGAGTTCGGCGTTGAACTTGCCGGTGGTCGCACAGCGGTACCATTGCAGGCCGCCTTGGAATCCGGTCCGGCGAAACTCCTCGCTGTACACCCGCAACTCGTCGTCCGGAAGCCATTTGCAGGCGGCGATCTCCGCCGCGGACGGCATCATCGGGGCGACCGTCTCGGCCATGCCCAGGTCGCGGTCCATGATGTAGTAGGTCGGAAGCTTGGCCAACTCCTCGGCGGTCCAGGACTTGAGCGGGAAGGGCTTGTTCTGCTTCCAGTCGGCACTCTTGTAGCGGTAATAGGCGCGGAGAAAGGCGTGGATGCCCTGCGGACAGTTGCGCATGTTGCCGTCGGCCTCGCGCGTCGAGTAGTACCACTGGTAATGCTTGCGGGGCCGGGCCAGCGAGGCCAAATCGTCGTGGATGCCGGCGCCGGGCCGGGCCGCCGCGGGGGCTTGTTTCGGTGGTTGGTTCGCCGTGTTGAAGGGCAGATTGGGTGGGCCGGCAAACGGGGCGCTCATCAACACCACGGAACGAAACACGTCCGGCCGTACGAGCGCGCACCAGGCTGCCACAGGCGAACCGAAATCGTGACCGACCACGGCGGCGACCGAGCGGTGGCCGAAGGCCGAGACCAATCCCAACGCATCCCGCACCAGGTTCAGAAAGCGGAACGAGCCGAGGTCGCCGTTGTAGTCGCCGTCCCAGCCAGTCGTGCGGCCGTAACCGCGTTGGTCCGGGGCGATCACGTGGTAGCCCGCCGCGGCGAGCGGTTGCATGACCTTTCGCCAGCTGTACGCCAGTTCCGGGAAGCCGTGCAAAAGCAGGACGCAGGGCCGGCCCTGGCCATCGAATCCGGCTTCCAGCACGTGTACCTTCAGGCCGTTGATGCCGTGGACGAAGCGGGAGCGGAGCCCGGTCGGCAAAACCCCCGGATCGTAGCCCACCGAGACCGCCTGCTCGATCGCCTTTGCCGCGCTGGCCGACTGCAACGCCCGGCCGGAGACGGTTGGGCTGAGTGCCCCCTCCGCGCAGCGAGCCTTGGCGGGCAACCCGGCAGACGCTGCGGCGGCAACAACGCCTCCGATGATTTGACGGCGAGTGAGTTGCCTGTGTGCGAACATGACAGAGTCCTCGGTTGTCGGATGCCTGAGTGCGGCGGCGATGCCCCAGGCCTCTGGAGACTGTTGCGAGTTGCTCTCGCGCCGCAAGCACAACGCCAGTCGACAAACAGCACCGAGGCATTCTACCGTCGCTGATGCCGGCTGTCAGCCGGGCGGAAGCGTCCCCAGCTTGCCAGCGGCGCCGCTCGGACGGTACGATATCCCGTACTCAGGAGCCAAACGATGAGACAAACAACGCGCAGAAGTTTCTTGAAGCGTTCGGTGGTGGGAAGCCTGGCCTTGACGCTGCCAGGCTGGAGTGCGGTCAGGGGCCTCGTACGAGCCGCCGGACCGAATGACCAAATCCGCATCGCCGTTGTGGGACTTGGCGGAATCGAGATCGTCGGCGGTGTCGGCGGGCGAGGACGTCAACTGGTCCGCCACCTGCAAAAGGTCCCCGGCGTGACGGTCGCCGCGCTGTGCGATGTCGATCAAGCGGTCCTGGAGCACGAACGGCAGCCATTCCAAGCTCGGCGCGAACCCGTCGCCACCTACACCGACGTGCGTCGCTTGCTGGACGACAAGAGCATCGACGCCGTGGCCATCGCCACTCCCAACCATTGGCATGCCTTGGCGACGATCTGGGCCTGCCAGGCCGGCAAGGACGTGTACGTCGAAAAGCCCTTCTCGTACAACATCTGGGAAGGCCGCCAGATGGTCGCCGCGGCCCGCAAATACGGCCGCGTGGTGCAGGTCGGAACCCAAAGCCGTTCCAGCGAAGTTCTGCGTCAAGCATTCGACTATCTTCGCCGCGGCGAAATCGGGACGATCCGCTGTGCCCACGCCATCGTCTACCGGGCGCGGGAGGGCATCGGCAAGGCCGACTCGCCCTTGACGCCGCCGGCGACGGTTGATTACGACTTGTGGTGCGGCCCGGCTCCCCAGACCCCGCTGACCCGCAGGCAGTTGCACTACGAGTGGCACTGGTTCTGGGCAACGGGAAACGGTGAAATCGGCAACAACGGGGCGCACTACCTCGACATCGGCCGCTGGGCGCTGGGCCAGGACAGGCCGCCGCCGAGGGCAATCAGTCTGGGGGGCAGATTCTCCTTCCAAGACGCCGGCGAGACCCCGAACACCCAGATCGCGCTGCTGGACTACCAGCCCGCCCCGCTGCTGTGCGAAGTCCGCGCGTTGAAGGCCCCCCAGGGCCCGGACACGCTGGGCAAGTTCCGCAATCTCGGCCAAGGCGTGGTGATCGACTGCGACGGCGGCTACTTTGCCGGCAACTCCACCAGCGGCGCCGTGTTCGACAAGCAAGACCGCGCGATGAAGGAGTTCGTCGGCAACGGCAAACGCCGTGCCCCGGAGCCGTCCCCTGCCCATGTGGCCAACTGGGTGGCCGCGATCCGCAGTCGCAAAACGGATGAACTGAATGCCGAAGCTCGCGAAGGACACCTCTCCGCCGCCTGCTCGCACATGGCCAATGTCTCTTACCGCCTCGGCCGGCAGTTGCCGCCCGCGGCAATCCAAGAGACGATCCGGGGCAACCGCGATCTGGCGGACGCCTTCGAACGCTGCCGCGAACACTTGCAGGCCAACGGCGTCGACCTGGCCACCGCACAAGCCGTCGGCGGGCCCTGGGTGAGCTTGGATCCCGCCGAGGAACGTTTCGTCGGCGAATTGGCCGACCAAGCGAACCAGGTCTGCCAGCGAGTCTACCGTCCGCCGTTCGTCGTGCCGGAGGTGTCCTGAGACGCTGACCGTGACGCCCGCGCCGACCGTCCCCGGTTCGCGCACGAGTCTACGGATGCGTGCGATCGAACTGATGGCAACGGACACAACTCATCCTGGCCGACGAGTCGCCCTGACCGCCCTTGCCGTGGCACTCGATACAGGCGTGGTTCGCATCCGTCAAATCCAGAAAGTCCGCCGGTCCCTCCGCGCCTGCGTTCAGCAATTCGACTAGCCTCATGGCGCAGTCGGCCGAAAGCCGGCGGCAACGCTCGCGGCGTTCCTTGCCAAACGCGTCGTGGCCCGTGGACTTGCACCACTCGCTGACCGACACGTGACACAAAACGGAACCCGCCACTCCCACACCAACCTCGTCCGCGACGGGGCCGGGCACGAATCGCGGAAGCCGCGAAGATTCGTACCACAGAAAGAGGTCGGAAATCAACTCGTCCCGCAGTTTGTCGTGCTGTTCCCTGTGGAATAGACCGATCAACGCCGCACAGCCGTTTAACGCTCCGCAGACCGATCCCCAGCCGCCGATCCCCGTCGCGCCGTACCGCATCATTTCTAGCGGGAACGAGCGAAACGGCTCGCCTGCCTTCTCCGCCAACTGCGAGATGACGCTGCCAAACACGGCGTACATGCAACTGCCATGGGGATACAACTCATACGCGACCTGACCGACCGTGTCAGGATCCAGCGGTTGGTAGCTCCACCTGCCCACCAAGCCTGACACGGGGTCCGCAACTCCAGCGGAAACCGGGGCCCCCGCACTCGCCGGCGCAGACCGCTCGGCCGCCGGGACCGATTCACCGCCTTTTCCCACCGAACGGACCGATTCGCCGAGGATTGGTTCGCCACAACCGCTCAACAGACCGGCACTGCCCAGCACTCCCAAAGAAGCCAAAACATCGCGTCGATTCCAAGTCTGCATGATTGCGTTTCCAGATCGCCCGCTGTGCCCCACCCCCGCTCACGAACTCAAGTGCTTGGGCGGAACTTGTACTCAGCACCCCCGGCAGGACTCGAACCTGCGACCCCCGGTTTAGGAAACCGGTGCTCTATCCACTGAGCTACGAGGGCAAA